>QCHR01000007.1 GCA_003277985.1 Prochlorococcus sp. AG-402-G06
TTAGAGGGAAAAACCAGGGTTAGAGAAAAACACCAAAACTATAAATATTGAGATTCAACCAAGAGCTGACAATGACAAAGCTAGATGTATTGGATAGTTTTTTAGCCTTAGCGCTAATTAATCAGAAAGTACTTAATATTTGTTGCCCATCAAACAAATATCAGCTAGAAAAAGTATCGAAAACTACAATTCTGGCTTCGACCCATGATTAATGAGAACCTTGTAGAAATCCTCCTCGCTGCAATTCTTGTCTCAAATACCTATGACAAGAACCAGCCTGTAATCAAATGGGGTGGAATAGTAATAGCCGTTGCTGGTGTGGCTTCAGCTTTATTTGGTTAAAAATTAAAATCGTTTTAATTTTGGCATTATTCAAATAAATAGAAATACATAATCTGAGCTGCAATTATATTGCAGCTTTTTTATTCATAAAGTAAAAATGCCAATAAACATTAACGGCGATTAGGCTTTTCTTCTCTTTCTGATTTTTCGTACAGATTTCATAGACTAGTCTTCAATAAATCTAATTTAAAAAGCGTTTGTATATGTTATTAAAACTTAGATTAAGGTTTTGTACTTCAGTCGTATAGCCATACTTTTCTATTATCTGAGATATAGAACTACGAAGCAAATAAAGATCTTCTCTTTCATCATCTCTTGAAATTTGACTCTCTATCCATCCAACACAAACCATTCTTTCTCCACTAGTTACTTCCTTTACTTCATGTAGATACCTAGTTGGATAGATAATAATATCTCCTTGATTAAGTTTGATTTTTTTTGTCTCGGGAGGTATATATAAGATCAACTCTCCACCCTCATATTCATCGGGCTTATTTAAGAAGATTGTAAAAGAAAGATCTCTTCGACCATCTGGAAGATATGGAAGATCTACATGAGGGCCGTAATACATTCCAACACCAGTTCTTGTAAATAAGACATTCAAAATCTTTGCTGGAAAAGTAAAGCTACTAATTAAGGAATTATTTTTAATTAACTCAATCAAATCGTTCTCAATACTAGTCTTCTCTTCACAATTCTTTAATTGAAGGTTTCTCTTAATTAAAGAACCTTTTGCTGAAATCTTTCCATCAGCCCAATTATTTGAAAGAATTAAACGTTTTCGCAGCTTATCTGATTGCTCTTGGTTTAATAAATTTCTAGCAAAATAAAGCATTATTTTTTAGTTAGGAGTTTGATTTTATAATAGACTAATCAAGTCTAAATCTATCTATCTATCTAGACTATCATCTATTATAGCTTTAAGCTCTTTTGAGTCTCTAAGTTGAAGTGCTAATAAATGACTAGATGAATTATGTTTGATTAATTTACAGTTCTCATGTTCAATTAGATTTGCATAGTTCCTATCAATTTCTGAGAGATTAGAAAAATGAACTTCTGCTTTCGCTTTAAATGGTATGAGGTTTTTAAGATTCAAGCATTTTTGATATAAAGAATTTGAAGTATTTAGATTTCTTAAATACTTACAAAGTTCTACTGTATATATATTGTCTTTGATAATGCTTTCCTTCTCTTCAGAAATAACAGTTTGGGGATTGAATGCTATTGCTTTTGAAAAATTAAGTATATTTCCAAAGAGAATAGCTGCAAATCCCCCTGAGGATGCTCCAATTGTGACTTTCTTTCTATACCTTTTCAAAGAAGTCAACTTGTTTAATAAATCAATCGTCTCCTCTAAATTTTTTGTACTATTCTTTAGACCTCTTAGATAATAATTCCTGTCTATATCTCGAACAAAAAGCTTATCAAATGATTTATCATTTTTTAGTAGATTGTAGAAATTAAATGAGGGAATTAATTGTCCTTCTCTTCCCATGCTACCGAAAGATACTAATAGAATATCTGAATTATTATCCTCATAAAAATAATCATCCTGATCAGTCCAAAGAGTATTAACTCCAGGTTTTTCTTCATCATATTCACCAATAATATATTTAAGACGAGTTAGCTCTCCTTGGAAAATATGATTCTTAGAGTCATATTTATTAGCCAACATAATTTGTTTATAAGCTTTAATATAAGCATTTTCCTCACTGTATAAAAGACTAAGTTTATAGTGCCCAATTGCAAAGTCAGGTTTAATTTTAATGGATTTTTGGATTGATAATTTTGCTTCTTTTAACTTTCCAAGATCTTGTAATATACCTCCTAAATTATAATGTGCCTCAGCCAAATTAGGATTAAGTTCAATTGCTTTGCGAGTAGATAATTCTGCTTCTTGTAATTTGCCAAGATCCTTCAATATATTTCCAAGATTTAAATGAGCATCAGCGAAATCAGGATTAAGTTCAATTGCTTTACGAATTGATGATTCTGCCTCTTTTGGTTTGTCGAGACCATTCAATGTCAATCCTAAATTTGAATAAGCGTTAGCGTATTTGGGATTTAATTCAATTGCTTTACGCAGTATTAGCTCAGCTTCTTTTATTTTTCCAATGTCTTTTAAGATAATTCCATAATTAGAAAATATTCTGTGATCATTACATCCTTGATTTATCAACTTTTTATAGTGTTTTATTGCTGCTTGAATATTACCTTGAAGATGAAAATTAATTGCCTGTTTAATTATTTCTTCCCTAGATACATCAGATGAAATTTTAGTTGTAAGAGTGTTTTTATTGTTAATTCCTGGCAAAGCGATAGGCACTGGAAATGTTTCTACTTTATTAAAGTGGTTGTTTTTTTTCTTCTGATTGTCACCTGCACTCTCCATTCCACTTCTAGAGTAAAGACTAATGGTAGCTTATACATCCAAGATGTTTTTATTCAATATTGATCAGGGAAAATGTTAAAGTTTTTATATCTACTTCTTTAAGGGTTGAAAAGTTAGGTATTAATCAAATGCTCCATAAAGTTTAAAAAAGCAAGAACAGACTAAAACAAAACGACGAGTCACCTTGGTGCCGCTAGTCTGCCAATAGTTGAATAAAAATTAGGTTCAAATAAGCCATACCAATCGATTACGATAAAACACGGTTAGACGTAAGTTAGAACAGACAAACGAAATTAGATCAACGAAAAAGGCTAAATAAAATGTCAAAAAAATGCTGAGCTCAGAACAACGATTTATCAGAAATCTAATGATTGGATTTTTTACAGGGTTATTCATTATTTTTGTATTAGCCCTGATTGCGCTTTTCAAAACACTGATTGCTTATCCAACTGACCGACAATACCCAACTGTGATGATTCAAAGCTGCTATGACGGGGATACATGCACAACAAAACAAGGAGAAAGAATCAGACTTGCATGTATTGATACTCCTGAATTGAGAGGTAAAAGAGCTGATCCAGTCAGAGCCAAAGCAGCAAAAGATTATCTCAACGATTTAGTTGCTGATTCAACAGTAACCATAAGGCGCATCGCAGAGGATAAAAACGGAAGAACAATTGCTGAATTATCCAAAGGACCTATAAATATCCAAGAAAAACTCGTTGAAAAAGGGTTTGCAAACATTTACGAAAGATATGCAAGTAAGTGTGAGTGGAGCAAGAGTAAATCATGAAACTTGTTGATACTTCTATTGCTTTAGCGATAATTTAAGAAGTCAATTCAGGATAGCTGTCAGGTTCACATAAATGATACTCAAATAAAATTGAAAGACATTTAGGGGAAAGGTGCGTTGGATCACACATATGAAAATTGTTATTTTCTCCATCTACAGTAGAAGTCAATTCATAAACATCCAAGAAATAGGAACCCATAGATAAAACTTCTTGTTTTAAAATTGAATTAAATATTTTGATCATTTCCTTTCTCTTTAAATCTAATTCATCAGAAAATTCTTTTTTTAATGTTGGTGCTGGTACACCAAAGTAATATCTTTTTTTATAAATTGGAGAAAGTGTTATCTCCATATAATTTATATATTCCTTGATAGTTTCTTTACATACTTCTGAAATAGCTTTATCTTTCTTTATTGCGTAACTAAGAATATATTCATCTTTTCTACAATCTATCTCACCAAAAGAAATAAAAACCTTATCATTATAATTATGATTTTTGACTTGCTGGATTAATGAATCTTTCCATCTATTATTTTCCTTACTAGCAAAATACGAAGCTTTAGCTCCAGTAATTAAAACTGGTTGAATCTTACTTATCTTAGAGCCTAAAGGGAGAGTTTGATGAGAAAAAGAGAGACATTGACTTTCTCCAAAATGTGGTATTTTCTCTAAATCTAGTCTACAAGTCTTCTTCTCAAGGAGAGGATATAGTGATGTAATAAACAGAAAGAAAGATAAAAAATATTGTTTATCTGTTTTATCATTAATAGAATGTACCTTACCTTGATCAATTAAATTTTTTGTTCTATTAATACAAAATAAAGATTCTAAAAATGAACCTTCAATTAAATATGCGATTGAGATTGATAATGAAGTTATCAATTTATTGCCATCATCAACTGATTTTGATTCGAGTATTGACTTAGAGAAGTCAATATATTCTTTTATCTTTCCAAGATATAACAATAAATTTCCATAATTGATTTGAGCAAAAGGGAAATCAGGTTTAAGTTCAATTGCTTTTTGATATAAGATTTCTGCCTCTTGTAATATACCAAGATACTTCAGAATATTCGCTAAATTATAATAAACTTCGGCTTCATTAGGATTAATATCAATAGCTTTCCTAAGTATTAATTCTGCTTCTTTTAAATGACCAAGATCTTTTAAAATAGATCCTAGATTTGAATATGCCTCAAAGAAATCAGGTTGAATATCTATTGCTTTTCTAGTTAATAATGCTGCTTCTTTTAATTTTCCATGATCTCTTAATATTAGTGCATAATTACAAAAAACAATAGGGTCATAAAATCCTTTATTAATACAATATTGATAATAGGTGGTTGCTTCAGAAGTCTTTCCTTGTGAATGAAGACGTATAGCTTGATTAATTATATGTTCTTTAGAAGACTTAGTGAGGGTATTCGTGTAAATAGAAGTACTCTCTTCAAAATCTCCTAGAACTAATGGAACATGGTATGTTTTTATTTCGGGTGGTTTATTATTAATCTTTTTTATTGGATCAGATTCCTCCATAAAAGCCGTCTATATCCTTTCATTGGTACTATATTACACTAGATCTTATCCTAGTTAATTCATTGAAGAATAATTTTTTCTTTATGCAGCTATAATATAAGTATGTCTTAAGTATTTAATTAATGAAAAGATAAAAGAAATTAATAGAATCTAATACCAAAGAAAATACTAACTTGATTTAAAAAATCTTGGTAAAAATGTCAACGTAATAAAAACATATCCTATACATTATTCAAATATTTAATATGAGAATCGAGGAAAAACTATTTGATTAGAGATTAAAAGAAAACTTATAGAATTTTACAATTCAGTGCATTATTTTCCCAGTCTTATAATTATATATTGAGATAAAAAATTTGTAAGATCTTGATTGTAAAAAGAGTATAAATATAGATATTCGTTAAGGTATTGGTATTACTCTCATAAAACTTTTACCGCTATTATCAAGTTAGATAAATAGACTAATTTTTACTTTTCACTTTAATACAGGCTATGAGATCTCCTATATTTTGACATGAAGAATATTCATTAAAAGTTATTCCAGGTGCAAATTGTTGTTCAATCAAAAGAAATATCAGTATGTTTGTCATACTATCCCACTCAACAATATCATGTGGTTTGGTTTCCAGAGTTAGTTGAGAGTTATCTATTCTAAGCTCATCAGCTATACTTTTGACTATTTTTAGATCTAATGAATCATTCATTTTAAATAATGTGAGTAACTTCTAATTCAACAGCTTTATCCAGAATTATTTTATCAGTAAATTTTTGATTCGATCTAATTTGATCATATTTAAATTCCCTTAGATGTCTACGCAATATCTTTCCAGATGGAGTTTTCGGAAGAGATTTAACAAACACAATTTCAGATATATTCAGATTTGTACCTATATCATTGATTATTTTTTTTCTGATTTCAGAAAGCAAAATTTTTGAATAATCAATTCTTTGTAATCCTAGTGAATTATTAATTTCTGACGAGACTATAAATAATAGCAAAGTTGATATTCCTAATTTATTGATATTCTCAACTGCCGCACATTCAATAATTGAATCTAAGGAAATAATAGATGATTCAATCTCACCAGAGGTAAATCGCATACCTTTAATATTTAAAACATCATCAGTTCTACCTTCGACAAATAATTTGGATTCATAGATATAACCATAGTCATTGAGATTAAAATAACCATTATGAAAATATTTACTGATTGTTTTAGAAAACTCTTTGGCGTATAAACCTATCATCATTCCTGGCAGAGAACCTGTCAATTTTAGTTTTTTTTCATTAGTTTCAATACATAAATACCAAGGTAAAGAACCTATCTCCCCAGATTTGATTCCAGTATTTGATTTATAAGTTTTTGCACATAAGATACCACCTGTTTCAGTTTGAAAATAAGTATTTACTATAGGTAAACGAATTTTTGAAAACTGCGAACTAAACCAATTTTCTATTGACGGTGCAAGCATTTCGCCCATGGTCCCTAATGACTTAATACTTGTAAAAACACGTTTTTTTCTATTTAAATATGCTGCCTTTAAAAGTCTTACTGTTGTAACAGGTAAATAAAGGATTGATGGATTACACTTTTCAATACAATCTTCAAGATATTTAGGATTTGATAGATGTGATGGATCACTAATTAAAATTGATGTTGCATTATTAATTAAGGGAGCATAAATACTATATGTATGACCATTAATCCATCCAGTTTCCGATCCACATAAAATTAGAGATTTAGAGTCAAGATTGAAATAGTAATTAGCAGTATAGGCTGAGAACAAAAGATAGCCAATAGACGAATGAGTAATTCCCTTTGGGAATCCTGTTGATCCTGAAGTAAATAAAGTAAAAAGAGGTTGATTTGATTTATATATCTTTGAAGGTTTGGGGCAACTCTGTTCTTTTAAATTTATCAATTTGTTATTTAAATATATTTTTTTTTCTTGTATTTCTAATTTTGATATTAATAGCTCATTATGACTAATAAAAATTTTATTTGAACAGTTTAATATAATATCTGGTTGAAATATTTCTAATCTTCTTTCAATTGATTTTTGCGATAACACAGGTATTAGAACCGTGTGGTGACAACCTAGATATGAAGATGCAAGTACAGATATATATGTAGCAGGAGATGGAGAACCTATTATTGCTATTTTTGCAAGCTTCTCAAAATTAATTTCTAAAACTAATTTTTTAACAAGAAAATCTATTTCAAAGTATGTATATTTTTCTACATTATTATTAGAATTTAAATAGAAAATACAATTTTTATTCTTATTTTTTTTAAGTTGTCTTTGTATTAAATTATTATATACATTAATCTTATACCCCGAAAACCATTTATTAAATGTTTCATTAGCTTCGAATATATTGTTAAAATCATTATCTATTTTTTCTACATCTAAATACTTTAGAAGGAGGTAATTCCATTTTTTAATATTGTCTAAAGAGGGCGCTCTCATTGTTTTTTTTTAATTGTTATTAAAGATATATTTAATAATTGTATTTAATGATAGATGGCAAATATCATGAGATCACCATAGATATGAAATTAATTATATTTACAAAGGAGTTCTAAATAATAATATTTAGAGAAAGGTTAATGGAATTCAATAGAAAAGAGGAACCTCTATCCTAGTGCTTTAAGGATGGAACTATACTTCGAAGTGATTTCAAAGAATACTCTCCTTTAGGAATTCGCTCTGATTAGACAATCAAAAAACTACAAAAGTTAGAACTGCTAAGGCAATGAGAGAAATCTAGCCAAACCATAAAGACAATAAAAATTCTAATACTTATTGGCTTTTCATTGCCAGCACCCAGAAATAGGAATATAAGCTAATGACTTTAGAAAAGTAGCGACAGCATCTACATCGGTACGTGAGCAAGTTGCTGCACTCTGATAAGTATCCACCTAAAAGACATTATCAAACACCAAAACTAATAATCAATACAACATAAAAATGTTGCATATGTTTCATCGATATCTGTCATCTTAATACATTAGATAGTGATAATTGCTTTGCAATTTTTTTATTTTTTGATTATCAATAATAGTATATCTTCGACTTCCATTAATGAGCAATATTAATCAATTCAAAAAAATGATAAAAGATTTAGAGAGTGAAGTTTTATCAGAGATTTGCGAGAAATTCTTATATGATCATGAAGCAGCAATGAAGGTATTGTCAGAATACTGTAATAACTTTGGAATGCCTATTGATGATTCAGAAATTAAAAATTATATGTCAGACATGCATTCAAAAGGTGACTTTGATGATGTTGTTTGTTTTGGAATAGAACTATCAGAAAATCAATTATATAAAAAATTTCATCCCAGCTAGTTATGTTTTCATACTCAGAAGAGCTAAGACTATTTTATACTAAGACCCAATATTATAGTACTAAAAAGCTACATGAATTAGAGTATTATTTGAGATATAATAATTCATACCCTATATATAATCAGATGCATGAAATTGTCGAAATGTTACTAATTATACGAGGTGAACATAATTTAATACATCAAAGAATTGAAGAAATTACTTACCTTGATAAATGCTTGTCTCTATCAAATCCATTTGGTCGATTTAGCGCAAGATTAATAGCTTATATTTGTAAGTTTATAGATAAAAAACATTTCTAGAATAAGGTATTGATCATCCTTAATCCTGATCTCTCTCGATACCTTAATGTCTAAGAAATTAGCTATGAATCCACTGATAATTAAAGATATTTGATTAAAAAAGTTAGAATTCAAGGCTATTGATAACTCAGAGAGTCCTTGAGGTAAATTAACCGCTAGATGTTTAATAAAACTAAATAATGTACATTTATACCAGTTAATACAATACAAATATTTTTAAAACAATTTATTTACTTGAAGTTGTTTTTCTTGTAATTTTTTTTCTATTGAGATATAAAGTATCAAGATTGGTAGTTAATAGGAAATTAATAGCTTCTGCAGGTTTTTCAAAAATAGGTTCTTTGGGACCATTGAATGAGGTATTAAGTAAGACTGAAATTCCTGAAAATTCTTTGAATTTTTTAAGTATGAGAAATAAACCGCCTGTCTCTGATGTCACGGTTTGAACCCTTGCAGATCCATCTACATGCTTAATAGCAGGTAGTTTATTGCTTATAACTTGAGCAGTAAAAAGCATAAATGGGGATTGATTAGGTAACCCCTGAAAGTACAAATCAACATCTTCTTCTAGAACTGCTGGTGCGAAAGGTCGCCATTTTTCTCTTTGCTTTAATGAATTCATTCGTTCCCAATTTTCAGCAAATAAGGGATTGATCAATAATGATCGGTGTCCTAAAGCACGAGGACCTATTTCACTCCTTCCTTCAAACCAAGCAATAATTTTATTTTCATATAAGTCTTGCGCAGCTGACTCTTCGATTACACTTACTTCCTCGATATTAATTTGATCTTCAAATTTTTTAATTGCTTCATTAGTTTCATTTTCATAATTACTCAAGCCAAGATAAGGAATGGATAAATATGATTTTTCAGATAGCTTTAATCGAGCGTGATTTAATACATGATGATAAACATATTGTGCTCCTCCTAAGGACAAGCCACTGTCATCACAATGTGGAGGGATATAGATCCTTTTAAAAGCACTTTTTTTTAGTAGTCTTGAGTTTGCTGGACAATTTAATGCTGTCCCACCTGCATAGCAAAGTGAAGCAATATCAAGTTGGTTATTAATACACATATCCGAAACAACTTCAATTGACTGCAAAAGAGTTTCCTCAAAAAGTTTTTGTGTACTAGCTGCTATGTCAACGCAAATCGGCTCAAGAATACGATTAGTATTTCCTATAGGATCTAAATCATATCCTTTAGCTCTTGCCGATCTTAGACAATATTTAAGCCAATCTATCCTTGGATTTTTGAACCCTTTAGAACGCATATCAAAAATATTCCCAACCATGTCTTGATTGAAGAATTCAGGTTGACCATAGGGAGCTAAACCCATAAGTTTTCCCGCTGCACCATGCGAGCCAAACCCTAAAAAAGAACCAACTTGTGTATATAAGCTTCCAATAAAAAGATGATTAGGAACTATTGGAAAAATTTTATTTAATTCTCCATAAAAAATCATTCCGCAACTTGGACCTGGCGGGAGTCCTCCGTCATGAGTAAAAATTATTGATTTATCAGATATACAATTATAAAAAGTGGAAGCTGCATGGGCCATATGATGTTGAATAGCAACTCCAGGTATATCCCTTCCCTTCAAATTAATACGCATTGGGAAATGAAAAAGATTTTGAATTTTTACTTTCTCATTTAATATTTCTTTAAGATTAATATACTTAATATCTTTTAAGCAGAGTTCTTTGCCCCAAAAATCAATTGATGCAAAATTCAATAATGACTTTGTTACAGCTAAGTCCTCTTTTTTAATTTTTTTATGCTCAGGGAATATATGCTTTAGTTCGTCATAACGATTATTTTTTGAATAAACTTTATCTAAAATATTTCCACACAAAAGCCTTTTAAAACTATCATCTTCTTTATTAAAATTATTATTATAAAGAGATGATGTAAAACTTATATCTGGGTACGCTCCATATTCAAGTTTTAATTCATGGGGTCGATCGACTACCACGAGCTCATAGTCTTGAGTGGAAGATATAGATATCATATCTATATCTTCTAATTTTATTTTAGCATCTAATAAGGCTAACTCAATATGAGAAACATTAATACCAAAAGAATGTTTAGCTCTATTATGTCTTTCTCTTATTAAATTACATTTAGGGACGCCATCTATCAAGACAGACACACCAGCATCGTGCCCAAAGTGAAGGCCAAGAATTACGATCTTATTTTCCTTGATCAGATTAATTCCTCAATTTTTTGTAAGAGTTTTCCAAGAAACGAATAAGCATCGACAAGATCAGGATTAAGTTTAATTGCTTTGCGAGTGAATAATTCTGCTTCTTTTAATTTACCAAGATCTTTCAATATGATACCTAGGTTATAATGTGCATCAGCAAAATTAGGTTTCAATTCAATTGCTTTACGAGTAAATAATTCTGCTTCTTTTGGTTTACCAACAATTCTCAATATAATTCCTAAATTGGAATAAGCATCTGAAAAGTCAGGGTTAAGTTCAATTGCTTTACGAGTAAATAATTCTGCTTCTTTTAATTTACCAAGATCTTTTAATATAGAACCATAATTAGAAAAAACGATGTGGTTATTAAAACCCTCATTAATAAAAAATTGATAACATTTTGCAGCTTCTTTTATATTACCTTTCATATGAAAATCTATTGCACGATTTATTATTTTTTCCTTTGAAGATTTAGAGGAATTATTAATATTAACATCAGATTTTTTTGTAACTTCTTTCAACGCGAATGGTACAGAGAAAGTTATTACCTCAGTACTTTTCTTCTTTCCCTCTCTCATAATCAACTGTTTTTTCAATATTTTAATAACTATATTAAGATTTTATCATCTATATACTGTAGTTAATGAGATATTTTTTGATTCTTATTATGTAAAATTAAAGATATTAATTTTCTTGTGCATTGTTGATTCAGCTTTATGTATTGATTAAAGTATGCTGAGGAGTCTAAGCAAGGTCAGAAAAATCCTTTATAAATCAGCTAAAAGTTAAAACAAAGTTAGAATAGCCACAAAAATCTCTAAGAAAACTTGGTATAACTGAACTCTTATACGTTGAATAAAAACTCCATCACATCCCCCTCATTCACTAAATATTCTTTCCCCTCACTTCTTAGCCAACCTTTGTTTCTCGCTTCCGCTAGAGATCCTGCTTCAAGCAGTTTTTTATATGAAATTGTCTGAGCACGAATAAATCCCTTTTCAAAATCTGTATGAATTACCCCAGCTGCTTGAGGAGCTGTCATTCCATCAGAAATGGTCCAGGCTTTAGTCTCTTTTTCTCCAGTTGTGAAATAAGTACTTAAACCCAACAATCGGTATGTGGCTTTAATAAGACTAATTAAACCTCCTTCATCAACTCCTAAACCGTTTAAATAATCATCTCTTTCCTCCTCTCCCAATTCAATTAACTCAGCCTCAACTTGAGCTGAAATCTTTACACATTCAGAACCTTCTTTCGTTGCCAGTGTATTTACTTCTTCTGAAAAGGAATTACCCTTCGCAAGTTCATCTTCTCCAAGATTAGTTGCATAAATAATTGGTTTTTCTGTTAATAAGCCTAGTGGTTTAATTAATTTTTTTTCTTCATCAGTTAATGAAACACCCCTAACTGCATTTTCATTTTCTAGAGCTTCGCTTAATTTTTCCAAAACCTCATCTTCTAACTTTGCCTCCTTATTCGTACTTATTTGTTTTTTTAATCTAGTTCTGCGTTTTTCTATCTGATTTAAATCAGACAATGCTAATTCTAAATTTATGATCTCAATATCTCTTGATGGGTCTACTGATCCAGAAACATGAATAACATCATCATCGCTAAAGCATCTAATCACGTGAACTATTGCATCCACCTCTCTTATATTTGCTAAGAATTTGTTACCGAGACCCTCCCCTTTGCTCGCACCCTTAACAAGGCCTGCAATATCAACAAACTCCATTCTAGTTGGAATAATTTGTTTACTATTACTGAGTTCACCAAGCAAATTCAAACGTTGATCAGGTACGGAAACAGAACCTACATTGGGTTCAATCGTACAAAAAGGAAAGTTTGCTGCTTGAGCTTGAGCATTCGCTACAAGAGCATTAAACAAAGTGGACTTTCCAACATTTGGGAGTCCAACAATTCCGGCCTTAAGCATTGAAATGGGTCTTTGAAAGAAGCCAGCTGATTAATTTGACTAAATTAAACCCAATAGTGCCCTTTAACAGCGAAAATATAGTTATAAATCTCCAAAGGGAAGTTTTTAAGCTTTTTCTTTACATCATCAAAACTTCAAAAACTCTTGAGCACTTGATTTTCACAAAATGAAAATGATTTGGAAAAACTTCAAAAAGAAAAAATTTTTATGGATCATTGCACTTTCGGTTTTAAGTGTTGGTGGAATTAGTTTTAAATTTTCACAAGGAAATGCATCTAACAAAGATATAACTGAATTTACGATTGCAGCTGAGAGCGGCAGCTTGCCTGGATTGATAACAGCCAGTGGCGAATTAAAAGCAAATAAAAGCGTAAATGTAAGCCCAAAAAGACAAGGAATACTTGATGAGATTTTCGTGGAGGAAGGAGATCAAGTTAAGAAAGGAGATCTGATAGCAAAAATGGATTTTGGAGACTTAGAATTTAGAATTGACGAAATAAAAGCTAATTATGAGACTCAAAAAGCTAGCTATCTCAGAAGGAAGATGCTCTTTGATGAAGGTGCTATAAGTGCAGAAGAATACCAAGAATATAAATATAGATTTTTAAGAAGCGAAGCTAAATTCAAACAAATAGAAGTCGAAGAGAATGAGACAAACATACGAGCACCATTTAGAGGAGTTATAACCAGCAGGTACGCAGTTCCTGGGGCATTCGTAACTCCTACTACCTCTGCTTCTTCATCAAGGGAGGGCGGGGCCACTAGTTCATCAATAGTCAAACTTTCTCAAGGGCTTGAAATAGTTGCAAAAGTTCCTGAGAGTGATATTGGAAGAATAAAGACAGGTCAAGAAGCCAGTATCAGAGTAGATGCTTTTCCTGACAAGCGCTTTAAAGCCGTTGTTTCCAAAATCTCTCCAAGTGCAATCAAGAACAACAACGTAACTTCATTTGAAGTTACGTTGTTATTAAGTAATAAGCCTGAAGATTTACGACTAGGTATGACTTCTGATATCAACTTTCAAACGGGAGCAACCAAAATCAATACACTTATTCCAACTGTTGCAATTGTCACAGAAGAAGGAAAAGCTGGAGTACTAGTAGTTGGAAGTAACAATCAACCAACATTTAAAAAAGTTGAATTGGGTACAAGTAGTGGTAGTAAGACTGCAATAATATCTGGGTTAGAACCAGGAGAGAAAGTTTTTATTGATCTTCCTCCTTGGGCTAAAAAAAGGAAAAATTAATAACTTAATCTCATCATGAATGTTTCATGAAAGAAATAAAAAAGCAAACTTTATTATTGGTTGATGGCCATTCTCTAGCTTTTAGGAGTTTTTATGCTTTTAGCAAAGGGGGTGAAGGAGGTCTTACCACAAAGGATGGATTTCCTACAAGTGTGACCTATGGTTTTCTAAAAAGCCTTTTAGATAATTGCAAATCTATCAAACCTAAAGGAATCACAATTGCTTTTGATACAGCTGAGCCAACATTTCGCCACAAGGAAGATCCAAACTACAAAGCCAATCGAGATGTAGCACCAGACATATTTTTTCAAGATTTAGATCAGCTTGAAGAGATTCTCAAAGAAAGTCTAAATCTATCTATATGCAAAGCCCCAGGATATGAGGCTGATGATGTCTTAGGAACACTCGCCAATGATGCCGCTGATAAAGGATGGAGTGTGAGAATCCTTTCTGGAGATAGAGACCTATTTCAGTTAGTGGATGACAAAAGAGATATCGCAGTCTTGTACATGGGTGGAGGTCCTTATGCAAAAAGCGGAAATCCTAGACTGATTGATGAAGAGGGAGTAAAGGAGAAACTTGGCGTAAATCCAAACAAAGTAATAGATCTGAAAGCCTTAACTGGTGATACCTCAGATAATATTCCTGGAGTCAAAGGAGTTGGTCCAAAAACAGCAATAAATCTTTTAAACGAAAACAATGATCTTGATGGAGTATATAAATCACTCCAAGAGCTAGAAAAAGAAGGCGAAAAAGCTAAACGAGGAGCAATAAAAGGAGCCGTAAGATTGAAGCTAAAAGCAGACAAAGATAATGCCTATCTCTCAAGAAAACTTGCAGAAATATTAATTAAAATTCCTATAAGTCAAAAAATAGAACATAATTTAGAGGGTATTAACGAATCAAAACTAACTGAAAGTCTTGAAGAACTTGAGTTACATAGTTTATTAAAACAAGTTTCAACATTTAAAGCTCTATTTTCTAAAGAAGGATTTTCAGAACAAGGCAATAATCCCTCTTCAAAAGAAAGTAAGATAGCTAATAATAAGAGTGAGAATATTGAACTAACTAGGACTAACGAAACAACAGAGATTCCTAATATAGAGCCTAAAATTATAGATAATCTGGAAGAACTTAATGATTTTGTTTCAAAAATAATGAAACATACTGATGAAAATAAACCAATAGCCATTGATACAGAAACAACCAATTTGAATCCTTTTAAAGCTGAACTTGTTGGATTAGGATTTTGTTTTGGTGAATCATTAAAAGATATAGTTTATATACCAATAGGACATCACAAGAAAGAAGCCGATTTAATAGAAATAAATCATATAAATCAATTAAAGATTGAAGAAGTAATCTTTGCCCTTCAGGATTGGTTCTCTAGCAATGAAAATCCTAAAACCCTACAGAATGCAAAATACGACAGACTAATTTTGCTAAGACATGGAATTATATTAAATGGCGTTGTAATTGATACTTTACTGGCAGATTATATATGTGATGCAACTCTTAAACATAGTTTAGATGAAATTGCTTATAGAGAATTTGGATTTAAGCCCAAAAGTTTTTCTGATGTTGTCAAAAAAGGAGAAGACTTCTCCTATGTGGACATTAAGTCTGCAAGTATGTACTGCGGGATGGACGTTTATTTAACAAGAAAATTAGCAATCATTTATATTAATAGATTAAAAGAAACAAGTACAAAATTAATTAACTTACTCAAAGAAGTTGAACAACCACTTGAGCAGGTTTTAGCGGAAATAGAATCCACAGGTATCATTATTGATACACCTTATCTAAAAGATTTATCTTTAGAGTTAACAAAAACATTAAATACTATCGAGGAAGAAGTTTATAAGATTGCAGGAAGTGAGTTTAACCTTTCATCACCTAAACAATTAGGTGAATTACTTTTTGAAAAACTTGATTTAGATAGGAAAAAATCAAGAAAAACAAAAACAGGATGGAGTACAGATGCAAGTGTATTGGAAAAGCTGGAATCAGACCATCCAATAGTAAAAATGATCATTGAGCATCGAATTATAAGTAAGTTGCTTAATACTTATGTGGATGCTTTGCCTCAGCTTATTGAAAAAGAAACGGGAAGAGTACATACAGATTTCAATCAAGCCGTAACCGCTACTGGAAGATTAAGTAGCAGCAATCCAAATCTTCAAAATATTCCTGTCAGAACTGAATTTAGTAGACGAATAAGAAAAGCTTTTCTTCCGCAAAAAGATTGGAAACTTCTAAGCGCAGACTATTCTCAAATTGAACTTCGTATACTCACACATCTTTCAGGTGAAGAAGTACTAAAAAATGCTTATTTAAAAAATGAAGATGTCCACTCTTTAACAGCAAAAATTTTATTTGAAAAAGATACCATTGACGCCGATGAAAGAAGAATAGGAAAAACAATAAATTTCGGGGTTATTTATGGTATGGGGGCTCAAAGGTTTGCAAGATCAACGGGCGTTTCTTTAATAGAAGCAAAATATTTTTTAAGTAAATTCAAAGAACGTTATCCAGCCGTTTTTAAATTTTTAGAATTTCAAGAAAGACTTGCCCTAAGTCAAGGGTTTGTTGAAACATTGCTAGGGAGAAGACGATATTTTCATTTCAATAAAAATGGGCTTGGAAGACTTCTGGGAACTCCACCAAATGAAATTGATTTAACTACTGCCAGAAGAGCAGGGATGGAAGCACAACAGTTAAGAGCCGCAGCAAACGCACCTATTCAAGGCTCAAGTGCAGACATAATTAAGCTTGCAATGATTCAATTGCATTCAGCTTTAAGAAAGACTGGAATGTCAGCGAAAATTCTACTTCAAGTGCATGATGAACTCGTGCTAGAAGTTGATCCCAGAGATTTGGAGGAAACAAAACTACTTGTCCAAAACACTATGGAAAATGCTATAAAACTTAGTGTCCCTCTTATAGTTGAAACTGGCGTTGGAGTAAATTGGATGGAAGCAAAATAGTTGCTGACAAATTCAATAATTTCTCACATTTTTATCTAAAAAATTGTCCCTAAAATTCACAAACACCTTATCCAAAAAGAAAGAGGATTTTATATCTATAAATCCTAATCAAGTGAAAATATATTGTTGTGGTGTAACTGTTTATGATCTTTGTCATCTTGGTCATGCAAGAAGTTATCTTAATTGGGATGTATTAAGACGGTTTTTAATTTGGAAAGGATTTGAAGTTAAATTTGTACAAAACTTCACTGATATTGATGACAAAATTATTAATCGAGCAAAGAAAGAAGGATGTTCTACTGATGAATTAAGTCAAAGAAATATTGATGAATTTCACAAAGATATGGATACTCTTTCCATTCTTAGACCAAGTAGCATGCCAAGAGCAACAAAATGCCTTCATCAAATTATTAATTTCATAGAAGATTTAGAACAAAAAAAAGTAGCTTACTCATCAAATGGTGATGTTTATTTTTCAGTAGATAAACATAAAAATTATGGTAAACTTAGTGGAAGAGAAATTGAGAACCAGATAGATAATGCAGCAGGACGATTAAAAACAAATCAAAAAGAAAGTAAAAAGAACTCGCTTGATTTTGCTCTCTGGAAAAAGTCCAAATCAGGCGAGGTTAGTTACTCTTCGCCTTGGGGGAACGGCAGACCAGGTTGGCATATTGAGTGTTCAGCAATGGTTAAACAAGAATTAGGAGAAAGTATTGATATTCATCTTGGTGGATCAGACCTGATATTTCCTCATCATGAGAATGAAATAGCTCAATCTGAAGCCTGTAATGGAAAAGAGTTAGCGAAATACTGGCTTCACAATGGAATGGTTAATGTGGGGGGGGAAAAGATGAGTAAATCACTAGGGAATTTTACAACCATTAGGTCTTTATTAGATGAAGGTATTTCACCTATGACTTTGAGATTTTTTGTGTTGCAAACTAATTATCGTAAGCCCCTAGATTTTACTGAAGAAGCACTAAAAGCAGCTTCAAAAGGTTGGGTAAAATTAAATAATTGCCTATCTTTTGGTTATATTTATAAAATTAAAGATCAAGCTAAAAACGAAATCAACCTAGATAAATCGATAAAAAGATCTCCCAACAGTAAACTTGATAAAGACTCCATTAAATTATTATCAGACTTTGAAAACTATATGGATGACGACCTAAATACATCTGGAGCTTTATCTATACTTTTTGAATTGTCTCAACCTATTAGAAAGTGCCTAAATTTATTAAAAGGAAAAGATATCAATGAGTTTGACGAAGAAATTTTAAATAAAGTTTTTAATAAATGGGAACTACTCACTGAGTTGGCAGGAGTTCTAGGCTTAAAAGTAAATTTAAATCAAGAAAAACCAAAAAACAATACTGAACTTGACACTAATAAAATTGAAGAACTTATCAAGAGTAGATCCTTAGCAAAAGCTAATAAAGACTTTTTACTCGCTGATAAAATAAGAGCTGATTTGAAAAATATTGGAGTTGATTTAATTGATAAACCTAAAGGGATTACTGAATGGAAACAACTTTAAAATTAAGCAAATGTTTCTATTGTAGATAAGACTGTTAAATAAAGTCCTATACCAATAACTGGTGGAGACACCCAGCGCAGCATAAACTTTAGATACTTTCTAACTCTTAAATTAGCATTAGAATTTGCAAGATCCTCATCATAACGATTTGGAACAATCCAACCCAAAAGAATTGAAATCAGAAGACCACCTAATATCAAGAGTGTATTACAAATAGCATCGGACTTGCCTAAAAAGTCTGTAGAAATAGCAGACGGTATTCCGATCAAGAAGATCAATAATGTTGAAGTCCAAACTGCCTTCTTCCTACTCCAATTTAGCCTGTCCATCAAAGAAGATACTGGCACTTCCATCAATGAAACAGAAGAAGTAATAGCAGCTATAAAGGCCAATCCGAAGAAAACAGCAGCAATCAATCTCCCAAACAATCCAAGATTTGCAAATCCAGTTGGAAGAGCAATAAATAAAGTCCCAACAGTTGATTCACTTATAACATCTTTCAAACCAAAACTCATAACAACTGGGAATGTAATCAGCCCGGCAAGTAAACCCACAGCCGTATCCAAAGTTGCAACTCTCAAAGCTTCTTTAGGAAGATGATTTTTACGGTTTAGATATGAAGAATAGGCAACCATAATTCCAATACCCAAACTTAAAGAAAAGAAAGCTTGTTTAAATGCATTACTTATTGTGTTTTTATCAAAAAGTTGAGATGAATCCCATTTAAGTAAGAATGATGTATATCCTTCCCATGCCCCAGATAAAGTTGCAGCCCATATAGCTAACAACAAAAGGAGTCCAAATAATAATGGCATTGCCCATTTTGTTAGTTTTTCTATGCCTCCACGAACGCCTGCAATAACAACAAAAGCAGTTAATAATAAGCTAATTATTTGACCTGCAAATACACTATTACCACTGCTAATTTTTCCAAAAAATTCTCCCGCCTCAGTCATATCTGAGGGAAGGCCAATAAATAAGGAATGGAAGAAAGTATCAATTGTCCATCCCATTATCACTGCGTAATAAGAAAGAATTCCACAAGAAGCTATTGCAAATAACCAACCGAGAGGCTTCCAATTCTCTCCAGCAGCTTTGATTGGAGCAATGAAAGGACTACTTGCAGTGCTTCTCCCCAAGACCATCTCTGCAACTAAGACAGGCAGGCAAACAACTAAAACAACCAATACATAAAGGATAAGAAAAGCAAGTCCACCACCTTGAGATGACCTATAAGCAAAACCCCAAAGGTTTCCAAGGCCTACGGCACTACCCGCCGCGGCAAGAGCGAATCCAAGTCCTGATCTCCATTGTTCCCTTTCTTGCATAATAAATCTCTATTAAAATCCAGAAGAAACTGGTAAATATATAACTGGGTTATACCTTTAAATGGGAGACTGGTCATAATTGACTTCACAATGTGAAAGCCATAAGCGTTTTAGGCTCAACAGGATCTATTGGGACTCAAACCCTTCAAATTGCAGAAGAGTTTCCTAATCAATTCAAAATTGTTGCACTAACAGCAGGAAAGAACCTTGATTTAGTAATCAAACAAATTGAAACTCATCAACCTGAAGTCGTTTCACTAGCCGATGAGTCTCTTTTGCCAGAACTATCTAGGCGAATACATAGTCTCAATGAAGATTCAAAAATATTCAAGAAGCCCTTATTGATGGCTGGAGCCGAAGGACTTAATACTGCAGCAGCTTGGGGAAGTGCAGATCTTGTTGTAACTGGAATAGTTGGCTGTGCTGGCCTCCTACCAACACTTGCAGCTATTGAAGCAGGGAAGGACCTAGCTCTAGCAAACAAAGAAACTTTGATAGCAGCAGGACCAGTTGTAATTCCTGCTTTAAAAAAAAGTGGAAGTAGGCTCTTGCCTGCAGATTCTGAACACTCAGCAATATTTCAATGTCTCCAAGGGACGCCATGGGCTGACAATGCAAGGCTCTCTACTGGAGTGCCTACCCCAGGATTTAAATCAATACACTTAACTGCGTCAGGTGGAGCATTTAGAGATTGGGAAGCAGAAGATTTAGTAAAAGCAACTGTCAAGGATGCGACTAGCCATCCTAATTGGAGCATGGGAAAGAAAATAACGGTAGATTCTGCAACCCTTATGAATAAGGGACTCGAAGTAATTGAAGCGCATTATCTTTTTGGTCTTTCCTATGACCAAATCGAAATCATTATCCATCCACAAAGCATCATTCACTCGATGGTTGAATTGGATGATTCATCGGTTTTAGCTCAATTGGGATGGCCAGACATGAAGCTCCCTATTTTGTATTGTTTAAGTTGGCCTGGTCGGCTTAAAACACCATGGCCAAAGTTAAAGCTTACTGAAATAGGCAATTTAACTTTTAAAGAGCCAGATACTAAAAAATATCCATGCATGGAACTTGCTTACAGCGCGGGAAAAATAGGGGGAACAATGCCAGCAGTGCTTAATGCCGCTAATGAAAAAGCCGTAGAACTATTTCTAGAAGAAAGGTTTAAATTTATCGATATTCCAAAAGTAATTGAGGCGATTTGCGAGAAACATAAATGTGACCTAAATCTAAATCCAAGCCTCAATGAAATTCTTGAAATTGACAGCTGGGCCAGGGAAGAAGTCTTAGATTATTCAGAAAAAACTATTACAAAAATGAATTTTTAGATTAAATAGTTTTGAAAGATAAAAACCATTTAGAAACAACTTTATCCCCCCAACAACCGTGAACCCCATGAAATCCGTTATGTCCGCCTTTCTCAGTAAAAATAAATTGATTAGCTATTTGATTATTAGAAAATTTCATTTTTTCCATTAGTTTTTTAGCTGCCAAAAAGGGCACCCAAGGATCATCTTTGGACTGAATAAATAATGTTTTAGGAAGAGATCTTTTATTTTCTATAAGAGAAAAGAAAGGAGATGCTTTTGCATAATATTCTCCAACATCTTTATATCCCCACCTTGGAGCAGTTATCAAATTATCAAAAGATCTAATATCATTTATTTTTCTTTTTTTATCCTTTCTATTTATTAACAATGCATTCTTTTCCCTTTCTTCTATCCCAAAAGGATCTTCTAAAGTTTGCCTAATTAAACGATTTAACAACCATTTTTGATAAATAAAATTTCTTGGTCTTTCAATAGAAGAACTGCATTCATTCAAATCCAAAGGACTACTTATACATACCAATCCATCTAATAAAGACTCATCACACATGCAAGCATTCAAAAGAATAGTTCCACCCAAAGAGATTCCAGCTCCAAAGACAGGAATATTTTTTGAAGATTGATAGTCTTCAGTTAATTGATATGAAATCTCTCTCGCAAGCCTTAAGACAGGAATCAAATCACTGTTGCATTCAGCAGCATAGGTACCATCAACAAATTCCCTACAAGGATCTGACCCTCTCAGATTAAGTTTCAAAACAGCGAAGTTTGATTGCACCAAAGCACTTGCCATTCTGGTCAAACCTCGTCTGCGAGTAGAACCACCAAGTCCATGCAGAAGTAGAACTAAGCCATTGATACTCGATGAACTTGATGGTTTATCCAAGTACGCAACTAAGTAACCTCCTCCTGTTTTTCTACTTTTTAAAGGTGGAACCTTTATACGAATCTCTGATGAGTTGATATCAGGTAATTCATCGGATGCAAATGTATCTCTTAGTGTCTGAAGATCAGCTCCAATCCAGGGGATGCGCTCTTTAAAAGGGCTTATTCCTAAATCGGAAAGCAAATCTTCTCTTTTATATTTATCCTTTACTTCCAACTCCAAGCTCCTTTAATTCCAACAAAAGATCTCCAAGAACTTTTTTTGCATCTCCAAAGACCATGGAAGTATTTTGCAAATCAAAAAGATCATTTTTTATTCCTGAATATCCAGCACTCATCCCTCTCTTAACAACAAATACGGTTCTGGCTTCTTGAACATCTAAAACTGGCATTCCATATAAAGGTGAAGTCTGATCATTCTTGGCCTGAGGGTTAACTACATCATTCGCTCCAAGAACCAGTACAACATCAGTAGCAGGAAATTCAGGATTAATAACGTCCATTTCTTTTAACTGCTCATATGGCACATCTGCTTCAGCCAAGAGAACATTCATATGCCCAGGCATCCTTCCTGCGACAGGATGAATAGCATATGTGACTTCGATATCGGCGCTCTCTAATACCCTGGTAACCTCTCTTAGTGTGTGCTGAGCCTGAGCTACAGCAAGACCATAACCTGGAACTATTACAACTCTCTCTGCGGCCTCAAGGGTGAGCGCACATTCCTCAGGACTGCAACTAGTTATATTTGTATATTCTCCTCCTCCACCTCCTGAGGCAACTGAACTAGCACCAAGTGCACCGCCAAATAACACAGAAACCAAAGATCTGTTCATTCCATCGCACATTACTTGTGTAAGTATTAGTCCTGCAGCTCCAACCATTGCACCGGCGACAATCAAAAGTTGACTACCAACGACAAAGCCTGCAGCAGCTGCAGCGACTCCTGAGTAGCTATTTAGCAAAGATATAACTACTGGCATGTCAGCACCACCAATAGGCAGAGTCACTCCAATACCCAGCAAACATGAGGCGACTACAACAAGAAAAAGACCATTTTGTCCATCGATAGAAAGATAAACTCCACCTATCAAAGCCAGAACAGCACAAAAAATATTAAAGAAATGCCTAGCTTTACTTTGGGTCCAAGAAGGAGTAGAGAGCCAACCCTGAAGCTTGGCCATTGCAACTATTGATCCAGAAAAAGTAATAGCTCCTACAAAAAGTGAAACTACTATTGAGAAATTTCTAACAAGTTCGCTGACCACTCCATCTGAACCTTCTGAAGATGGAAACAAAGCAACACCAAGTGCAACCAACAGTGATGACATTCCTCCACAACCATTAAACAAAGCCACAATTTCTGGCATTGCAGTCATAGGAACTTTTTTAGCCGTGAAAGCGCCTAAAAGCCCACCAATCAAAGTTCCACAAATTATCCAAATCCAAGAGTCAATAGAAATGCCTATGGTTCCTTGAGAGTTAAGCAAAACTCCAAAAGCAGCCAACAACATTGCAATGGCGGCAAGCCTATTTGCCTCTCTTGCTGATCTAACTTTTGAAAGGCCTTTAATACCTAAAGCAAGCAATAAAACTGCCAGCAGATCAATAGCAAACTTAACGGGAGCAATAAAAGTCATAAGAGATAATCCTATTTACGAGTTTTTTTACGACTAAACATTGCAAGCATCCTGTCTGTAACCAGGAAACCGCCAATCACATTAAACAAAGCAAATCCAAGAGATATTGATCCAATAATCAGCAAAGGTAAATTGTCTCCAGATTTTATTATTAATGTTAAAGCTGCAAGCATAGTGATCCCTGAAATTGCATTAGCCCCACTCATTAGTGGAGTGTGCAAAGTAGGAGGGACCTTACCTATAAGCTCCAACCCCAAAAGGCTTCCAAGGAGAAGCACCCAAAGAGCTTCACTAAAAAAACTCATGACCCAGTTCCTCCATTCTCAATAATCTCTGATTTGAGTATTACTCCATCCTTACTAATCAAAGAACCGGCAATAAGCTCATCATCGTTATCAATTAAAAACTTACCCTCTTTAATCATTGGTTTAAGAAGGGACAATAAATTTCTCGAATATAAAGAACTAGCATGATTCGGTATTGAGCAAGGCAGATTAGATGCACCTACAATCTTGACCCCTTTTCTAATAATAGTTTCTCCTGGTTTTGAACATGCACAATTACCACCACTTAGAACAGCAAGATCAACCACTACAGAACCAGGGCGCATATCATCCAACATTTTCTCATCAATAAGTTTAGGGGCTTTTTTACCAGGAACCTGAGCAGTACAAATTGCTACGTCAGCTTCAGATAATTGAATTGCCAATTCTTTTCTTTGTGCAATAAGAAATTCATCAGAGACTTGTTTTGCATATCCGCCTGACTCTGATGGGGCTTCATCAATCTTTGGCAGTTCAATAAATCTTGCGCCTAATGACTCGACTTGCTCTTTTACAGCCTCTCGAATATCACTCACGTATACAACAGCTCCTAACCTTTTTGCTGTAGCAACAGCTTGCAATCCTGCAACCCCAGCGCCTAAAACAACAATTTTTGAGGGTTGAATAGTACCAGCAGCAGTCATCAACATTGGGAAATAACGATCGAGTGCGCTGGCAGCTAAAAGTACAGATTTATATCCAGCTATGTTTGCTTGGGAAGATAATGCATCTGATGACTGAGCTCTGCTAATCCTTGGAAGCAACTCCAAAGACATAGCAGAAATTTTTTGGGATTTTAATATTTCGGCTAATAAATTATTCCCATATGGATTTAACAAGCCAACCAGGAGAGAGCCAGGTTTTAAATGTTTAAGAAATTTATCTTCAGGAGGCTGAACACAAAGAACAATATCAACAATTTTTTTTATTTCATTATTTTCCTTTTCAACTAGTTCAGCGCCAACTTCAACATAAGTATTGTCTAAGAAACCAGCAGCCTCTCCTGCACCTTTTTCAAAAAATATTTTACAGCCTAAATCCAAAAACTTTTTGACAGTCTCAGGAGTAGCTGAAACGCGTGTTTCCCCTAAAGCTGATTCGAAGGGAATTAAGAAACTAACCAAAGTAATAATATTTATCCTCCTTAAGATTAGGAGAGGAAACGTTTGAATACCAGCATTTTTAGTTAAGAAAGGTTTTCCTAATAGTTTTTCTTGGCTATGAAGGAAATGAGAAATTGTTATCGATCAAGAAAAAATGAGCCTCACCGCGATCGAATGTCCTGATGGTGTTTGCCATAGTCACCATGGTGGCCATGCTGTTCCAAGAACAGCCATGCAAAAAAATTTGCAAAGTCACGGCAAAGAGTGGTGCGAGCGATTAGCAGAAAGAATTTACGAAATGTCTGTAGACACTTTTTCTCAGACAGTTATGCCCAGTCTCCATTCCTCTGGATGGCAAAGGAAACATCTTGACTGGGAATTCAAACTTGCAAATAAAGAATCTGAGCCAGACGAAGCTTTGGTTGAAGGAATAATCAACGCTACTGAAAGTTTCTTAAGAAGCAGCGAAGTTCATCGATTGTTTATACAAGAACTTGTGCAAGGAACATTTGCTGAAGCAAAAGATGACAAATTACCGTCTAAAGCCGTTAGAAAAGTAATAGAGAATGAAATAATAGTAATGATCGAAGGCAAAAAAGAAGAGTTAACAAATAAGATTGCTAAAGCATTAGAGGATGAAGCTAATGGCGATTTCGAATTAGCCAAAAATGCTGCGATTGAGGGTATTAATGATGTTGAAAAACTATTAATAAATCATACAGAAGCTGTTTGATTTGCTAGCTAATAAGTATTCGAATAATCATATCAATTAGCAATTAATACCGCCGTTAGCCCAAAAAAAAGCAGTTAATTTCAAATATAAAGAAAATCTAAAATCTTAAGTGATAATTTCGTTTTCCAGACAAAACGCAAATTTGTACCAAAAAACACAAGTTAATCTACCAATGGCATGTCAATGTGTCCTCGTTGGGGATTAATTATGAATGCTTCTTTCAACAAGAGAATAAGTATCGCAAGCTGCTGGGCAGCAAGCAGAATAGCTTTACTTGATAGCGTAGAAAGATATGAAGATAGTTACGCTATCAGCCAGGAATTCTGTGAATGGATTACATGCATCAACACTTACCCTGAGGGATTAAAAGCCTCCACCTTACAAGTTCCTAATTTTCAAAAAGAAAATTTCGACGCTGATGAACTTTTAGAGCTTTAATAATTAATAAATTTGAAATTTAAAATAATCCTTTTTATGCTTTAAATACACTTTCAAGATTTTTTCTTATATCGTATAACTCAGTCTGATTTTGATGTGGCATGCCTGCCGAGAAAAAAGAATTAAAAACTGAGAATATAGTAATTTTAGGCTCAGGACCCGCTGGATACACAGCTGCTATATATGCGGCAAGAGCAAATCTTCAGCCATTGCTTATTACTGGTTTTGAAAAAGGTGGAATTCCTGGTGGTCAATTAATGACCACAACATATGTAGAGAATTTCCCAGGATTCCCTAATGGAGTTCAAGGTCCAGAATTGATGGATTTAATCAAAGCTCAAGCTGTTAGATGGGGGACAAAGCTAATTGAAGAAGATGCCATATCAGTTGATCTAAGCAAAAGACCCTTTTCTATTGTTACTCCCACTCAAAATATTAAATCAAACTCTTTAATCATCTCAACAGGAGCAAGCGCCAACAGACTCGGTCTTAAAAACGAGAAGTCATTCTGGAGTAAAGGTATCAGTGCTTGTGCAATTTGCGATGGGGCAACTCCTCAATTCAGAAACGAAGAGTTAGCAGTTGTTGGAGGAGGTGACTCAGCCTGCGAAGAAGCTGAATATCTAACTAAATATGGTAGCCATGTACATTTATTAGTCAGATCAAAAAAGTTAAAGGCCTCTGCAGCAATGGCCGATCGGGTAGAAGCAAACTCCAATATTACTATCCACTGGGAGACTGAGCTTTTAGATGTTTTAGGTAATGAATGGCTGGAGAAATTAAAAATCAAACGAAAAAATACTAACCAGGAAGACGAAATTTTAGCTAAAGGCCTTTTTTATGCAATTGGACATACTCCCAATACCGATTTGTTTACAAATCAGCTAACCAAAGACTCAAAAGGTTACTTACTAACAGAACCTGGAAGACCAGAAACCTCTTTGGAAGGTGTCTACGCAGCAGGAGATGTTGCTGATTCGGAATGGCGTCAAGGTGTCACTGCCGCTGGCAGTGGTTGCAAAGCAGCTCTAGCAGCCGAAAGATGGCTATCAAAAAACAAACTAGCAACTCTGATCAAAAGAGATGAATTAGAGCCCTCAAAAGCTGAAACAACAAAAACTTTAGAAGTTAGTAACGAGGAAAATTTCGATCCCGAAAAAACCTGGCAAAAGGGAAGTTATGCCCTAAGGAAGTTATATCATGAGACTCAAAAACCTCTTTTTGTAATATATACATCTAGTAGTTGTGGGCCTTGCCACATACTTAAGCCTCAACTTCATAGAGTTCTTAACGAATCAAATGGGAAAGCTATTGGTGTTGAGATTGACATTGAGAACGATCAAGATATTGCTAAACAAGCCGAAGTAAGCGGGACTCCAACAGTACATCTTTTCAAGAATAAGGAATTAAAAAAACAATGGAGAGGTGTCAAAGCCAGAAGTGAATATAAATCCGCTTTAGATGAACTAGTGGATTAGCGAATTATCTTTTTCTTGGTCCTCCTGGTCTATTGCCGCCTTGTCTTCCTCCTCCAGGGCCTACGTTTCTTTCTCTATATGTAATACGACCTCTTGTTAAATCATAAGGACTTATTTCAACGAGAACTTTATCTCCTGCGAGCAATTTTATTCTAAATTTTGTCAATTTCCCTGCGGCCCTACACAAGCATTGATGTCCAGCGGGCTGTTCAAGAGTAACAAGATAGAATCCATTTCCTTGCTCTTTTTCAATCACACCGGATGTTTCAATCATGTGTTTTTTTTTGCATCACAAATTAACTAAAATGATTGTATTCTAAAAAGTCTTTGATTAACCAATAAATGTATATTTAACTAAAAATGTCTTGCAACTCTCGAGCAGTTTGAAATTGTCCATAATAATAATTCGCAGAAGCTCTTAAACCAGCATCAGCCAAACCATCAAAAGCTTCAAATCCAATACTCTTCCATAACTCATTACCACATAACTTATCTAGTTCCTTAGTGGCTTCTTTAGATAGATTTTCGAGTCTTCTATTAAGATTCTTAATTTGACTAATTGACATCAGGAAAAGGATTTTCCTTAATAGTACATATTAACTATGTTTTTGCAATAGCTCAAATTGGGAATTTCTTTTTCTCTTCAATATCCAGATCAACTCCAATATCTTTAAGCCTTTTCAATATGACCCCGTAATACTCTTTTATATAACCCTCCATTGTTGTTGAATCAGCTTGATTCAAACCAAAAGCCGTATAAGTATCATCCATGGGTGCATCCAACTTGCCGCCACTACCGCTCAATTCAGAGAAAGAAAGCCTCTCGGCTACATTTAAGGTTGGTTCGAAAAAAGATACAACTGATTGAGCAACCGAAATTATAGTTGGAGAAACTTTTAAGACTCTTGCTCTCTTTTCACTGAACTTTTCACATAGATCAACTAATTCTTTAGCGCTCCAAGCTTTGGGACCAACAATAGGGAATCTTCCTTTTATGGTTTGAGGTCTGTCTAAAGCTGCAACGGCAAATCGAGCTATGTCTTGAGTATTCATATAAGCAATATCAGTGGGATTTCCACTTATCCAAACTGGTTCATTATTTAAGATAGGAATGGCAAATTGACCTATTACCCCTTGCATGAAAGCAACACCTTGCAAGATGGTGTAGTCCAGAGATGAACTTACCAATAATTCTTCAGTACAGTATTTAATGTCCATTAATGGGATTTTTCTATACTTTTCTGCACCTAACAAAGATAGAAATACAACTCTTTTTACATTTTTTTCTTCGCAAGCATTGTATAAATTTAATTTTCCATCCCAATCTATTTCATAAACGCTGCGGGGATCATCAGGTCTGCTAGTGGCTGCATCAATAACAGCATCAACCCCATCAAGGGCGTACTCAATATCTTCTTTGTTTATTAGATTGCCACGAGTTAACTCGCAACCCCACTCCTGAAGAAATGAAGCAGATTTTGGTCTTCTAACCATGCAGCGCACTTTGTGCCCTGCATCTATGGCGTTTTTGGCTATTTGGCGACCAAGAGTTCCTGTGCCACCAATCACCAGTACTTGCATAGCTGAATTCATTACAAGATTGGAGCTTAAATGGGCAAACTATGGATTGTGGAAATTAATCACCTTGAAGTTTCAAAAGAAGGACTCCTCCTAAAAGCCCAACGGGAATTAAAACCCAAAAGACTGCAGCGATTCCAAAAATTTCTGATGCCATTCAGATAATTTAACTCATTTACTATTAAAACCTAAAGCCAATACATTCAGATAAAAATAAAAAGGCATACGCAAATTTTTAAAATAAACTTAAAATGGGCTTAAAAATTATAAATTTAAAATTTAAGTGAGTCTTGAACTAAATGCAGTCAAATATTTTTAATAAAGAGCATCTCATTGGATCCCCTGACTGGGGTGAGTCTAAATATTGGACCTACAATGATCTTCGGGTTCACTTCAGAGTGACTGGAAATGAATCTAATCCTCCAATTGTTCTAATTCATGGGTTTGGAGCCAGCAGCGATCATTGGAGAAATAACGCAGAAATCTTTGCTTCAGAAGGTTTTAGGGTCTTCGCTATAGATTTAATAGGTTTTGGGAAATCAGAGCAAAATCTTCAAAGCAAAAAAAAGTATTTAGAGAATCAATTTTGGGCAAATCAATTAGTTTCTTTTCTTGATGAAATTGTAGATGTTGAAAAAAACGGTAAGGTTATATTAATTGGAAATTCATTAGGAGCTTTAACAGCAATCACAACCCTCTCTGAGAGACCTGAGTTAATAAAAACAATAATTGCAGCGCCACTACCAGAGCCAGTTTTTATTAATCCAATTAAATTTTCTTTTCCAAGTTGGATGTTAAAAGTTAAAAGTTTTCTGGTAAAAATTGTTTTTCATTTATTTCCAATTAAGAGCTTAATAAATTTAATATCAAGTACAAAATTAATTACCTTTGCCCTTCAAAGCGCTTATTTTAACTCAATTTCAAATGACACTCAATTAAAAAGGATAGTTACAGTCCCTGCCAGAAGAATCAATGCCTACAAAGCTCTTAGAGCTATGTGCATTGGAATGAGCAATAGACAGGATTCTGCAAAAGGGCCCTATATCATTGAAAAGATTAAAAACCTTCCCAATCGCCCACCAATTTTATTGATTTGGGGCAAAGAGGATAAATTGATACCTATATTTTTAGCAAAAAAACTAATAAAGCTCCATCCTTGGCTTAAATTATCTGTAATTAATGAAGCAGGCCATTGCCTTCACGATGAACTACCTAAACATTTCAATCAAATTGTTCTGAAATGGCTGAAGAACTTAAAAACTTCTAAGTAAAAAATATGAAGCACACACTTTCGGTTTTAGTAGAAGATGAATCTGGAGCATTAAGCAGGATTGCAGGCCTTTTTGCACGAAGAGGCTTTAATATTGATAGCTTGGCTGTTGGTCCTGCAGAAGCAAAAGGGATATCTAGGTTAACAATGGTCGTTCAAGGGGACGAATCAACTCTTCAACAAATGACTAAACAACTCAACAAATTAATAAATGTTTTAGAAGTTCTTGATTTAACAACTTTACCAGCCGTAGAAAGAGAGTTAATGCTCTTGAAGGTCTCTGCATCATCTGACAACAGAGGAAAAATCTTAGATCTTGTTCAAGTTTTTAGAGCAAAAGTTGTAGATGTTTCTGATAATGCTTTGACACTTGAAGTTGTTGGAGATCCAGGCAAACTTGTTGCTCTAGAAAACTTGTTGAAGCCTTATGGAATTTTAGAAATAGCCAGGACGGGAAAAGTTGCTCTTAAAAGGGCCTCAGGAGTCAACACTGAAATGTTAAAAGCTAAAATATAATTTTTTCAAATCAATAATCTACTCTTTTTGCTTCAATTATAAAATCATCTTCTTCAATCAAATCAACTATATTCATGCCACTTATTACTTTTCCGAAAACAGCAAATCTTCCATCAAGTTCTGGCAAAGATTTTAGTAATATATAAAATTTCAAACTTGCTGAATTTACTACTTTAGATCTTGCCATAGATAAATATGATCTTTTATGCTTAAGTTCGATATTATTTATTTGACTAGACGCATCAATTTCTTTGCCATATGTTGGTAAATTGTTCGTTTTTAGTTTTATTTCTAAAGGAATGTATCTTATTTTTCCTTTTTTGGTGCCTAAAAAGTTACTTTTATTTTCTATTAAACTATTGTCTCCAGCTCTAATTAAAAAAGGGTATGGTTGTTTTATTACTCTATCAAATATTGTTTGATTATATGCACCTTTTTCAACAAAATCTACAAAGTTTCCAACAGTGATTGGGGCCGATTTCCCATAAAGCTCAAGCTTTATATTTCCTTTATTAGTAATTAATAAAACATATTCATTTGATGTTAAGCATGGAAATCTTGTAGAAGAACAGATATCTACATTTTCATTTTTCTTTAAACCAGAACATCCAGTTATAAATATCAGATTGAAAATTAAAAAAATATAAACTGATTGAAAAAATCTAAAAGTTGAATTATTTAAAATCTTTGTAATTTTATTTCTCTTTTTAAATTCCTTCAAGGTTAACCTCTAAAAACCTCGCAATTTCAGCACCTTCATTCTCCAAATCCAACAAAGGTTTAGGAGATCCAACTCTAGATATTGGCAAATCCTTTCTACCTTTAATTCTCAAAGATACTCTTCTTAATGGATTAAAACCTTCTCTAACCTCTAATTTCACAGCTTTAATCTCATCTATTGGGATTTCTATTTCTATTTTTTTTAATAGCCCTCTCCTAGATAAAGATAAAACTCCTTTGTTTTTATCAAATCTATTAACACCAGAACCATAATCGATGCTTATAAGACGCCAAAAATAAAGAGCTAATAGGAAAGCCGCTACACCATATAGCCCCATGACTAAGCCTTGAGGAACAAAAATCAGGGTAGAGGGATTCCCTAATGGTAGGAAATCCCTTCCAAAATAACTAGAGAATGAAGCCAACAAAAATCCAACACCACCGATACTTAGCATCGAAGCAACTAAATAGTTCGAAACCTTACGCGAACCTTTAATTTTTTGTTCTAAAACCAAACTAGATAACTCTTTTTGTGATTGGCTTAAATTTGATTCAGATGACATAAGTTCATGAAATTGGGAAGCACATCCCTTTCAAAACATTATAGAGACTAAGTTTTTGAGATTTAATAAGTAGCAATAAAAAACATTGCTTTTATCTCATTTCAATACAAGGGATTTCATCAAGTTAAAGATTTACCCACAAACCCCGTCATCGTTGTTAAAGTCTCCCACGTATACAAAAGCTCAGCAACGCTCCTCCCATGACGATCGCTGTTGGAAGCGCAACAGAACGAGGTTGGTTTGACGCCCTCGATGACTGGTTAAAGCGCGACCGATTCGTATTTGTTGGTTGGTCTGGACTACTTCTCTTCCCTACAGCTTTTTTAGCTATTGGTGGATGGTTTACAGGTACAACCTTCGTTTCTTCCTGGTACACCCATGGTGTAGCCAGTTCTTACCTTGAGGGATGCAATTTCCTCACAGCCGCTGTTAGTACTCCTGGCGATGCCATGGGTCACAGTCTTCTTTTCCTTTGGGGACCAGAAGCTCAGGGCGATTTAACACGCTGGTTCCAGCTTGGTGGCCTATGGAATTTCGTTGCTCTTCACGGCGCATTTAGTCTTATTGGCTTTATGCTTCGTCAATTCGAAATTGCAAGACTAGTTGGTATCCGTCCATATAACGCACTTGCATTCTCAGCAGTTATTGCAGTATTTACTGCTTGCTTTCTTATTTATCCTTTAGGACAGCACAGTTGGTTTTTCGCTCCTTCATTTGGAGTTGCAGCAATATTCCGTTTCATTCTCTTCATTCAAGGATTCCATAACATTACGCTTAACCCATTCCACATGATGGGCGTAGCAGGAATTCTTGGTGGTGCTCTACTTTGTGCTATTCACGGTGCAACAGTTCAGAACACTCTTTACGAGGATTCAAGTCAATATTCTGACGGTAAAACTCAGAGTTCTACTTTCAGAGGTTTCGATCCTGTTCAAGAAGAAGAAACTTACTCATTTATTACTGCAAACCGTTTCTGGAGCCAGATTTTCGGTATTGCTTTCTCAAATAAGCGTTTCCTTCACTTCTTGATGCTCTTCGTACCAGTAACAGGTATGTGGGCAGCATCAATTGGAATCGTCGGATTAGCTCTAAACCTTCGTGCTTACGACTTTGTTAGCCAAGAGATCAGAGCTGCTGAAGATCCTGAATTCGAAACTTTCTACACCAAAAATATCCTTCTTAATGAAGGTATGCGTGCATGGATGTCTTCTGTAGACCAACCACACGAAAACTTTGTATTCCCTGAGGAGGTACTCCCACGTGGAAACGCCCTTTAATAGTTTACTCAAAGCTCCAAATCAAAGTCTTGAAGAGACTGGTTACGCCTGGTATGTAGGAAATGCAAGGCTAATCAACCTTTCTGGAAGACTTTTAGGAGCTCACATTGCTCACGCAGGACTAATTGTGTTCTGGGCAGGCGCGATGATGCTTTTCGAAGTAAGTCACTTCACAATGGATAAACCCATGTGGGAGCAAGGCTTAATTTGTATGCCTCACGTAGCCATGTTTGGATATGGAATTGGTCCAGGTGGAGAAGTCACAGATGTATGGCCTTTCTTCATTGCTGGTGTTATTCACTTAGTTGCATCTGGAATCCTTGGCTTTGGTGGGGTTTTTCACTCACTTGCTGGTCCAGAGAAACTTGAAGAGGATTTCCCATTCTTCTCAACTGACTGGAGAGATAAAAACCAAATGACCAATATTCTTGGTTTTCATTTGGTTGTTCTAGGAGTCGGAGCTCTTCTATGGTCCATAAATTGGATGTACATAGGTGGTGCATACGACACTTGGGCTCCAGGTGGAGGAGAAGTTAGGTTAATCAACCCAACACTTGATCCAAGAATTATTTTTGGATATCTACTATCAACCCCATGGGGTGGTGGTGGTTGGATGGTTGGTGTTAACTCAATGGAAGATATTGTCGGAGGACATGTTTACCTGGGAGTGATTGAAATAATTGGTGGTCTTTTCCATATCTTCACTCAGCCTTATGGATGGGCAAGAAGAGCCTTTATCTGGAATGGTGAAGGACTTCTTAGCTATGCTTTAGGTGGAATCTGTGTCGCAAGTTTTGTTGCTTCATGTTTCATCTGGTTTAACAACACTGCTTATCCATCTGAATTCTACGGTCCAACTAACGCTGAAGCTTCTCAGGCACAAAGTTTTACATTCCTAGTTCGTGACCAACGAATTGGAGCAAATGTAGGTTCAACAATGGGTCCAACTGGTTTAGGTAAATACCTAATGCGTTCTCCTACTGGTGAAATCATCTTTGGCGGAGAGACTATGCGTTTTTGGGATTTCCGAGGACCATGGCTTGAGCCTCTTAGAGGACCAAATGGTCTCAGCCTTGAGAAGATTCAAAATGATATTCAGCCTTGGCAGGTACGCCGTGCTGCTGAATACATGACACATGCTCCAAACGCTTCTATCAACTCAGTTGGTGGAATCATTACTGAACCTAATGCTGTTAACTTTGTTAACTTGCGTCAATGGCTAGCAGGTGCTCAATTCTTCCTTGGTTGGTTTACTTTTGTAGGCCATCTTTGGCATGCTGGTCGTGCGAGAGCCGCAGCAGCAGGATTTGAAAAAGGTATCAGTCGTTCAGAAGAGCCCGCTCTTTCAATGCCTGATCTGGATTAGATCTCTCAATAAAAAAAAAGCCCTCTTAATCGGGGGCTTTTTTTATGGTTAAAAGTATTTGACCTTAATATTATTTATCTATCTAAAAGCAACTGAGATAAACCAAATTTTTCTAAATTATTTTTTAACCAAGGTAAGCTAAGCCCAATAACATTACTAAAACATCCATCTATTTTTTTTATAAAAAGTCCTCCATTTCCATCAATCGCAAAGCCTCCTGCACAATTGTATGGTTCTGAAGTTGAAGCATATTTATTAATCTCAAAATTGGATAAATTCATAAATTCAATTTTTGTGCTCACAACTCCTTCGCAACTATTATTTTGTGAAATACTTTCCATATCAGATTTGGAATTATCCAACGAAACTAAATAATGACCAGTATGTAAAAATCCAGATTGACCAGACATCCTTTGCCATCTGTCTATCAATTGTTCTTTATTAATTGGCTTTTCGAAAATTTCCCCCTTAAACTCAAACAAAGAATCACAACCTAATAAAGCTTGAAAAGTATTTAAGGCATGATCTTCTTTTATCAACTTTTTTAATGCGCTATCAGCTTTACCCTTAGCTAATAATTTGACCTTCAAAATTGGATCTGTTTCCTGAAGCTGTGTCTCATCAAAATCACTTACAATAATCTTGTGTCTCAAAGCTATTTGATCAAGTAATTTTTGACGTGCTTTCGATGCAGACGCAAGAACAAACATAGAAAACTAAATTTTTTAATACTTATGATCATTATTGATCTTCTATTAAAAAATAAATCCTTTTAATTAAATGTTGCTGATTGACAAAAAAATCTTTAGAAGAGCAAAGAAAGGGATTAGGAATTGTCCCTTTAATTTATTGCTTTTTCAAAGTCTTCAAAAAGAAAGTCTCAGTGCACAAAATGTTTTTGAAAAAAAATCAAAATATTTGGATAAAGAGTTTATGTTTATCAATAGTTCTTTATTCATAGAAAATGAATTTCTTAAATTAATTAAAATAGGAGTCTTAAGAAGGGAAGTTGACGGACAAGGGCTTACTTCAAAAGTTCGTATTACACCCATAGGAAGAAAAGTCCTAGAGAGTCGTGCAGATTTATTTACTAAAAGACAATCGTTTATAAAAAAATTAATTACATGCATAAAATACCAATTATCACCAAGATGAACATAGAACATAAACGAACTCCATTAATGGTTTTAGGGACCTCTAGTGGTGCCGGTAAAACGCTTATTGCTACAGCTATTTGTCGATATTTAAAAAGGAAAGGGGAACAGCCAATACCTTTTAAGGGCCAAAACATGAGCAATAATGCTTGGGTTGATACTCAAGGAAGAGAAATGGCATATTCTCAGGCCCTTCAGTCTTGGTCTGCGGGCTTAGAGCCAACTGCCGAAATGAATCCTGTACTTCTGAAGCCAAAGGGTGATTGTACAAGTGAAGTAATTCATCTAGGCAAAAGTGTCGGTACAAGTAAAGCAATAAATTATTATGAAGACTGGTTCGACTCAGGGTGGGAAGCCATTAAAAAAGGCCTAGAAGTATTATTGAATAGTCAACAACACGGAAGACTCATTCTTGAGGGGGCTGGAAGCCCCGTAGAAGTGAATTTGCAACATAAAGATCTTACAAATTTGAAATTAGCAAAATTTTTAAATGCAAATTGTATCTTAGTAGCCGATATAGAAAGAGGAGGTGTTTTTGCTCAAATTATTGGAACAATTGCATTAATGAAACCTGAAGAAAAAAAACTAATAAAAGGAATAATTATTAATAGGTTCAGAGGAGATAAAGCATTATTCGAAACTGGAGTTAAGTGGATAGAAAAAGAAACTGGAATCCCAGTTTTAGGAATATTACCTTGGCTAAAAGAGATTTTCCCCCCTGAAGATTCTCTTGATCTACTTGAAAGAAAACAAATAAACCAAAGCGCAGAAATAGAAATAGCAATAATAAAATTACCTAGAATTAGTAATTTTTCTGATCTAGATCCTTTCTTTCACGATTCAAGTATTCAAATGAGATGGATAGAGCCTGGCCAAAGCCTAGGTAAACCAGATGTATTAATAATTCCTGGAAGTAAACAAACAATTAAAGATTTAGTGACTCTAAATAATACTGGTTTGAGCAATCAAATAAAAGATTATGCAAAAAAAGGGGGCAATATTTTTGGCATATGTGGAGGTCTACAAATGCTAGGAACCTCATTAGAGGACAATCAAAAGAAAGAAAGTCTTAATGAACAAGGTATTTTTTCAGGAGGGGGGCTGAACCTACTTCCAATAAAAACAACCTTTGGAGAAATCAAGAAAACCTCACAAAGAGAAGAAAGTGTTTCATGGCCAGATTCACAGAAAGTAAAAGGCTTTGAGATGCATTATGGTGATAGTGATTTGATAAATAATAAAAATTCAGATATTATTTCTCTATTCAGAAACAGTTCTTTAGGATGGGTAATTGAAAAAGAAGATAAAAGCTTTATTGGAGGGACTTATTTACATGGAATTTTTGAAAATGATGAATGGAGAAGGCAATGGCTAAATAAAATAAGACAGAAAAAAGGCTTAAACCATTTAAAAATTATAGAAGAAAATAATATTTACAAGAGAGAGAGTTTATTAGATTTACTAACTGATGCCTTCGAAAAAAATATAAATTTAGATAAGCTAATTTAAGTATTTAAAAATGAAAAAAGTTAAGATAAATTGGCCTAACAATAAATCAAGCCATTGCTCTCCTGGAGTAGAATGGTTAAAAGCTGCTTATAACGCCAATATCGATATACCTACAGGATGCCTTGGAGGGAGCTGTGGGGCATGTGAAATAGAAGTCAATGGAGAAGTTGTACGCGCATGTATTGCCTCAGTACCCGAAGAAAATGAACTTAATGTTGAATTTTTTAGCGATCCTTATTGGTAAAAATATATATAACAATCGTAAGATGATCAATAATATTTCTCTGCCCTTCTAATAGCTATAATAGAACCTTTATAATCCCCACTTTTATACTTTGATTCGCTTAAAAACTCTAATTTTTTTATAACCTCTTCTTTTCTTTTCTTAGTAATTACTTTTTTATAATCTGCGATTAAATCATACTTTCTCTTTCGTATTTTTGAACATTTAATCAAGACATTATATTTTGGTTCTAGATCTATTTTTATAAAAGTACCTAACAAAATTTTTTTATAATCTATTTTTGTACAATTGAATTCTGAAGTTTCAGCAATTTCCAATAATCTAATTTCTCTTGCTGTTCTTTTATCCTCTATTGCCCCCTGATAATCAAGATTTTTATACCTAGAGTTGCTTCTTCCACTAAATGAAATATCTTTAGACCTTTGATTTATAATATCAATTTTAGCTTCAAAATAAATTGACTTTGAGAAATCATCGATTGCTCTGAGATTATCTCCCATTTTATCATTCAAAAAACCACAGTTTAAATAGGCTAAAGCTTTCTCATCATAGCTTTTAAGCCTATCAATATTCTTTTTAATAGATTTAATTGCTCCCTCATAATCATCTAAACCAATAAAATCAATTGCTTCATCGTAAAAAGATAAAGACTCATCAAATTTTTCCAAATCATTTCTTACTCTTCTTTATTTTAAGCATATTGAAGACTGTCGGGTAAAAAGTGTTCAAGAAAATATTTAAGAGAAAATCAACTTATACTCAAAGATGAGAGAGTGCTAGTAGCTTCAGGTGATTTTAGGCCTGTGGGAACAGTGAAGAACATGTTTGCAAAATTGAATAGCGAAATAAACCAACACAATCTTCAAACATAGAAAAATTTGCAGGGATCTCTGGGGATCAATTATTCCTGAAAAATAATAGAATTAAACTTTTCTAATTCTGAGGCCCTGCAGGAATTAAAAATTCGGAGAATGTGCGATTTGATTTAAGGGTTAAAGAAGAAAAAATGGGATCTATTGTTCAAGATATCCCGAAATTGGATTTCAAACATCACATCAATCCGACATCAAAAACCTCAAAATCCGACAATCACATAGAATTCAAGTCGCTTTTCAACTCTCTTTCAGATGGAAAATTTCTGATTTGTTTGCATCCACTTTAAACTTCTCTTTCTAACAAAAAAACAATTCTTGGGACAATTTCAACTTGCATTTGAGAAAGGTAAGTCTCCACATAACTATAAAGTGTTGTTGATGAGTGAAAGGTTAATCTAATTTAGTCTTGAGGTTGGCAAAAAAGTTTAACGAAGTCATTTGGATAAATACTGCCTAGCAATTAATACATCAAGGAACTATTAAAGTATAAAAAATACAGACTCTCTAAAAGACTAGACTAAGCAGAAGAAATATATAATATAGAAAAAATATAAACGATATAAGCATGGTTCAAAGAAAAATGATTTTACTTTTCCAAGAAATTAAATTATGAATATTGAGTTAAATGAAGTTAGACAAAGATTGAGACCTTATGCAAAGCAAAAACTTTGGAACAAAGCATTTTGCATTGGTGCTCATAAAACTGGAACTTCTACATTAAAGGCTGTAATGTCCATTCTTGGTTTTGATTGTGCGCCTCAACAAGAAATAGAAATTTCAACAACATATCAGGTTCAAAAAGGCAATTATAGAGAACTTTTTAATAAGGTTAGTCTTTATGATTTTTTTCAAGACTCACCTTTTGCCCAAGGTTCTACTTACGTAGCACTGGATGCATATTATCCAAATAGCAAATTTATTTTTACCTATAGAGATCCTGAACAATGGTTTAATTCACTAATTAAGTTCCATCAGGAGATTTTAAATAAAAAGGTTCTAGGTAAATCAGAAATTGAAAATTTTGGATATCTCAGAGAAGACTATACATTAAAAAACACTGAATATTACTACATATCAGAAGTGGATGAAAAAAATGATTTAGAGGTAAATTATAATTGGGAACTTTTATACAATAAAGATCACTATATTGAAGTTTATAAACATAGAAGAGACGAAATAATAAAATATTTTCAAAGAAGGCCTAAAGATCTTCTTATAATAGATATAACAAGAGAAAAAGATATAAATAAAATTACTAATTTCCTAGAGATGCCTGAATTTATTAATTTTACATTTCCTAGAATCAATAGTACAGAAAGCAAAAATGAATCTAACAATATCAAAATACTCGATCCAAAACTTATAGAGATACTTACAAAAAAGAGACTTTTTAATTAGAAATTACCTACTAAAAAAGGCAACTAAGAGATTTCAAATATTTACTCACTAAAGATAAAGTATTTCTGATGAAATCAAAAAGCTGAGAGGGTGGTTGTCCAGATGGCAGGAAATGTCTGGACATGTCACTACAAATAAACTCGTTTTTGCATTTTTCCATGGGAAATTCCATGGGATGCATCCAAAAATTCCATGTGTTTTTCCATTGGACGCTTTGCGTTACTTTCACTAATTGGTGTTTCACCAAATTCAGGTAAAATTTCTCTTTCTATTATTTAAATAGAATAAAATATCAAAAAGACTAAGTCGTATATTTTTACTAGTATGAAAAAGTTAATACTTAAAATTCATGAGCATCTTTGCCTATCTTGGATATTATTCACGCAACAACGGGTTTGCAATATGCCTTCTAATCGGAATTATACTTTCTTGTCTTAGATTTATTAATTTAAGAGGAAACTCTGGATTTTTAAAAGCACTAAAGAAAGGACCAATATTAGATGTAATAACAGAATATGTCTTTGGAGACATATGGAAAGCAATGACTAGTGACTTCTGGTTTAATTCTTTTATCACACGAAAAATAACTACATTTTATTATGTAGTTGGTTTTGGAGTTTTTATAGGTCTTACTATAAATTGTATATTAACTTCTCTTGATTCAAGTTTTTCAAATACTCTAGGTTACTTTTCTTTTAATATAATTTTCTTCTTTATTATTAGGTTAAGTGCAGAAGCATTTGTAGTTATATTCAAAATAGGAGAAGGGATAAATAAAATCAGTAATAATTCTCTAAAGGAATCAAACCTTTGATTAATAAAAGAAGCTAAATAAAATTCTTAGAAACAAATATGAAGTGTCACTTAAGACAATTGATTGCTCCTTATGTCAAACCAATTTGTTTTACTAAAGCGGAGAGGGTGTCCTTGAAATAGACCCAAAAAGGGACTCTATGGCATGGTTTGGGACGACCTAATCTCAAAAAGAGTCAATTTTCCCTAGCACATTCCCTAGCACAAGGAATGGGATCACATAAGAAGAAGTCTACAAAAAAAGAGTGGGGTATTTCCTATGTTTTCCTCCTAAGGTGATAAAAAAACACAGCACTACTAAAGTAAAGGAGCAGCAAAAAACAAATGATAGACTAATAAAAAGCATTTTATAAAGTTTTGAAGAAACCAATTATTTACAGTTTCATATTTTTGATTTCACTTATTGCTCCTCTTCCCGCATTTTCGCAATGGGAAAAAATATTTTCGACAGACAATGCAGATTTCTATTTTGACAATGAAAGTATAAAAAATACAAATAGATATGTTTATTGGTGGGACTTAGTAAATTACAACGAAAAACAACCAGACGGATCTAGATCATGGAAAACATTCAATCAAGGAGATTGTGAAGAATACAGAACAAAAACAACTAAAAGTATGTTTTATGATAAAAAGTGGGGAGAAGGGAATCGATTAAATCTCAGAACAGAAAGGAAAATAAATGAATGGCGATATCCAAACCCAAAGTTCATGTCCTACGGATTACTAAAGAAAATTTGCAACTATTAATTGCTTTTGCTTAGAAAGATGAAGATCTTTTTATAAAATTTTACTAGATAATTTTCCAAAAAATAATCAGTTAATCGCTAGTTTTTCCCTAGCACATTTCATATTTTTCCCTAGCACATTCCCTAGCACTTTAATGAGACTCTATGGGACTTCATAGAACAAACTAAATCAAAAATTCGCTTAAATTCTCAATATCTAACTAGAAAATTAAGATCCCGATACTTCATGGGACTTTATGGAACAACAAAAATGCGGAGAGGGTGGGATTCGAACCCACGGATAGTTTTAGCCATCAAACGATTTCGAGTCGTTCGCTTTCGACCACTCAGCCACCTCTCCCTTAAAAATAGTTTAAGTCAATCTTCTAGTTTTTATTAAGAACAAAATAATTACAAATTTAATTATTAATTATTTAATCCCAACCTGCATTTCTCATAAGCTTAATTGCTTTTTTATTATTAGCTCCTAATTGATCAATGGTCACACTATCAGGAGTAAATTTTCCAAATTGTGTAACTTCATCCGTTTTATTAAAACCAACTAAAGGGTGTTCAAATGTTGGACCTGCTAATCCACTACTCCCAGTAGGAGAAGCTAGATATTCCAATAATTGAATAGCTTCTTCTTTGTTTTTAGCATATTTAGCAATTCCACCTGCACTGACATTCACATGAGCAGGATTAGGAGTAAGAACCTTTACTTTTTTTGCCAACCTTTGATCTTTTCTACCATTCACACCTGCAAGCATTCTGGAAACATAATAGTGATTAACAATACCCACTCCACAATTACCTTGAGCAACAGCCCTTATAACACCTATATCACCAGGAAAGAAAGGCTGAGAAATATTTGAAATCATCCCATTCAACCACTCTTTAGTTTTTGCCTCCCCTTTATTGACAATTTGATTGGCGACTAAAGATTGGTTGTAGGGACTACTCCTTTTCCTTACGCACACAAGACCCTTCAAAGAAGGGTTTGCAAGATCTGAATAATCTTTGATTGAATTCATATCAACTTTCTTAGGATTAGCGACCATAACCCTCACCCTTCTTGTTAGGGCATACCATCTTGCTTGAGGATCTCTATATTCCACTGGAACATTTTTATCTAATTCAGACGATCTATATGACTGAAGAAGACCACTTTTGGCAGCATTGCTAATACGAGCAGCATCAACAAGAAGAATTACATCGGCATCAGAATTTGATCCTTCTCTTTTCAATCTTTCAACTAAAGAAATTCCTGTAGCCTCGATTAATCGAATTTTTATACCAGTTTCCTCTGCAAATTGCTTATATATCTGCTTATCAGTGTTGTAATGCCTGCCTGAATAAATTCTTACTTCTCTCTCCGAAGATTTTACATGATTAAAACTTGAAGAAACTAGGAGAGTGCCTGCTACTACTGAAGTAAAAAGACGCTTAATTAAATTCATTAATCTATCTAGGGAAGGGATTAATATCTTTATACACAATATACAAGAAGACACAGCTAAATATAGCTTCGCAATATTGATACGTATTAAAGTATAAATTGATATCTTATTTATACTTTAGGATGTAAGCTAAACCTAGATAAATAAGAATGGAATATTTAATTCATTCTCTGATCGAGAGCTCGGAAGCACTTGAAATAATTCAAAAACTAAAATCAGAAAAATCATCATGGCAAGATGGTAAAAAGACGGCAGGGAGCCATGCTAAAAAAATCAAATTAAATCTTCAATTAGATAAAAATTCAAAACTATCAATTGATCTTAGAGATTTTATTGTTAATAAAATCATCTCAAATCCTCTCCTAAAAAGTTTTACATTACCTAGTCTTATCCATGGAGTGATGTTTACTCAATCACTAGTAGGTCATGGCTATGGTACACACATAGATAATCCTTATATGCCCTCTGGGAGAAGTGATCTATCTTTTACATTATTTTTAAACGATCCGAAAGATTATAAAGGTGGTGAATTATGTATTCGAACCATGAATAAAACTGAAAAAATAAAACTGTCTGCTGGAGAAATGATAATTTATCCAAGCACTCAGCTACATTCTGTTGCTGAAATCAAAGATGGTGAACGTTTTGTATGTGTAGGCTGGATTCAAAGCTACGTGCAGAATAATGAAGATAGAAATATTTTATTTGGACTTGATGCTGGAGCAAAAGCATTACTAGCAAAACACGGAAGATCTGATGAATTAGATTTAATTTTCCAGGCTTACAGTAATCTGCTAAGAACACTAGGAGACTAAGGCGATCACTTTATACAGGAAGAGGTAAAAAAAGAACTTCCCTTAGAAGCTGTGAACGACCAAAATAAATACAAATAAAACATTGTATGGCAAGTAAAACACCTATCGGAATATTCCTTGCAGCAGCAGCAGCTTTAGCGACTAACGCAATTATTCCTGACAACTCAATAGCTGGAGAGAAGCATGGTGATATGGGTGGTTTAAAGGAATGGACCACTGATCAAGAAGCTGACGAGGATGGGAAACTTGATGAAGCTGCAAAAAAAGCTGCAGATAAAGCAAAAAAAGCAGATGTTTGTATTCCTATTGGAGAAGGAGAAAACTGCTGGTAAATAAATTCAATAAAAAAGCCTTTTAATAGTTTTTTTTATGAGTTTTTTTCATAAAAAAAAAGCCCCAAAAAGGGGCTTTTTTTTATCTAATTTATTTTCTAAATTAGAATCTGAATTCAGTTAGAACAACAGCACCTGTGTAGTCCTTACCATCAACTTCTACATCTGATCCGCCGAAGATAGCAGGAGTAACACTTACACCATCATTAACTTTGAAAGTGTAATAAGCTTCCCAAACACTGTTGTCTTCTGCTGGATCTGTTCCACCACCTTTAATGTTGGTAGCTGCCATTCTTGAACCAATAGCAACACCAGCTCTATTACCATCCATAAATAGATCTTTCCATCCAAGACCTACCATCCAGCCTGCTGTATCCTCAGCTTGACCAGCTTTTGGTGAATCCATTGTGGCTGTGTCAATACCAACTTGGATAGCTGGGATAGCACCATTTTCTTCAGGCTGCCAATATCCTCTAAGAGCGTATGCAGTTATGTCACCATCGTGATCTGCAAGTGCTGAATGGAAATAACCATCGTACCCATTAGCTCCATTTTCCTTAAATGAAGTAGCTAGAGAAACTTGCCACTGAGGTGTACCATACTCAACTTTGGTCATGACGAAATTTCTAGTCTTTTCGCCAAACATTCCTTTATCACCAGATGAAGATGTTCCATCTTTCGCTGTGTAATTTGCGCTAACAGCCCATCTTCCAGCTGAAGGATCTTCAGTTTCTTGTGTCCAAGCAACACCAAAACCAGGACTTGTACTTGAGCCATATGCAGAACCATTACCACCAAGGGCAAACTGCTTCATTACTGGCTTATATATGGAAGGAGCACTAGCTAGCATGTAGTAGTTCTCGATCTTTGGTCCAACCCAAACTTGAAGGGAGTCACCAACTGGGAACTGGTACCAAAGCTTATCAACTTTAAGAACATCACCGTTCTTATTAGTAGCTGAAAGATATGTACCTTGAGCAGTATCTTTAAAATGGTCGCTTACGTTACCAGTCTTGATACGAACGTAAAGATTGTCTTCACCAGTGAAACTTGAGTTCATGTTTAACTGGTACATGTATTCACCAGTTATCTCATCAGTGTCAGTCTCGTTATCATCATCCACGTAACCAAGGATGAAAGCAGCCTTACCACTCATCTTTGTAGATGAAGAGAACTGACCAGCCATAATTTCGCCGAGTTGAGCTTCAACGCCATCAACACGAGCTTGAATAACTTCAGAACTTAGATCTGATTCGCTAGATACCGGAGTAACATCGGCATTAGCAGCTAATGGTGCCATAAGGCCCAAAGCAGCAGGAGCTACCAGCAAACGCTGAAAAAGCTTCATTGTGTCCTCACACAAATATGTCAAATATATAATAGTGTATTCGATGAGACATTCCAGGACTCGAATTATCAGAAGTATCTTTTGATACGCCGCTCAATATTATTCGATCTATTCATTACCCAACAAGGTAAAAATATTACTTATTATTAACAATCAAATTAAACAAAGAGGGAAGCCAAGTTGCTCTCTTTCCTCTAGCCAAGCTTCGGCAACTTTACGAGCTAAAGATCTAATTCTTGCAATAATCTTGGTCCTTTCGGTAACAGATATAACTCCTCTTGCCTCTAATAAATTAAATGTATGGCTACATTTTAAAACATAATCAAGACAGGGAGCAGGAAGTTTTTTAGCGATTAATTGATGAGCCTCTTCTTCATAAATTTCAAAAAGTTTTCTTAAATTATCTGAATCAGATTCTACAAAATTATACTTACATTGACCTTTTTCAAAAGGAAGCCAAATATCACCATATTTATTCTTTTTATTCCAAGAAAGGCCCCAAATGCTATCAACATTTTGCAAATACATCGCCAATCTTTCTAGACCATAAGTGATCTCAATCGAGACAGGCTTGCAATCAAGACCACCGCATTGTTGAAAATAAGTAAATTGAGTAACCTCCATCCCATCTAGCCAAACCTCCCATCCCACTCCCCAAGCGCCTAAAGTTGGAGATTCCCAATTGTCTTCAACGAATCTAATATCGTGATCTTTAGCAGATATTCCTAACGCATCAAGAGAAGACAAATAAATTTCTTGAATGCCATCAAGAGAAGGCTTAATAAGAACTTGATATTGAAAATAATGCTGCGCTCTATTTGGATTCTCTCCATACCTACCGTCGGTTGGCCGTCGACAGGGCTCTGGATAAGCTACAGCCCAAGGCTCTGGGCCGATAGCTCTTAAGAAAGAATGAGGACTCATCGTTCCAGCACCCTTCTCTAAATCGTAGGGCTGGAGCAGCAAGCAACCTTTCTCACTCCAGAAATTATTCAAGCTGGAAATAATATCCTGAAAATACATATAAAATTAATTATCTGGTTAATGTGAAATTTGAATTAATTAATTCCTAGTAAAAATATACACTTTAACAACTAAATAACATCCCAAAAACAGCATTTAGAAATATTTAAAAGGTTATTAATCTTCTTAAATATATCAACCAGGTGAATAAGAGAGATTGCCTGCTAAAGATATCCTTGGTTCATCAATTTCATAAAATGGATGAACACAATGTCTTAATTTAGCAGGAAAAAAAACCATATAACCATCATAATCTTGAGATAATCTATAATTATAGTTCTGGATATGACCTAGAGAGTTACTGTATTCAAATTCAAAGCAACCTGCCCTTACATTACGATCATTCATATCGCAAAATTTTGATAATTTCTTTTGTTCTTCCCATGAATAAGGAATACGCATCCAAATAGCAAAAGAATAGACACCAGAGTGATCATGAAAGGGATTAAATTCTGTCTTATATTGATAGTTAACCCAAAATTGATTTAATAACAAAGTAGTTTTAGGTCCTAATAATGCATTTTGAGAAACAGGATCACCTCCAAGAGGATCATTCTCACGATAATATTTAACTAAAGGGATACAAACTGATTTGTAAAAATAATCATTTATATCATCAAGAGAAAGACTTTGAGAAATATTACCTGCTAATTTATTTTTGAAATTAATATTTTTAGTCTTGGAAATATCAATAATCTTCCACAAGTAATCAATTATCTCTTGGTCCAATTGTACTTGCAAAAAGCCATTAATTGGCGGTGAAATTCTCTTAATTTCCATACAAAACTGAAGGTTAATAACATAATAATCTCAAAATAAAATACAACCTATTGCCTAAACAAGGCATAAATATCTTATAGTGCTGTAATATAATCTGTCGAAAGAACTGCTATCATTGACTTCTAAGAGTTGAGAGTTGATCTATGTACTTATCTACTGGAGCTACATAAATAGAAAATTTCTAGCTACTATAAGTTTTAGAGTTAATAAATTTACCTAATAAATGCACACTTAGACAACAACAATAATATATATATGGAAAGCATAAAATTATTTTCATTATTTCAAGAAGGTAAATAAGAGAGGTTTCCTGATATTGAAATTCTTGGTTTATCTGTGTTAAAGAATGGATAAACACAATGTCTTAATCTAGCAGGAAAGAAAACCATATTGCCTTCAAGCATTGGAGAAAGTTTATATATAAGATTTTTAACTCCTCCTAAAGAGTCAATATATTCAAATTCAAAACAACCTGCCTTTATATTTTTATCAGGCATCTCATTATATTGAGGCAATTTCTTTTGATCTTGCCAATCATATGGAATCTTCATCCAAATAGCAAAAGAGTACACACCGGAATGATCATGATATGGGTTAAATTCATTTTTATATTGATGATTAACCCAGAAACTATCTAAAACCAATGCACTTTCAGGTTTCAATAAAGTATTTTTTTCAACAGGGTCGTCACAGTTAAAATTATTTTCACGATAAAATTTAACTAATGGGACACAAACTGATTTAAAAAAAAAAGAATCTATATCTTGAAGCATAAGACTCTGAGAGATATTACCAATTAGTGTATTTTTAATATTTATATTCTTAGTCTTGGCTATATCAATAATCTTCCATAAATAATCAATGTTATCTTGATCTAGTTTTACATGTAAATATCCAGTTACTGGAGGAGATATTTTTTTTACTTCCATTATTAATTGAAATTCCAGATAATAAAAAACCAATATTAAAATACAACCAATCACCTAACACTCGCCAATACATGTTATTTCGCTGTAATATAATGACTCAAAATGATAAGGGATTGACTAAACAGAGGCCATAAAAAAACAATGCATTTATACCTTAGAGATAGAATTTTTGTATTTGCATAACAGGAATGAGAAGTTATTGGTATGGCTTTACTGGACTAACAAACAAGGAGTAGGACAACCACAATCGTATTCACCAACTCAACCGAAAAAATAAAGAAACACAAATCAACAAATTCGTGCTTAATGGTGATTTCTTTAGACTTAGAAAAGAAGCAGGCGAATGCGTATATATACCTAGCGAATCTGATAAAAACAAAAAATATATTTATTTATCAGATAATCTTACATAATCAACAAAAAATTCAGAAACAAATACAAAAAATTACAATTAAAAAAAATCAATAAAGATTATCATAATTTTATAAAATTAAATACTTTTACTAGCAATTTTATTACATTGAAATAAAAAAATAAAATATATTTTACATCATTTAGTTAATTATACACCAATTTTTATGGCTCTCTGTCAATTAATTCTATGAACTGTCAGAAGTACAAAATAGTACATCAGTATGCATTGTTCCGATTCGTCACACGGCGTATACTGAAAATATGTTTAGCAGGGTCTATGGAGTTATCGCCTACAGAAGTAGTGAACTTGGCCGGTATTTCGCTTGCAAGCGAGGTAACAAAGGGGCTCGTGCCCGCTCAAGTCGAGTACGTCAAGGAATCTGTTGTCGAGATCAATGAGGAACTAAACTGTGTCGGTCAGTCGCTGAAGGCTGTGGCGGCAAATCTGTCCGACATAAAGAGCAATATAAAGCCTGGGAATTGGAGAGCCTTTTTGAAATCCGGCGCTATAAATTGCTCCGAAAGGTTCGCTATTGACCTTGTTAGTGCATACACCAACTGGCTAGGAGGTTCTGATATAGACGACAACCTTCTTGCATCTTTAACGCCTAGATCTCTAGCTTTAATGGGAGGCAAAGGAGTAACAGACAAGGAAAGACAAAAGGTATTCGAAGCGGTGGGGAATGGCGAAAGGATGACAGAAGCGACCGTTAGGATTCTTGTCAAAGGAAACAAGAAAAAAGGAAAAACATCTTCTAAAAAGACTGAAAGCGAAAAGATTAAATCATTAAAAGAAAAGATTGAAACGTATAGAAAAGTAATTAGCAACCTTGAAGATGAAAACAAAAAACTAAGCAAGTTATTATCAAACAGGGACAAGATTGAATCACTTGTCTAAAGATTAGACATTGTTAACATTAAACTATCATTTTTATTATTCAAATGAACCCAAATCACTTACTTCGAGCTGATTCCTCACACAAAAAAGATAGGTCTAGTAATGATAATAAATTAAATTGTAGTATAACGAACAGCTTGCTAGAAAAGTATAGGTATAAAGGTTATTATAAAATAGAAAGTACTGAGAAAAATAAATATAATAATAGGATGGCTTAAAATCATGAATAAGAATACATACCCAAGGAATAAGTTAATCCATCTATACAATCCAAAGTTAGAAGGATTAGGAATGTACGACGTAAATTATATAAATGCATATAAAAAAGCCAAAAATAAAAATAATCAATTAAAAAAGCAAGATAATAAGAGGTTTGCAGCATGATACCATTTATTAGGTCTCTTGCAGAGTTAAGTGCAATTGCAGAATCAAGAGATCATCATTCAAATCTCTCAAAAGAAATTAAAAATGATAGCTCGACAATTGATAGTGGGCAAAGAAAAAGATATATAAGATCATTAGATAAGCGAGAAGTCTATTTGCCTAATTTACCAAAAACAATAAGACATAAATGGATAAAGAACAAAGAATCATTATCAAAATTTATTAATGATCTAGACTATAATAATCAAATCCAATCTTCATATGATCTGACATTATTAGAAAGACAAAACAAAAGCAACCAACAGGAGGTTGCATAATCATGAAAAGAACTAATACAAATAATGTAGCTGAATATTTGTCCATGACGTTTATTCTTTCATATTTCTTCGTTCATAATATCTTTTTTGTTCTAATTGGAATTACAATCTCATTATATTTGATTAATATTAACTATATCAATAATTTAATCAGGCCTATAAATAAGAGATTAATTATTAAAAAATTATCAACAGAATCAAACCAAAATGATAAGCTACAAAAATCTGATTCAAGTAATTTAAATTTAAAAAAAGAGAATTCAACTTTAACATTAGTTGAAGAAATCGAAGAATTAGGATTTATTCCATCAATTAATAAAGATAACGATAGTAACGCAGCATGAATAATTTGCATATTAACTTAAAATTTGTTTTCTAAAGGTGCTTATCACTTTACAAACGAAATAACAAAAGGTATTCTAAAATATATGCAAAAGTTAAATGCAAGAAGATCAAAAAAGGATTGAAGCTATATTAGTCAAAGGTTTATCTCATATTTTAAAAAGAACAGTAGAGGTAAACTCAGGAGATCAATTGGCAATTGCTCAAGAGTATAAAGAGTGGATAAATTGTATATCTGCAAGTGATTTCTCTTCTCAGGAAATACTAGTAATAGATAAGTTTACATTTAGGTAGATATATATCTAGTTAAATATATTTAGATATTTTAAAGATAAGAATATATGAATGATCAAGTCGTGATTCAGGCTAATTCTAACCTATAGGTATTAAAACAGCCACTATTAAAAAATTTATATTATTAAAGATTTCTCTTCAACACAATTTTTAATAAATCTAGTTTATTTTTTATTAAAATCTAATAAAGGTAATTTAAGAGCTAATTCTAAAGTATAAAGATCAATCTAATTATATTTATAGCTAATTAATATGTTTATTCTCTAATTATTATTTATTTAACTTTATTAATAGATTCTTCTTTTCTAAAAATTACAACACAAATCCAATTTAATATTATTCCGAAACAAGAAAGACTTGACACAAATTAATACTGGTGTACTATCAAGGAGCACTTAGACCTTGTCAACGCATCTCAATCTTCTTAACCAACTCTAAAAAAACACATTAAATTTGATGCGCATGATTAGTGAAATAGACAACAGAGGCAGGGGATTCTTCGCGTATTTAATCAACCAATCTTTTGAACTATCTAATGGAATCTTCAAGCACCTCAAGCTGGAAATCAATCAAGGACCTAAAGCTTTCAAGCGAACTAGAATTAGGCAGAGAAGCGCTCATAACAAGCTCCACAAGAGAGTTAGTTGAATTTTACTGGACAAACCGGAAGCGGTTTTCAGGTGGTTACTTAGGCTTCCCTTCAAAAATAATTAGGAATTAGGAGCAGGAAAGATTTAATATAAAAAGTGTTTTTATTTCTTTCCGATCCAAATAGATAATTCATTGATTAAGACTATTACAAAATCAAATCATTAAATAATGGTTATTCTTTATCATTAATTACTTGATATGAATTTGGAGCAAGTATTAAAAATAATACCCACCAAACAGAAATAAAAAAGCTTAAAATAGAAGTGATTATAACGTTACCAAATAGTTTCCAACTAAAAATTATTACTATAACTCCAAAGCTAATAATTGACCAAGGTTGACACCAGTAAGGCTTTGAATCCCAAAAACTATTTTTTGAATTTTTATCCATTAAAAAAACTTAAGAAATGATCAAAGCTATCAAATTTTAACCGCTCAATCAGGTTTAACCTCTTCAAAAGGTTTAGCCTCTTCAATCGATTTAGCTTCTTCAACTGGTTTAACCTCTTCAAAAGGTTTAGCCTCTTCAATCGATTTAGCTTCTTCAACTGGTTTAACCTCTTCAAAAGGTTTAGCCTCTTCAATCGATTTAGCTTCTTCAACTGATTTAGCTTCTTCAATCGGTTTGATTTCAACTATGTTGTCAATTGAAGGAGATGTCTCGCTGCTCGTAAAAATCTGAGAAACCTCTTTAACCGAGTCAGACTCTGATTCCTTTAGTAAAAATTTCAGGACATATCCAAGAGAGACAAACAAAGCCATTGGGAGGACAAGTCCTAAAAGCAATTTATAGAGGATTATTCCTACTCCAAGGACAGCAATAGAAATAAGAATGTTCTTCTTGTTCATATGACCTAATTAAATAGATACTAAATCTAAGCCATTTCTGAGTTATCTACAGAGAATGCCTTTAACGCGATGTCTATTTAAATAATCTAAATTATAATTATTGTCATTAAATCAAATGCTCCTCAAAGAGAAAGAATTAAAAAAATTCTTTAATTTATCTTATGGAGAGAAAGCTCCATCTAGGGAAGAATGGGAATCGTTATATAGTCAAAAAGTTAAATTCATCGATCCTACCCAAGAAAAAAATGGAATTGATGCATATATCAAAGCCCAAGATGGACTAATCAAAAGATGTGATGATATTTATCTAGAATCACACTCAATTGCCATCAATAAGAATGTTGCTTTTGTTGAATGGACAATGGGGTTAAAAATCAAAGGTCTCGAATTTTTATACGATGGGACAACAAGATTAATATTTGATGAAGAGGGAAAGGTTAAAGAACATAGAGATTATTTTGATTTTTGTTCAGGAACATTTGGCAACATTCCATTTATAGGAGCATTTTTTAGATGGTTATACTCAAGATTTGTTGACTAAAATCATTATTATTTTTAAAAAGTTTAGAAAAATATCAAATCATCTCTTTAGCTTTGATTATCTTTAATAGGTGTTTCCGTTATTCGTCAGCCAAAAGCCAACCATATTTAATTTTTTTGCTTTGTTTAAGAACTTTTACAACTAGAAAATAACTAGTAAATTTACCAAATTGCAATCAAACAAAAAACAGTATTTAGTTATTTTCTAAATTTTGTTTGATTATTTGGTTTATTACGTAATTAATTTTTTTATTAGCTATAACAAAAGTGATGCTGGAAGGATCAAATGGGAACATTAGTTGAGTTGATCAAGGAAACCTACGACCATAAAGCTTGCTTAGAGATTGCCAATAGTGGTTGTTCTGACGGAGCATGCACCAGACATAATTATCAAGCTGATACTCTCTTGTTGTACATGAGTTACTCAGATGAGATAATCAAATACACTTCAGAAAGACTCGGATACTCTTTTCTTTCTAATCTTGCAAGAGATTTTGGATCTCCACTAAAAGACACTAAAGATCAAGATAATTTCTCATGGCAAGAAGTAGTATCGGCTTGTCCAAATAAGGACGACTATAAACATGCACTTGTATGGAAATTTATAGAATTAGTAGCAAAAGAGAAATCCTTAGAGCAATAATAATTCAATCTGGAAATAAATTCACTATTACTTAAGCATTTATCTTACTGGTAATTTTATTTTCGAAACAATATCAAATATAGGACTCATCCACTGAGGTTGAAAAATAAAATAAATTAAACCAAAGAAAAATATTGCTCCAATTATTCCATAAATTTGAACCTCTATTTCTTCCCAAATCTCCTCTATCCAAATAATTAAAGATTTATTTTTATTTTCTCTTTCCATTGAAAAATAAATTTAGAAAACAAGTATGAACTAATAATAACCAATTAAAAATCATATTTTTAAAATAATATAGATTTATCGATGATTATATTCGATTAATAAATTCAATATAAAATTATAGCCCAAAAGACTCTTCAGATAAAATTTTTAATTAGATTATTTAAACTATATCAAAAACAAAAATTGAATAATAGCCCTTCTATTGAAGAAATAATTTCAGTCACTCTTAGTTGTACCTTAATTAGGATGACTGAAATAAATAAAATAGATAGATCCGTTCTTTATCAAGAATTTAAAGAATGGATTGTAAATTCTGGAGAAAATGAAAATAGCCAAGAAGTTTTATGCCTGAGGTACTTAAACAATGATAGGAAGATTAATTAGATAAACTTATAATTACTATTCGATTAGCTTGTAGAAAAATAATTTTCAAATCCTCACTCGAGGCAAAAAAGATTTACTATAAAGTAAATCTAAAGAAATGTTGACCTCTTTATTTTCCCTGGTTTTCTCAACTTTACTTTGGGTTCAAGTGCCTCAGTGGAGTGATAATTGGTCCAAATGTGCAGTGGATGTACCCGATACTGCTTGTCATTGGTATATAGTTTCACCAGACAACACTTTCGGTAAAGGATTTAATTGGGCTACAGCCCCTTGGTTTGATGCAAACGGTTTGAATGATGTTGCAAAAATTTCTTCTGAAACGGTTGTAGAAAAACTTCAATCAAAAGAAATTAGTAAAAAATTAATATCTTGAGTAACTCGCAATCAATTAATTAATTTAGAAAAAAATTAAATTTTGTCCAGAAATAATTAACTTCTTATTTCACCTAATACTCTTAGTGCCTCATTAACATGAGCAGGACCATTTAAAAGATCATTAAAAATATGCCTAATAACACCTTTTGAATCAACAATATAAGTCACACGTCCATCAAGTAAACCAAGAACTTTTGGAACACCAAAAGCTCTTCTCAAAGAATTATCCGTATCACACAATAATGGAAATGGAAGTTTATTTTTGTCCGCAAAAGATCTGTGGCTTGCTTCATCATCTCCACTTACCCCCCAAACTTCAGCCCCAAATAACTTAAAAAGATCGTATTTGTCTCTAAAACCACAATTTTCAGCTGTACAGCCTGGAGTATCATCCTTTGGATAGAAAAATAGAACTAGAGGCCTACCTTTGGCTTGCTTATTAGTCCTAGAAACTCCTAATTGATCAGAAAGTGTGAAATCAGGTATTTGATCGCCTAACTTTAAAGGCATTTGCATCATTAAAATTTATAAACTTATTATATAAAAAATTAGGTCATATTGGAGATAAAAAGAGTTAATAAATTAGTTTTATGCGACAGCATATAAATCAAATCCTAATAATTATAGTTTAAAAACTATAGATTTATTAAGCTAAAATAATAAGATTTTTAGATTTTGTATAATGGTATTAATTAATTAAAAATCATTGAGTGGCTTCGGAAAGAAAAAAGAGAAAAAAGGCTCTTCTAAAAAGCTACAAAAGCTTTCAGAAAAGGATCTGAAAGCAACATCAATTAATAATCACCTTAAAGGTAATTTAGATGAAGCAGAAAAAGGTTATATTGCTTTTATAAAAAATGGATACTCTGATGCAGATGTAATTTCTAATTATGCACTAATATGTGAAGAAAAAGAAGAAAATGATAAGGCGATAAAACTATATGAAAAATGCTCTAAAAGTTTTCCAAATCATATTTACTCGAAGTTAAATTTATCTTTTTTATATTATAAATTACAAAACTTAGAAAAAGCAGAAATAATAATTGAAGAAGCTATTAAATTAAAACCAAGTTTAGCTAATGGATATTGTATTAGAGGATTAATTTTAAAAAGTTTAAATAAATACGATGAGTCAAAATCATCACTTGAAAAAGCGATCGAACTAGATCGGAATTATTTTGATGCGTACATCAATCTAGGGTTATTAAATAAAGATTTTAACAAATATAATGAAGCAGAAAAATATTATTTAAAAGCTTTAGAAATAAATAATAAATCTGCTATCGCTCATTTAAATCTAGGTGCATGTTATAAAGAGAAACAAGAGATAGAAAAAGCAATATTACATACAGAAACGGCAATAGAGCTAGATAATAAATTAGAGAACTGTTATTTAAACCTAGCTACAATATACAACCAACTTGGAGATTATAAAAAATCACTTATATATATAAAAAAAGAACTTTCGATTAATAAAAATAGTGATTTAAGTTATCAACTAATAAGTGAATTAATTAAAAAAGGGGAATTGTTAAAAACATCAGAGAATGATAGCAGAGAATTACTTAAAAGCATATTAAATAGAAAAGATATTTCTCATAGGGAACTATTTGGAAATATCAACAGCCTTATCTCTAAAGAAATCTTAGAGAAATTGTCTGTAATGAAATCAGAGATGTATGAGAGTCATGAATTTAATATTCTAATAAAGGACAAGGAACTAGTAAAAGCACTCTCTCTACTAATATTTTGCTCTCCATTATGGGAAAAAGTCTTAGGAAATATACGCAAAAATATTCTCATGAGCTATTCAGATAAAGATAAAATAAGTAATCTTATTTTTGAATTTACTATAGGTCTTGGATCACAATGTTTCTTAAATGAGTATATCTATTACATATCTAGAGAAGAAAAATATAAACTACAAGAAGTTAAGAATACAATTAATAATAATAAAAATAATGACTATAAATTAGCATTGATATCATGCTATCAATCTCTATCTTCAATAAACAATAACATAATAAATTTAAATAATTATGTATCAAATAAAAAAGAATTAAATAATTTACTTAATTTACAATTCAAAGAGTTAAATGATGAAAAAAATATTTCAAAAGGAATTAAAAAGATAGGCACTATAAAAGATTCTATATCTAAGGAAGTAAAAAATCAGTATGAATTAAATCCATACCCAAGATGGAGATATAATTCGTATGCTAGAGAAATCAAATTGAGCATTTTATCAGTTATTAATTCTGAAATTTATCCAAATAAAATTACATCTAATTCGTCTAAAATAAAAAATAAAAAATTAAATATACTTATCGTTGGTTGTGGTACTGGGATTCAAATAATTGAAGCATCTCGATATAGTAATTGTAAAATAACGGCGATCGATTTAAGCAATTCAAGTATCTCATATGCAAAAAGAAAGGTCGATGAATATGGCATGAAAAATGTCGAATTCATAGAAATGGATTTACTTGAATTGGCATCACTCAATCAAAGGTTTGATTTAATAGAGTGTTCAGGCGTTCTTCATCATATGAATGATCCTAATAAGGGATTATCAAATCTATTTGATGTATTAGAAAAAAGAGGCTTTTTAAAGTTAGGTTTGTATAGCAGGTATGCAAGAAAAGAAATAATAAAAGCAAGAGAACTAATCAAAGAGAAAGATATTAAAGCAAATGTTGATGAAATACGAAGCTTTAGAAATGATGTTCTTAATGGAGATATCAAACAGTTAAATGAAATAACTAATTGGTCAGATTTCTACTCAACCTCAATGTGTAGAGATCTCTGCTTTCATAGTCACGAAAACTGTTACTCACTAATTGAAATTAAACATATGTTAGAAGCATCTAATCTTGAATTCTTAGGTTTTACTCTTTCAAAAGATATAAAAGATAAGTATCAGAGAGATAATAAGGATACAGACTCTTTAAAAGATTTAGAATTATGGGATAAATTTGAAAAATTAAATGTTAATTCTTTTAGAGAAATGTATCAATTCTGGGTAAGAAAATCAATTAAATAATTGATCTTCCAATCCTGGAATAAACATTTTACACAGGGAGAAAATAAATAATATTGCTAAAACATTACCCAGCATTGCTATTGCAAAGCGAATTCTTAGATCCTTAGCAAACGGTAGTAGGTTTTCCCAAAGCTGTAATAATGGTCCGCCTGCCATTGGATATTAATGTTTAATTACTAATAGCTTACATTGGTACAACCTTATTGGCTACATAAAAAGCAAGATTCAAAGTAAAAGATTCTATTAATATCTTTCTACTTTAAGTTCCTTATCATGACAAACAGAATTATCAACCCTATCGATATCAGGGCTAAAGGATAAAGCAATAACAATAATAGATCTGTTAAGTTTGCTGGTCTATTAACAATAAATAAACCTACTATAAATAGTATTATCGGGAAAAGGATAAGTGATTTTATTAATAGGCCTTCATTCCATTTTTTAATCTCATTATCTTCATCTAATAAAGTTTCCAATTTATCCTTTACAAGTTCATCATTAAAATCAGACTGATCACTCATAAGATTTTGATATTATTAATCTGGGGTAAAGCTATAATATACTAATTTTTTAATTACTATATAGTTTTGATCTATATCATTACTATTTAAAAAAGATGAATCACTCTAATTATATAGATTTATTTGGTTTTTCAGCTGCTTTACTAACTACCATAGCTTTTTTACCCCAGCTATATAAGACTTGGAAAACAAAATCAGCTGATGATGTTTCATTAATTATGTTGATTCTATTTATAACAGGTCTTATTTGTTGGATTATTTATGGTTTTAAAATTCATTCAATTCCTATTCTATTTGCTAATGTTGCTACCTTTATTTTTAATTTTTCGATTTTAATTTTAAAGCTTAGTTATAACAACAAAAATAATACGTAGATTCTTTTATATATATTAAATTATTTTTTTTTAGCTTCCTTGCAGGGTATAGTTAATCAAGAATTAATTTAATTAAATGTCAGGAGAAGAACTTCAACTTATTGGCAGATCGTTAGCTCTGCATCCACCTGTAATGATAATCACACTTGGTCTATTTATGTACATAAGAGGTAAAGCTATTGCAAGTAGCAACCCTACGAAAAAAGTTACACCATTTTTTCCTTTTAGAAACGTCTGAAAATATAATCAATTCTCACTAGCTATAAAAATAGAACAAATATTTGACTTACATATTAACCAAAAGGATTAGTACCCATAAGTGGTCCTACAAATAAAAATTCCATAACAGCTCCAGTTATTGCAACAGGAAAAACCCAAATAGACATAAATCTAATCCCCATAAATTTCATTCCGCCTTTCCCTGCGAATGCATCTTTGGTCATGGTGTACACAGTTTCAGTATCTTGCACTGTGTATGTACTTTCTCCAGGGTTAGAGTAAGGCCGAGCAAAATTCAAGTTATTAATTAAATTTCTGACTTTGTTATGAAAAACTATGGGCCAAACCCATAAGAAAAATATACGGCTTGCAAATGCAAAAGTATCAGATTGAGGAATACCTAATTGCTTATTAGCTTTATCCTTTGGAAAAGCATCCTCAATAATAGATGAAATTAAATCTTGATCCGTTGGAAACAACTGTTTTTCATTTAGTTCTTTTGGTTGATTATTTACTGAAACCATATCAGCATCTTTATTTTCTAAAACAGCTGTAGAGCTATTATTTTCATTCAGATTTGATTCTTGACTTTCCATAACAAACTTTTTTCTTATCAGATTATAAGCTTTCTAAGTTGCTTTTGATTAAAGAAATATATAATTTAAAAATTATCAATAGAAATCTAAAGATCTCTTTTTATTCCATAAAAAAAAGCCTACCAAAAGGTAAGCCTTTTTATTTTTATTTTTATTTATGCGTTTATTACACCACGGCGGATAAATTGCATCGCAAAAATTGCTCCTAGGAAAAACACTGTTGGAATTCCTAATGCATTCACTGCCAAAGTTCTAACAGTAAATACGGGGTATCCATCTCCTGGCCTTCCTTTATCTGCAACGATTGCTGTATCTTCCCAAACCTGCTGGTTTTGAATAGTAGGACCATTATCCCAGACAAATACTCCCCATCTTCTCAACCAATAATCAGTAAAGGCCACTGAAAAAATGACTGGGGTTAGTACCAAGAGTAATTTGAGGTTGATCATCCATCTATATATTTATCCAATAAATCTTGGCATATGAGAGCCAAAAAGGCTGATTGATTGATTGACCTTATGAATTCTGTAACAAATTGGGCCGAAATTAGAAGCTTTGATAACTCTCTAAGTTCACTAGCTTTACTTCTGATATTGTGGATCCATTGCCCTAAAAGGCGTAAATTAATTGGTTTAATTTATGGAATTCGGTTTTAAAGAAATTCTCTTCGGATTAGCTGGAGTAAGCATGATTGCTTGGGCAGGAGTAATCGGCCTCTGGCATACCTACATGTTTCCAAGATTTTTCAGAGAAGATTCAAGTCGAATTAATAGCTCTCCTACAGTAAATACAGGGATATCTGAAGCGAAGTCAGCCCCTGACACCAGTCCCAACAAACCTTGGTTCCTTGATGATGAGGGCGGTACTCTTACACCTCAGACAGCCTTGGGGGCGATAGGTCTAAGCGATAGAGGTAAATACAGCAAAAAATCTTTTGTAGTAGCTGATTTCAATCCTGTTGAAGCTGGTTATGGAGTTAATAGGCTTTACACTTCTGTTTTAATTGGTTTGGCCATAAGTACTTTTGTAATAATTTCCTTTGGACTTCAAAGTGGATTCGGAATGATGGGTCCAAACTTATAAACCACATAAATTGAAAAACAAAAGATAGGGCTAGTCATCAAAATTTAGAATTTCCTAGTACCTAATAGGATCGAATACAAGGAATTCAAATGTTTTCAGATAAAGATCTTTAAATACTCTCTTTTTTGAATGATTTTTAAATCTTTTCTGCCAAGTTA
>QCHR01000008.1 GCA_003277985.1 Prochlorococcus sp. AG-402-G06
TTGATCAGAGGTATTACTAGCTGAATCGGTTGCTCTAACGACAACGACATAGTTGTTACCTGAATCACTATCAATAGGAGATTCATAGTTAGGAGCAGAACTAAAACTTAAAGCACCAGTCGAGGTATTGATTGCGAATCTAGAAGCATCGGCGCCACCATTAAGAGACCAGGTAACGGTTTCATTAGCAGAAAAGGTATGGACGGCGGTTGTATTTTCATTGATGGACTTTGTGCTGGATGAATCACCTGCACCACCCGATGGACCGGTAATTCGTGCAGCCTCATCAATCGTTATGGTTGCGTTCCCATCTGTGATTTGTGCGGGAACTGTATCTGAATTTGAGGCAGTTATTGTAAGAGTAAAAGTTTCATTGGATTCACTAGAACTATCATCAGTTGTTGATACTGAGAATGTTTTAGATGTTTCTCCCGCAGCAAAGGAAATATTTGTATTAATTGCGGTGTAATCAGAACCAGCGCTAGCTGTTCCGTTAGTTGATGTCAATGTTATGTTCTGAGCGCTATTAGTTCCACCGGTACGACTAATTGTGATATTTCCAGTATTACCTTCTGTAATTGTTAAATCAGTAATAGAGAAATAAGAAAGTGGTATTTCTGCTATACCACTATGATTATTAGCACCACCATTTATCCACTTTCCTGCATAAGATGGAGCCCAATAATTATCTAATTCTATACCTGTTATTTGAGAAGCCCAACTTCCCTGACCAGTGCCATTATCGTAGGGATTAGTGGGTGCCCAATTTGTCCAATTAACAGAAGAGCCATCAGTCCAAAAGAAATTCCCATTTGCATCATCATATAGTCCGATATATGTAAAGTGATAATTAGGCAGACCATCATTTCTAACTACTGTTAGGCCTGAATTATCTTTAAATTTTTCAACTATAAAGTCATTTTCTTCTTGAGTATTTATGCAAACTAAATGTCCCCCTAAGTTAATGGCATTTGATTCAGCATCATTCCATGTTGGTCCACTTACTACTAGATAATAATTGTTGTTATATATCTCACTCATTTACTCAGTGTAAGTAAAAAAATTAATTTAACTATATGTGTCTAGTTAATCTAGCTTGTTTATGTACCTCTTTCAGAGGTTGTGATAGATATATATAATTCTGATGAACTTCGTGTCACTAGCCCGAAAGGATAGAAATGAAATCCTTCTGATTGTCTATATTTAGGCCTCTGAAATATTTTTATGGGGGTCAAACGAGCTTTCTTGCGAAATTAGATCATTCTATAAAAGTAGCTCTCTTCTTCTTCTTCTCTTTGTTTAAGCTACTTCTTTAAATATAAAAAAATGCATTAAAAAAGCCCTTGAGGGCTTTGTTTTAATTGGTGGCGGGGGGAAGATTTGAACTTCCGACCTTCGGGTTATGAGCCGGACATAATATCAGCAAATCTATTGATATGACTGACTTGCAAAAAAAGTCGGGGGGAGTTGGGGGGGGGAGAAGGATTTTTTCTTTCTTTGAATTTCCAAAATCTTTCGGGTCGATGGAGATAACCTGAATCTCCCCTGTATTAATGGATATTTTATTAAAAAAATATTTTTTTGCGAAAAACATTAAATATTTAAAGTATAAATTACATAAACCTTCCGATATTTAAATTTGAAATTCCGAGTAATACAGTCAAATAATAGAGGATTAATTACTAGGGTAGGGGATAAAACTTTCCATAGCAGAAAACCAAAATTGGGAGAAGAAGATACAGAATTGAGAACACTATATATCTGGGTAAAAAAACCTTACCGTTATGTAGCAAGGGGTTGGACTAAGTGGACTGGAGAAAAAATAAATAATGATTATATATTTGAAATAACTAAATTTAGAAATATCATCGATATATCTGGTCAAAACGAATTTCATCAATGGTCATCCAAAAGTCTGTTAGAGCAACTTTGGAAAAAAAAAGGGAAAACTGTTGAAATATTAAATTACAGATGTCCAGCACCTGCTGAAGTTTGGTCAGAGAATAGATATCGATCTTTAAAAGGCTCGCTAAGACGAAAAACTATAATTAAAAATTCTTTAAATAAATTAAGCAATAAGGAAAAAGTAGAGATAAAAAGACTCTATGCCGAAAAAGATTTTCTAAATAAAAAAGCAGGTTTCATTAAGTATCATGTTGACCATATAATTCCTTTATCTAAAGGAGGAGAACATAACAGAGCAAACATTAGAGTTGTAAGCGCTGAAGAAAATCTACGTAAAGGATCGACAATCCTAAATAATGATATTTAAAAGAACAAGATATTCACAGACAAAGTTTCTTTTATCCTTAGAATTAAATCTGAAGAATTTTTACTAATATTTTATTTCTTGAAATTAATCTCTGAAACCAATCTGGATTACTCGATTTATGACAGCAATCCAATAAATTCGCCTTTTAGATGGGCAGGAGGAAAATTTTATGCAAGAAAATTAATTAATGCATATATTCCTGAACATGATTTATACGTAGAACCATTTGCAGGAGGTGGTTCTATTTTCTTTTATAAACAAAAACAACAAACATGGTTGAATGATTTAGATAAAGATTTAATCAATTGCTATAAGATTATTCAAAACAATGTTTTTGAACTGATAAATTTTTTGAAAGACGAAGTAGCAACAAAGGAAAGGCATAAATACTATAGAAATCAATTTATACCTGAGAATAATCTTGAGAGAGCAGCAAAATATTATTACTTAAATAGAACTTCTTATTCTGGAATAATGAAATTAGAGAATTGTTATTGGGGTTATGGCGAGAAGTATTCAATGCGTCCAGAGAATTGGCCAAGGCAACTTATTAAAAATCACATAAAATTGAAGGATTGTAAAATACTATCAATTGATTTCGAAGAGGTTTTTAAATTAATACCAAACAATCGAAATATATTTGTTTTTATAGACCCACCATATTTTAATGCTGACCAAAACAAATTCTACTCGTGCTCCTTCACAACAGAGGATCACTTCAGACTTGCAGAAGCTTTGAAAAAATACCAGGAAAAAGTTAATTTTCTTTTAACATATGACGATTCAGAAGAAATAAGAGACTTATATGATTGGACAAAAAATATTGATAAAAAAGAATGGAATTACACAATTAGTAGAACTGATGATCAATCAAATAAAAAAAAATTAGCTGATGGCTTCAAAAGCACCAGAGATAAAGGGAAAGAAATATTTATCTGTAATTACGAACTCCCTGAGCAGCCAAAGCAATTAAATTTCCTATAATTCTCTAATGAGATAATTTATTGGTTTCCATGAACAAAAATTATCAAGTCTAAAAATGGGGTAGTTTGGAATAAATTCACATTCATGTTTATTTTGACAAGCTTTTCTTGGACACTCTATGCCACTATTTTTAGGTGTTAATTTTTCAGCCTTAATATAAAAGTGTGTATTTTTTAATTTTTCATCAACTTCATTTTTCGAAGAGACCTCAAAAAATTTCTCAAGAAAATTCACTTCATCTTTAGTTGGAGCAAACCTAAACAATCCATCCTCAGTAGTTCGATAAAAGGCATTTCTCAAATTAGTAACAATATAATCAAAGTGATTTGATAGATAACTATCTTTATGTGAAGAAACTTTATTAATATCTATATTTTCTTTTTTAGAAAATTCAGCAATCTTTTGTTCTCCTAATGTCCTGGATCGCATGATTTTTATAGAACAATGCGGGAAGTTATTTTTTTTGGTTTTAATTCTAAATGAGTTGTTTTTTGCCAATTTACATTCAATAGAAATCTTATTTTGCGATTTTCTATCAAAAATCTCGACATCAACATCTTTAATTTCAAATTGAGCATTTATGATCGGTTTATTAACTGTAAAACGATCTGAATTTGAAAAAATTTGCTTTAAATCTTTCTCAACAACATATTCAAACCCGATACCACGAATCATTGGCACTAACTTTGGTTCATCAAATAAAGAAGGCAGCGACTCGATATCAAGTCCATGCTCAGAGCAATAAGACCTCAGATGACTTAGCAACTTTGCTGAATAATTATCCATGCAAAAATACTAGCTAAGAAAAACTAAACTAAATTTTGGAAGTTACTTTATCTTTGGGATGGTTTTTTCATTTTATCTATATTAAAAACTAAAATAGAATAATTTTTTGGGCTCTATATTGTTTTGTTTATATTCAACAAGTCCTTCAGCACGATTTACTATGAATTTTAGGATTATCCATAAGATGCCAATAATAAATAAGAAAACTATTAACACCATTGTTTAATCCAATTTTTCACATATGAAATCCCATCTATTCTTATAGGGAGCTATGTCCCATTGAAGATTTTCTTGTCGGTTTTTAAAAGGAGGTATATCAACTGTTCTCATGTTTGTCACGTTATGTTTTGAGCCATCTCTAGCTGGTGTATCCATCCAGTTTTGATGCCTCTGAGTGATCTTTTCAGATAGTACAGGGGATGGAATTATGTAATAGATAAATTCAGATCCAACATCATCTGGCTTAGGTATTCCTCCAAGAACCCATATAAAGTTTTCTCCATAATTCTTTTCTGCTTTTATGCCAATAGAACATGTTTTATTTGTTGGGACAAAAGTCTTTACTTGTATATGAACGAATTTGGTTCCTTCTAAGTTGCTGCATAAAATATCTGTGTTTGGTGTATTCCCTAGCGTTACGACTGCTGAATAACCTCGCCGACATAATTCACCAGCAATAAAAAACTGACTTGCATTTCCTCGATAATTTTTATCCATAAACCCATTTTGGCTATATGAACTAGCTAAAACAATTTTTTAGATAATTAAAAATGGATCGTCGGGTAGCTAGCCCGACGAATGAGAGTTCCCTTGAGATTGTTTATGGGTGTATATGGAAGTGCAAAGGTGATGACTGAATATATCTACAGGAGGCTAATTAAATCTAGTTATAGACAATAAAAAAGGGCCTAATGGCCCTGATAGTAATTGGTGGCGGGGGCAAGATTTGAACTTGCGACCTTCGGGTTATGAGCCCGACGAGCTACCAGACTGCTCTACCCCGCGTAGCAAATAAATCATACATCTTTATGTGACGTTAATGATTACTTTGTTTGTGTTATGGGATCTTCAATTGTCCTTCAACTTCTATATAAATACCTGGCTTTTTCTGAAGGATGATTTCATCTAGTTCTTCAATTGCTGATGGAGTAATCCATTCGAGTTGTCGAAGAAGATGTATGGCTACTGCGTGCTTAGCTCTTTTCGATCCATCTTCAACCTTTATTGAGAGTCCAATACCTTCCCCTAAAAGACCAATACATTGGATACCTTCACTTCCACCTTTGCTGATAATTTGATTGTGACCTCTTTTTATTAATTCTGAATCAAAATATCCCTCTCCAGCAACAAGTTCTGGATGGTTTGTCATTGCACGGGTTATTTTTTCAAATTCAGGTTGGTCAGATCTTGATAAATGAGCATATAAAACTGCCATTTGGGATAAACGCAAAAGTAATGTTGGAGCACCACAGTCATCTCTTTCGGCAATTAATTCTTCAGCTGGTATTTTAAGTAATTCGGAAACTCTCCTGAAAATTTCTTTCTGAAGTGGATGATGTCCCATTAAATAGCTATCAAGATCCCAGTTCATTTTTTTGCAGGTTGCGAGAAATGCTGAATGCTTACCTGAGCAATTATGTTGAAGTTTGCTTTCTCTATTTTGAGGGGTTGGGCATTTGAGCTCTTTTATGTCTATCTCGGCATTCCAGAGAAGCTTGAATGCTGTTCTTGCTTGAACAGAAGATCCACTATGTGAACCACATGCAAGGGCTAATGTTTTATTATCCAAATTAAATTTTTCTGAAGCACCACTTGTAAGGAAAGGCAATGCTTGGAAAGGTTTTAATGCTGATCGTATGAAAGTTTCATATTCACATGAACCGGCTTTCATTAATGTTCTTCCTTTTGTATCACATATTGATGCGTGTGCTCTATGAATGGATTCAACACTAGAACCTCTTTTTACTAGAACCTTCAAAGAATTGTTGCTTTGATTTGCTAATTTGTTTTGTAAATTCATGTATTAATTCATTCCTGAAAGTATAAATAAAATTGAAGATATAATAACTGATAATAATAGTACTATTATTGTTTCTAAATGATTTAAAACAGGTTTGATTTGGTATTGAGCTATCAGTAAATCTTTTGCTCTCCAATCGATTGGCTTCTCCCAAGTCTGTCCGTCATACCAACCAGACTCTTCATATTCAATGTTTTCAGAATTAAGTCGTTTATATATGTATACCCAACTTAACCATTGCCTGATTAGTAATAATACAGGAAAAGCAAGAGAGGCAGTAAGGCTTATAAATATAAATTCAAATATGTTGTTTTTGAGGTAATCACTTCCATAAGATATTGTTAAACAAACTGGTGTAATTAATAACCAACTAAATAATAACTTCCTGTAAAAAATGTTTCTTTCCAAAAAAGGCCAGGATATTATCCATGAATTTCTAGTGGTATTAAATTCATTTAATGGCCTTTGGTTTATAGGCACAGGGCATATTATTTTATTCATCCATTAACGATATTAATTTGTTATTTAAAAAATCATGAATAATTCCATTGCTCCAGAATGACTCCAAATCATAGAATCTTCTTTCCTTAGGTTGAAATACATTAATTATTAGATCTCCATAATCTAATAAGGCCCATTTCGCCTCATTTATTCCTTCCTTTCGAAGAGGAAGCAGATCTGCTTCCTCTCTGAGTGTCTTCTCTACATTATTAACTATTGCTCTTACTTGAACATCTGAGAGTCCTTCAGTAATTAATATCCAATCAGCAATACTTGATACTTCATCAACTTTTAAAAGTTTTATATCACCAGCTTTTCTATCATCACAAGCAACTGCAGCAAGTTCAACCAACCTATTACTATCCATAAACATTTTCACTCGTAACTGATTTTTGAGATCCTTCTTGGGATGCCATTTCTGCGCGAGCTCTTTCAGCACTCTTTCTTAGTGCTTCTAATCTATCTTCATAAAATGTACGCTTTTTTTTCTTTCTAGATTTTTCAACTAAATCTTTTAATGCGCCGCCAAGACTCTTGTAAGCATTTGGAACGCTATAGCCAAATCTGCATGCCAAATCTATAGCTCTTTCATCAGCGGATATAGCATCTTGTAATCGTTTCTCTGAATTATTTTTTAAGTAAAGCCTATAACCAGCAAAACCTGACAAACCAAGTGCCATTAAAAGTAGCAATCCGTCTTGAACCCATAATTCTCCAATAGCACCACCTAAACCTATTGCAAGAGCTGCCATTTCCCAGCCATCTCTTGGGATCGTGTCATTTTGAATGCGTCCCACCTCATGCCAAAACAATAGGTTTCTATGATCTTGAGCTAAATATTCCCATTGCTCAAGGTCAACTTGAATTTCCACTTCATCTCGCCCAATTTCTTCAAGCGTGATTAGAGGTGGATCTATTGCTGCTGCGGCTTCAATGAATACCCAGCTTTGGTTTTCTGGTGGCAGCAGCCCTTTTAGGCGCTGTAGTTCGCTCATACTCTTTGTTTCTTGTTCGGAAAGTTAGTTAAACTTTAATGGTAGTTTGCCGATCTAGACAGTAGATGATAAACAGATACCTAGAATGCGTGACATAAATGAAGTTTACAAGAAATTCAAATGCCACGGCGTAAAGATATACGTCGGATTTTGATACTAGGGTCTGGACCAATTGTTATTGGTCAGGCCTGTGAATTCGATTATTCCGGGACTCAAGCATGCAAAGCGCTAAGAAGCGAAGGTTTTGAAGTCATTTTAGTTAATTCTAATCCAGCTTCAATAATGACCGATCCTGAAACAGCAAACAGGACATACGTTGAACCATTAACGGCTTCAGTTGTTGAACAAATCATAGAAATAGAGAGACCTGATGCTCTTTTGCCCACAATGGGTGGGCAAACTGCTTTGAATATTTCAGTAGAATTGGCAGAATCTGGAATTTTAGAAAAATATAATATTGAATTGATTGGCGCCGATCTTAACGCAATTAAAAAGGCTGAGGATAGAAATTTATTTAAAATAGCGATGAATAATATTGGGGTTGATGTATGTCCATCTGGTATCGCTTCCAATCTTCAAGAAGCTGAAATAGTTGGAAATGAAATTTCTTCATTTCCAAAAATCATTCGTCCTGCTTTCACATTAGGAGGAAGTGGAGGTGGTATAGCTTATAATCAAGATGAATTTTTAGAATTATGTAAAACAGGTTTAGATGCTAGTCCTGTTTCTCAAATACTTATTGAAAAATCTCTTTTAGGTTGGAAAGAATTTGAGCTAGAAGTTATGAGGGATTTATCAGATAATGTTGTAATTATATGCAGTATTGAAAATGTTGATCCTATGGGAGTTCACACTGGAGATTCTATTACAGTAGCTCCTGCGCAAACTCTTACTGACAGAGAATATCAACGTTTAAGAGATTATTCAATTTCAATAATTAGAGAAATTGGAGTAGCAACCGGTGGAAGCAATATCCAATTTGCAATTAATCCTGATAATGGTGAAATTATAGTAATTGAGATGAATCCTCGCGTTAGTAGATCATCAGCTTTGGCAAGTAAAGCCACAGGTTTTCCTATTGCCAAGATTGCCGCTCTTTTAGCTGTTGGTTATAGACTAGATGAGATTATTAACGATATTACTGGTAAGACTCCTGCGTGTTTTGAACCTTCAATTGATTATATAGTTACTAAAATCCCTCGTTTCGCATTTGAAAAGTTTTCAGGAAGTTCTTCAATTCTTACTACTTCAATGAAGTCAGTTGGGGAGGCTATGGCAATAGGAAGATGTTTTGAAGAATCTTTTCAAAAAGCAATACGATCTTTAGAAACAGGCCTAAGTGGTTGGGGATGTGATCGAGTTGATCAGAATGTATCTTCTATTGAATTAGAAAGACTATTAAGGACACCTTCTCCAGAGAGAATAATGCATGTTCGATTAGCAATGAAAAATGGACGTACTGATAATGAAATTTTTTCTTTTTCTAAAATAGACCCTTGGTTCTTATCAAAACTCAGGAATATAGTAGATGCAGAGGATCAATTATTTAATTATGAAAATATTACTCAATTAGAGCCTAATTTTTTCTTCAAACTAAAACAACTTGGGTTCTCTGATCGTCAGATTGCCTTTGCACTAAATACTGATGAATTAACAATTAGATCTAGAAGAACTCACCTTAAAATCTTACCTGTTTATAAAACAGTTGACACTTGTGCATCTGAATTCTCCTCCAATACACCATATCATTATTCAACATATGAAAGACCAGTCTACAGGATTAATAACGATGGAAATATAATCAATAATATTAATCTTAATGAAATAAAAAGTGATAATAAAAACAAAATTTTAATTTTGGGTGGAGGTCCAAATCGTATCGGACAAGGTATCGAATTTGATTATTGTTGTTGTCATGCTTCTTATCAAGCTCAAGAGGACAATTTTACAACAATAATGATAAATAGTAACCCTGAAACCGTTTCTACTGATTATGATACGAGCGACATTCTTTACTTTGAACCTCTAACTCTAGAAGATGTTCTAAATGTTATTGAATTTGAGGAACCTTATGGAATAGTAGTTCAATTTGGAGGGCAAACTCCTTTAAAACTCTCTTTACCAATAGTCAATTGGTTAGAGAATTCAGAAAACTCAAAATTACGAACCAAAGTTTTAGGTACATCCCCTATATCAATAGATTTGGCTGAAGATAGAGAGCAATTTGACAAGGTTTTGAGGAGATTAGATATTAGGCAACCCAAAAATGGTCTCGCAAGAACTTTTGAAGAATCATTGATTGTAGCTAATAAAGTTGGTTATCCATTGGTCGTTAGACCTTCATATGTTCTCGGTGGGAGAGCTATGGAAATTGTTTATGAGCAAGATGAATTGGAAAGATACATAAAGGAAGCTGTAAACGTTGAGCCAGAGCATCCAATCCTTATCGATCAATATTTAGAGAATGCAATTGAGGTTGATGTTGATGCTTTGTGTGATGTAAGCAAAAATGTTGTGATTGGAGGATTGATGGAGCATATTGAACCGGCTGGTATTCATTCTGGCGATTCAGCCTGTTGCCTCCCTTCTGTAACGCTATCTGCAGAATCAATTAAAACTATTAAGCATTGGACAAAATCTTTAGCTATTGAACTAGATGTTGTTGGTCTAATTAACCTTCAATTTGCTGTCAAGAGAGATGATGAGGGCAATGAGATTGTTTACATTATTGAGGCAAATCCTAGGGCTTCAAGAACAGTTCCTTTCGTTTCTAAAGCCACGGGAGTCCCACTTGCGAAAATTGCAACACAGTTACTTTTAGGTAAAACACTAAAAGATATTGGATTAAATCAAGAACCAATTCCTCCACTTCAGGCAATTAAAGAGGCTGTTATGCCTTTTAAACGTTTTCCTGGCTCAGACAGTCTTTTAGGACCAGAAATGCGTTCAACTGGTGAGGTGATGGGATCTGCAAAAACTTTTGGAATGGCTTATGCAAAATCCGAACTCGCGGCCGGTGAGGGATTGCCTACTTCTGGTTTTGTTTTCTTATCTACTAATGATCGAGATAAGCCTGCATTGATTCCAGTGGCAAAGAAATTAATTGAACTAGGTTTTTCAGTTCTGGCAACATCTGGCACTTCCAACTATCTCGAGAAATTTGATTTAAATGTTGAAAGGGTTCTCAAGGTTCACGAAGGAAGACCAAATATTGAGGACATGATTCGATCAGGAAAGGTTCAGTTGGTAATTAATACTCCAATTGGTCGTCAAGCAATTTATGATGATAAATATCTTAGAAAAGCAGCTCTAGACTACTCTGTACCAACTTTAACAACCTTAAAGGGCGCTAGCGCTGCTGTAAAAGGTATAGAAGCTTTGCAGAACCAAATTTTATCTGTTTCAGCTTTGCAAGATATTCATTCCTAAACATCTTTTTGCAAATTATCTATTCCAATTGCTCTCAGATTTCTATCATAATTAATATTAATTTTGTGAATTTGATTTATTTAATTGTTAAATATTAATTTTAAATAAATTTTTTTGGACTCTTTTTTGTCGTATTAAGCAAAGCTCTATTACTACCTGATTAAAATTCCACCTTTTTTTCAAATTAAGACATACAATTATGTTCTTGCTTGATATTTGGAATGACAGCAACAGCTTCTTCTTCCCCAAAACTAAGAGTTGATACACGCGGAACTAATGAGTTGCCGCCACATTTAGATGAAAACCTTTTAACACCTCGTTTTTATGTAACTGAATTCAAGAAAGCTGCCAAGACAGAATTAACTGATGCTCGAGAAGAGTTTGAAGCAATGCTCTCGGAAATGAAAGCTGACTATAACTGTACTCATTTTGATAGGAAGGCAAGTCTTGATAGATTACAAGAATTGCCTCAGAAGGCTAAAGAAACTTATGAGAGTTATCTAGTTAGATCAGTTATCTCAGAGTTTTCTGGATTCCTGCTCTTCAAGGAAATTTCAAATCGTTTAAAGAAAGAGGGAAATAGGGATCTTGGCAAACTATTTCAGTTTTTAGCTAGAGACGAAGCTAGACATGCAGGCTTCCTTAGTAGAGCTCTAGTTGCTGAGGGCATTGAAGTCGATCTACCTCATCTAGGTGGAAAAAGGGCAGCAACTTGGTTCCCCATAAGCTGGGTTATTTACTCTGTATATCTATCAGAAAAAATTGGTTATTGGAGATATATTTTGATGGACAGGCATCTTAAAGCTAATCCAGGAGAAGCCTTTGCTCCTTTATTTGACTTCTTTGAACCATGGTGTCAAGACGAGAACAGGCATGGCGATTGCTTTACTGTAATGATGAGATGCTGGCCTGGAATCACTAAAGGTTGGAGAGGTAAGTTATTAAGTCGTTTTTTCCTTTGGAGTGTATTTCTTACTCATACTTTGACAGTTTGTGAAAGAGGAGAATTTTATGAATTATTGGGTATTGAGCCTAAAGAATTTGACGAGGAAGTTATTAAAAGAACTAATCACACATCTAAAAATGCATTTCCTTGGGTATTTAATCTAGAAGATAACAGATTTTGGGATTTAAGAAATAATATTATTGAAGCTTTCAGAGCTTTTGTATCCACAAAAGGTATATCTAAACCAGTTAAATTCATAAAATTTGTTTCTTTAATATTTCAGCAATTTGCTTTACCTATGGAGGCAACTAACGCATTACGATACGACAAGGATGTTAATTTTACTGGTGGAGATATTCTGAATTTCTGGACTGACAAGTAATACTATTTAGAGCTTTTAAATATCAAATGGATTTCCGGCTTGGGTATCCAGTCCTTTGAAATATTTACCAAATTGAGCGTTATATACTTCGTCTTCTTCTTGTGTCTCGCATTCCAAAGGTCCAATAGCTTTTGAAACGCATAACAAACCATAACCTTTATCTTTTAGCTCTTTAGATAAACCTATACAAGCTTCTTGATCCATATTTCCTGAAATTATTTTAACTGCGCACTCAGAGCAGCAGCCGTTTCTGCAAGAGAAAGGAAGTCTATCTCCGATAATTTCGCCATTCTCATCTTTGGATTCAAAATTTCTCAAAATGTACTCACCTTCAGGAACCTCAAAGGAATATGTTTTTCCCTCCTGTTTATGATGGATAGTTATTTTATGAACAGGCTTCATAAGATTATTTATTTCTGAATTGCTATATCTTTTATTTCTGGTGGTTCAGGGGGCAAACTTGCATGTTCCCAGAGCTCATCGATATTGAGTTCTTTGCTCAACTTTTCTCCTCCAAATCGAAGCTTTAGCCAAGCTATTGTTGTGGCATCTTCTGCTACAACAGCTTCATAACCCTCTTTTTCAGTGATATTGAATTTGCTGACTAACGTAGAATTTAGATACCACATAGGATAATCTGCGCCTCTGCGATCCCTTCTCTCATGAAAGGATTCTCTTAATTGTCCATTACCCTGTAGTTGTCCTTCTGGGGCGATAAGTACATTTAGGGCTTTGGTCTCTGACATTATTTAGGATCAGATATGTATTGATCTTAGGCTATATATTCCCTAGGACCTTAATTAAATAACTTTAGTAAAATGACTCACATTAACGCAACTAGTTTGATAGATCTTCACAAGATTTTCTTATTAAGTGTAATTAATCTTTCTAATTTTTTTAAATAGTTGAATATATATTTTCTTGATTGATAATTAATTATCTAAGCTTCTTTTTTTGGTGCCTCAGCCTTTGCTTTAAGAGCTTCAGCTTCAGCTGCTTTTTTTGCTTCTTCAAAATCAATTCTGTTTTGTAATTGACCTGAAGCTCTCATCCAATCATTTACACTGGCTTCCTTGCCAGCGGCTTCGCATTCCTCTTGATACTTCAAGAATGGATACCAGTGATGTGTAGCATTCTTGGAATCTGTTAAATTAGTCAATTTCTTAAGTATTCAATGATTTAATTATCGCATCATATTTTCTTCTTTTGGCAGCATATTAATTTTTTATAGTAATACCTCAAACTTTTCTTGTACTTATTACTCTAAGTTCGTTTTGAATAAAAAATCCGATTTTGAAGAAACTAGCTTTTATTGGTCTTGGAGCTATTGGGGAACCCATGTCCCAGCGTCTTATCGATAATGGTTATGATTTGAATTTATATAAGAGAAACAACCTAAATAATGATGATAAAAAAAAATATTTTCTTGACCCCGTAGAAGCAGTTAGTGACTGCGATGGTCTTTTGATTTGCGTTACTGATGATAATGCAGTTGAATCTGTTTTATTTGGGGATAATGGAGTAGCAGGCTCATTAAAGCCTAATTCATTTGTAATTGATTTCTCTACAATAAGTCCTAATAAATCTATCTCAATACATAAACGATTAGGTCAACAAAATATTTTTTATGTTGACTGTCCAGTTTCTGGCGGAACAGAGGGTGCTCAAAATGGTTCACTATCTTTGTTTATTGGTGCAAGTAAAACAGAGTGTTTATCTTTTGAACATATATTTCAAGTGCTAGGTAAAGCAATAAATTATTTTAATGGCGTTGGTAAAGGTCAACAAGTCAAAGCTCTTAATCAGATACTTGTTGCAGGAACATATGCAGCAGTTGCTGAAGCAATGGAATTAGGCAAATTGCTTGAGTTGCCAATGGATGATGTGGTTGCTGCTTTAAAAGTTGGAGCAGCGAATTCATGGCCATTAGAAAATAGATCAAAAGCAATGTTGATTGATAAACATCCTTTGGGATTCAAATTAGAATTGCATCATAAGGATTTATCTATTGCCATTGATCTGGCTAAATCTATAAATATTGATTTACCAATAGCTTCTAAAGTAAAGGAGATGGAGCAAAGATTAATGCAGGCTGGTTTAGGTGAATTAGATGTTTCTGTTCTTAATAGGTACATCTCAAATAAAAGAATAGATAACTAAAATTATTGTAAATATTGGTTTTTAACAACTTATTTTATTTACAAACTCAAAGAAGTATGTTATGTTTATATTAATTATTTAATTCTTAAATTTGTTTTATGAAGTTGGAAAAGCAGCATGCGAAACTTATAAAGTTGCAAACTAAAGCTGAGTCTTGCGTGTCTCGTGAAGAGGCTCAGAAGATTATTCGTAAGGCTGAGAAAACTCAATCAAAGATTTCAGGATAGTTTCTTATTTTTTAAGTCATTAAACATTATCCCTTCATGTTTTTGGAATTTAACACTCCAAAGATTTGAACATATTGATTTTAATTTTTCTATTAAAGTATCTGTATCTCCACTGTTAATCCAATTTGATTTAATTAATGGAATATTATTATGCATACTTTCAAAACTAATTTCTGCTAGTAATAATCCAGTTTCATGGTTTGATATTTTAAGACTGCCTTCAGTACTTCTTTGAAATATCCTTAGTAATAAATCAAGTATTATCTTTTCGACTTCTTTTTTAGAAGATTGACTTAAAGTATCAACTCCAGAAAAAGTTTTTCCTCCAAGAGGCATTATTCTTTTATTATTTTGCTCTGCAAGAGCTATCGCTATTACATATTTTTGTTCTTCCATTTAGTTTTAATAACCTATAGATTTTTCACTACTTTGATTTTATCGGCTATGTACGCAAAAATGTTTTATCTTAATGTTGAAGCATTTGAAAATTAATTGCCTAATAATCCTAGTGACTTGATCCTTGTTGATCAGTTGAGTAAATATTATCGAGTTGCAAATAAACAGCCTGGTTTTAAGGGTACTCTTAAGCACTTTTTTGATCGAAAGACTTATGACGTCCCTGCTGTAACTGATATAAGTTTTAAAATCTCGCCTGGAGAAATAGTTGGGTTCCTTGGAGCGAACGGTGCTGGTAAGACCACATTATTAAAAATGATGTGTGGTCTTATTCATCCCACGACAGGGTTAGTTGATGTTGGTGGCTTCTCTCCTCAAAGAAGGCAAACTGCTTTTCTTAAGGAGATAACTTTGGTTATGGGGCAAAAGCAGCAGTTGATTTGGGACCTTCCTCCCATGGACTCTTTGTATGTAAACGCAGCTGTATATGGTTTGTCTGACCACGAAGCAAAAGTAAGAATTAATGAATTGGCAGAAATGCTTGAACTAGGTGAAGAACTTACAAGACCTGTAAGAAAATTGTCATTAGGACAAAGAATGAAATCTGAAATTCTTGCTGCCTTATTGCATAAACCATCTGTCCTTTTTCTAGATGAACCTACCCTTGGTCTAGACGTAAATGCTCAAGCTAGAGTTCGTAGTTTTTTATCTGAATACAACAAAAGAACTGGTGCAACAATTTTACTAACTAGTCATTACATGGCTGACATAACAGCATTATGTCCAAGAGTTATTTGTATTCACAAAGGAAAGCTTTTTTATGATGGTGACCTTGATTCACTGGCTAATTCATTATCACCCTCAAGAGAGGTAAAAGTTGAATTGAAAAATCCATGTGCAAGTGAAAAATTTGAAAAATATGGTGAGATTCAAGATTTAAATGATCGTTTTGTATGTTTATTAGTTTCAAGGGATAAATTGACAAATGTAGTAAGCAATCTATTAACTGATTTCGATATTATCGATTTAGAGATTAGTGATCCTCCTATTGATCAATTAATAGGTGAATTATTTATTAAAGGTGAAGTCAATTGAGAATATTTGGATTGTCTATCAAGGTTATTAAGACCTTACTTACAACACAATATGCATACATGTTGGAATATCGAATCGAAATAGCATTGTGGGCTTTATCTGGAGTACTACCATTTATTATGTTTTCTCTTTGGAGTCAAAATGATGTTGGTAATTCATTTGGTCTAAATGATATCGGGTTGGCAAGATATTTTTTAAGTGCTTTTCTAGTTAGGCAATTTTCAGTTGTTTGGGTTGTCTTCTCATTTGAGGAAGATTCTCTTTCTGGTCGATTATCTCCATATTTGCTGCAGCCTTTGCACCCTCTATTTAGATATGTAGCTTCTCACTTGGCAGAGCAGGCAACAAGACTTCCTTTTGCAATAGCCATAGCTATCACTTTTTTTATATTAAATCCTTCATCTTTTTGGCTTCCCTCAATACCTCAATTGTTTTTGGCGTACTTATCTACTCACTTTGCTTTTACTATCGCTTTCCTTCTTCAAAGTTTAGTCGCCGCACTTTGCTTTTGGACTGAAAAATCTAGTGCTCTTGAGAGATTAATATTTGTTCCTTATCTTTTTCTTTCTGGTTTATTAGTACCTTTATCAGCCTTTCCTTCTAACGTTCTAAAAGTAGCAATGTTGACACCATTTCCCTATCTAATTAATTTTCCAGCAAAGATTTTATCAGGGATGCCAGTCGATATTTTTAATGGCTTTTTAGCTCAGATTTTGTGGATTTCGATACTGGTACCTTCTGTAAATATTCTTTGGAAACTTGGTGTAAAAAGATATACAGCAATGGGAGCCTAATATGCAGCGTTACTTTAAAACTATTAGATTATTTTGGTCTACAGCATTCGCTTCTCAACTTGAATATCAATTAAATTTTTTGATTGAGTTGCTAGCTATGTTGGGAACTCTTTTGGGAAGCGTATTTATATTATCCCTTTTTTTTACTGGAGGAAGGCAATTAGGTGATTGGACTTGGGAATCAGCCTTAGTTATTCAGGGTGTTTATACCTTTCTTGATGGTTTAACGAATGCTCTTTTACGACCAAATTTAACCGAAATCGTTAATTACGTTAGAGAGGGGACTCTTGATTATGTTTTATTAAAACCAATAGATAGTCAATTTTGGCTATCAGTTAAAAAGTTTTCTTTTGCGGGATTGCCCGAAATTATTTTAGGACTTTTAATTGTTTTTTGGGCTGCTATCCAATCAGGTTCATCTTTTTCAATTTACTCATTATTTGTATTCATTATTTCCTTATTGATTGGTTTTATTATTCTTTATTCTGTTTGGTTCCTAATTGCGGCATCAAGTATTTGGTTTGTTAAGACATGGAATGCTACAGAAGTTCTTAGAGCTTTGTTGGCTGCAGGTAGATACCCTATTTCAGCTTATCCTGTTGTTTTAAGATTCATATTTACCTTGGTTTTACCTGTAGCTTTTTTAACCACTTTTCCTGCTGAGGCAATTCTTGGAGAACTTAAGTTTAATATTTTATTTTTTGGTCTAATATTAAGTAGTTTATTTTTTATTTTTAGCAGACTGTTCTGGAAATTTGCTCTTAAACATTATACTTCTGCCTCAAGTTAAGTATTTAATTAATTTCTTTAACTATTTTTATTTTAACGATATTTATAAATTATGAGCTTATTGTCCAATACCAAAGAATGAATTGAATATGAATAATAAACTAAAGACTGAGAGGAATGAAATCCCAAACCAGCAAACTGTTTTTAGAACAATTCCATAACGAAATTGACTTTTTACTAATGAGCTATTCATAGTATCCATAGCCATCCATGCAAACAAAGGAGCTGTCAAAAAACTACCGGTCATAGCACCGAAGACATAGTCTTTAACTCCTATTCCTCCGGATTTGGCAATAAGAAGTGCGCAAAACGATGCAAAAACATGAAAAATGATCCATTTTTTGAGACGTTTTTTTTCACTCAAAGTAGAGCTATTCCCTTTGTCTGAGCGAGCTATCAAACCATGAGCTGATGAGATACTCCTTGGATATGCATCTAGACATGTAAGCGTGGTGCTAAACATTGCGGCAAAAGCTGCAGGTACAATTATCCATTTTGCCCACCCACCAATGGATTCTGTATATAAGCGGATTAAATTCTGAGCAAAACTAACTCCTGATCCTGAAAGCATTTCATCGCCAGTGCCATACATTGTGTATGCACCAAGTATTAGAAAGAAAATTGCAGTTAAAACAGTAATAAAATATCCAAGATTGAAATCGAATTCTGCTTCTTTTAACGTAGCGGTGTGATCAGTCTCTTTCGCTCTTGAAAACATCCATAGTGAAGGCCATATACAAAGCTCTACAGGACCAGGCATCCAACCCATAAGAGGAATTAGAAAACCAAGGTTTGAGAGAGTCCAGGGAGATGGACTGCTATTCAAGAATGAAATATTGACATCTCCAGCAGGCCCTTTAATAAGTAAAGATATAACAGCAAAAAATGTTAATACTGTAAGCAAAAATACTAGAATTTTAGATATCCTATCAAGGGCTTTATATTGGCCTATAAATAATATTAATGAACAGACTATTAATATCCCTATAGCTAAATCTAGAGGAGGGAAGGATGAAAATATTACTATATTTTTCAAAAGGAGACCCGTAACAAAACTAACGGCAGAAATAGTAAATGTTCCAGTAATTAATCCAACAATTAAATATATAGGTAAATAAAATTTATTACGTTTTTGAAATCCTTCTAAAAGTGATAATCCAGTAACAGCTGTAAATCTTGTTCCGACAAGTAAAAATGGATATTTCACTAGATTTGTCAATAAAATAAGGCCAATAAGCGAAAATCCAAATTTAGCACCAGCTGTAGTCGATGACATTAAGTGAGATCCGCCTATGCATGCTGCAGCTAAAAGGATTCCAGGGCCAAGGCTTTTTCGATAACCGATGGATTTATTCGAGACTACTTTTTCCATTTATTTGGGAAGTTATCTTTATTTTTGCAATAAAAATAATTTTTTCAATTTAAGTACATAAAGATTATTATTTTATAGTTAGATATCTTTTTATTAAATTAGCTTTTCTAAGTCCTATTTATTGGATAAAACGTATAGAGTTAATTAATGACTAAATCTGTTAATCTATATTTGGCATCGGGTGTAACTGAGGAAGTTAGTTTTTGGCTTGTTAACTTTACTGAGGAGGACAATATTTTTAATTCTTTTGGTAGTAAATTGCTTGAGTGCTATAGAAAAGAACTATTTGGTCTTGATGCTGCAATTGAAGTTAAGGAAGCAATTAATTCAACAATAGAGCTACTTTGTGTAGACTCGAAATATGAAAAATATAAATTAGGCAATTACAATACAGGTTATTCTAGCGAGATTCCCATTAATCTAATTGAGGATATTTTTGATCTTTGGGCATATAATTATAATAATGAAATTCTATGGAAAAAATATATTGGTTTATTGAATTTAAGAAAAAAAATAAAAAAAAATAATAATTACATTAATTTAGGATTGAAAGGTGATACTTATGAATTTGCTACTAAATTAGATGGTTTATTGAGTTTTAATCCCATTAACTCCTCATTTAGAAAAGATAGAAGAAATGAATTAATGTGGTAAAAGGGTTATTATCTAGATTGGTAATATATATCTCTATCTTTATTAGCTGAATTTATATTTTCCCAAGGGAAAATAATCCATTCATTATCTTTGATGTATTTATAGGTATTCCACCATGTAGGTTGTTTTTTGCTTATCCATACATGAGTTTCTGAACCCTTGATATGCTTTATTTTTTCTAGTGTATATCCAGTATCGTAGATATCATCAACTATGAGAGAATTATTTTTAGGCTTATCTAATAAGGGAAGTCCAAGTGAATGACTTAGTGCAACGGCAAGGCATAGTCCACCCCTAGGGAATCCATAAACTCCAACAAAATTTTTATTTTTGCAACGTATAGATATGGAATATATGCATTCATCAAAATCTTTCCACTTTAACTTTTTCATTTATAGGTTACTTATATGTATTCTTAACTCTTTAGGTATAACTTCTAAAACTTCCTAGATAAACTGTAATAGCCCATAAAGCCACCTATAGTTAGTATTCCAGCTATTGGAGCTGATAGATTTAGTGGCGTAGCCCATTCATGAACCATCAAGGAAGCCAACATAATTAAGGATCAATGTATAACTGTTAAAATACTGCATCTTATATTGTTTTGTTATTTTAGTTTGCAATAATTCACAACTCTATTGTGTTATTAAAAAATTATTTTGATTTAAATGTGTTTATTTTACAGATATAAATATTTTTTATTTGATTTTATCTAAGAATCATTTTTATTATTGCTTTCGAAAATTTTGGCTACTTGTGCATATATTTTCCCAAACAACCATGAAATAGCAATTAGGCCAACAATACCTAGAATTATTGTTACTGCTGATATACCGGCATCATTTGGTCCATAATTTATCGCTGGGTCAAATCCTTCCACAATGATTTTTATTCGTTTTCTCCATATTAATATTTTTTTGATTCAATATCTGAATTTTAACTTTTTTGAAATCTGAAAATATCAAATTCGCTTATAATTGAATTATGTATAATAAATATTATCTAAAATTATATTTATGAAGTGGGAATATCATGTAGTCCATCTAAACGTAGATGACTCATCAAGCAAAGATGAAGAAGCAAGCAATCCTGAGGCTGCAAGCGAAAAACTTAAAGGTTCACTGAGTCCTGATTTTCTTAAAGATCAATTCCCTGAACAATATCAGGAAAACGAAGGTTCTGAGCATCCTGCAATTCAACTAAGTAAATTTTTAAATAATAAGGGATTAGAGAGATGGGAACTTTCAGAGACAATTAAAATTGGAAAAATGTTATTTCTTATAATGAAACGAAAAGTTGATTAGTCTTTTATAAAATATCTTTCATCGCGAATATTAACCAATTAATTAGATTTATTGGATTGGCTATTGTTTTTATATTCCTATTCCCATTTATCTCGTAAGCTACTTTATATTTTCCTAATATAAGATCACTATTTTGGGGATTAAAATATTTAGTAGCCTCTTCCAACCTATATTCTTTTCTTGTTTGTTCATTTAATTCTGTATTGAAAATCCAGATCTTTAGATTATTTTCAGTCATTAATACATATCCAATACCCATCCCATCAGTCATTTTATAATCAATAATTTCTCCATTTATTACTTGAGGTAAGTCATCTAATAATTTGTTTGGCAATAGATTTTCTATTTTTGACTTATCTACTTTTATTTTTACCCCAATTGGTATTAGTGGATTTACTTCCATTATGAATAACTTAGATTTTACTAAATTAACATATTTTTCGAATCTATGAATTTACTATCCATCTACTATTAATTCCTTTATGTGTTTGAAGGACAATTTGGGTGGGTGGGTTTTTTTTCTTTATTTAATGTCTTTAAAAACCTTTGTTTTCGCTTTTGATTTCCTTTTTCTCACTTTCCTCTCCTTCTTCTTTTGAATAATTTATTTTTATATAGTTAATTCCAATTATCGTTAGTCTTATAAAGACAAAAGCCGTAGCTATGAATCCAATTAAGATAAAAGTCGATAAAAGGGCAGATCCTAGATCTATTTCAGATAATTTGATCATGTCAATAATCTCTACTAATTTATTTAATCTTTTATAAATCGGATTTTAATTCAAATTCAAATTCTAAATAAATTTTAATTTATATTGGTTACAAGACATCCGTAGAAAAAATTTTCAAATGGATGCATAACTGAATTAGGAATATAAATTGAAAATGAATCAAACTCAATTTAAAATCCCACTTTCAAGCTTAAGGCCTTATACAGTTCATTATAGAAACTGTGATAATCAACGTCTTGAGAATTGCTTTTATGCATGTGATGCATATGAAGCAAGATTACTTGCAATGGAATTTAATAGGTATATTCATGAGCACCCAAATTGTATTGACCTTATTAGAAGAGAAATGATTAAGAATATTTAGATAAAATATTTAGAGATGATTTTTGTATAAAATATATCATTTAGACTTAGATGTTAAGTAATGATATTATTTCTCAAATCTTTTTAGCTTTTTTATCTTTTTTATCTAATTTTATTTCTGCTTTGTCTGGGGGTGGTGCAGGTTTAATACAACTTCCAGCTCTCTTATTTTTTGGCTTACCTTTCTCAAAAGCTTTGGCAACTCACAAAGTTGCAAGTGTCGCACTAGGTCTTGGAGCTTCAATCCCACACTTAAAGAAAAACAGCTTACAAATAAAATACGGTTGTCTGATATTAATTTCGGGGATACCTGGCGTTTTATTAGGGGCCTATACTGCCTCTATTTTACCTAATAACTTTTCAGCTACCTTATTAGGTTTTTTGACTTTGTTTCTTAGTTTTTATTCAATAAAGCAGAAAAAACTTGGTAGTTCACAAAAAATAATTGGAATTAATAAGTTTAGGATAATAATTGGTTCATTAGGCCTTTTTATAATTGGTTTCCTTAATGGTTATCTTTCTTCTGGTACTGGCCTATTTGTGACAATATGGATTATAAAAATATTTGGTTTAACTTTTTCTTTGGCGGTTGCTTATACCTTGATTTTTGTTGGAATTTTTTGGAATGGTATTGGCGCACTTTCTTTAGGATTGACAGGAAATATTACTTGGAGCTATATACCTGTCTTGATTTTAGGTTCAATTCTAGGTGGTTATTTTGGGGCTTATTTTTCAATAATTAAAGGGTCCAAATTTATTAAAGTTGTTTTTGAATTAGTTTCTTTTTCCGTTGGGATTTCATTACTAGTTAAAGCCTTTTTATGAGTATTATCTGTTATGAGTTTTTTATACGCATCCAGCTTTTTCTAAATCATCTTGAAGTTTACTTTCACAGTCTAAAACTCTTGCCCAGCATGGCAATTGCTGCTTGACAGGTGATTCAAGGAATTTATTTATTGCGGGTCTTAATAGTTTTCCAAAAGTATGAACTGCTAGTTCTTCTTTATGTCGACTGTAGGGCAATTGATTAACTGAGGAATCTAAACTAAATTGTTTAACTCTGTCTTCTCCTGCTCTTCGATATAAAACTTCCAAGTTTGCTAATTGAGAACTTGTTAGTGTTCTTGCTTCATGTTCCATTAATCCTCTTAAAACACTGGATAGTATTTCTGTAGACATTTTTTGGAGGCCTTCATTAGCTTTTGAGCCTATTTCTTTGTGCTTGTGATCGAAAATCCCCAGATCCACTTGCGCAATTCTTGATATCCTTACATTTTTATAAACCTCTGAGAGAAGTCCTATCTCTAAGCCCCAGTCACATGGAATTCTTAAATTCATTGCTAAGTCAGTTGTAAAAGCAAATTCTCCAGCGAGTGGATATCTAAATGCCTGTAAATATTGAAGGAATGGGGCATTCCCCATCAATTGTTCCAAACTTGATAAAAGTGGACCAACAAATAATCTTGTGGCTCTACCTTGAAGTGCATTTGTCTCAAGAGATAAGCGACTGTAAAAAGCTTTTACATAAGAAATTCCATTGGATTTTTCCATCAAAGGTCCCAACATTCTTGCTGGATAATTAGAGTTGAATGTTCTGATATCAGCATCAAAAAGTGCTACAACTTCAGAACTTTTTGTTGCTACGCCAACTCCTTGCCATACTGCCCATCCTTTTCCTGGAACACCTAATAGATCTAGACCATTTTTCTCTTGGTCTTTTAGCAATTCAATCACCGCTGGACTATTAGTCCATTGGACGTGAACTGGATATGGCATTTCTTTAAAGAAATCCCTTGCTTTAGCTACCTCGTCTTTACTCGCTGCAGATAAGGCTATGACTAACTGATTTAAATTCTTTAATTCTTTTAAAGTGGTTCTTATTAGTTTTAATGCAGGTCTACTAAACTCTTCATATAGACATGGAATAAGTATTGATGTTGGCCTTTTTAATAGGTCTTTATTCAATTGAGATACTGGATCTTTGGCTAGTCCGTACTCATGAATAGTTGTGATTAAACCCTGCTGAAAGTCCATTCAATAAAAAAGTTTTACAGATTCAAGGTGGGAGCTACGATGAGGTAGAGATGATTGTTTCCCTTTTAAGAGTGTCTGAGTTGGATGGTGAATTAGATGAACTGAGATTGTCTCTCAGAGAAATTTATCCTGGGCACTCTGAACAAGAAATCAATTCAGTGTGGTCACAATTGTTGCAGATTCTCGATCCATTTCGTGTTAATCAGGACACTCATGGATTAGAGATTGAATCAATTTGGGATTCTTCAAGTGTTGTTTTGATTACTTACCCAGATTCAATTTATAGGAAAGATGAATCAACTTTAAAAACATTAACTGAATTCGTAAAAAATAGATTAAGTGGTCTTTCTTCAGTCATACATGTTTTACCATTTCTTCCTTCTACAAGTGATGGAGGATTCGCTGTCTCTAATCATGAAAAGATTGAAGATACCTTTGGGAATTGGAATGATTTAAAAGATTTATCAAGTAAGCACAAAATAATGGCAGATCTTGTTTTAAATCATGTCTCTTCTTCTCATCCATGGGTTCATCAATTTATAAAATCAGAGGATCCAGGTATGGCTTACATTGTTGCTCCCTCTGTGACTCATGTTTGGGAGAAAGTGATAAGACCCAGAAATTCATCACTATTCACTAACATAAATACTAACCAAGGCTTTAAGAACGTTTGGACAACATTTGGTCCAGATCAGATTGACGTTGATTGGAGGAACCCATATATCTTTTTAGAGTTTTTGAAATTATTGGTTAGATATGTAAATAATGGAGCTGAGTGGATTCGACTTGACGCAATTGCATTTATTTGGAAGGAACCATATACAACTTGTTTACATTTAGGCCCAGTACACCTAATAGTTAAGCTTTTAAATAAATGCTTGAAGATTATTAAACCTTCGGCTGTATTAATTACCGAGACTAATGTACCTGAGAAGGAAAATCTTTCTTATTTGATTGAAGGGAATGAAGCAAATCTTGCCTATAACTTTACTTTACCTCCTTTATTATTAGAAGCTATTTATACCGGTAAAACCGATTTGTTGAATAATTGGTTATCTAATTGGAATGAGCTGCCAAAGGATACATCTCTGCTGAATTTTACTTCTTCTCACGATGGTATTGGTTTAAGAGCATTAGAAGGAATTATGGACGATCAGAGAGTCCATAATCTCTTGGTCGAATCAGAAAAACGAGGAGGATTAGTTAGTCATCGTCGTCTCTCAAATGGGGATGATCAACCGTATGAATTAAACATTAGTTGGTGGAGTGCTATGTCTCACAATGGATCTGATATTTCTTTATTACAATTTGAGCGTTTTTTACTCAGTCAGGTATTCACTTTATCTTTAAAAGGTGTTCCAGCTTTTTATCTTCCATCTATATTAGCTTCTCCTAATGATCTTGATTCATTTAGAAAAACAGGGCAAAGAAGAGATTTAAATCGAGAGAAATTCGAAGCCAGTGCACTGCATGATGAACTTAAGAATTTTGATTCTCCTGCTAGTAAGAATATTTCATATCTTACTCACATAGTTAAAGTTAGATCAAGACTTAAGGCATTTCATCCAGAGGCGAGTATGAAATGTTTATCTACTAATATTGATAATTGTGTAATTATTCAAAGAGGTTTGGGTGAAGAAAGTGTTTATATTTTTTGCAATATGTCTAGCCAATATTTAGATATTTCCCCATTAAATGAACTTGTTTTATCCAATTCATTTTCAAATAAACGTTTACTTGATAATATTACAGGTTCTCATTTTAATACTGATACATTTAGACTTAATCCCTATCAAGTAGTGTGGTTTTCTTTAACTGATTAGTGTTATGAAAAATAATTCTAGATATTGGATAGTTACAGATCTTGATGGAACATTAATGGACGAGAACTACGATATTTCGCCTGCTAAGAATACATTGAATATGTTGTCAAAAATGTCTATTCCTGTCATACCTTGTACAAGTAAAACAGCTTCTGAGGTTAGATATTTTAGAAATGAGAATGGATTATCAGATCCTTTCATTGTCGAGAATGGTGCGGCCATTTATGGGACTTATGAAAATAATTCTTCCGAATGGGAATTGATCTTAGGCAAATGTTATGAGGAATTGAGAATTATCTTAATGAAGATATCTAAGGAGGTTAACTATAATTTAATTCCTTTGAATGATTTAAGTCAAGTTCAAATATTTGAACTTACTGGTTTATCTGGTAATGCTATTAACAGAGCGTTAGAGAGGCAGTGGAGTGTTCCATTCTTAAATCCTCCTGATGATATTTTTGAGAAAGTAAAGCTTATTTGTGAATCGTATAATGTTCATGTTTTTAAGGGAAACCGTATGAGTCATTTACTCTCTATTGAAAGTCATAAAGGTAAAGCAGTTAATGAATTAAAGGTTTATTTACAGAACCAGGATGTAAAGATCATTGCACTTGGTGATTCTCAAAATGATCTTCCTTTACTTGAATATGCCGATATATCTATTGTTATTCCTGGTAAAGATGGTCCAAATAAGTATTTAAAACCAGGTATTGATAAAGGTTCTTTTATATTAGCAAATGCGCCTCATGCAGAGGGATGGTCAAATAGTGTTGATCTTATTATTAATAACTTGAACGATTTATGATAGATAAAGACATTGACTATGATTTTAATGATCTTTTCCCAAGTGATATAAGGGATGATTTCCTTTTTCCTATTGACTCTTATCGCTTATTCCTTGAGGGTTTGTCTATTAATCCTTCCCTATTTTTTTATAAATGGTCTAATCTTAAAACGCAATCCATTATTAATAAATATTGGAAACCAAATACTAAATCAGATTGGAAATGGTCATTAACATTTCCTATTTTTTCCGTTTTAGAAAATTATATTAATTCTCTTGATAACCCAATAATAATTGGCTTTTCAGGTCTTCCTGGTTCAGGAAAGTCTACTTTAGGTTTTTGGATTGATAGTGTTGCGATAGAACTATCGTTAGATATAAAAGTTATATCTTTGGATGATTTTTATTTGCCTGGTCAAGAAATGGATATTGCCATGAAGGGTAATCCATGGAATGTACCTAGAGGTTTCCCAGGTAGTCATTCTCTAGATTTATTGCATCAATCATTAGACACTTTTTTGAAAACAGGTATTTTAAGTAGTCCTACTTTTGATAAGTCTTTAAGAGATGGGAAAGGAGATAGATCAGGTTGGTGTGAATTGAAACCCAAAATTCTAATTTTAGAGGGATGGTTTGTTGGCTGCGATCCCGTTTCTGATTTATTTGAAATTGATGATTTGGAAGAGGACAAATTTAAGTTGTCTTTGAGTCAGTCTGAAAAAGAATATCGTATTTTGATACAAGAATCACTATTAGAATATAGTAGAATTTGGAAAAAATTTCATAAAATTTGGCATCTTAAATCTTCTAATTTTGATAATACAATACTTTGGAAATCACAACAGGAAAATGAAATGATTAAATTAAAAGGATCAGGTTTGAAAGGTAATAAATTATCTGATTTTATACGCATGATTCAAACCGCTATTCCCCAACAATCTCTATCATGTATTAATTCAGACACGATAGTAGAAATTAATCAAAATCGTCGAATTAAAAAACTCAAGACAAATAAATACAATTTTTAATATAATTAAAGTTATTAAATAGTAAATTTTATAAGTTTTATTTTTTGCTTATTTTATCTTTTGTTAAACTTTTATCTTTTACTGTATTTAGACTCTATTATTAAATATAAATCTTACACATGCCTATAAAATGGCTTCATATGTCTATTTGATTCAAAACGGTGATTTATTCAATATTGGGTTCACTAATAACCTTGAAAGAACAAGAATTGAATTAAGACCTGGTCAGTTAGTAGCGTTTTTAATTACTGATAAACCTGAGCCACTTATTAAAAATCTTAGGAAAACATATGTTGACAACAGATTACCTGGTTCAGATTATTATCGACTTGCTAATTCACAGGTAAAAGAATGCAGGTCTCTTCTAGAAACAGATGGATCAAACAATTATTTTCAACCTTTTCTAAAAGGACCTAGTTTATTTATATTTTTTATTCTTTCTTGGTTTACACTAACCTATATCATTATAGAATTTGCCGTAGATCCTGTTCTTAGTAGGTTTAGCTAATACATATTTCTTTTGTTTAATAGATTAATGATTTATAAAGATTTTTGATTACAAAAAAACTATTTTTTTGTTAGATTATGTCTATATAATTGGAATAAAGCAAATTGAATTTATCTGATTTTTTAATTTTTGTAGCAGTACCTTTTGTTATCTCTGCCGTTTTTTTTGGTACAAAGAATGGATATTACAATAGCGATGATTATGAAGGAGATGGATGCGCTCATGATGTACAGAGATAGTGATTTTCCGATCCAATCTTTAGCTAAACTTTGGAGTTACTTTTAATTACTTGAATTTTTGATGCATGTCCATTTGCTATCAAATTGCCAGACGGGTTTGTAGATTTCATTTTCAATTTTTTTTCCAGCTTCCATACACATCCTTTCTGTCCCAATTGGCATAGCAAATAATGATGGACTCGTGATACCACTTACTTGTGGTTTCCCTCCAGGGCCTTGTCTATAGCTACCTATTACTAACCAGTAATCTGCTTTAGCCTTTCCTTGTAAACAAGAGAATGATGTTAGAACAACAATTAATGAGAATATAATTTTTTTACCCATGATTTATTTTTGTATTAATCTCTATACTAATTGAAATTTCAAGAAAATTATCGTGATTGTGTTTTTATTATTTTCAGAATATGCCTGAAGAAATTAGTCCTTATGTATTTATTTACTTTAAATCATTTTTCTTAGGCATTATTCAAGGTTTTACAGAGTTTTTCCCAATTAGTAGTACAGCTCATGTAAAAGTTGTTCCTTATCTTTTGGGATGGAATGATCCTGGTGCCTCATTTTCTGCTTCTATACAATTAGGAAGTGCAATTGCCATTATCTATTATTTTCGAGATCAAATTAATACAATTATTTATTCTTTTTGTGCTATTTTTAATCACAGAAAAGTTTTCAAAGACGATAATACAAGACTCTCTACTTTTATCTTTATAGCCAGTATGCCAATATGTATTCTTGGCTTTATTATTAAATTATATTGGCCAAATTATTCCGATTCGAACTTCAGAGGGTTGTTTTTCATAGCTGTTACATCCATTCTTATGGCACTATTGCTAGCTTTTTCAGAAATTTACGGTAAAAGAAATAAGCTATTTAATGATATTAATTTAAAAGATGTTATTTTGTTAGGCATTGCTCAATCTCTAGCTATATTCCCTGGTGTTTCAAGATCTGGTATAACTTTGACCTCAGCTTTGTTTTCGGGTATTGAAAGAATAACTGCCGCTAGACTTTCTTTCCTAGTTGGTATCCCCGCTATTTCTATTTCAGGACTTGTTGAATTGTTTACTTTATTCAAAACATTATCTTCAATAGATATTATACCTATAATTATTGGCATTATATCATCCTTCTTTTCTTCATTAGTTGCTATTGACTTTTTTCTTAGGTTCCTAGCTAAAAATAATACTTTTGTTTTTGTGTATTATCGTTTGGCTTTTGGGATCTTTATTTTTTCAACTTTATAAATATTTTTTTTCTATATTCTTTGCCTTATTATTGATTTATTATATTTATTTGTTTTTGATGAAACTTTTAGCTGACTTATTTATTGTTTCTTTTGGAGAGATTGATATATCACCATTACTTTTTGCGTTAATTATTTTTTTAACTCTCTTCGTTTTTTTAGCAGTTCTGATTAGTACAACGAAATTAATTCAATCTTTAGTTAAAGACTCTGATTAGGAATACAGTTACTGTTATCGGAACGGCGGGATTTGAACCCACGACCCCCACTACCCCAAAGTGGTGCGCTACCAAGCTGCGCTACGTCCCGTTTTTTCAACTTATCATATTCTCTTGTGGATATTCTAAATTTTTGATGATTTCAATTTAATTATTTTCTTTGACTTTCTATTTATTCTTCGAATAAGTGAATTCCTGTTTTCATTAGAATATCCATGAATAGAAAGTCTTTTAGCCGTTAATCTTAAATCGTAGATATTCATCTTTGAAAGTTTTAATTCAGTGTCATTTTCCCAGGCATCTCCCTCCTTTGGCAAAATATCTTTATGTTGCGATACTTCGATTGAATAGATTAATTCAGCAAAGTATTCTGGAATAATTACAATTAAAATTGCAAGAATATTGTATAAGTTTATCCGAGCCCTTTCTAAACTTTTTTCAAAATTTTTATTTCTCATTTTTTTCGGAATTCATAATCCAAGGTAAGATTTATTTTTTTCAGCTTGTATAATCATATTCAGTATTTAAAGAACTATCCATCCATTGTATTGTTTTTTCTTGTTCAATTTTCGTTGATTTAAAGCTAAATACTAAAAAAAACACTAACAATAATGTAGCAAATATAATTAGCAAAACAGTTCTATCTGGTAATTGATCATTCATTATTAATTTGATTCAATTGGTGTATTTTCCCCTCTAAGAATACAATGACTTATATCCCAATTATAGTATGACCAAATTTTTTCATTTAGTTTAAAGTTTGCCCCACTAAAATCTTTCAATTTTACCTTAGTTGGCATCGCAGAGCAATATGGTCTGCTGCCAGGCTTTGCTAAGTATTGTTGATGATAGTCCTCTGCAAAATAGAATTTAATATCATTCACAATCTCTGTAGTAATTGTTCCATAACCATTATTTTTTAGTTCTTTTTGATAGCTATTTTTGCTTTCTATTGCTTTATTTAGTTGATCTTTGCTTGTCGTATAAATTGCTGATCTATATTGGCTTCCACTATCGTTCCCCTGGCGATTGCCTTGTGTTGGGTCATGGCATTCCCAAAATAACTTTAGTAAGTCGCTTAGATCAATTTCATTATTATTCCAAACGACTCGTACGACTTCGGTATGACCTGTTAGGCCAGAACATACCTCCCTATAGCTTGGGCTTTTCTTCTCGCCACCGGCATATCCTACGGCAGTTGTGATTACGCCTGGAAGTCTCCAGAAGCCTTTCTCTGCCCCCCAAAAACACCCACATCCAAAAAGTATTTCTTGCTCATTATCTTTTAGTTTTGCTGTTAGATCATTCTTTAATATTGTATGCAGCACTGTCTTGTTTGGCTTTTCTGAACTTTTATCAATATATAGCTTATCAATTATTAGTGTTAAATATTCAATTAGCTTTTTAAGCATAACTTTAATTTATAGTTTCTATTTTTATATGATTTATTAGTGTAGTAACAAATGCAAATAATAAAAAAGGGAGACTTAACACAAGGATTAAACCCACACCTAAAAGTGCAAAAATTGGTCTTGACGAGCCCATTAGTGCAAGCCCTGCAGCAAGACTTACAAAAATTACACCCATCCATGCAAGGATTTGAATGTATATATCACCAAATGCAAGGTCGCAAATAAGTTTATATTTTGTTAGTGCGCTCATGATTTCATGATTATCTCAATGAACATAATTGTTTTTCTAGCTTATATCTTATTTAGATCGAATTGATTAAAAAACTTTAATAAGTAATGATTAATCATCTGATTGAATTTGCTCTTTAGCTTTTTCTCTCTCCCACATGCTTTTATACAAACCTTCTTTATTAATTAAGAATTGATGAGTTCCTTCTTGTACAATTTTTCCATCATTCATTACTAATATGCGATCACACGCAGCCGCCGCTGAAAGTTGATGACTAATCATTAATACCGTCTTACTATATTGATTTTTTATTGTTTGAAGTATTGCCGAAGCAGTCTTATTGTCCACACTTGCTAAGGCATCATCAAGAACAATTATTTTTGAATCCACTAATAACGCTCGACTTAAAGCTGTTCTTTGTCTTTGTCCGCCGCTTAGAGTTATCCCCCTTTCACCGACAAGTGTTTTAAGTCCATCTGGAAAACCTTTTATGTCATCTGTCATCCGCGCTTCATAGGCTGATTCCTGGACTTTCTCTGTTGAAGCAGCTGGGTCCCCGTATTTAATATTTTCTGAAAGTGTTTCTGTAAAAAGATATCCCTCTTGAGGGACTAGAGCGATATTACTTCTTAACTGTTTTAGCTTTAAGTCCATTACATCGTTATCGTCCAAAAACAATGTGCCATCATCTATTTTTATCATTCTTCCTAGAGCTCTTGCTAATGTTGTTTTACCGCAACCTACTGGTCCTACTAAGGCAACTATTTCTCCAGGTTTTATTTTAAAAGAAATTTTATCAAGTATTTTCCTGGGAGAATCTTCATACTTTATTGAAAGATTTCTTGCTTCTAATTTTCCTGAAATAGGTTTAGTTATATTTATAGTCTTATCTTTATCCTTGATAGTTGGTTCATTATTTAGTAGCTCTTCTACTCTTTCTAAACTTACTTGGCCTAGTTGAAAGGTATTAAGCGTAAAACCTAGTAAGGCTGTTGGAAAAACAAGTCTTTCTACATAAAGAATTAAAGCTACTAAGCCTCCAACAGTAAGACTTCCATTGATTAGTTGGCCACTTCCAATTCCAATAAGAAGAAGCAAAGATATTGATGATAGACCTTGAAGTAGTGGAAATAAAGTACTTGCTGTTCTTGCAAGGTTAATTGCAGCGTCTCTATATCTAATATTTAATTTCTTGAATGCTTCTTGTTCAGCCTTTTCTTGACCATAAATTTTAATGGCGCTGATGCCAGATAAATCTTCTTGTATTAATTCACTTAATTCTGATAATGCTTGTTGTTGACGCTTTCTCTGTTTAACCATTCTTCCACCAAACAATCCAACGGTCCCAAGTAAAACGGGATAGACGGATATTGCAAAAAAGGTTAAAAGAGGATCGATTGACAGCATTGCTGGCAATGTGAATGTGTATGCCAATAGTGTGTTTGTAAGGCTAAGAACCGTAAAACCAAGCAATCTTCGAATGTTTTCTAAATCGCTGGTGGCTCTTGTTATGACTTCTCCAGTACCTATTGTTTGGACCCATCCAGGGTCCTGTTCCAACATACGATCAAATAATTTTTGTCTTAATGAAACTTCTACTTGTCTACCAACTCCAAATACCAGTTGCCGGGATATCAACCTTACCCCTCCCATTATTGTTGCTAAGAGTATTAACCATGTCGACTTATTCAAGACATATGAAAATGTAAATCCTTCTTTTAGATCATCAACGATATTTCTAACTTCCATTGGAATAGCAACACTTAGGATATTTACAAAAATCAGACAGAAAGCACCTATTATCAGATCTCTCTTATGGGGTCTCAAATAGTTTTTTATTAGATCTAGTCTTAATGCAGCCATTCTTTTATTAATATGCCCTTTAACCTAGTTAATATAAGCCCATGGACGTGAGCAAAATTCAATTTAACTAATTTATGAACGAAGCTCAAAATCATCCGCTCTATTCAACAGACCGTGAGAATCTTGATCGTTTATGTGCGATAGATTCTCCAACTTCTAATAATTTTGTTGAATTAGCTAGATTAATAATTCGATATCAAGATTTCAGAGGTGCGGAAGATCTTAATTCTGACATGGAAAAATTATTAAAAAAATGGAGCATTAATCGAGACAAATTAGAGGCAATAACAAGAAAACTTTGGTCAGAGGGATTTCGTCCTACAAGTCATTCAAGTCCTGATAACGTTGGTTCTGGATTTGATACCTCAGATTCTTCCCAAGCTTAATGTTAGGAAATTATTTTTTTATTTAAACTACTTCTAGAGTTGATATATTAATGATTAAGTTTTTAAAAATATTCTGCCTGAAAGGCATTGCTTTCAAGCTTTTTTCTGAATAAATGACCCCATTAAATCCTATAACTTTTTCAGTAATTCTCGAATCACTTCTTTCAGCCAATGATTTAACTGAAGATCAATCTAATTATTTAATGAATTCATGGCTCGAAAATAAAGTTGAGCCAGTTCAAACCGGAGCATTTTTAGCAGCATTTAGAGCAAAGGGGGTTTCCGGTGATGAACTATCAGCGATGGCAAAGATCCTTCAAGATGCCTCAACAACGCCTTCAGATTTACCATCGTTTGATTTGGTTGATACCTGTGGAACTGGTGGAGATGGAGCTAACACCTTCAATATTTCTACAGCAGTTGCTTTTGTCTCAGCTGCTTTAGGCGTGAAAATCGCTAAACATGGAAATCGAAGTGCAAGTGGCAAGGTTGGATCAGCTGATGTATTAGAAAATTTAGGATTACCTTTAAATGTTTCTTCCGAAAAAGTTGTTGAAGCTTTAAGGACTTTTGGTATTACATTTCTTTTTGCCCCTTCTTGGCATCCTGCATTGGTAAATCTTGCTCCTTTAAGAAAAAGTTTAGGAGTTAGAACCATTTTTAATTTGCTGGGTCCATTAGTTAATCCATTTAGACCAAAGTCTCAAGTATTGGGAGTAGCCAAAGTTGATCTGCTAGATCCAATATCAGTAGCTTTAAAAGAAATGGGGCTTAAAAGAGCTGTAGTAGTACATGGTGCAGGTGGTCTTGATGAGGCTTCACTAGCTGGGTCTAACCAATTTCGTTTCTTAGATAGAGATGTCATCAAATCTGAAATTATTAATCCTAGTGATCTTGGACTTACTGAAATCTCTAATGAAAATTTGAAAGGTGATGATTTAAAAACCAATTCTCATATTTTGATGTCTTTACTTAAGGGAGAAGGAAATAAATATCACAAAGAAGTCGTAGCATTAAATACCGCTCTTGTTTTGTGGGTATCAGGAGCTGAGAATGATTTATCTTTAGGTGTTAAAAGATCTTTAGATTGTTTAAATACAGATAAATCATGGCTTCTTTTTACGAAGTTAAGGGATTTTTTAGCCGCTTAATTTTTTAATCTAATAAACTGTATTTCTTATGTTTTTTGATACTGATAGCTCCGCAATATTGTTATTAGAGGATGGGACCTATTTTGAAGGAATATCTTTTGGTGCAGTTGGGACTATTTCTGGAGAAGTTGTTTTTAATACTGGCATGACAGGATATCAAGAAGTTATTACGGATCCTAGTTATTTTGGTCAGCTTATTACTTTTACCTACCCAGAGATTGGTAATACAGGAGTAAATTCTGAGGATAATGAATCATCACATCCTTCTGTTAAAGGTGTGATTGTTCGTCAAATATCAGAAACTCCCAGTAACTGGAGGCATGAATTATCTTTTGAAGACTGGTTAAAGAATGAAAATGTTGTTGGAATTCATGGGATAGATACGAGAGCACTAGTCAGACATCTTAGAGAAACTGGAACTTTGAATGGAATTATTTCATCTGAGTCTCATTATTCAGTATCTGAATTACTTTCAGTTTTAAAGAAATCACCTTCAATGAGTGGACTGAATCTTGTCGACAAAGTAACAACAAAAAGCTCTTTTAAGGTTGATTCAAGTTGTCCTGTTTTATTTGATAAGAGAATTAAAAATATAAAAACAAAACCATACAATGTTGTTGCTATAGATTTTGGTATAAAGCAATCGATATTGGATCGATTAGTTGCCCATGGTTGTGAAGTGACTGTTTTGCCAGCAAATGCATTAATTTCTGATGTTTTAGCTTTATCTCCTGAGGGTGTCTTTCTCTCGAATGGACCTGGTGATCCATCTACAGTTGATACAGGAATTCAACTTGCTAAAAATTTAATTGATTACGAAAAACTCCCTGTTTTTGGAATCTGCCTAGGTCATCAGATTCTTGGATTAGCTCTTGGAGGAAAAACTTTTAAACTTTCCTATGGACACAGAGGGTTGAATCACCCATGTGGTTTAAATGGAAAAGTTGAAATTACAAGTCAAAACCATGGTTTTGCATTAAATGCAAAATCTTTAAATTCCAAACAAATAAAAATCACCAGATTCAATTTAAATGACCAAACAGTAGCTGCTATTTCAGTAATAGATAGGCCTTTCTTTGGTGTTCAATACCACCCGGAGGCTAGCCCTGGCCCTCACGATGCTGATCACCATTTTAATCATTTCGTAACCTTAATAGAAGAACGACGAAGAATCGTGGATTAATTTGGTTTCTATCACTACACTTCCATCATGAAGTAATAGGGGACTAATCCCATAGCTGAATTACAACGACTTACTGTTTCTCTTAGAGGTGGTTTTAACCAGCAAAATGGTTGTTTGGTGTTAAATTTCACTGGGCAACTAGATGCCTATTCTGAGAAGCAATTCACTACATATATCAATGAAGTTTTAGCTTCCAATCAACAATCAGTTGTTATTGATTTAACTAATATCGATTTCATTGATTCTTGTGGACTAGGTGCAATGGTTCAAGCAGCTAAAAAATGTACTCAGTCTAAAAGAGCTTTTAACGTTGTTGGAAACCCTAGAGTCGTACAAACAATTAAGCTTGTTCGCTTAGAAGAATTCCTTCATCTGGCACCTGATTTAAATACTGCAATAGGAAAATTATCAGTTTGACTGATTGGATTCGCTCTCATAAATCAACCATCTCTCCAGATGGATTGGGCCCTTTGCAATTAGCTTGGTTGGGTGATGCTGTATGGGAAATGCATCACAGGTTGAGATTTTGCAGTAGTCCAATGAGATCAAAGGATCTTCATAAGGCTGTCGTTAATGAGGTAAATGCATTCAGTCAAGCCAAGGCAATCAGCAAAATAGAGCCATTCCTTACAGATACGGAAAAGGATTTTCTTAGAAAAGGTAGAAATAAAGCTGGAAGAGGTCCTAAAAATGTAGATGCAGCCACATATGCAATTGCTACCGGATTTGAGACTATTGTTGGATGGTTGTTTTTAAAAAATCCAAATCGGCTTGCTGATTTATTCGATCTTCTTGATCGACCCATTAACTAGAAAATTGTTCTTATAAAATGAGTTATCGCTTTAATAAAGATACAAGGAATTCAAAAAACTCTTCTTTTAATAAACGAAGTAGTAATTATTATCGTCAAGATAATGATTCAAAAAGGTCCAACTTTTCTGATCGGAGAAGATCAAATAACAAAGTTAATCGTCTTTCCTCCGATCAATCGAATCAGAATTCATTAGAAAATCAATCTTTAGAAAGATCAAGAAATAGTAATCAGTCAACTTCCAATTACAAGGGATCTAATCGGTTTGAGAGAAAATCGTCTAATTCCTCATACAGAAATCAAAATTCTCAGGAAACTAACAATTTCAGAGGATCTAATCGATTTGAGAGAAAATCGTCTAATTCCTCATATAGAAATCAAAATCCTCAGGAAACTAATAATTTCAGAGGATCTAATCGATTTGAGAGAAAATCGTCTAATTTCTCATATAGAAATCAAAATTCTCAGGAAACTAATAATTTCAGAAAATTAGAAAATAAAGAACCTCTTTCATTTTCTGAAAGCTTTACTAAAACTTTAAGTGATGATTTGATTTGGGGCCGACATTCCACTGAGGCAGCTCTTTTGGGCGGAAGACCAATTCATAGAATTTGGTGTACTTCTGAATTACGAAGTGCACCAAAGTTTTTTCAACTTCTCAAAGATTCAAAAGCATCTGGTGTCTTGGTTGAAGAAGTTTCTTGGTCTAGGCTTGGCCAGCTCACTAATGGAGCAGTTCATCAAGGAATAGTTTTACAAGTAGCCGCATCAAAAACGCATGACTTGAAAAATCTAATAGATGCTTGCAAAGCTTTTGGTGATTCATCTTTGCTGTTGGCTTTAGATGGTTTAACTGATCCTCAGAATCTTGGAGCAATAATTAGATCTGCCGAAGCTCTTGGCGCCCACGGATTAATTCTTCCACAAAGACGCAGTGCAGGCTTAACGGGATCCGTTGCAAAAGTTGCTGCTGGAGCCCTGGAACATTTGCCAGTGGCAAGAGTTGTAAATTTAAATAGGTCTTTGGAAAAATTGAAAGATGAAGGTTATACCGTTGTTGGCCTCGCTGAGGAAGGACCTTCAACTTTGTCTGAAATCAAACTTCAAGGCCCGTTAGTAGTGGTTGTTGGGTCTGAAGATAAAGGAATTTCTCTCATAACTAGAAGGTTGTGTGACCAGTTGGTAAGAATTCCTCTTAAAGGCGTCACTACAAGCCTAAATGCCTCAGTAGCCACGTCTATTTTCTTATATGAAGTAGCTAGATCCAGATGGATGCGCACAATCTCCGGACAGGACCCTTCTCCTAGATTATTGAAACCTCAGATTTCAACTGAAAATAATAACTAATCTCTTTAAATTTAGCCAAAAATAGAAGCGTATATTTTTTATAGTTTTATTGGGATTTTTTGAATTTCATAATCAAATTACATTATTAATTACTTCAACCACAGGTTTTTATACTCAATACTTTTTGATTTCAAATATATGTTTCATCATCAAGTGAACATAAAATTCCTTTTTTATTTGATAAATTTATGGTCAAGAAAGTATAATAAATTAAATGCAGTTTACTTATGGGTCCCATTAGGGCTCTTCGAAGCTTAGGTAATAGTTTTGGCTTGGCCTGGTGGGCCAAGGTTGAGACAATTCAACCTGAGGTAACTTATTGGTTTGGTCCATTTCTCACTCGTCGTAGTTTGAAAGTCAGATTAAATGGATTTGTAGCAGATCTTTCTGCAGAGTCACCGCAGGAAATAAATCATAGTTTAATTAGGTGTCGCCGTAACGAGCCTCTTACGTCATAAGCTTAAAAATATTTTTTTTATAATTTAATAATGACTTTTGCAGACTTACGCCAGAAATTGAAAAGTGGTGAAGTCTCTTCCAAAGAGCTTGTTCAAGAAAAAATAAATCGAATACAGAAATTAGATCCAACTCTGAATTCTTTTTTAACTGTTAATACTGATAAGGCATTAATTGATGCTGAACATATAGATAAACAAATTGCCTCTGGGGGCAGTTTCCCTGTTTTGTCAGGAATACCATTGGCTTTCAAAGACAACCTTTGCACAAAAGGAATTAAGACAACTTGCGCAAGCAAAATTTTGAGCAACTTTGTCCCACCATATGAGTCAACAGTTACTAAAAAGCTTTTGAACGCAGGAGCAATAATGATTGGCAAGACAAATATGGATGAATTTGCGATGGGCAGTTCTACTGAAACCTCTGCATTTGGTCCTACTTTAAATCCATGGAACATAACCAAAGTTCCTGGAGGAAGTTCAGGAGGCAGCGCAGCTTCTGTCGCTGCCGAATTATGTTATGGCTCGCTTGGATCTGATACCGGCGGCTCAATTCGACAACCCGCCTCATTCTGTGGAGTTGTTGGTATGAAACCAACTTATGGTCGAGTAAGTAGATGGGGATTAATAGCTTTTGCTAGTTCCTTAGATCAGGTTGGCCCTTTTGCAAATAATGTTTCTGATGCCGCAGAAATCTTGCAAGTTATCTCAGGCAAAGATGAGTTTGATTCAACTACTGTTGACGTTCCTGTTCCGAATTATTTAGATACCTTATCTAAGTCAATTAAGGGCATGAAAATTGGCTTGATTGATAACTGTTTTGAACATGAAGGTTTAGCCTCTGATGTTAAAGAATCTGTTCTTAGTGCTGCTTCTCTGCTCGAAAACTTAGGTGCAGAGATAATTAATGTTTCTTGTCCTAGATTTAATGATGGAATTGCTACTTATTACGTTATTGCCCCATCTGAAGCTTCAGCGAATTTAGCTAGATATGACGGTGTCAAATATGGATTCCGCTCTGAAGATTCACAGACACTCATCGAAATGACATCCAAAAGTCGAGCACTTGGTTTTGGAAGTGAAGTTAAACGAAGAATTCTCATAGGAACTTACGCACTATCTGCTGGTTATGTTGATGCTTACTACAAGAAGGCCCAGCAAGTTCGAACTTTAATACGTCGAGATTTTGATGATGCTTTCAAAAAAGTAGATGTATTATTGGCTCCAACAGCTCCAACTACTGCTTTTGGTTCAGGAGATAATATTGATAACCCTATGGCAATGTATTTATCGGATTTATTAACCATTCCAGCTAATTTAGCTGGCTTGCCTGCTATCAGCATCCCATGTGGTTTTGATAAATCTGGCTTGCCAATAGGCTTACAATTAATAGGTAATGTTTTTGAAGAAGGTAAGATTCTTCAGGTAGGTAGTCAATTTGAAAAAGCTGCTGAAGTTTATAAAAATAGACCTAAAACAGATTTCACGTTATAAAGGTTAAACCACTTCATGTGGAGCACAGAATTATCGCTACACTATATCCAGCGTAGCTTCGTGGAATATTTATGGGTTTTGTTCCAATTCATAATCACAGTGATTACAGCCTTCTTGATGGAGCCAGTCAACTCCCTTTAATGGTTCAAAGGGCAAAGGAATTGGGTATGCCAGCTATAGCCCTTACTGATCATGGGGTAATGTATGGGGCGATTGAATTATTGAAGTTATGTAAGGCAGCAAATATAAAGCCAATTATTGGAAATGAGATGTATGTTATCAATGGTTCAATTGATGACCCACAGCCAAAAAAAGAGAAAAGATATCATCTTGTTGTTGTTGCGAAAAACCAAACTGGCTATGAAAATCTCGTAAAATTAACGACGCTTAGTCATCTAAACGGTGTAAGGGGAAGAGGTATATTTTCAAGACCATGTATAGATAAGGCTTTATTTAAAAAATACAGTGAGGGATTAATATGTTCAACAGCTTGTCTAGGCGGTGAAATCCCACAAGCAATATTAAAAGGAAGAAATGATATAGCTAGGGAAGTGGCAGCTTGGTATAAAGAAATCTTGGGTGATGATTTTTATCTTGAAATCCAAGACCACGGATCAATTGAGGATAGAATTGTTAATAGTGAAATAGTTAAAATATCCGATGAACTTGATATTCAAATTATAGCAACAAATGATGCACATTATGTATCAAAAAATGATATTGAAGCTCATGATGCATTGATTTGTGTGTTGACGGGTAAGTTGATTAGTGATCACAAAAGATTAAGATATACAGGCACTGAATATATTAAATCTGAGGAAGAAATGAGAAGTCTATTTACTGATCACTTAGAAAATAATGTCATAAATAGTGCAATAGAAAATACTATAAAACTATCAAATAAGGTTGAAGAATATAGTATTTTAGGTACTTATAAGATGCCAAATTTTCCCATACCTAATGGATATAAACCAATCGATTATCTTAAAGAGATAACTATCAATGGTTTGAAAAAGATATTAGATATTTCCAAATTTGATAATTTTCCATCTGCTTATAAAGAAAGACTTGAGTATGAGTTAAATGTGATAGAAGAAATGGGGTTCCCTACATATTTTCTTGTTGTATGGGATTATATAAAATTTGCAAGAGATCAAAACATTCCTGTAGGCCCAGGTAGGGGTTCAGCTGCTGGATCATTAGTGGCTTTTTCTCTTCATATAACTAATATTGATCCAGTTGAAAATGGATTGTTATTTGAAAGATTTCTCAATCCTGAGAGGAAGTCAATGCCTGATATTGATACTGACTTTTGTATTGAAAGACGTGGCGAAGTTATAGATTATGTTACTAAAAAATATGGCGAAGACAAAGTTGCTCAGATAATTACATTTAACAGAATGACTTCTAAGGCTGTTTTGAAAGATGTTGCTCGAGTACTTGATATTCCCTATGGAGATGCAGATCGATTAGCTAAATTAATTCCAGTTGTAAGGGGTAAGCCTGCAAAATTATCATCTATGATTTCAAAGGAATCGCCCAGTAAGGAATTCTATGAAAAATACAATAATGATTCAAGAGTAAAGAAATGGGTTGATATGGCAATGAGGATAGAAGGAACAAACAAGACTTTTGGTGTGCATGCAGCAGGTGTGGTTATTGCGGCTAATTCACTTGATAATTTAGTTCCCCTTCAGAGAAATAACGATGGTCAAATAATCACTCAATATTTTATGGAAGATATTGAATCTCTTGGCCTTTTGAAGATGGACTTTTTAGGACTTAGAAATCTTACAATGATAGAAAAGACAATTAATTTAGTTGAGAAATCAATTGGTGAGAGATTAGATCCTGATTCTTTGCCTTTCACTGATGAAAAAACATTTGAATTACTTTCTAGAGGTGATTTAGAAGGAATTTTTCAACTTGAATCTAGCGGAATGAGACAAATAGTAAAAGATCTAAAACCCTCATCTCTTGAGGATATTTCTTCAATTCTTGCCCTTTATCGTCCAGGTCCTCTTGATGCAGGATTAATTCCTAAATTTATTAATAGAAAACATGGTAAGGAGAGTATTGATTTTCAACATCAGTCACTAGAGCCTATTTTAAGTGAGACTTATGGAATCATGGTTTATCAAGAACAGATAATGAAGATCGCACAAGATTTAGCGGGATATTCGCTTGGTCAAGCAGATTTATTAAGAAGGGCGATGGGTAAGAAAAAAGTATCTGAAATGCAACGTCATAGAAACCTCTTTGTTGACGGTGCTGTTAATAATGGCGTTTCTTCAATTATTGCTGAACAGTTATTTGATCAAATGGTTTTATTTGCTGAATATTGCTTTAATAAAAGTCATTCCACCGCTTATGGAGCAGTTACTTATCAGACTGCTTATTTAAAAGCACATTATCCTGTCGCTTATATGGCGGCATTGCTTACAGTTAATGCTGGATCGGCTGACAAGGTTCAAAGATATATTTCCAACTGTAATTCAATGGGCATAAACGTCATGCCTCCAAATATAAATACCTCTGGGGTTGATTTCACTCCAAAAGAAAATTCAATTCTTTTTGGTTTTTCAGCTGTCAAAAATTTAGGCGAAGGTGCAATTAGAAAAATTATTACTTCTAGAGATGAAGATGGAGAATTTACTTCTTTAGCACAATTTTGTGATCGAATTTCACTTGGTGCCGTCAACCGAAGAGGCCTTGAGGCTTTGATCCATTCTGGAGCTCTTGATTGTCTTGATGAGAATGCAAATCGAGCTCAACTTATTGCTGATTTGGATTTAACTATTGAATGGGCTTCTTCTAGAGCAAAAGATAGAACTAGCGGACAAGGTAATCTTTTTGATCTTTCTTCTTCTATAAATAGTGAATCGTCATCGACTGATGATTATTCATCCGCTCCAAAGGCTAAAGAAGTCAACGAGTATCCTCCTTCAGACAAGCTTAAATTAGAAAAAGAACATGTTGGTTTTTATCTATCTGATCATCCTTTAAAGCAACTTTCAGAACCTGCAAAATTGATTGCGCCTATCAGCCTTGGGTCTTTAGAAGATCAGAAGGATAAGTCAAAGGTAAGTGTTATTGCAATGATTCCAGAGATGAGAGAAGTCACAACTAGAAAAGGTGACAGGATGGCGATTATTCAACTTGAGGATTTAACTGGTTCTTGTGAAGCGGTTGTTTTCCCAAAAAGTTATGAAAGGTTATCTGATCATTTGATGGTTGAAACTAGGTTATTGATATGGGGTAGTGTAGATAGGAGAGATGATACTGTTCAATTGCTTATTGACGATTGTCGTGAAATTGACGATTTAAGATTTCTCTTGATTGATCTTCGTCCTGATCAAGCTACAGATATCAATATTCAGCACAAATTAAGAGAATGTCTTTCAAATAATAGACCTGCTAGAAATGAATTAGGTGTTCGTATCCCTGTTGTGGCTTGTCTTAAGGATAATGATAATACTAGGTATGTCAGGTTAGGCGATCAATTTTGTGTAAAGGATACTGAAATGGCTTTAGATTCTTTGTCTAAGAATTCTTTTATTGCGAGAACAAGTCAAAGTCTTGTAATTTAAATCTTATTTTTAATTAGCAATATCTTTTTGAGTAGTTTTAAATGCATCTTTCATCCTATTGATGTTTGGCTTTATGTTTTCAAAACCTAAAAAGCTTCCTGGATTAAAGTCCCAACTTGCGGATAGTATTCCATAACTTAATCCTAATAAGCCAACAAGGAAACAAATCGCTGAGCTAACAAGAGTGACAGTTGGAGATATTTCAGCAATACCTTTGCTTATTAAAAAATAACTCCCAATAAATACTCCCATGCCACTAAGGGTTGGAATACCTGTGGTAAAGGCTATTCTTCTTGCCATTCTATTTGCTACATAGCTTGGTATACCTGATTTCTTACTAGTACTTTTTGAAGATTTCTTCTCAACTATTTTCGGCGCGGAATTATCGCTGGAGAATCCTATTTTTACTTCTTTAGGTTTGTCCTTTTTGTTTTTTTTCGCACCTTTCATTAGCTTCTAGCAATCTTATACCAGTCATTATCCTCTAATAGCTAATTTTTCTATAAGCTCTGTATATCTTTTTTCACTTTTGGTTCGAACGTAACCTAAAAGTCTTTTGCGCTGTCCAATCATTTTAAGCAATCCTTGTCTTGAGGAGAAATCATGAATGTTTCCCTGAAGATGTTTGCTTAATTTTGAGATTCTTGTTGTAAGCATCGCAACTTGAACTTCTACTGAACCAGTATCAGTTGGATGTACTTGATGTGTGTTGATTAGCTTTTGTTTCTCTTCTGTGCCAAGTGACATTTGATTTAGCTTTTCTTATCTTTCAAGTCTAATTTAATCCCTAGCCTTCTATCAAGTACTCTTTTCACTCAATTTCATAAGAATCTCTTTGAGATGTTTATCCATCATCTCTGCTTTTCCCTCTCCAGACAGGGTATTTAATAAAAAAGAATTTTCTTTTTCGTTGGTTGTTATTATTTTAATCGAATCTTTTATTTCATTGTCTACATAGCCAAGAGACTTTAGAATTAAATATATTTCATCAATATATTTAGAAAAGTTATTATTCTCTATGTCTTCTTTTTTGTCATTAATTGTTTCATTATTATCTATAAATCTTTGAAGTTTACTTCTTAGCTCAACTATTAATCGATCTGCGATACGTTTACCTATCCCTTGAGTTGTTGTTAATAAATCAGATTCTTTATTTTCTATTGCATTAACTAATTGAGAAACCTCAAAGTCCTCCAACAAGGCCATGCCAATTTGTGGACCTATACCATTTACACTAATGATTTCCCGAAATAAATCTCTTTGATTAACCTCTATAAAACCATATAAGTTTGAGCCATCCTCCCGATCAATTTGGTGAATCCATAATTCAATCTCATTAGAATTTTCGGCTTTACTAGAGTATTTTGGTAAAAGTTGTATTTCATAACCAACACCACCAACATTTAGGACAATTCCTTTTCTGGTGGATATTTTCCAGGAATTTACTATTTCACCTTTTAACCAGCCAATCATTATTTATTTTGATTAAATTTCTGAGAATATCAAATATACTCAACCACCATCAATCTGACAGCCAACCATTGACCCTCCTACTAGTCCAGCAGGAATTGCCCACCAACGATCTTTCCCTCTCGATATTGCTGTAGCAAATCCAGCCCCTAAAATACCTCCTGCAATTTTTCCCTCAGAGCAATCATTGTTATCGAATTCAGTATTAATATTGCTTTTTGAGCCACTACCTGGACATGGGACTTCTACTGTTTCTTCCCATTTTTTTACATATCCAGGATCCTTTCTTGTCCCTGGAATATATTCTTCTCTATATTCGTTTCTTGTGCAAGTTCTGCTTGATGAGTAACCTCGCTGATAATCATCTGCAAGAGTCGATGTTGATCCAGTACAAATAAGAACCATTGAAAAAATTAAAGATTTACAATTCATATTTTCTCTTGTGAGATTTTGGATGCACTCATACTAATAATAGTGGAAATAAGTACGCAAAAACCACCTAAGTAAATGGAAGTTGTTATTGTTTCTTTGAAAAGCAATACTCCCCATATACTTGCAAAGATAACTTGTGAATAATTTAGGGATGTTGCTTGACTAGCTGGTAGCAGTCTTAAACCCTCTGTTATACAGAGTTGACCAATCTGTGTGAAAATACCAATACCTATTATCCATAACCAATCGTTTCCCGATGGCAATACAAAATCATTAATAATAAAAGGAATAGATAAGGGGATAGAAACTAAAGGAAAGTAGTAAATTATAACAAGAGGGTGTTCTTTGGAAGAAAGTTTTCTTACACATATATAAGCTAATGATGTCATTAATGCGCCAAATATAGCGATGATTATTGCTAATATTGTTTCTTGAATATTACTATTCGTGGTGAATTCTGGCTGGCTAACTAAAACAATTCCTATCCAACCAATAATGATTGAATATACTATTCTCTTTAATATAAATTCCTTTAAAAGTATGTAGGCACATATCACTGTAAAAGTTGGATAAATGTATTGTATTACTGTTGCTGTTGCGATGGGTAATATTGTTAGGGCTTTGAAGATACAAAATAGTGCAGATGTTCCTAGTAAACCTCTTATAATTAGTAATCTTTTCTGATACCCCCAAGGGTTAATTTTGTTTTTATATAAGAAAAATCTTGTTATTATTATGCTTATTGTAGCCCTAGCAAAAACAAGTTCTGAAATTGGTATCCTCTCTCCAATCGCTTTAACACAAACACTCATAAGGCTAAATGCCAAACCGCTTCCTATTAAAAATTTGATCCCTTTTAAATTTTTATCTAAAATAAATTCATCTGTAAGTTGTTTTTCTCTCAATTTCTAAATCTCTTAACTAAATATTTAAAGATCAATTAAAATTATCATATGGCTTCTGCTCGACTACATCCTAGGACAATTGAGTCTGTAAAAGAGCGTGTAGATATTGTTGATGTAGTGGGTGAACACGTCGTCCTAAAGAAAAAAGGTAAAGAATACGTTGGAATATGCCCTTTTCATGATGATAGTAAACCTTCAATGTCAGTAATTCCTGGCAAGCAATTTTATTATTGTTTTTCATGCGGAGCTGGTGGAAATGCCATTAAATTTTTAATGGAGTTTCAGAGACAAAGTTTTAGTGATGTTGTTCTTGAGTTGGCAAAAAAATATCAAGTACCAATAGACACTGTTGAAGGGCCTCAACAAGAAAGACTCAAGCAACAGCTTTCACGTAGAGATACCCTTTATCGTGTTTTGAAAATCGCCACTGGTTGGTTCAGAAATCAATTAAATGCTCCATGTGGAGAAAATGCACTTCATTATCTTAAAAATAAACGTCATTTAAGTGAGGGAACTCTAATCAATTTTGAGCTTGGATTTGCACCAGATAATTGGGACTCATTACTCAAATATTTTGTAGATATAGAAAAAGTCAGTGTTGAAATCCTTGAATCAGCTGGATTAATTGTTCCTCGAAAGGGTGGTAATGGTTTCTATGACAGATTTCGTAATCGTATAATTGTTCCTATTCACGATAGGCAAAAAAGAGTTATTGGTTTCGGCGGACGAAGTCTTGATGGCTCAGAACCTAAGTATTTAAATTCACCTGAGACTGAAATCTTTGAAAAGGGCAAAAATCTTTTTGGTTTAGATAAATCAACCCTATCCATTAGAAAAAAAGATTATGCAGTTGTAGTAGAAGGATATTTTGATGTGATGGCACTTCATGATTCTGGGATTACAAATGTTGTCGCCTCTTTGGGAACAGCTTTAAGTCGAAATCAAATTACGCTTCTCTCTCGTGCTACCGATAGTAAAAAGATCCTCTTGAATTTTGACTCTGATAATGCTGGAATTCGTGCGGCTAATAGAGCTATCAGTGAAGTAGAAAACCTAGCTATACAAGGTCAGCTTGATTTAAGAGTCCTTCAATTACCTTCAGGTAAAGATCCAGATGAGTTCCTTAAGGATAATTCTCCATCTGAATATGAAGCATTAGCGGCAAAATCACCTCTTTGGATGGATTGGCAAATTGATCAATCTTTAAAGGATTTAGATCTAACTAAATCTGATCAATTTCAGCAAGCTGTTAGCAACTTAGTAAGTCTTCTTGGAAAGTTACCTCAAACCGCGATAAGAACCCATTATCTACAGAAGGTTGCTCAGCGTCTTAGTGGAGGTCAAGGTAGATTTGCTCTACAACTAGAGGAAGATTTACGTAATCAAATTAGTGGTCAAAGATGGCACGGTCGCTCTAAAAAAATTGATAAACCTCAAGAAGTTAGTCTTAGAGAAAGAAGTGAGGCAGATATACTTTTTACTTATATACACTGTCCTAATTATAGATCTTATATTCGTTATGAACTTCGCCTAAGGGACTTAGATGATTTTGCAATTAATCATCATCGTGCAATATGGTCTACTATAAGTAATATTGAGGAACAAAAATTTGGTTCTGAAATTGTTGAGAAGATTAATCGTTGTAATGATTCAAATAATCTATTAGCTGATGTTGATTTGATTAAAACCTTGTTAGACAACTTTCTGGCTAATGATAATGATCATCTTCCTAAACTTACTCCTTTATTAGAGGCTAATGAACTTCGTTTGGCAACACTAAGTGACCCCGAGTCTCTAATTCGTGGAGCTCTCGCGGCTCTTGAAAAACAAAAATCTCTAAGACGTTGTAGACATCTAATTGAGGCATGGAGTATGCAACGATTACAAACTCTTGAAAACTGTATTGCCTCTCTTATTGTTCAAGAAGATTCTGAGCCTAGTGATTCATCTGATATGGAACAGAGAGTTATTTCCATGTTTGAAGACTTAAACAATGATGCTATAAATTTTCAGCAACTTTACTACGCCGAGAGAAAACACATATTAAATTTAGATCAACAGAGATGTTATAAATAATTTTCTATAGTTTTATTGTTTAATGAAAAATACCTCACCTATTAATATTGATCAATGTTCTTTATCTAATGATCTTTGGCCCTATTTTATCAATAAAATTGGACTTATTAAAGCAAATTTGGCTGTAAGGCAATCTCTAGATCTTCAGAGAATGCAGGGATCGAACTCAACTCTACCTGTCCTTATTCTTGAAACGTGTGGAACAGCTCTGGTGAACTCACAAGCTGTTAAGACTTATATTGGTCTTTCATACTTGGAACCAGGAATGGTTTTGATTTTTAGTAATAAATTAAACGCTATTCAACTACTTAGGGACAATTAAAATTACTTAATTATTAAAGACAATATTTTCTTAATTCATTTTTTACTAATCTTGGTTTATCTTCTAATATATATGCTTGTTTTTCTTTCTCTTCCTCTCCGGATATTATTTTAGAACCATGCAATGCATTTTTCTTCGATGGGTTCATTGATAGTTTTTTATCTATTTTTAATAAGTTTCCATCATTGCATTCTTGTGCGACATGAACAGCTTCATGCCTTAAAGCTTTTTTTATATGTAATGCCGTCCTTTCATAAATATCCATATTTTTCTTTCTTAGAGGCGTATATCCCTCTCTCTTCTTTGCGTTACTTGTACAAATGATAATTTCTTTTTTTTGCTTATCTAAAAAACCTACATAGTTTTCACTTAGTAAACATAGTTTTGTATTTTCTGCTGTTCTATATCCTGCTATTTCAATTATCTTTATTATTTCAACTTCTGTTCTATCTAAAAATTCTATGAACTCCATTATTTTTTCTAGTTTTATTCATTTTAATTTACCATGATACACTATTTTAATAATAACATGTTGCATCATTGTCAAATATTATACTAACTTTTAATTAGCATATATAGTTGGAATGTTTTCTATATTTGTTGTCTTTATCCTAGATAGTTTTTCTCTTCGTGGTAGCCATTCTTTTTTCATCATTGATGAACCCCAATTTATCGTATCTAGACCATTTTTTAAATTAATATTATCTATTGTCTTATCTAGTCTCTGTCGATATAATTCTTCTTTAATATTTTGTGAATCAAATATTAGGGTTTGATTATACTTATTGCTTTGAAGTTTATGCAATATTACACCAGCTTTTATAAAATTTTTATAAGGTTTAAAAATTTCTTTCGTTAGCGATAGACTTTTTTCAATCATGATTTTTGAGTTAGATGTTGGAACGCTTATCTTTCCCGTTGCTTCACTTCTATAATAATCTTTTGAATGAGTATTTGTATTCGTGAAAATTGTAATAGCTGAAGATAATTGATTGTATCTTCGCAACTTAGCACTTGCGATTAAAACATATTTAATGATTGCTTGGTTCAAATCTTCTAAGCTATCTATGGGATATGAAAAACTCCTGCTTACGCTGATTTCTTTTTGATCTGATGAGGTCTCTTTTATAGGGATACAAAGATTTCCTTTTAATTCATTTTGAATGCGTAGGCCTACTACACCATACTTTTTTCTTATTTGTTCGCTTGACATATCTCTAAGTTCTCGTGCATTAGTTATCCCTTTGTTTTTTAGCCATATCGACATTCTTTTGCCTATACCCCAAACTTTATCTACTTTAATTTGATTAAGATAATGGTCTTTATTTTGAATAATACCTATATCAAATATACCTGAATTAGTTTGTATTTTTTTTGCTAGATGATTTGAAATCTTTGATAGAACTTTTGTCTCAGCAATACCGATAGATATTGGTATTCCTATATTTTGATAAACTAAAGCTCTTAAATCTTTTCCCCATTTATATAAGCACTTTCCTTTTGGCCGTTTTATAGTTCCAAATGCCTCATCTATAGAGTAGATTTCTAGTTCTTCACAATTTTTTCTTAGTAGCTGCATTAATCGATTGCTTATATCACCGTAAAGCTCGTAATTTGAACTTCTCACATTTATATTTAATTGAGTCAGCTTATTCTTTAACTTAAAATAGGGCTGTCCCATAGGAATTCCCATTTTTCTAGCCTCTGAACTGCGAGCTATTATGCATCCATCATTATTCGAAAGTACAACTAATCCCTTTCCTTTTATAGAAGGATCGATCATTTGTTCACACGAGGCATAAAAATTGTTCCCATCAATTTGAAGTATTACTTTGGACATAATTAGACTTTTTGTTTTTGTAATTCATGTATCGAATAAATCGCGACGCCCCATATTTGTATATCTATATATTCATATAAATTTATTGCTGGATAATCCTCTTTATCTGCTTTTAGATAATAATTATCTTGCTTTTTTATAAGTCTTTTTAAAGTGAATTCTCCATCCAAGAGAGCAACAACAATATGTCCAGGATTTGGGTTTATACTGCGATCTATTATTAATAAATCATTATTATAAATTCCTGCGTTATTCATTGAATTACCGCTTACACGTAGAAAGAACGTACTTATTGGATTTTTGATTAAGTATTTATTTAGATCGATACCGATCTCTATGTAGTCTTCCGCAGGAGAAGGAAAGCCTGCAGAAATAGTTTCTTCTACTAATGGAATTAATTGTGTAGATGAGCCTTCCTTCGAGGAAGAGTAAGAGCTATTTGAATTCATAGACCCAGACCAATGCAATCTATTATAGTACAAATGAACTAATTAATGGTATTTGCGCGTGTTTTATTCCTTGTGGTAAGGGCCTCCTTGGGTAATGTTTTTTGCGCGGTAAAGTTGTTCTATTAGTAAAAGACGAGCTATTTCATGCGGAAAAGTTAAAGGTGAGAGGCTTAATTGCCAAGAGGCCGAATTATTGAGTGAAGGGGAGAGACCCGAAGCACCTCCGATAACAAAAATAATTTTTTGATTGGAAGAATTTAGAAGTTTTGTTGCTAGCTGTTTTGATGTGAAAGATTGACCGTTTTCATTAAGAGTTACGAGGATTTCATTTTTGCTAATAATTTCTTTGATCGTATGTTCTTCTTTTGTTTGTGTGCTGTCTTTTATTTCTTTAACTTCTAGGCCGGGTAATCTTTTTAGATACATTTCTATACCTTCTTGAATCCACCTTCTTTTTATTTTTCCTATGGCAATAATTTTACAGTGCGAAATATTAAGCATAAAGATACTTTTAATCGATATCATCTTCGAGTAGAAATTGTTGAAATTGTGTATATAAGATTAGTGCGTCTTCAGCCGAAAGATCCTTAGAATTTTCATTTATCTGTTGATCTGAATTGGAAGAAATTTTCACATTATTTGATTCAAGATTTTTTAATCTATCGAGTAAATGAGGTGGAACATTTCCATCTGGACTTATTTCCATCAACTCTCGAAAAAGTTGTTCAGGGTTGGTTTCTGTTTCAACAGGGTGTAATTTTTGATTTTTGGTTTCTTTGAGATTTTTAAAATTATTTGTTTGAGGTTTTGAAATCTCTTTTGGAAGTTTGCGTCCTAGTTCTTTTAGGCGCTCAAGGCTATGGCTATCGAAAGTCATTTTTTAAAATGTATATTGATTGAAGATATTCTTGTTAATATATTTTAAATAATTTATTTTTATTTGAGTGAAATATGTGATCGTTTCTAAGGTGGTTTTGAAATTTTGCGTTTGGGTGATAACACTTTGAGTAGTTTTAGGCATATTCCCAGAAAACGCTTTGGACAACATTGGTTGAAAGATCAGGGTGTATTGAATCAAATAGTTAGTGCTGCCGAATTGAATTCTGAAGATTGCGTCTTAGAGGTTGGTCCAGGTAAAGGTGCTTTAACTGAAAAATTAATTGAATCCCAAGCAAGATTCATTCAAGCAATTGAGCTAGATAGAGATTTAGTCGTTGGTTTAAAAAAACGTTTTAGTCATCAAAGTAAATTTAGTTTGAGAGAGGGAGATGTTCTATCTGCTCCTCTGGAAGCTGAAAATGGACTGACCATTAACAAAGTTGTAGCTAATATTCCTTACAACATCACAGGTCCATTATTAAAAAGATTGATTGGCGAATTAAGAAAAGCACCTGAAAATTGTTTTGAAACTTTAGTGTTACTTATGCAAAAAGAAGTGGCACAAAGACTTGTGGCTCCTCCAGGAACTAGCGGCTTTAGTGCTTTAAGTGTAAGGATTCAGCTCTTGGCAAAGTGTCAGGAAGTATGTGATGTGCCTTCTAAATGTTTTCAACCGGCACCCAAGGTGGATTCCAAAGTAGTCATGATTAAACCCTTCGAATCAAGTGAGCCAGATTTTTATGAGATAGGGAATTTATTAGAGAAACTTTTGAAGCATGCTTTTGCTGGTAGAAGAAAGAAATTACGAAACACGATTGGAAGTTTTGTTACTTCCAACGATCAGATAAAGGAATTTTTCGACTCCAGAGGTATTAGTCTTGATCAAAGACCACAGGAAATTTCACCTTCCAATTGGTTTGCCTTGGCAAAAGCTTTAAAAGAAACTTGTGTTATTGAAAATGGTCCCCTCCAAAGCAAACGATGATTTTCTTATTGCAGAAGCACATGCAAAAATTAATCTACATTTAGAGGTTTTAGGCATTAGGACCGATGGCTTTCATGAATTAGCAATGGTCATGCAAAGTATTAATTTAAGTGATCAATTGAAGATGATAAATAGTGCAGATCATAATATTACACTTAAATCTAATAATAACGAGATTACTAATGGTGAGGATAATTTAATAATAAAAGCTGCCAATCTCTTGAAAAATAAAGTAGGTAATAAACAATTAGGTGTTGATATTGAACTTGAAAAAAATATTCCTGTTGGAGCGGGATTGGCTGGCGGATCTACAGATGCAGCCGCAACATTGCTTGGATTAAATAAACTCTGGAAATTAAATCTTAAGACTGAGGAA
>QCHR01000009.1 GCA_003277985.1 Prochlorococcus sp. AG-402-G06
AATGAAAAGAATTCGCCAAAAAGACTCTGAACTGCCAATCGAAAAAGTAGGAAAAACACTGCGCTCTATGTTTAGTTGGCTTAAATAAGACTAAATATCATTCACATCATTTTCATTGCCGTTCTTTTTGACCTTTTAATAGGTGATCCAAAAAGCTTGCCACACCCAGTCCAATTCATGGGTATGGCTATTAATTTTTTGAGAGAATTAGTTGAAAGAATTGCAAAAGAAAATAAACCGAAGTTATATATTGGAGGGCTAACTATTACATCAATAGTCGTATTATTAAGTGGCATATCTGGATGGATTGTTGAAAGATTATTTTTATTTTTAGAAATCGAAAATCCTATTCTTAGTTCATTAGGCTTTGCTTTTATTTTAAGTAGTTCACTTGCTTCAAGAGGCCTTAACAAAAGTATTGTTGAAATTATAAATTTAATAAATACAGGGAATGATATAAATAATATAAGGCAAAAGTTAAGTTTTATAGTTGGTAGAGATGTTGAGAATTTAGATAAAAATGAAATTCTTAGAGCCTCAGCCGAGACAGCAAGTGAAAATTCTGTGGATGGTATTTTTGCTCCACTATTTTGGATCTTTATAGGGACAATTTTCTGGGAATTCAATCAATATATGCCAGGGCCATTAGCTATGGCTTGGACCTTCAAGGCATCTAGTACTATTGATTCAATGATTGGATACAAAGAAGGGAAATTAAAGTGGCTTGGCTTCATCGGTGCGAAGCTGGATGATCTAATGGTATGGATTCCTGCAAGAATTGTATTAATTACGCTTCCTTTATGCTGCAAAACAAAGCATACAGTTTTTAAAACAATAAGAGATTCATGGAGGGATGGCATCATTGATTCTTCTCCAAACTCAGGGATTTCTGAAGCAATATTCGCTTATTGTTCTGAAGTGAGAATGGGAGGTGAAAACTATTACAAAGGGGTAAAAAAAATAAAACCCCTAATTGCAAAGTCTTATCCAATAGCAAGTATAAATTCTGTCAGAAAAATTCTTAATTTAAGTATTAGACTTCAACTCATTTGGCTTTTAAGTTTTTCCTTGATAATTAAAATTATAAATTTATCTTTTTAATATGCACCTCTATCCATTGGGAATAGTAAAACGCCTAAAGTAAGAATAATTATTTCCAAATCAAGTATAAAGTTTCTATTTCTTGCGTAAGCCAAATCTAATTCAACCCTTTTTTTATAGCTAAGATTATTTCTACCACTAACCTGCCACAAACCAGTTAGTCCTGGTCTCACAGATATAACTTCTTCCATAAAAAGGCTATATTTGTTTATCTCATTACTAACAATTGGCCTTGGACCAACAACGCTCATTTCTCCTTTTAAAACATTAAAGAATTGTGGTAATTCATCTAGACTAGACCTTCGAAGGAATCTACCTAATTTAGTTATTCTAGGATCTTTACGTAATTTAAAATCTTTTTCAAATTCCCTTCTCATAAGCGGGTATTTCTCTAATAAATTTGGTAGTAAATCATCAGCATTTTTATACATAGTACGAAACTTAATGCATCCAAATTCTCTGTAGTTTCTTCCTATTCTTTTTTGAATATAAAAAATAGATCCTGGAGAGCTTAGCTTTACAAATATTCCGATTAAAATAAATATTGGTGAACCCAAAGTTAAAACTAATAAAGAAAAAACAACATCTCCTATCCTTTTTAATGTGCGTCCATAACGGCTTTGATTTCTTATTATTTCTACAGCAAGCAAAGAAGAAGGTTCTTTTGAAATGACTTCAAAAGGAATTCTTGGAGAGCCCTTACGGAACTCAGACCATCGCAATAAAGATTTTCTTGGATTAGTTTGCACAAATTATTGAGTTAGTAATCTCAAGACTTCAAATTTACACTTTACTTAATTAGCAATTTCTTGATGAAGGGCCAAGGTCACTAGTAGCAACGTCACAAGAATTGATATGCTCACTCCAAGCTCTATTTATGATTTTTTCAAATCTATTTTTAAATGAATCTTGAGAAAAAGAATTACTCCATTCTCTAATTAACTCAGGATTTAAATATCTCCATAGTTGTTTTTCCTTAAAAAATTCTATTGCCTCTACTAAAGACTTCACAGTCTGATTGTGAAACAAAAGTCCAGTGGCACCTTCAACTGAATTAGAGTTAACGCATTTAACAGTATCTAAAATTCCTCCCTTACCAAAAGCAATCACAGGAGCTCCTGAGGCCATTGCCTCCACAGGAGCTATTCCAAAATCCTCAATACCTGAATAAACAAAGGCTCTACATCTGCTCATAAGATTTTCAATCTTCTCTTTGCTTTGAAAACCAAGAATTTGAACTGTTGGGCCTGCAAGCTCTTTTAAATATTTCTTTTCGACTCCCTCGCCAACAACTATCAAAGGTAATTTGAGCCTATTAAAAGCCCTAATAAGTAAATCAACTCTTTTATTCGGTACCAATCTACAGACACTTAAATAAAAATCTTCTCTCGGCTTGTTCCATTCAAAACGATTTACATCTACGGGTGGATGTAGAACCTCTGATCGCCTTCTCCAATACTTCCAAATCCTCTTTGCCGTAAAATTAGAATTTGCCAGTAAGTAATCTACTCTTGAGCTACTTAATTGATCCCATTGTCTCAAAGTATACAATTGCCATCTAATTAATGGTCCTAAGCCAATTCTTGTTAACAAAGATCGTTTCAAATATATATTCATTTGATCCCAAGCGTATCTAACAGGTGTATGCACATAACTAATATGAAGTTGATCAGGTGAAGTCAAAATACCCTTGGCGACGAGATGACTACTAGTGATAACCAATGGATAATCCTTTAAATCGAGTTGCTCAATTGCGAAAGGCAAAAGTGGTAAATATTGTTGAACATGTGAGATACCAAATGGTAATTTTTGAATAAAGCTAGTTTTTACTTTTCGTTTAAACAACCAGCTATTTTCATGCAAATTCTCATCATTAACTAAGGAAAAAAGTTGTGGCTGCGATGCAATTTGAGTTAACCAATCATCAATTACCTGAACAACATTCTCAGCTCCACCAGTTGATCTAGGAGTAAACCATTCATGTACTAACGCAATATTACTTGGAAGGTCTAAAGATGAATTTACACTCAAAGCAAAAGCCTAAAATCCTTATATTATTTTTATTTTATTACAGCTTAGATATTCTGACAAGATAAAATAAAATCATAAATTTTGCAAATTTAAATTATTTTTCACTAAGAGCAATAGCTTAAAAAATAATTTCTCTAAAAAGAAATACCTGTTTTATCTATAGAGGATATTAATGGATCATAAAAGTTGTGAAACAAACTGCCACTAAAAGAGAATAAATAAACTAAACCACTTAAGAGTCCTAAGGAAATAAAGTATCTAACATAGCCATTTCTTCTTTCTAACTTAGTAACTGAAAAAAGCATAATCACCAAGAAGATTAAACCTATTGATTCAGAAACAATTAAAGCTTGCCTATCTACAACTAATTGGAAATTGCTTCCAAAAAGCAGATTATTGCCTGATATATTCTTTTTTAATAAAATAAAATTGATTATTTCAGAAAAAGTTATACTGATAATAAAAAAATACGATACAGGCTTTGTAAGCCTGTTCATTGTTTTGCTAAAACTTAATAAGAGCAAAGCTATAAAAACAGACGCAATCAATGGAAACCCAGGAATTAGCCAAATAAGATTTAATAACATAGCTATCTAAAAAGCTTGATTTTATATGCAACTATAAGTTCTGTTATTAGCTGTTGAAGACCAAGAATAAAAAAGACAACTGAATCTAAAACAATACTAATAGAACTAGAACTATCCATTTTGGAAAAACACATAACATTTATTTAGCAAGAAAGTGAATCAAAAACAAGCTATCAATTAATAGTCAAACAAAACTTAATAAGGAAAAAATAAATTCTTTTTCACTTTTATAAAACTCTTTTTTTATGTAATGTATATAAACTACTAATAGATGCAGCTTAAAATAATAATATTATAACTAATAGAAAATTATTATTATTTTTACTGATTCTCAAAAAAAATCAGATTGTTTTATTAATGATGCTCAAACTTACTCATTTCAACAACCTAAAAGATATTGCCACCTATCGAAAAGAGAAAACTCATATCAAAGTAGCTTATAATTTAACTATCGCATAAGCATTAAACTCAAATGGCTGATAATGATTCAGAGGTCAATAAGCAAAGTATCAATTCAGATCTACATGATACAAAAACAAGTGATCCTAAAAATGACCCAAAATTAATTAATCAAAGTCAAAGCCTCAATTCATACCCTAAATGGATAAATAACAAAGGCGAAGAGGTAAAACAAGTTTTTGGTTTCAATGAAAATGCTGAACTTGTTAATGCCAGAGTCGCTATGATCGGTTTTTTAATGCTCATACTCACTGAATTAGCTTTTGGTGGAGAACCAGCAACGCTAAAAATTTTTGGAATTAGCTAGAAATCAAATCTTTATATTATATTTATTCCATTAACTTACTTGATTTTTTAAAAGCCATGAATAAAAAAACATTAGTTGGTGTTTCATATGTATCTGCTTGGGTAATTATTTGGGGAACAATTGGTTCAATTATTGATTTTTATTTCCTTCAAAATACATATCTTCCAGGATCCATAGGGCAGTTCTCAACATTTATAATTACAGCTTTTCTCTCTACAATTATTGCTATATATATTTTCCCAACAATAAATAGTAAGTTTATAAGTTAATAACGATAACGTTCAACAACTTGAGATGGCTTATCATTAATTCCTTTCTGATAAAGGATCCATTGATTAGTTTCAAGATCATGATCACAACCCAATCCTTCTAGTTCAACAGATTTCAATCGTAGTTCATAATGACATTGCTGATCAGCTTCAAAAGCAGATTTATAGCCAGTAAAAAAATTAAAATATCCAAAAATTATTGCTACTAAAGATATAAACGCAATAATTATTTTCATTAAATCTAAAAAATCATTAATAACATATTAGCTTTTCTCATGGACAAAAAATCGGTTTATAATTTTTTTTCTTTTAATGTTTCTAAAGGTATCTCACATTCAGTTAAATCTTGGTCATTCAAACGATCCAATATACGAACCATATCAAGTGCTGAAAGCTCCCCATTAGTTCCCCATTTCAGAGTTGTCTTTCGCTGTTGAGGAATGTTTTTCGCCTTGTTCTCCTTGCTTCTTTTTTGGACCATTACTACTAAAATACCTCTATTAAAACATTAAAATATGGAGCTTCTATCTCAGAACTCAAGAAAAAATTCTTAGTCAAACTTTACTTTTATTTTTTAATAGTAGTATTTTCCTATTTTTAACAATTCCACCAAGTCATTCCTAATTATTCAAATATTATGTTTATACAACTACTATCATCGGCCAAAATTGTAAACAAACTCTTGAAAGGCAGGATTGTAAAAGTAAACGAGTACACTAATAACTAATAAGACGTTCAAACCAATTACTATTGAGCCTATTATAACTCTCTGACGCTTACCTGGTACTTTATATTTCATACCAGCTGGCAGGTTAACTAATACATCTGGATCATTAGAAGTTGATTTCTTAAACTTATTTTTTTTGACCTTATCAGTCTTAGTTGCCTTATCATTAGTTTTTTTGGAATTAAAAGCTTTGGGGCCCATTTTCTTAGTTAGAAGAATTTCTTTATCTTTATAGTTCTAAGCTTACTTAGGCAAATCAGATAAAAACCTATTTTGTTCTAGTTTTTCACATTAGTTTGTTAACTAATTCAGGAATCAATAATCAAATGATCAACTAATTTATTACATTTAGCAATATTTCTTGATGGAATCCATAATAACTTTAGCTTCTTTTCTTTTGAAATTAGAATTGATAGCCATTATTAAATTTGCCTCTAACCCTAGTAATCTAGTTTGACAAGCAAACTTTTTATTTATTGCAGCATTTTTTTGATAGTCATTTATTTCAAACAATGCCTCCTTACAAGATTTTCTATCTTTATAACATCTAAATACCAGCATATCGATTTTCAAATAATCTTTTGATTGATTTGCTATCAATGGGTTTAAAGGAAAAAAAGTATATATAAAAAGAACAGATACGAATTTAATTTTTTCAAATACATGACTAATCAAAACATAATCTCCAATAAAATGTGTTGATAATTTTTTGAATATGACTAAAAAATACCTTTATGGATAAAAATTTATTTTCTTAATAATACGAATTTTAGATTTTCACAAAAAAAGGGACTCATTTTTTAAAGAGTCCCTCGTGAAAAAGAAAAAAGTAAGCAAATAAAACAGGTTTTTAAAGACTCATCCCTGAACACGGTCCTTAAACAATTTCCCAGCTGTAAAAGCAGGTACTCGCTTAGCAGGTATTGCTATCTTTTCTCCAGTTTTAGGGTTTAGGCCCTGACGAGCGGAACGATCGCGGGGCTCAAATGAGCCAAACCCCAGAATGGAGACTTTCTTACCCTCCACTACAGAATCAATAATTGTATCTATGGCGGCATCAACTACCAGAGATACGTCTGTTTTAGTTAGCTCTGTACGAGCTGCAACCAGGTTGACTAAATCTGCTTTGTTCATTGGAAAGATTGTATGTAGCAGGGAGTAAGAGGAGGGAAACCAATAGGAATTAGTTTCCAAAAAACTCAATCTTGCTAATCGTATGGACCAAATCACTTGCCTGCAACCCAAAGGGCTTGTGACAGTAAGCTTTCTAAAAAATATATCTGCATTTTTTCTCTATTCAATAATCTTTCAAAGAATCGAACTAGATAGCTTAAGAAAGATGCAATTTTTCTATTTTCCCCAAGAAGCTTGTCAGGGCAAGACTTCTGAAAATATGAATTTCCAAATTCATCCTTAAGATTAGCTATGAAATTTGAAATTAATTATTTTTTTCTTACAAAAACTAAGCATTTAATTAAATTCTCATGAATTAACAAAGGTCTGCAGAACAGCACATTTATTGGTATTACAAAATAATACCCACACTAAAAAAGAGAATAATAAATGACAAATCGCATCTCTTTTTAACTCTAGGACATGCATTTTGAAGCTGTAATTCCTAAAAAACTCTAAAATTTTCCTTGACCTTTTTCCAAAAACCTTCAAAAGATTTGATTTTCAACTGGAATAGAATGAACTTGGACTCCTTCTAACACCCCAATCCAAAAAACGAAGTTCTCTCGCAAAAATGATTTAGGATTCACTTAAAAAAAGCAACAAATACCAAATACAAGCTTTCTTATAAAATTGAATTTCGTTTTTCATAACTTGTTAAAACAAACTAAACACCTAACTTGTAGGGAAAGTTACTTGATTATTTTTATAAAGGACAAACACCATTGGGAAAAATAAAAGTTGGTTCAGCATGGCCTTTGGGCAGCTCAGTTACTCTTGATGGGGTTAATTTCTCTATCGCAGCACCACATGCAACAAATGTAGAGTTACTAATCTTTCAGAATGAAAACGACGAGTATGCGAAAGAAACAATATCCTTAGATCAAAAAAATAGGTCTGGGGATTATTGGCACATTGAAATAGAGGGCCTAACTGAAGGAACATTATATGGATATAAAGTATCAATCGAAGGTCTTGAAGCTGCCGAAGAACACATTGTTTTAGATCCATGTGCTAGAGCAATTGCAGGCTGGGGAAATTACATAAGAAATCAAAAAAAAGAAGTCAATCAAGGTTATGGCAATTGCCTAAAGGGAGTAGTAACTAAAAGAGATTATTTTGATTTCAAATCTCACCCAAGGCCTAAATATTCATGGAATAAAACAATTATTTATGAATTACATGTTGGGGGATTTACTAAAGGTACTGACTCAGGCATTAACGAAAATAAGAAAGGAACTTTTATAGGATTAATCGAAAAGATACCTTATATAAAAAGCCTTGGGGTTACATCAATTGAACTACTTCCTGTATTCGCTTTTGATTCCAATGATGCCCCTGAAGGACTAGTTAACTATTGGGGTTATAGTCCTATCAATTGGTTCACGCCACATCAAGGTTTTGTAGACAGTTGTAATCCATTAGAAGCAAGAAAACAATTCAAACAGTTTGTAGAAGTTTGCCATGATAATGAGCTAGAAGTACTAATAGATGTTGTTTATAATCACACAACAGAAGGGAATCAAAATGGTCCAAGTATAAGCTGGAAAAATTTTGGTCCTAAAACTTACTATCATCAAGATGAAAAGGAAAACTATCAAGACGTGAGTGGATGTGGCAATAGTATTGCCGCTAATCGTCCTTTAGTTAGACAATTAATATTAGAATCATTGCGCTGTTGGGCAATTGAGTTAGGTGTTGATGGATTTCGTTTTGACTTAGGTATTGCTTTGAGTAGAGGCGAAAATTTAATTCCTTTAGACAAACCTCCCTTATTTGAAGAAATAGAAGCAGACCCAAAATTAAGTGATGTTAAATTAATCAGCGAGCCCTGGGATTGTGGAGGGCTTTATAAACTAGGTGATTTTCCAGCGAAAGAATTCAGAACATGGAATGGTCATTTTAGGGATGATATTAGACGATTTTGGAAAGGGGAAAAAGGCACTATATGGCAGCTTAAAGATAGATTAATCGGGAGTAAGTCACTATACAATGATAATAACTTAGCAAATATATTTAGTATTAATTTTATAACTTCTCATGATGGATTCACATTAAAAGATCTAGTAAGTTTTAACAAAAAGCATAACCTTGCAAATTCTGAAAATAATAGGGATGGGGAGAACAATAATAATAGTTTTAATTACGGGGTTGAAGGACCAACTACTAATAAAGAAATAAATAATTTAAGGCAAAAACAACAAAGAAATCTTCTTTCAACATTGATTTTATCTCAGGGAGTACCGATGATTTTAATGGGTGACGAAGTAGGTAGAAGCCAGGGAGGTAATAACAACACCTGGTGTCAAGACAACCCACTTGGCTGGATGGATTGGAATCATAAGAATTGGGATCATGACCTAAAAGAATTTGTATTTAAGCTGATATCTCTAAGGAAACAACTACCTGAGTTTTTCAGTCCTGAAAGTATTTATGATTGTCAAAAAAATGATCCCAAGGACCAAACATCCCATTTTTGGATTCAGTGGCATGGCATTAAAGTTAATAAACCTGACTGGGGTGATTGGTCGCATACTCTTGGATTTAGCATTAACAAAAACAATGAAGGCTCAGCAATCTGGCTTGGCTTGAATGCTTACAAAGAATCAATGCTTTTTGACTTGCCAACCCCAATTTCTCCTTGGAAAAAATACATTGATACCTCTATTTTAAAAACTAAAAATGTTTCTAAAAAACCTTTAGCGAATCAATCAAATGTGCGGATTGAAAGTAACAGTCTTGTGCTTATGGTCTCAAGCGAGTATTCAAAAAAAATTAAGCTATGAGAACCAAAAATAAGCGGGCGGCGGGAATCGAACCCGCATCATCAGCTTGGAAGGCTGAGGTTTTACCACTAAACTACGCCCGCGATAGAACTGAAGAACAACTCACTGTTGGAGTAAAAGTTAATTCAGCTTCCTCCATTATTACCTTGCGAGTCCCATTATCCAAAAAAGAGTGAATAAGTCCACATCGCTTTACGAAGGGAATAACCGCACAAGACTAATGATCTCTTATGCAATGGGAGATGCTGGAACGGGATTAGCCGCAATACAGTTAGGTACTTATCTATTTCTATTTTTCACTTGTGCAGCAGGTATTCCTGCATTTATTGCAGGCTCGCTTCTCATGGTTTCAAAACTCTGGGATGCGATAAATGATCCTTTAATTGGTTGGATGAGTGATCACACCAGATCCAGATGGGGGCCAAGGCTTCCGTGGATGTTTGGAGGTGCTGTTCCACTTGGTTTATTCCTTGCCGCAATGTGGTGGGTGCCTCCAGGAGGAATAGATGCGAAAACAACTTATTACGTATTCACAGCAATTTTCTTGATGACAGCCTATACAGCTGTAAATCTACCTTTTGCCGCATTATCTACAGAGCTAACTGAAAATATTGCTATCAGAACAAGACTCAATGCCGCAAGATTTACTGGATCTATTATTGCTGGGACAACTGGGTTAATAGTCGCTGCAGGCTTCTTATCTAAAGGAGTGGAAGGTTATAGTTCAATGGGAAGAGTAACAGGAATTATTGCTACTTTTACAACATTAATTGCTTGCTGGGGACTAGCACCATTTGCCAAAAAAGCTAGAAAGCCTACTTCTCAATCTGAGCCTTTTAGTCAGCAAATAAAAAGAGTTTTAAATAATAAACTTTTCACACGCATTATCGCTCTTTACCTGCTTCTTTGGTGCGGATTACAACTGATGCAAACCGTTTCATTAATTTATCTCGAGCAGGTAATGCTTGTTCCAATAGAAATCTCAAAATGGATACCAATACCATTCCAAATTAGTACTCTTTTAGGTCTACAATTTTGGAGCTTTTACTCCAATAAATACGGAAGAATATCAGCACTATTTAAAGGAGGGAAATTATGGATATTCGCTTGCTTTTTAGTTATGTTTATGCCCCCTATAACTAAAGGAGTTAGTATAAATAATTTATTATCTTTTGGAAATATTGAAGGGATTAAGATGCTAATTCTTTTATTAATAATTGTTTTAGTTGGTTTTGGAGCTTCAACAGCATATCTTATCCCTTGGTCTTTACTTCCTGATGCTATCGATAAAGATCCCGAAAAACCTTCAGGAGTATATACAGCATGGATGGTTTTTATTCAGAAAATTGGTATTGGTTTAAGCGTACAATTTTTGGGAGTTCTTTTATCTTTATCAGGATATAAATCATCAACTAATTGCTTTTCAAGTTTTGAAGACTTTGATCAACCACTAACAGCAATCATTACGATTAGATTATGCATGGGATTAATACCATCTTTTCTAGTAATTGCTGGATTAATAGCTATGAAGCCCTGGAAAAGTTTAGATTTTAAATCTAAAAGAGTAAGTCTATGAACTACTCACCTCGTTGGCTAAGAAGATTTCTTAGCAGCATGTTAATTGGGGGACAAGCAATTGCATTAATAGCCAAAGGAAAAATCAGTAAATCAGATTTAATAGATCAATTAATGGAAGCAGGTCCAGGTAGCTTCCTAATCGTTTTAATAACAGGTATTGCAGCAGGAACTGTTTTCAATATTCAAGTCGCCGCAGAATTAAGTAAACAAGGTTTAGGTTCTGCAGTTGGAGGACTGTTAGCAATTGGTATGGCAAGAGAGATAGCTCCATTACTTACCGCAACTCTTCTAACTGGAAAAGTTGCAACTGCTTATGCTGCTCAAATAGGGACAATGAAAGTTACTGAGCAAATTGATGCCATTACGATGCTACAAACAGACCCAGTTGAATATCTAGTTGTTCCAAGGCTATGCGCAATGGTTGTAATGGCTCCAATTCAATGCTTGCTATTTTTTTCTATCGCTTTATTTAGCGGTCAATTTAGCAGCACTATTCTCTATCAAATTCCACCAAGCATTTTCTGGAATTCGGTAAGGGAATGGCTGATAACATCTGATCTTCCATTTATGCTTGTTAAAGCATTGGTCTTTGGTCTCTTAATCGCAATTATTGCTTGCGGATGGGGATTAACTACAAGAGGCGGGCCAAAAGAAGTAGGTTCAAGTACTACTGGAGCAGTAGTCATGACTCTAATAACCGTCTCTTTAGTAGATGTTTTGCTCACCCAAGTTCTTTTTGGCTAAAAACTATGACTTCTGAAAATCTTCTTGATAAAGATAGTGTGATTTTATTGCCTTCTTATCGTTTACCCATCTTCATAATATTTTTAGGCTTGTTATTTTTAATAACACCATTTCATCCCTGGCCAACAATTGTAATTAGCAGTTTTGGTTTTTTCCTATTATTGCAATCTTTTACCTTAAAACTAAAATTTACTAAGGAAGATTTAATTGTCATGCAGCTTGGGAAAGAATTAAGAAGATTTCCTTTTAAAAACTGGATAGCATGGAAAATTATATTACCTGAATTACCAGGTTTTCTTTACTTTAGAGAAGAAGCAAGCCCTCATCTATTACCCATTCTTTTTGAAGTCAAATCACTAAAAGAACAGCTAAATTCAAGGGTTAAGGATTTAGAAATACAAAAAGAAGTAGACTCATCAAAATCTAAAACTAATTGAAGTTTTGAAATATGAAATCCGACGAAAATCTATCTAGTGACAAACAAAATTTAGAACAGAGTGTTTCTGTGGAAAATTCTTCTTCATTGAAAAACGCAGCCCAAAAATCTCTTGAAAAGAAACCCAACTCACAAAGCATAATTAGTCCTGAAAACAATCAAAAAATCTCTACTGCCAAAACACAGACTTTAATTGACCTTGCTCTTAAAGATCTTCGGCTCTCACGTGAGCAATTAGAAAAAGAATTAGAAGAACTTTCTAAAAAGAAAGATCAAATTGATACTGAACTTAAAAGCTCATTTACAGGTCAATCTGATGCAATTGCAAGGAAAGTTAAAGGTTTCCAGGAATATTTAACTGGTGCCTTACAAGATCTAGCTCAGTCAGCAGAGCAACTAGAACTTGTTGTACCACCAGTAATAGTGAAGCCATCACCACTGGATGAAACGAAAGAAGCTGAGCCTTCTAAAGAGCCAGAAATTATTCCGGCTGTTTCTGATACTTTTAAACCTGACGAGAGTTTAATAAGAAAATGCTTTAATCAATTTCTCGAACAACCCGATTTCTATGCTGAGCCATGGAAACTTAGAAGGAGCCTTGAATCCATTGATATTGAAATGCTTGAAGATTGGTTCTTCAGCATGGGAGGAAGAGGCGCTCAACCAAGTAGAGGGAGCAGATCTAAGAATGCTTTAGTTGCAGCAGGGATTATTGCAATATTAGGTGAGTTGTACGGAGAACAATTTCAGACTTTGGTTTTAGCGAGTCAACCAGAGCGACTTGGAGAATGGAGAAGATGTCTCCAAGATTCATTAGGACTTAACCGTGAAGATTTTGGACCAAATAGCGGAATTGTCCTTTTCGAGCGATCCGATGGACTAATTGAAAGAGCAGATCGCCTTGAAGAAAGAGGCGAGTTGCCTTTGATAATTATTGATGCGGCCGAAATCAATGTAGAGATTCCAATTCTTCAGTTTCCTATTTGGCTAGCTTTTGCGGGTAGTCCTAATGAAATTTACGAAGAAGATGGATTAATATAAAAATTCCTATTGAAATTATTTTGAATCTATTAATTCTACTTTTGGGATATTTATTTGGATCATTTCCTAGTGGTTATCTCGCTGGAAGAATTGCTAAAGGAATTGATATCCGTTCATTAGGTTCTGGTTCCACAGGGGCAACAAATGTATTAAGACAGATTGGGAAGCGCGCAGCAATTACTGTCTTTCTACTAGATGTTTTCAAAGGGGTTCTATCTATTTTAATAGCAAAATATTTCCTACTAAATGATTCATGGCAAGTAGCTATAGGTTTATCAACTTTAATTGGCCACATTTGGCCTGTTTGGCTTAATTGGAAAGGTGGTAAAGCTGTTGCAACAGGTTTGGGGATATTTCTTGGCCTTTCATGGCAAGTTGGACTTTCCACACTAGGTATCTTTATTATAATGATTATATTTTTTAGGATAGTATCACTAGCTAGTATTAGTGCAGCAACAGCTCTGCCTTTAATAATGTTTTTAAGTTTTAAAACCTCAAATATCTCTTTACCATTTTTGGTTATTTCACTCTTAGCTATGTCTTTAGTCATTTGGAGACATAGAGAAAATATAGTTAGACTAATTAAAGGTATAGAGCCAAAAATTGGCCAGCTCTAAATAAATTAAATAACTACTTTATCGCAAAAGCTTTTGAACATATATGCAGGATCATTTGATTTAGTAATTGATCTGCCAATAACTAATTTTGAAGCTCCCTTCTTGAGAGCTTCGGATGCATCTGAGACCCTGGATTGATCGTTAATATCTGAACCTAATGACCGTATTCCGGGAGTTACCAGTTCAAAAGTCTCAGGATAAACTTTACGAAGAAATTGAACCTCTCTAGGGCTGCAAACACACCCTCCTAAACCAGACTTTGAGGCAATCTCTGCTAGGTGCTTAACACGTTCATCTATTGATTGATTAATCAATAGATCACTAGCAAAACTTTCGCTAGTCCAACTAGTCAAAATTGTAATCCCCAAAAGTTTTGGCGGATCTAAATTTAATTTAGCGGCTCCCTCCTGTGCCGCCTCATTCGCCATCTTAAGAGCCTTTATACCTGCACAAGTGTGTAAAGAAATAAATTCAGCACCAGTTTGCGATGCGGCGAAACATGCTCTAGCAACTGTAGTAGGGATATCATGAAATTTAAGATCTAAAAATATTTTTTTTCCCTTATCCCTTAATATTGACAATACATCTGGTCCTTCACTAACAAATAACTCGAGGCCAACTTTAACCCAGATAATTTCCGGTATTTTTTCTAATAGATTTAAAACATTATTCTTATCCATACCATCTAAGGCAATAATTATTTTTTCACTTGGATTATCAATATTTTTCATAGCAATATATTAATTTGAAACACGAAGAAATTTTTTCTTTCCTACTTGCAGTATTTTCCCTATGAGATCATCTGGAGTATCAAACTCTAAATTAGGATCCATAATTTTTTCACCATTAATTCTTACTCCTCCTCCAAGAATTTGTCTTCTTGCTTCACTGCTACTTGAGAACAGTTCCAGCTTACTAAGTAAATAAAATGCTTTAGCTGGAAAATTTACACTAGCAATTGAGGCTTCTGGTATTTCCTCAAGAGAATCTTGAGTACCTAAAACTAATTTTTCAGAATTAAATTGAGCTTTTTGGGCGGCCTCAATTCCTTTAAAATTAGACGTTATTTTTAAAGCCATGAATTTTTGTAGCTCTCTTGGATTTGAACTTAATTCTTTTAAATTTTCATTAGTTAGTAAATTTAAATAACTAAAAACTAAATCATCTGGAACCTTTTCTAATTTTGAATACATAGATAAGGAATCTTCATTTATTCCTACGATATTGTCTAAACTTTTACTCATTTTTTGTGTCCCATCTAACCCAACTAAAATGGGTAAAAGCATTCCAAATTGGGGTTTCTGTCCAAAAGCTCTTTGAAGATCTCGTCCCATTGCAATATTAAATTTTTGATCTGTACCACCAAGTTCTAAATCAGAATTGATTGCAACTGAATCATATCCTTGCAGAAGTGGATAGAGAAATTCATGAAGAGAGATAGGAGTGCCCGATTTGTATCGATTACTAAAATCTTCTTTAGCTAGCATTTGACCAACTGTTGAATTTGACAAAAGTTCTATAACTTTCGACAAATTAAGATTTTCAAGCCACTCACTATTTCTTCTAATTTCTAAACGACCAGGAGTTGAAAAATCAAGTAATGAATCTTTAGGTTCTTTACCTAGGCCTAATTGTTCAAGATAATTTAATGCATTTGATTCAACCTCATCTTTTGAAAGCTGAATTCTAGTTTTACTTTTTCCAGTTGGATCTCCAATCCTTGCTGTAAAATCCCCAATTATAAGTACTGCGGTGTGTCCAGAATCTTGGAAAGCTCTTAATTTCCTAAAAAGGATACTATGACCTAAATGAATATCAGTTCCTGTTGGATCAATTCCAAGTTTTACACGTAAAGGATTCTTATCTGTAGTTGCAAGTTCTAATCTTTTTTGAAAGTTTTGATCTGAATCTCCTGCTTTATTATAAGGGAAAAGATCATCTATACCTCTAGAGATCCAATCAGGTAATTCATTGAACTTAACTAACATAGTTTAAACATTAAAAAGTTTAATAATCATTTATCTAATTCTGATTTCATTCTCACCAACGTTTTATTCATTTGATCAAACATTTGATCAGGAGTAATCCCAAATTGACTCAACTGAGTCTTTAGCTGCTCTACTGTCATTTTTGCCTGGAAATCTTCAGAGAGCTCAAATCGTTTCATAAAAACTTTATACCTCTCCATTAAATCTTCCATGGTATTAATAAACATTACTTTCCCTTCTCTATCAAATTTCCCATAATCAGAACCTAATTGCATGAGATTCTGATAATCAGTGAAAAGTTTTTTTGCCTCTTCCTGAACAATTTCGGACTCAAAGAAACTCATATCCTTAACCACAGTTGATAGATCAATTGCTCGTTTTTGAATTCTACGTATTGCATTAATTGTATCATTTAAATAATGAAACTAAACTAAACCATCTTCACCCAAAAACATTTGTTTAGAGAGTGTAAATAGCCACACCTTCAAAAAAATATAATTCTTACATAAGTTACAGAAAAACTCTCTAATGGAAGAAAAGCACTTTTCATTTGATCTTTACAAGCTATGCTCAAACTATTCTCAATTAAAATCATATTAAATCTCAACCATCCCATGACGAAAAATAATTTAACATTATCTTTTATTTCAACCTTTCGAAAATGAATAAATTCTTACGACAATATGATTTATTCAACAAAAAAGATATAGATTTCTCAGAAAATAATCTTCTTCAAGATATATTTATTGACAAGAAAATTATTATGAAATGGCAAGAACAAATCATTAATCATCAATCTACTATTTTTAAATCTGGCTATAAAGATGTAATCCAATCTTCACTATTTGAATCTAGTTTAGAAGAGATAAACGAATTTTTCAATCCAGTTGAGCTTACTCCTCTACCTTTAAGTTTTTGGAGGTGGCCAAAATCAATGCATGAGGGCCCGGCGGTTTATTTTGTAATGGATCAAATGATTGATTCTGACGAAAATATAATTTTATATGTTGGAGAAACAATTTCTGCAGAGAAGAGGTGGAAAGGCGAACATGACTGCAAAAAATACCTTTCAAGTTATTCCGATAGTCTACAGAAAGCAAATGTATCATCCAAGTTAAACATTCGTTTTTGGCTTGATGTCCCATTTAATACTAAGGAAAGAAGAAAATTAGAACAGAAGCTAATTCAAGCTTGGCTTCCACCCTTTAATAAAGAAACAAGAGGAATATGGTCAACACCATTTACTTCTCAAATCAATTAGAAAAAATTGTTATGATTATTACAAGTATAAAAATTAAATGCAAATTTCAGCTGTCTCCAAAAAAATTAACGAATGGTCAGGATCAGTACTTATTGTCGGAATTATTGAAGGAACAGTCGCAAGTCAAATAAATTCATTTAAAACAATAATAAAAGATACTTATTTGAGCAAAAGGTTTAACGAAGCAAAGTTCGAAGGTAAAAAAAATCAAAAATTTTCAATTGAACTTATAGAAGGCAAAATAAAAAAAATAATCTTTTTAGGATTAGGCAATGCTGAAACTCTACGAATCGATGATCTACGAAAAGCAGCGTCAGTTGGGACTCGAGAAGTTTTCGATTATGAAAGAAAGTTAGGAATATTTTTCCCTTGGGATGCATTTGACCCTGCTTCAGCTGCACGTGCGGTTGGCGAGGCAGTTCGATTATCGTCGATTAAAGATCTTAGATTCAAATCAGAGAGCAAAGAGTCCACCCCATTAGATGAAGTTGAATTAATAGGATTAGACACACAAACTACTAAATCAGCCATTGCTGAAATAAATCCAATTTGCGAAGGAGTTAAGTTTGCGAGAGAACTTGTTTCAGCCCCCCCCAATTTCCTAACACCAAATCAAATGGCAAAAGAGGCTAAAAAATTGGCCAATGACTATGATTTAGATTTAAAAATTCTTGATAAAAAAGAGTGCGAAAAGCAAGGTATGGGAGCCTACTTAGCAGTTGCGAAGGGATCAGATCTAGAGCCTAATTTTATACACTTAAAATATTCTCCTAAAACCACTAAAAATAAAGTTGTATTAATTGGTAAAGGGTTAACTTTTGACTCTGGAGGATACAACTTAAAAGTTGGAGCTTCTCAAATTGAAAAAATGAAGTACGACATGGGAGGAAGTGCTTCTGTTCTTGGAGCTGCAAGAGCAATTGCAGAACTAAAACCCATTAACACCGAAGTTCATTTCATTGTTGCTGCTTGCGAAAATATGATTAATGGTTCAGCATTGCATCCTGGAGATATCATCAAAGCTTCTAATGGAAAAACTATTGAAGTAAACAATACCGATGCGGAGGGGAGATTAACATTAGCTGATGCTTTGGTTTATGCCTGCAAACTCAAGCCAGACGCTGTTGTAGATCTTGCTACTCTTACTGGAGCTTGCGTCATTGCCTTAGGAGATGAAATAGCAGGATTATGGACTGACAATGATGAGCTCTCTGAACAGCTAACTAAAGCTGCAGGGAAAGCTGGAGAGGGCATTTGGAGAATGCCTATGCAAGATTCATACAAATCTGGGATCAAATCATCTATTGCAGATTTGCAAAACACAGGCCCCAGGCCAGGAGGATCTATTACTGCTGCATTGTTTTTAAAAGAATTTGTGAACTCAAGCATTCCATGGGCTCACATTGACATAGCAGGTACATGTTGGACTGAAAAAGATAGAGATATAACTCCAAAGGGTGCAACTGGTTATGGAGTTAGAACATTAGTTAATTGGGTAAAAGAATTGAGTCTCAATTCCAATTAATATATTCACAAACAATATAAATATCTTAAAGTATCTATTCTATAATTTTAGATATTTATATTAAACAAGTTATTATTATTTAATTTCGCCCCAAACCTTTTTTAGTCTATTATCTCTCCCACAACTTTTTCTATAAAAATTATATTTAAGAGGATTTTTAACTGCAAAATCTTGATGATAGCCTTCTGCTGACCAGAAAGCTTTTGAATTGATAATAGCAACCTTTAATTCCTCCAAGGATACATTCAATAAAACAGATATATTTTTTTGACTCTCTTTTGCAACAAGTTCTTGTTCTTGATTAGATGTAAAAATAACTGGCTTATATGAATCACCTCTGTCACAAAATTGTCCCTTATTATCAAAAGGATCAATATTCACCCAATACTGCTTAAGTAAATCTTTATAGCTAATAATATCAGAATCAAAACTAACTTTTACAACCTCTTGATGCCCATTATGATTTTCATATGTGGGATTAGTCAGAGCTCCTCCTGAGTATCCACTTTCCGCAGAAATGACTCCATCAAGTTTTTCCAGATCATGTTCTAGACACCAAAAGCAACCTCCTGCAAAAATAGCATCTTCTGATTCAGAAAATGCTTGCGTCGGAAAAACTATGAAGAGTTGCAAGAGCAAGCAACTTAGTACTAGTCTTCTGAATATTTTATTCATAGTAGTCATTTAACTAATAAGTCCAGAATATCCTTTGATGCTCTATCTGTAACTCCAGGTTTTCCTAATTTATCCTTCAATCTTTGATAACCATGAATTATGTCTTCTTTTGTCGCATTATCTTCAAGGATTTTTGATGCTGCATTAAATATTTTTTCAGCTTTAAAATCTTCTTGTATAAACTCTGATATTAGCATTTTATTTAAAAGAAGATTAACTGGTGAAATGTATTTAACATTAAATCTCAAAATATATCTTGCGAAAAAAGCGGTGACCTTGCTTACTTTATATCCAACAATTTGTGGAACCAAGTTTAGAGCTAATTCCATATTAATCGTTCCAGACTTAGCTAAAGCTAGATGGGCCGCCGAAAATAAAAAAGGCTTTATATTATCAACTTCATTCGAAAAAATAATTCGTCCAGATACGCCATATTCATTTAATGAATTATTTAAAATTTCATCAAATTCTTTTAAACCAGACGGTATTAGAACAGTAATTGAAGGATCCTTATCCTGGAGAAGCCTAGCCACTTTAAGTAATGTGGGTAAAATATATTTAATCTCTTGTTTTCGAGAAGCAGGAATGATAAGAAGAAGTTTCTTATCAGAGGTTAATCCCAATTTCTTAAATGAATCTTCTCTAGTAGGAATATTTCTATAAAAATCCAACATTGGATGACCTACAAATTTTACATTTCCTCCTTTATTTGAATAAAAATTAGCTTCCTCTTCAAAGATAGCTAATATTTTGTCTGTAAAACTAATCAAATCAGTTGTACCGGAATCACCTAATCTCCATGCCCATTCCTGAGGCGCAATGTAATAAATTATTGGAATATTAGGGAACTTTTTTTTTACTTTTAGACCCAGTCGAATATTCGGCCCCATATAGTCAATTAAAACGACTGCATCAGGAGGGGAGGTACTTAAGTAATTATCAATTTTTGATTGTGCATTTAAGGTTGGCAAAACATAAGGAAGAGCTTCTAAAAAACCGATTGCACCTATTGAAGACGTATTAGATATTAATTTAGCACCAGCCTCTCTCATCCTTTCACCACCTAAAGCAATTATATCTAATTCTATTTTTCTTTTTTCTGCATTATTCTTTAAAGCCTTTATTAATAAACTTCCCTGCAAGTCTCCAGAGACTTCACCAGTACTGATTAATAACTTCATTATTTATTTAGTTTGGGTTAAATAAGGCATTGGACCTCTTCTTCCTTTCCCAATAGAAAGTTCTATAAATCTACATAACCTTGCTGAGGATTGAAATAAATTTTCTTGTCTTGCGATTTTCAAACCATCAGAAATTACATACTCCGACTTAAATAATAAGTTCCAAATTCTTTTTAATTGTAAATATTCTTCTTTATTCTTTTTATCTATACTTTTCCTTTTGATTCCAACTTGATTTAGTCCCCGCATTCTTCCCGGATGACCTTCTGCCAAACAATATGGAGGGACATCTCTATCAACTCTTGTCATGCCTCCAACCATAGCTAAATAACCAATACGAACAAATTGATGAATCCCCAAACAACCTCCAATAACTGCTCTATCTTCAACAACAACGTGACCTGCAATTTGAACGCTATTAGCTATGACTACACTGTTTCCAATTTCACAATTATGTCCTAAATGTGAATAAGCCATGAACAAATTTTGATCCCCAACTACAGTTTTCTCCCCTTTAAAAGTAGCCCTGTTAATAGTTACACATTCTCTAAAAGTATTATTATCTCCAATTAAAACATCAGTAAAATCTCCTTTATATTTCAAATCTTGGGGTTCTAATCCAATACATGCACCTGGAAAAATCTTATTATTTGATCCAATTTTTACTTTTCCATCGATAATTACATTTGGTCCAATCCAAGTATTTGGACCAATGATCACATCTGGACCAATAACAGCCCCTGAGCCAACAAATACACCTTCCCCAAGTTCAGCCTTAGGGGACACATCTGCAAAGTCATGAATATTAACTTTGTTATCTCTAATTAAGTTTTCAGAAGATTCAAGTTCACTCATCACTTCAAACCATAAGAGAGAACATCAAATCTCCAGAACAAACCAACTGATCGTCAACTTTTGCTTCTCCCCTAACTTTTCCAAATCTCTTCCTTTTAAGGCTTATCAATTCACAAGATATTAATAATTGATCTCCAGGGACAACTGGTCGCCTGAACCGAACTGAATCAATCCCAGCGAAAACAAACAGACCTTTTGGGAGTTCGGGCATTTGAGAAACAATCAAACCACCTACTTGCGCCATTGCTTCAACTATTAAGACTCCAGGCATTAAAGGTCTATCAGGGAAATGGCCTTGAAATTGAGGCTCATTGAGAGTGACATTTTTTATTGCCACAGCTTTCTTACCTGGTTCATGTTCTATCACTCTGTCAACAAGTGCAAAAGGATACCTATGTGGCAAAAGGCCCATTATTTGCTCGCTATTTAAAACAAGAGTCTGGGAAGGAGAAATGTCAGTCAAAATCAGATTTAATTAAGTTAATACCTTTTGAAGAGAAGCTGCAAATTCTGCATGAAGAGAGTGAGACCCTTTGTAAACAAAAATTTGCGCTTTCGGCAATCCAACAAAAGCTAAATCTCCAATCAAGTCAAGCAATTTATGACGCACTGGTTCATTTGCAAATCTCAAAGGTGGGTTCACCCAAGAATTACCATCACAAACCAAAGCATTTTCAAGAGCTCCTCCTTTAATTAGACCAGCTTTCTTTAATTCTTCTAACTGATCAAGAAAGCCAAAAGTCCTAGCAGGTGCAATTTCTTTAACAAAATTATTTGGAGAAAGCTCAATAGAAAACATTTGTTGTCCAATAGCCTTATGTGGGAAATCAATCAAACCTATTAATTTCAATTTTTTTGCTGGAATCGCAAAAATCACACTTTCTCCCTTATTGACAAAAATTGGAGATTTAATTTCCGGCCTTGGTTTAGGAGATGTAATGGAATTAATTATTCCAACCTTTTTAATCTCCTCGATCCAACCAATGGCAGAGCCATCAAGTAGAGGGACCTCACTCCCATTTATTTCTATATGTACATGAGTTAAACCCGAACCAACTAATGAAGCCAACAAATGTTCAACCGTAGATACTTGTTTCCCATTTAGAAAAAGTGTTGTACATAAAGGAGTATTTCTTACTTGCGAAATATCAATAGGAATAACTTTATTAGGTTCCTCTGAAAAAGAAATATGAAATCCCTCTAATTCTGTTGGCTTAATAATGACTGTGGATTTAAGACCAGTATGCAATCCAATACCATCTTTTTTAATTTCATTTTTAAGCGTCCAGCCTTCTTCATAATCATTGGGGAATAAGAACACTAGAATTTCCAACCAATTCCAATGTTATATCGCCAATTACCACTAAAATCTTGACTCGCTGCCTCTATCCGGATTGGGCCAACGGGTGTATTGATGACTGCTCCAGGTCCAACAGAGAAACCAGAGCCTGGTTTCTCAAGAATTTTCCCTGGCTTCCCTGGGACATTTGATTGAGAGCCAAAATCAGATCCTGCATCAATAAAGAGTGCGCCAGAGACGACTCTCCAAATAGGGAATCTATATTCTGCAGTTGCCTCTCCATAATTTCTTGCGACCCCAAGGTCACAGGAGTTCCAACCTCGAACTGAACTGGTTCCACCCAAGCAAAATGCCTCATAAGGAGGTAGATCACCAATAATTGTTCCAACCTTTGCTTGTAATCCTATCGATTGAGCGCAATCAGATTTTTCGCCAGGCTTAGGACGACAACCCTTGTGAAACTTCAATAAATTAACAGGATAAAAACGTGAATAACTAATCCTAGATCTATTAAAAGTCGGTGAATTTTCACCTAAGCTAATAAATTGTTCAGAACCAATATTTAAATAATCTCCAGAAGTTGGATTTCTTGAATCATCTAAATTATTATATGTAATGGCACTCTTTAAACTAACTAGTGTATTTTCTGTAGAACAGTTATATGCAACACAAATAATTTCATTCTTAGGAACTTTATTTTCTTTAAAATTTGTTGATGCTACGCCATAGGGTCTTTTATCTCCTGCATAATCTATTGGCTTAACTTTCTGGAAATTCGCACCAATAAGTACTGACCAAGGTACCTTTTTTAAAGGTTCACCACCATTTAAAGGTCTTGCGAAAGAGAAACCTCCTCCTGTTCTCTCTAAGACAATAGAGTCACCCTCGTAATCAAACCAACTAAACTGAGGTGCAGATAACTTAGCTGAAGAAAAGTTAGTAAATGGTCCAGTTTCTATTAGATTATTATTATTATTTAGATCTAAGTTGTGAGACTGATTAGCATCATAACTTATCGATGAATTAGGTGCCTCATATCTATCTGTAACTCCTCTAATACTTCCTCCTGCTTGACTTCTAAACTCTTGTGGAACTTCTCTACTTAAATACAATGAAGTTCGAAAAGATGTTCTATATTTATCATTTTTAATCCAGGGATCATATAAAGAAAGATTAAGTAGTGCTCCGTATTCGCCGTAAGTCAAATTCATATTTGATGACCATGACCTTCCAACCAAATTTGACTCCTGCAATCCAATTTGCCCGAAGACACCTTGACCTCCGCTATACCCAAGGCCTCCAGTGAGTGAACCAGTTCTTTGCTCAGTTATTCCTAATGAAATTATGACACTTCCAGGCTCAGACCTTAATGGTTTTAGCGTTACTTTGACATCATTAAAAAGTGAAGTTGAGTATAGTCTTTTTATATCTGACTCTAATTTATTTCTATTAAAAATATCTCCTACTTTAGTTATTAATTCTCTTTCAATTACCCATTTTTTTGTTTTTCCTTTAATCAACCTACCTTTTTCATCTTCTGTATTTCCATCTTCATCTATGAAATCAATCTCAATACCAGCTATATAGCCTTCTTGAATATTAAGTTCAACTATCCCTTCTTTAGTTACTCGGCTTGGACCAGATATTCTTGCCAATGAGTATCCATTAGAATTATACCAATCTTTAATTTCTTTAATCCTTATTTGCAAAGTATTTAGATTTAAGGTTTTTCCATAATCTTTATTAACAATCTCATTTAATTTTATATCTGATATTTTTCTTTCAAGCGGAAGTATACTTATCTTATTTAATATCGGATTAGGTTCAATTTTTATCAAAAGTTGAACTCCTAGAGCACTATTTAAAGACTCAATTTTTGCGCCAGAGAACCATCCTGTTGAATAAATTCGATCTAAATCCTTCTTAACTTCTTCACTCGTAACTTTACTACCTGGTCTAATTAACATTGCATCATAAGCGATAATTTCCAGACGCTCCTTATCAGGATGTTCTTCAAGCCCCTCTATAATAATCTCTGAGATTAATACTCTTTGTTCTTCAATAATAGTATTTTCATCGTTTTGATTTTCTCCCTCAGAAATCAAAAAATTATCAAGATTTAAATTAAATTTGTTATTATTTAATTGGTAATCAACTTGAAAATTTTCACTCTGTTTGTTTTCAAAAAATAATTGATTTTCGCCTGATATTATTTTAGAAGCTTTAGTTTCTTCAAAAATGCTAATTAAAGGGACTGCTAGAGCAATGGCATATGCACTTTTGCTTATTAATTTCTTATTAGAGATGGCGGGTCTTTTAAACATAAATTTCAAAGCAATTCAATTAAATTAAGGAATCCTTGGCTTAGAATAATTTGCTTAAGAAGCATTAGAAGAGTCTTTTTCTATACGTTTCAAAATCTCCTCATAAGCATCTATCACTCCTCCAAGATCTTGCCGAAAGCGGTCTTTGTCAAGGATACGCCCTTTAGGATCAGTATTAGTTTTATCCCAAAACCTACAATTATCTGGACTTATTTCATCAGCTAAAACAATTTTGCCTGATGAATTAAAACCGAATTCTAATTTAAAATCAACCAATAATAAATCGAGTGAATCAAAATATTCTTTTAAAATTTTATTTACACTTCTAGTAATTTTCTCTACTTCTTCCATCTGATAAGGACTAATCAAGTCAAGCAACTTTAATCTTCTTTCTGTAAGAATAGGATCTCCTAATTCATCATCTTTATAATAAAAATCAAGGAGTGGTGGGTTTAATATTGTTCCTTGATTGATTGGTGTCTCCCTACATAATGAACCTGTAGCAATATTTCGAATAACAACTTCTAGAGGAATTACTTTGATTTTATCCGCAATCATGAATGTTTCCGATTGAAGTTCTAGAAAGTGTGTTGGAATTCCATTCAATTCAAGCAATTTAAAAAGGGCCGCAGAAATTTTGCAATTCAAACGACCTTTACCATCTATTTCAGATCGTTTTTTTGCGTTAAAAGCGGTAGCATCATTTTTGAACTCTATTAAAACCCTATTTGGATTTTCACAAGCAAAAACTCGTTTTGCCTTGCCTTCATAAATTAGTGATCCTTCGATATGATTCATTAATACCTCAGATATCTAATTAGTATAAATAGAAAATGCTACAAAAATCACCTCAATCAAGACAAATTTATTTGAAACCTAAACTCCAAACAACATAAAAGTTGCCCTGCAAGCTATTTATTAACTAATAATCAAATGGTAATTAAACATCCACTAAAACTATTTTCATTCGAGCAAAAGTAAAACTATGAACAAGAATTTAAAGACTGAGGAATTAAAAAGAATATTAATAGTTGGAAGTGGCGGAAGAGAAAATTCTATTGCTTGGGCTCTATCCAAAAACCAATCTATAGAACAAATCTATGTTTGTCCTGGCAATGGTGGAACCGCCAATTTTGAAAAATGTATTTGTCTAAAACCTTCATCTGAAGATCAAAAAACAATCATAGATGAATGCCAACGACTTCAAATTAATTTAGTCATCATTGGGCCAGAGGTCCCCTTGGCTGAAGGCTTGGCAAATAAAATGCGTGCAGCTCGATTAACAGTTTTTGGTCCCGGTAAAGAAGGAGCTCAATTAGAGGCAAGTAAAGAATGGGCTAAAGATCTAATGATAGAAAACAATATTCCTACAGCAAAATATTGGTCTGCAAGATCTGAGGAGGAAGCATTAGATATTCTTCAAAAATTCAACCAACCTCTCGTTATAAAAGCTGATGGTTTAGCTGCAGGTAAAGGTGTAACTGTTTGTGAAACCCTTGAGCAATCAAAAGAAGCTATTAAAGACATATTTTCTGGAAAGTTTGGCTCTGCAGGTAATAAAGTTATCCTTGAAGAAAAAATTGAAGGGCCAGAAGTTTCCATTTTTGCTCTATGTGATGGAGAGAAATTAATTGTCCTTCCACCTGCTCAGGATCACAAAAGGCTACTGGACGGAGATAACGGTCCAAATACTGGTGGCATGGGAGCCTATGCACCTGCTCTTTTAATTAATCAACAAGATATTAAAGACTTAACTGAGCTTGTTCTTCTTCCAACTTTAAACGGGCTGAAAAAAAAGAAAATTAAATATATAGGCGTCATTTATGCTGGTTTAATGCTCACATCAACTGGACCAAAAGTTATCGAATTCAATTGCCGCTTTGGCGACCCAGAATGTCAAGCCTTAATGCCATTAATGGGTGACGAATTTGCATCTGTACTTTTCGCTTGCGCTCGAGGGGATCTGGCAAACGCACCAAAACTTTCATTTAAAACTCATTGCAGTGTCTGTGTTGTTGCATCATCTAAGGGGTATCCTGAAAGACCTAAAAAAGGTGACAGCATAAATATAAACATTGAATCAAATCCTTCACTCCAAGTTTTTCATGCAGGCACCACAGTCGATGAGTTTAACAATATAATTACTTCTGGAGGAAGAGTTCTTTCAGTAGTTGCTCAGGGAGAGAGTTTCGACAAAGCTTTCAGCTTGGCTTACTCTAATTTAAAAAAAATCAATTTTGAAGGTATGCATTTTCGCAATGACATTGGTTATCAGGTAAGAAATATATAACTAAATAATATCTTATATGAAAAATTCAAATTTAAATAATAATAATACTTTCTTACCACCAAGAGAAGATAACTTATTAGACAACTTAAGCATATTAGAAAAAATAAATTTATGGTGGTCAAGATTTAATTTAAGATCAAAATTACTAGCATTTGGAACGTTAGTGGTGAGTTTTATAATGACACTTATTACATTCTTTGCTTTAAGTAGTATACAAAAAGATGCTGGGATGAATGATACAAGATATGCCAGAGATTTAGGCTTATTATTATCAGGTAATGTGACAGAGTTAGTAGCGAAGAATCAAACAAGAGAGCTTTTCAATGTGGCTGAAAAATTTTGGCGTTCAAGCAGAAATTTAAGGTACATATTCTTTACCGACCCAGATGGTTTAGTGAAACTGGGTATCCCAGTAAGTGCAACGACTTCAGAAACTGAGGCAGAAGGTGCTCTTCAACTAACAAGAAGACTTCAACTACCTAATGAATTAAAAAAACAACCTCAATTTCCATTAGTTAGACAACATTCAACTCCACAAGGTCAAGTAACTGATGTTTTTGTTCCAATGCTTTGGAAGGGTGAATATCTAGGTACCCTGGCTCTAGGAGTAACACCTAACAAAAAAGCTCTTGCCTCAGCTGCTTTAACAAGAGAGATCACTGTTGCAGTATTTATCTCTATTTGGGTTTTAGTAATTATTGGAGCGGTATTTAATGCTCTAACAATCACACGACCTATTAAAGAATTGGTTATTGGAGTCAGAGAAATTGCTAAAGGGAATTTCAAATCAAGAGTAGATCTACCCATGAGCGGTGAGCTTGGAGAACTCTTAAATGGCTTTAACGCAATGGCATCCAGATTAGAAGATTATGATGCAGCAAATATCGAAGAATTAAAAGCTGCACAAGTCAAACAGCAATCTTTAATAGCTACCATGGCAGATGGAGCTCTTCTTCTTGATGAACAAGGCAATATTGTATTAGTGAACCCAACTGCTAGAAGGTTATTTCGCTGGGAAGGCAGAAATCTCGAAGGGCAAAAATTATTAAATCAACTTCCCGAATCACTTGTAAAAGAACTTGAAACACCAATAACATCCCTGTTAAACAATTTTGGAGACAGCGATGACTTGCGTTGTAATCTTGAGGAACCACCAAGAACACTTCGTATAGTTTTAAAGTCTGTGAGGGACACAACTGGAGAAAACATCAAGGGTATTGCTGTTACCGTACAAGATCTTACAAGAGAAGTTCAGCTAAACGCGGCTCAAAAAAGATTTATTAGTAATGTTTCACACGAATTAAGAACACCATTATTTAATATTAAAAGCTATGTAGAAACATTGTATGATCTAGGAGAACAACTTTCAAAAGATGAGCAAAAAGAATTTCTAGGTGTTGCAAATTCAGAAACAGATAGACTTACTCGCTTAGTCAATGATGTTCTTGACCTATCTAAATTGGAATCAGGAAGAACAATACAATTAGAATCATTAAGTATAAAAGAAGCTATGGAACAAACTCTAAGAAACTATAAACTTAATGCTGAAGATAAAAATGTTAAGCTAACACTAACCATAGAGAATAATCTAGCATTTGTTTTAGCCAACTGGGATATGATTCTTCAAGTTTTAGATAATCTTGTAGGTAATGCACTTAAGTTTAGTCAACGAGGAGGAACAATAAACTTAAAGGCTTATACCTGGCCAGATATTTGCGTTGCTTCGCGCGTTGATTTAGATACTGAAGCACCACATTGTGAAATATTATCTCCAATGCCAAAAATCCGTGTAGAGGTATCTGATACAGGGTGTGGTATTTCTGAACTAGATCAACAAAGAATATTTGAACGTTTTTACAGAGTCGAAGATTCGGTTCACACTGAAGTAGGAACTGGGTTGGGGCTTTCAATTGTTAAAGGTATCGTTGATAAACACGGAAGTGAGATAAGAATGGCCAGTGAGCCAAATATTGGGACGACCTTTTGGTTTGAACTTCCTCTTGAAGATTCGGACGCTGATCAACTATTACTAAAATCAGCAAGAAAAAATTGGGAAATTGAAAATGATAAATCTTTAATCAAATAAATATTTAGTCTTCATTTGATTTAATGCTTTTAAAAACCCCGGCAATCTGCTCTTCTGGATTAACCCGATGAGGGGCTCCACTAAATATTTGTTCAAAATTAGAGAATGAATCTTTGATCTCTGGACCTTCATTAGTAATTATATATTCTCGTATCCTTTTGTCATGCCATGAACCTCTCATCTTAAAAACATTTATTGCTCTTGCCATTTCTCCTCTTATTTCTACATATTGCAAAAGCAAAATAGTATCCGTTATTGTTGAAATATGAGAATCAGTAATTGAGTGACTACCCATGAATTCTTCGGCAGTATTAGTAAAGAATCCTGCTATTTCTTCTTGTTTTGCATAACCAGTTACACCAATAACAAACTGCCTAAATGCATTCAAACTTACACCTCTAGCCAATGCAGATAATGAATCAATTGCCATTCTGGAAGGTTTATATTCGCTAATCTCAGATTTAATAATTTGCAGATGGTCCTCTAAACCAGTTGACTCTGGGTAAGCACAAATAATCTTCAATAATCCATCCTCTTCCATTTTTTCAAAATCGATCCCCCAGCTGGTTGCATTGCGAAGAAGTTGCGCTCTTGATTCCTCATATGCAAAAAGGATTGTCCTTTCTTTATGTGTATAAGCATCTTCAACAAACTTAGAAACTAGCATTGTTTTTCCAGTCCCAGTTGCCCCAGTTGCAAGAATAATTGAATCTTGAAAATATCCTCCACCACACATTTCATCCAAATCGGGCACTCCCGAACTTATCCGAATATTTGATGATCTTTGGGTTAACCTCATTGCACCCAAAGGGAAAGCAACTATTCCATGGGGGCCCATTGTAAAAGGGAATTCACCCTTCATATGGGTAGTTCCTCTTAATTTTAAAATCTCAACAGTTCGTCTTCTTTTCTCTGATTCTAATACATTCCTCAAAATTACAACATTGTCAGAAACAAATTCTTCAACTCCATATCTAGCAATTGGACCATATTCATCTATTCTTTCAGTTGTCATAACAGTAGTAACACCTATTTCTTTAAGTCTTGCTATTAGTCGAAAAATCTCTCTTCTAACTACATAGATAGCATCATATTGTTGAAAAACTGCTGTCATTGAATCAATGGCGACTCTCTTAGCTTTGAACTTTCTAATCGCATAACTGATCCTTTCAATCAATCCTGACAAGTCAAAACTACCCGCGACATCTTGTCCATCAGGATCTGGAGATGCATCTAAAATAAAAAGTTTATTTTGATCAATTAATCCTTGTAAATCCCATCCAAAACTTGCAGCATTTCTAATAATATCTAAAGGGGATTCTTCAAAAGTAACAAGAATTCCAGGTTCATCAAAATTACATATCCCATGATGAAGATATTGCAGAGAAAACACTGTTTTACCAGTCCCTGAAGTTCCACTTACAAGAGTGCTACGCGCATTTGGCAACCCCCCATGACAAATATCATCAAAGCCCTCAATTCCAGTGGGAAGTTTTTGAACCTGCATTTTTAGTCGACTTTTTTAATTAAAGAACGCTCAAAGCTCTTATGTACAAAACATAATAAACAAATGGAAGAATAGCTTAGTTATCGGTTGGGCTTAAGAATTCATTTACCTATTGTTTAAATGGTTCCGCTATTTTTCTGAAGAATAAAACATCTCTTGATCTGATAATTCATCATACAAAAGATCCAATCCTATTAAAACCTTTTCTCTATCAGACAGGTCACCAATAATTCTTCGTACTGGTGGAGGTAGAATCTTGGCAAGAGTTGGCGTAGCAAGTATCTTATCTTCTTCGGCTAATTGAGGACTTTTTAAAACATCAATAACCTTAAGCGCATAGACACCTTTGAATTCACTTTCTAAGATTTCTCTCAATGTATTCAAAGCTCTCATAGAGTTTGGTGTATTCCCAGCCACATAAAGCTTAAGAATATATGTCTTCCTTGCATTCATTTGAAACCTCCATAAGTCAAAAGGGCATATGCTTTTTTTTAATCTTGACTAAGTAACCAACAAAAAGCGAAAATGTTAGTTTGTTTTTCGATTACGATTAGGGCTTAATCGATTAAAAGAAAGGGAATCCCCCTTTTATTTTATTTCGAGCCTTAACGTGTCACCAATAATCATGGCTGATAAAAAATCATCTCCTATAAAGGAAACTCCAAAAGATGAAACTTATGCGATAGTCGAAGCCTCAGGAAAACAATTTTGGCTTCAATCTAACCGTTATTACGACTTAGATCGATGTCAGGCTGAAGTTGATGACGTTTTAACTATTGACAAAGTTCTTCTATTAAATGACGGTAAAGATTTAAAGGTAGGAAAACCTTATGTGAAAGATGCAAAAGTTGAAATAAAAGTCCTAGAACATAGAAGAGGTCCAAAGATAATTGTTTATAAAATGCGTCCAAAGAAAAAGACAAGACGTAAGAATGGTCATCGCCAAGAACTTACACGAGTTTTAGTTCAATCAATATCGGTTGGATCAAAAGCTAAAAAAACCAAAACTACTACAAGTAAAGTAGAATCTGATTAAATCAATTCAAAAAAATTACATAAATCATGGCTCATAAAAAAGGTACGGGATCAACCAGAAATGGAAGAGATTCAAACTCTAAAAGACTTGGGGTCAAAGCCTATGGCGGTGAGAAAGTTACTGCTGGATCTATTCTTATTCGTCAAAGAGGAACATCGATTCTTCCAGGAATCAATGTGGGCAGGGGAAAAGATGATACTCTTTTCGCCCTAACTGATGGTTCAGTTCACTTTGAGAGTATTCGTAGAGGCTTAAGAAATAGAAAAAGAATTAATATTTCAACTGCTAAGGCAATTTAGTTCATCTTTTTAATGGTTTATAAGCACGAGTAGTAATTAAGAAAGGATGGAAAACTTCTAAATAATTTATTTGTAATGTAGTAAAGAAATTTTCAATCAGACCTGGATCATCAAAATGAAAAGGGTATTCTCCGTTTTTTCCTTTGTAAAAATACCAATTCATAAGAGCTACTCCTTCAGGAGAAAGTTTTTTCAAAAATATCTTTAATTGTTTTGCTGGATCTGGCAGATGTTCAAGGACATCCAAGCAAACAAGAGAATCAAAAATTACATCAGAGGTGCTTTCTAAATCTCGAAAAACTGAAATCCTATCTTCGATTCCCAATTCCTTAGACCTATGTTCTACAAAACTTCGATTTTGAGGGTTTAGATCCACAAACCAAACATGTTCAACATCTGGCAAAAACGAGGCAGCCAGAGAATGCGTACCAATACCTCCACCAAAATCTAAAACTTTCCCAGAAACAAATTTTTGTTGTAGACGAAGAGTGTCAGCTATGTAGTCTGAGCTATTTAAATGCCAAGATGCTAGATCTATCAAATGAGCATCTCCAACCTTTTCTTCGTAAAAATCGCCTGCATTCTTCTCAGTAAATGCACCTGGATGGAGAGCGGCCAAATCATCAACACCGTTAAGCAACCTTTTATCTAATTCATCATTATTAATATCAAGGAACTCAATTAAGTGATTTTTTAAATTAAAGCCATCTTTAAGGAAGCAAGAAATACTTAGATCTAAATTGCTCATATTATTTGGCTCACTGAACACACTGAGTTATAACTTTAATTGTTTAGGGTTACTTGAACAATCATTTCACCTGAGTCTCAACCTACAAAATTAATTTTGGAAAAGCATTTTGGATTTGTTGTCATTGATAAGCCTGCTGGCCTTACTTCTCATGATTGCGTCAATAGACTTAGAAAAGTATTTGGCATCAAAAAAATTGGACATAGTGGAACTCTCGACCCCTCAGTGACAGGAGTACTTCCAATTGCAATAGGCAATGCAACAAGATTAATCTCTTATTTACAAGGCTCTAAAGGTTATACAGGGATTATCCAGTTAGGTGCAACGACAAATACTGATGATATGCAAGGAAAAATTATAGAATCAAGGGATTGGCCATTAATTAGCGAAAATGATATAAATTCTCTATTAGAAAATTTCAGGGGTGAGATACTACAAAAGCCTCCAATTTTTTCAAGTGTTCATATAAAAGGAGAGAGAGCTTATAAGAAAGCAAGAAAAGGAGAAAAATTTGATTTAATTCCTAAAAAAGTGACCATAAATAAATTAAATTTAATAAGCTGGTCTCAAAAAAAAGGTGAGTTATTAGTTGACGTTGACTGTTCAACAGGAACATATATTAGATCTTTAGCAAGAGATATTGGAGATAAAATCGGATGCGGTGGGTATTTAAAAAAATTACGCCGTACAAAAGCATATAATTTTAACGAAAATCATTCAGTAATACTTCCAGAAAAATCAGACGTTTACCAAGAGGTAAATAAACCCAAAATTCTTAATCCTAATATCTTTTTTAAACATCTTTCTACTTTTGAATTAATTTCTAAAGAAGAGATTATTAGTTGGCGCTCCGGAAGAAAGATAAGTTTTCAGAATAATATTGAACGTTTAAAGATATGCAAAAACGAGAAGACCGAAGATAATGTTATTAATAATAAAAATATATTAGTATTGGATAAAAAAAATAAAATACTAGGCATAGGGAATTTAGATGAAACCCACGAAATCAAGCCAAAGATTGTTTTCGATGCCATTGGTTAAAATCAAAAAATCTATATCTTGTTCGTCAACTTATACCTATTAAATCATTTATTAATAGGTTTTAATTTGTACACCTGTATAATAATGTTTTAGAATTTCACGAAAACTTGATCCTCTTTCAGCCATAGATTTAGCTCCCCATTGACTCATCCCCACCCCATGTCCAGCACCATAACCCTCAACCAATAGAAAATAGTTTTCTGGAACCTGTGGGAGAGTTTTAGTTGAAAAATCATCAACTATTTTATTATCAAAATTTAATTTATTATCTATATTAATTGGATTAAATTTCAAACCAACCTCAAACTTAGTACTAAGCAATCGCAATCTTTTTCTTAACTTTTTACCGGAAAAAATCTTACTTCCATTATTTCCATGAAGTCGTATTTTCAAGACTCTACCAGTATTACTTTTATCAATAATTTGAATACTGTTTACACCACCCAATTCAGGAAAAAACTTTTCCAATTCTGCAGAAGTAAATTTATTTTTCCATCTGTATTTTGTACTATTTTGGTCATAGTCAATAACACTTCTTAAATAAGGCAATTGATACTTCCAAACTTGACCACTATCCTCAGTCCTTCCTCCAGAACTACTATGAAAAACTGCATTAATCATCTGATTCTTATAAAATAGAGCTAATGAGCTTGTACTTCTAACTGCCCTGTTTATTTTCGCTGTTTCAGATTCAAGTCCTAAATAAACTTGGCTAGCTTGTGTTGAATGTAGATCAAATAATTTATTTTTATCTAAAAGCTTTAAAGCATAAGTCCTTGCTGCTATTGCTTGAGCTTGAAGTGCAGCAAGAGGAAATTCTTTAGGCATTTCACTGCCAACAACACTTTTCAAATACTTTTCTAATTTTAAATAATTTATTATATTTAACTTCTTTTCTTCTAATGAGACTCTTAATTCTCCAGCATATCTTCTATTCTTAAACCAAATCCCTCTTTTATCACCATTGCTAATAATTAAATTGAAATTATTTGGTAATTCGAACCATGTATTTAGGTTATTAACTGAATATTTAGCCTTATTATTTTTATAAACTAAATTTAAAGATTTAATTCTTCTATGATTTGAAGAGATACCTTGAACAAAAATATTTGCTGAATTGTCAGCTCTAAATCTTGCTTCATTTTCATTACCTATCAAAACACGCATTATTGGCTCTTTTGCAGCAATTACCTTTAATGGAGAGAAAAAAAATATTCCTATAAAGATTATTGTCCATCCAAATTTTCTTTTAGGTGATGCGCTCACAATAAAAATTGAATTTAGGTACTAATTTTGCCTATAAGAAAGAAGATCAACCAGTGGTCAAAGCGATGAATGGCACCATGTCTTAAAAGAGGAAAACTTGCAAGTTACTTTTCTAGGAACAAGTTCAGGGGTTCCAACTCTGACTAGGAACGTATCAGCAATGGTACTAAAGCCTCCACAAAGGTCAGAATTGTGGTTGTTCGATTGTGGCGAAGGTACACAACATCAATTCATCAGAAGCAATCTGAAGTTATCTCAAATCAAAAAAATATTTATTACTCATATGCATGGGGATCATATTTATGGTCTACCTGGACTTCTAGCAACTATTGGATTAGCAGGCAGCAGCACAGGAATTGAGATTTATGGGCCAACTCCACTTAAAGACTTCATTGATTCTTGTTTGTACAACAGTTCAAGCAGATTGGCTTACCCTTTAAAATTCCACCAGGTTGAGCATTCTGCCTCTAATAAGGAAATATTATTTGAGGATCTCGATTTCGAAGTCAAATCTGCTCCACTCAAGCATCGAATCCCATCTTTTGCTTACAGGGTGAACCAAAAAACTAGACCCGGTAGATTCAATATAGAGAAAGCAAAATCAAAAAAGATACCTCCTGGACCCATTTACGCCGCTCTTCAACGGGGGGAGGAAGTGAGATTGGAGGATGGTCGCATTTTTTCTGGGAAAGAATTCTGCGGTCCACCTAGGCCTGGGGTAAGCATGGTTTATTGCACAGATACTGTTTACACAGAATCAGCAATTGAGATTTCTAAAGAAGCCGATCTACTAATCCATGAATCAACATATTCTTATCGAGAAACTGAAATGGCTTATGAACGTGGACATTCAACTGCCACTATGGCCGCTCAGATTGCTGCGAAAGCAAATGTAGACCAACTAATTCTGACTCATTTGAGTCCGAGGTACACCCCTGGAAATCAAACAGGTCCTAATGAGTTGCTTAAAGAAGCAAAAGCAATTTTTCCAAATACTCAGTTAGCAAGAGACTTTCTACAAATTGATATAAATAAACGCTGCAACTGCAACAGTTCGTGATCCCTTTGCCTATGAAATGCCTCTACATGAAACAATAGTCGAGTTTGGTGCTTCTTTAATCGCTGGCGTTATTAATGGATTCTCTTATTTCTTCCCTTAAACGGTCCCTTACAAGACTCTTAGTCTTGATACCTGTGCTTGTAAGTCTTAGCATTAGTCCTTTATCTGTAAGTGCCCTGTATCCCAGCGACCCTTCATCAGTAGAGGCTATAGATGACAGCTTGCATGGACAGGACTTGCAAAATACAGAATATGTAAAATACGACCTATCAGGAAAAGATCTTGGTGAGGCAAATTTTACAGGTGCTTATTTCAGTGTTTCTAGCTTAAAAAACGCTGATCTATCAGGTGCAAACATGACCAATGTCATTGCCTATGCAACTAGGTTTGATAATGCGAACCTCACAAATGTAAAACTGACTGGTGCTGAGTTGCTTAAGAGTGTTTTTGATGGTGTAACTATTGATGGCGCCGACTTTACTGATGCGGTGCTTGATAGAAGTCAACAGAAAAAACTTTGCGAAGTTGCAACTGGAAGCACAGCCGAAAGTCTTGGTTGTAGCACTACAGCCGCTGGATATGTACCTGCAACTAAAGGGCAAGGTTTCAACCCAGGTACTTAATTCATCGAAAAATCAACAACCAATAAAAAAGGGGCCAATGGCCCCTTTTTTATTGGTTAAACCTAATTTTTTTACTTTGTGACAAGAAAGAAAGCAGCCGCAGCTCCTCCAACCGCAAACATGGGTAACCCAACTAGCAAATGTGAGGTGCCAAAGCCAAAACCTTTCTGGCGCAATATAAAATAGCCAACTCCAGCAGCTCCAGCAGCTAATGGAATAGCTGCAGTAGCAGCAGAAGCAACAGCGTGATAGTCGAAGTTCATCCCTGTGTTGAAATTTAATTACTTACAATTATCCTTCAAATCTGAAAAATGGTATGAAATAATGCTTGAAATGCTTCATATCTTCATCACTTTAAATCCAAAGGAATTTTCAATTTTTCTAAAACTCATGCAGCATGAGGCGCAATATTTGAGCTATCTCTGGAACGTGGATGTTTGCTGTACCACCATTCCTGAAAATTCTTATCTAAACGACTAGAAAACAATGTCAAAATTGTTTGTGTTGGTTTTACACCTGGTTGGATAATCTCGACAGAATATGATGGACATTTTTGTGCAGCAATATCAGCGACCAATCTTTTCCCAATTCTTCTCCAACTAGGCTCCTTACTTCGCCATGAGAGCCTGCAGCAAGGCCAGGGCAACTCCTCACGATCATATAGGCGGCAACATGGGCCCAAAACCCTAAAACTAAATTGACCTCCAATACTTGAATGTATAGAGCCATGATCTAAAAGACCTTTAACTTTATCGGTTGGCAAAACTTCTGAAATCAATTAATCCTTAAATAATTTTATTTGCGCTCGCAAGCACATAAACAAGAGGTTGGCGACAAAGGAGGTTTTTGGCAAGCAAAACGATAAAAATCTGGTAAAAAAATTAATATCAATACATTTCGTCTTCGGCATGAGTTCTAATTGTGCAATCTGAAGTCGGATAAGCAACGCAAATCAAAACATAACCTTTTTTTATTTGATCATCATCCAAAAAACTTTGGTCTTGTTGTTCAACCTCTCCTTTTTCTATCTTAGCAACGCATGTTGAGCAGGCTCCCGATCGACAAGAGTAAGGAAGCTCAATGTTTTGCTCACACGCAGCATCAAGAATATATTTGTCATCAGGTATGTCGATAATTTCTTTAAGACCACTTAACTCATTAATAAAAGTGATCTTAAAAGATGTCATGAAGGTTTTTAATTTGAAAATTTAGAATTTATTTAATCAAGGTAAATCCTGAGACATCACCATTAAGGCCCATTGATCTTTTGTCTTAATATCAAGAATTTGCCACCCAAGTGGTAAAAAAAATTCTTGAAGTTCTTTTATTTGCTCAACTAATAAACCAGACAAAATCACTTTACCTTTGTAAGCAATAATTTTATTGAAGTTTGGACCCAATGATTTTATGACAGGTGCAAGAATATTGCAGAGAATTAAATCAATTTTTTTTTCCGGCATATTCGCCTGAAGTTCCTCAATTGAACCAAGAAAAACATTTAAGAGCTTTTCAGGAAAATTATTTAAGGACGAATTAATTTTTGTTGCTGATATTGCTAAAGAATCAGTATCAACAGAGAAGGTCCTCTGCGCTCCTAATTTCAATGCAGTCAAAGACAAAATTCCGCTTCCACAACCCAAATCAGCAATTGTTTGACCTATGGGAGGTTCATTATCCAAGGCTTCAATGCATAGCCTGGTTGAAGGATGGCTTCCAGTTCCAAAAGCACTCCCAGGATCTAAACGAATAATTTTTCGCTCTAAAAATTTTTCAGGAACATCTAACCATGCCGGTAAAATTAAGATTGATTTTCCTACGGGATCAGGTTTCCAGTTTCTTTTCCAACTTAAGCTCCAATCTTCATCTTTTATTTGAATCCATTTGCATTCAGGCAAAGTCAAGCCAAATGGTTTTGCCAAAGATATTAATGATTGGACTAGGGTCTCTTGATCTCTAACTGACCATTCATTCAAAGGAAGCCATATAAATAACGTCTGAGTGTAATTCTCATCTGGATCATGCTCAAAAGAGAATCTATGAATATCTAGTTTGCTCAACAGCCAAAAAATAGAATCTTCTAGCTCAAATGAAAATTCTTGCTCCAATCTCAACCAAGGAACCTGAGAATTATACAAATCTATGTTTTTTTCAAGTAACAAATTACAAAGTCACAGAATGAGCTTCATTTATTCCTTGCATTGAAATAATCGAGCCCAATAACTCAGAGGGTATAGGATCATCGATACTTAAAACCATAACGGCCTCACCTCTAACAATCCTTCGTCCTACTTGCATTGATGCAATATTTACGTTGTATTTTCCAAGAAGTGATCCTATCTGTCCAATGATACCAGGCATATCTCTATGCCTGGTAAAAAGCATATGTCTACTTGGCACAAAATTTATTGGATACTCATCAATGCTTGTAATACCAAGATCACCATCACCAAAAACAGTCCCTGAGACACTATGTCCCCCTTTGTCACTAAAACTGTCCAACTGCAACGAGCCTCGAGCGAACTCCGGGCTTAACTCATCCTTGATTTCGACAACATCAATACCACGTCCTTTAGCCTCCAAAGAGGCATTAACATAGTTAATTTTATCTCCAAGTGCACTTGTAAGTAATCCCTTCAAAGTTGCAATAACTAAAGGTTGGGATGGATGTTGAGCGAATTCTCCTTGCAAACGTACTTCTAATTTTTGAATCTGACCCCCTGAAATTTGACTGACTAATAATCCAAGTGTCTCGGCTAGTTTTAAGTGTGGTTTAAGACTATCCATTATCTCCGCACTCAGACCTGGAATATTTACGGCGCTGCGAGCTGGCAGGCCTAAAAGAACATCCCTAATTTGTTCTGCGACATCAATAGCTACATTTTGTTGTGCCTCAACAGTTGAAGCGCCTAGATGTGGTGTTAGTACTAAGCCTTTTTTTACAGCGCGTAAAGGAGAGTCCTCAGACAAAGGTTCTTTTGCATATACATCGATTGCAGCACCTTGAATAACATTTTCAACTAATGCATTAGCCAAATCATTTTCATTAATAATCCCACCCCTTGCACAATTCACCAATCTTGCGGTTGGTTTCATTTTTCTTAGAAGATCTAAATTAACTAAATTTTCTGTGTCAGGTGTCCTTGGAAGATGAAGGGTTACATAATCAGATTCTTTGAACAACTCTTCAATATCGCTTAATCGAACCTGCATTTGCTGAGCCCTTTCACTAGAAACAAAAGGATCAAACCCAATGACTGCCATTCCCATTGCATTGGCAACCTTTGCGACATGAGATCCAATCTTGCCAAGCCCAACTACTCCTAAAGTTTTCTTATAAAGCTCATTTCCTACATATTTCTTTCGATCCCAACCTCCAGAAAACATACTTGCATGTGCTTGAGGAATATTTCTTGATAATGCAAGAATCATTGCCAAAGCATGCTCAGCTGCAGCAATCGTGTTTCCCCCTGGAGAATTAACGACTAATACACCCTTTCTTGTAGCAGTTGGCACATCAACATTATCTACGCCAACACCAGCTCTACCAATAATTCTCAATTTCTTAGCCTCAGAAATCACATCTGAAGTGACTTGGGTTCCTGAACGAATCATTAATCCGTCATAATCACCAATAATATTCTTTAACTGATCTGCTGAAAGACCTACTTTTTGGTCAACCTGAGCAACCTGCGTAAGAATATCTATACCTGCTTGATCAATGGGATCAGAAACAAGAACTTTCGTCATTAAGGGCGATAAACGTGCCGATCTGAACTTTAGTGATCTATTTGCTTCTGAACAGAATTATGTTGAGCAGGATTGAATATCCAAACATTTCAAGGAGCTAATTCGTGTCCACTTACGTAATCACCTTAAGAGAAAAGAAACCCGCAAAAGAGTTGTTACTCAAATTGAGAGACGCTGAAACACCTATCCTTAATTGCGATCTTATAGAACCATTGGGGAAAAAAATGGAAAATGAAGATTCACCCATAGACACATCTAAAGACGTATTTATAAATCAATCAAATTTTTATGATATCAAACTTTTGAATCCATCTCTGGCTAAAAAGGAACGGCAAAAAACATTAGCATCATGGTTAATACCATTTGGTTTTGTTGCAGGGCTTAGCTTTTCTCAAATGACCAATCTGAACACATTTGCAGATATGGGGTTTCCAAATCAATTCGAAAAGATTTTGGGTGGCCTGGTAGGTATGCTTTCTGGGGCTCTAGGAAGTTTTTTTTCATCTGGGGGGATTAGCCAAGAAACAAATGATGATTTAAGTGCAATTCGAAAAAGAAGTGAGGATGGCTTTTGGCTTTTAATTCTTGAATTACCAATAGAAATAGAGCCACCCTGGGCAATTATAAATGAAACAAATAATGTAGAAATAATAACCTTAGGGAAAGAATAGTAACAACTTAAATAATACTTATAAAAAAAAATACATATGATTGTTAATAGTATTGATCCAATGATGAATATTATTTTTATCAGATAAAAGCAGAATTCATTTAAAATAGGTTTAGAATATTGATCTATGAAATAATAAGATTAAATCCCTTTTCATGTATCTTCCAAAAGAAAAGATTTTATTTCAAAGCCCATTTCGTATTGAGTTAGAGCCTTTGCTCTACTACGCAGAAAAGGCGCTAAAAGATAGAGAACCAATTTGGTCACCTTTTTTATCAGCACAATTAATAGAGGAAGTAAAAAATAAATTTAATAAATTAGATGATATAAATCTTCTTTTCGAGGGAGGATTCCCAAGTGCAGAGCGTAAAAGAATATGTTTCTTGAGAACTGAAGAAGGGATGAACTCTCATTCTCTCGAAATTCCTATAAAAGGTATTTACATTAAAGGTAATTTTCTGTTTGATAGAGCTACACCAAATGATTTTAGAGATGTCTTAAATGAACTTGATGCCCAAGAAAATGAAATCGGTGACATTTGGTTAATTCGAGATAGAGGAGCTCAAGCTATTTGCACCCAAAAATGTGCTAATTCAATACATCAAAAGACTGGAAACCTAAGAGAAGTTGAAATATCAATCGAGCTCTTAGATCTCTGCGATATGGAGATCCCTTTTCATAGAGCAGAAAAAGTTATTAATACGGTTGAGGCATCTACGAGGATTGATGCAATAGCCTCGGCAGGTTTTGGGTTGTCAAGATCAAAAATAACCACACAAATCAAGAAAGGATCTTTGCGACTTAACTGGGCGATGAATAATCAACCCAGTAAATCTGTAAATATTGGAGACATAATTCACTTAGAGAGAAAAGGTTCTCTCAAAGTTTTAAATATTGATAAAACAAAAAAGGAGCGCTGGAGAATCAAATTACTAAGGCAATGATTATTAGGTCCTATTGCCTGCTAACTTCATGAAGGGACCTGACAATTTAGTTCTAAATTTAATTCAAAGGGCGATTAGCTCAGAGGTAGAGCACTACCTTGACACGGTAGGGGTCACTGGTTCGATTCCAGTATCGCCCATTAAAAAACTACAACAAGGAGAATATCTGACCAATTAAAATAATAGAGAAAATTCTAAATCTCCTTACCTATCAAACATTTGATGAAGTTTAATCCATGTGATTTCACTCTCACTCTGATCTGCCAAACCAATTACGGAATACTCAACATTCTTTGATTCTTTAATTTCTTGTTGTCTCAGCATTTCTCTAGCATCAATGTTTGCAGGCATTAAACAGAAGCAAATTCCTTTGCATCAAAACAAGTGTTAAAGAACAATGCCAGAAGTATTAATATTTTTTTAACCTTGTTAAAATCAGGTTGGGAAGTATCTTCTTGATTTTTTCTTGCCTTTAAATCCTCAGATTTTTCCAAGCCCTAACGAGTAAAATATCCTTATTTATGATTCAAAGTAATATTCAAATAATTTTTTTACATTAGAGGTTAGTCAAAGTTTGCTGCAATTAAGTTTATTTAAAGGTTATCACTACCTACCAATAAAAAACTATTTACACTCAAATCTAAATTAAATTGTCAAAACAAAAAAAGTCAACTCAAATTTATATTGTTCTTGGACTAGGAAGCTCAGGGAGAAGTGCAGCAAGACTACTGAAATCAGAGGGGAAGAACGTTTTAGTATTAGAAAACAATTCAAATGAAAAACTAATAAATATATCTAATAAATTAAAATCAGAAGGAATCAATGTTATTTTGCTCGATGAGCCACTTCATATTAACAACTTCAAACCTTGGATAGAAAGAATTTCTTCAATCATTGTTAGTCCAGGAATAGATTGGGAACATATTGCTTTAAAAGAATTAAGAGTTGAAAATATAAGCATAAATGGAGAAGTCGAATTAGCTTGGCAAAGATTAAATCATATCCCAACTATTGGTATTACTGGGACTAATGGCAAAACTACTGTAACAAATATGCTTAATCATGTTCTTAAAATGAATGGTTTAAAGACAGACATGGGAGGAAATATTGGAAAACCATTATCTACAATTGCCTTAGAAAATATAAACAAAAATCACGATGAATTAAATTGGCTTGTTTTAGAATTAAGTAGTTATCAAATTGAGGGTTCACCAAATGTAAAACCAACAATAGGTATATGGACAACATTTACTCCTGATCATTTAGAAAGACATAATGATATAAAAACATATTACGAAATCAAGAGGAGTTTACTAGAGAAATCATCCATTCGGATTTATAACTCTGATGATAAATATTTATCCAGTAAGAGAAAAGAATTACCTCAAGGTATTTGGGTTGGAACACATGCTCAGTCATACTATTCTCATCATCCAAAATTCTGGGTCGATCAAAAAGGTTACATTTTTGAAGACCAAGAAAAACTTTTTCACACTTCTAGACTTAGGATACCTGGGAACCATAACTTGCAAAACCTATTACTAGTAACAGCAGCAGCAAGAGAAATAGGTCTTGATCATTCAGAAATAGCTGAATCTATAAATTCATTTAGATCAATCCCACATAGATTAGAGTTTTTAGAAAAGATAAACAATTTAAGTTTTTATAATGATAGTAAAGCTACTAATTTTGACTCTTCAATAACTGGTTTAAAATCTATTCTTTCTCCTATAATCTTACTCGCTGGTGGCATACAAAAGAAAGGAACCTATGTTCCTTGGATTAAACAAATAAAGAAATCTACTAACGGGATAGTTTTATTTGGACTTAGTGCACATAATTTAAAGAAAATATTATTAAGATCTTCTTATGAAGGAGAAATAATAGTCACGAAAAATCTAGAGCAAGCAACAATAGCTGCTATTGATATGGCAAGAAAAAACAATTCAAAGAGCATACTATTATCTCCAGCATGCGCAAGTTTTGATCAATATAACAACTACGAGGAAAGAGGTGATCATTTCAAAAAACTAGTTAAAAAGTATGGACTTTTCAAATGAATAAGTTTTCAACCCATATTAGACTTGGTCGGGGATCCACCCTTGGAGACTATGAGACTCATGATAATTTAAAAGAGGATCTACTAAGGTAATTTGAATAACAACCATTTCCCGAAAAAAGCTATTAGTCACAAGGAGTTAAATGACTTTTTGAGAAATGCTAAAAAAGACATATCTACAATTTGCGAATCTGAAAACTTTGAGACAAAGGAAACACAAGAATACAAAGACTTAATAAAAAATTGGACAGAGTCAAGTCAGAAAATCTTACTAATGATTAATAATCAAAAGCAAGTTTTAACTAAAAATAAAAATCCAAAAGCTCTTATGGCCTTCGGGGCCATGGGAGCCCATATAAACATGGCTCTACAAGCATTCAAAGCAACAGAGTCGGACTTTGGAGATTAAATATTAGTAAATTTATTACATAAGAAACTAAAAGAACTAAATTTACTTTTTAAAAAATATAATTAAGTATTAAATCCTTTTTACAAAGGTTATACCATAATCTCATTTTGTCTGAACAAAATCAAAATCCACTCGTTCTCATTCCAGAGTCAATTGCTAAGTTAATGAAATCGATGTCAGGCGAAAGCAAAGGATCGGCAGATGATTTAATTTATTGTCACCTATATGGAGTTGTAGGTGATTGGTACCTTTCGGAGATATCAGAAGACAGGGAAAAAGCTTTTGGGTTTCAAATAATAAATTCTGAACCTGTTTGGGAAATGGATAATTGGTTAACTAATTCCAGTAAATGGGGAGAAATCCCTATAAAAGTTTTGCAAGAACTTGTGAATGAGAAATTTTTAAAAGAAAAAGATATTCGATTTTTGATTACAAGAGATTTATTTTGGGAACCTATCAAGTTTTCAGGAATTAATATCGATCAAAATACTCTTTTCTATCCAGGTACAACTGATAGAAGTTTATCTTGAATAGATGAAAGACTGAATCTCATCTACCTAAATAAATTCTAATTAAAATGAAAAAAATAGACCCTAAAAATGACCCACTTTATTTATTAACAAAAGCTGTTGAGGAAGGGGATCCGCAAGTTGCAAAAAAAGTCAAGGATCGTCTTGATAAATCAGATGACCCTTCAGAGATGAGATATTTAGAGGGATTACTCATACTACTTGGTGAGAAACCTGGTGAACTAGAAGATCCACCTGATGTAGAAGATGACCCAGATGAATATTGGCAAGAGAATGATTACTTTGAGGTCTAAATTAAAATAATAGCAACTCCAATAAAAGATACAAAAGAATAAAAGATTGTTAATTTATTTATTTCATCTCCCTCTCTCTTTGAGATAAAAAGAGCAAATATAGGGGAAAGGCTTAACAAAGTCCAACCAATTCCTATTGGTAAAAATTTAAAAACTATCTGTTGAAATAATATTCCACAATTAGTACCTAGTAAAGTTGATAAAATTAAATTTGAATGATTTTTTTTTGTTATCGATCTATTCTTAAGAAGATCCAAAAAATCTTTTTTATAAAATAAGAATAAAAATATTGATGCTGATATAA
>QCHR01000010.1 GCA_003277985.1 Prochlorococcus sp. AG-402-G06
AAATCGTGATGAACTCTGAATACCCTGTGTGTAACTAGGCAGTCAGACTGTGGGGGATAAGCTCCATAGTCGAAAGGGAAACAGCCCAGACCGCCAGCTAAGGTCCCAAAATCAACACTAAGTGATAAAGGAGGTGGGATTGCCCAGACAACCAGGAGGTTTGCTTAGAAGCAGCCATCCTCAAAGGAGTGCGTAATAGCCCACTGGTCGAGCGATCCTGCGCCGAAAATGAACGGGGCTAAGTGTTGTACCGAAGCTGCGGATTTATTTATAAATGGTAGGGGAGCGTTCTATGTGGGGTGAAGCGTTAGCGTAAGCGGGCGTGGACTGCATAGAAGTGAGAATGTCGGCTTGAGTAGCGAAAACATGGGTGAGAATCCCATGCCCCGAAACCCTAAGGGTTCCTCCGGCAGGCTCGTCCGCGGAGGGTTAGTCTGGTCCTAAGGTCAGGCCGAAAGGCGTAGTCGATGGATAACAGGTCAATATTCCTGTACCAGTTATGTTTTGGGAAGGGGGACGGAGAAGGCTAGCCAATCCAGATGTTGGTTACTGGTTCAAGCGTTCGAGGCTTTGAGGAACGGAGAAAACGTTCTGAGCTAAGGCGTGAGTACGAGCTGCTACGGCAGCGAAGTTGGTGATGTCATGCTTCCAAGAAAATCCCTATACCCGTTAAGGCATAATTGCCAGTACCCGAAACCGACACAGGTGGGGTGGTAGAGAATACCGAGGGGCGCGAGATAACTCTCTCTAAGGAACTCGGCAAAATGGTCCCGTAACTTCGGGAGAAGGGATGCCAGCGCAAGCTGGTCGCAGTGAAGAGGCCCAGGCGACTGTTTACCAAAAACACAGGTCTCCGCTAAGTCGCAAGACGATGTATGGGGGCTGACACCTGCCCAGTGCCGGAAGGTTAAGGAAGCTGGTTAGCGTAAGCGAAGCTAGTGACTGAAGCCCCGGTGAACGGCGGCCGTAACTATAACGGTCCTAAGGTAGCGAAATTCCTTGTCGGGTAAGTTCCGACCCGCACGAAAGGTGTAACGATCTGGGCGCTGTCTCGGAGAGAGGCTCGGCGAAATAGAATTGTCTGTGAAGATGCGGACTACATACACCCGGACAGAAAGACCCTATGAAGCTTTACTGCAGGTTGGTATTGTTCTCGGGCTCTGAATGCGCAGGATAGGTGGGAGACATTGATGTAGTGCTTTTGGGTACTACTGAGTCAACGGTGAGATACCACTCTTTCAGAGCTAGAGATCTAACGTTTACCCGTTATCCGGGAAACGGACAGTATCTGCTGGGCAGTTTGACTGGGGCGGTCGCCTCCTAAAAGGTAACGGAGGCGCACAAAGGTTTCCTCAGGCTGGTTGGAAATCAGTCGTCGAGTGCAAAAGCAGAAGGAAGCTTGACTGTGAGACCTACAAGTCGAACAGGGACGAAAGTCGGTTTTAGTGATCCGACGGTTCTGAGTGGAAGGGCCGTCGCTCAACGGATAAAAGTTACTCTAGGGATAACAGGCTGATCTCCCCCAAGAGTTCACATCGACGGGGAGGTTTGGCACCTCGATGTCGGCTCATCGCAACCTGGGGCTGAAGTCGGTCCCAAGGGTTGGGCTGTTCGCCCATTAAAGCGGTACGCGAGCTGGGTTCAGAACGTCGTGAGACAGTTCGGTCCATATCCGGTGTATGCGCAGGAATATTGAGAGGATTTCTCCCTAGTACGAGAGGACCGGGAGGAACGCACCTCTGGTGTACCAGTTATCGTGCCAACGGTAAACGCTGGGTAGCCATGTGCGGAGTGGATAACCGCTGAAAGCATCTAAGTGGGAAGCCCACCTCAAGATGAGTATTCCCATGGTTTAAACCAGTAAGGTCACGGGAAGAACACCCGTTGATAGGCTCTACGTGGAAGTCTGGTAACAGATGCAGCGGAGGAGTACTAATAGATCGAGGGCTTGACCTTCTTTTGCTTTTACTTAAAAATTTGCTTTATTCTTTCTGATTATTTTTAATAATTTCTATGCAGTCTTCAGGGTTCATTCATAACACTATCCTGGTGTTCATGGCGATGTGGAACCACTCCGATCCATCTCGAACTCGGTTGTGAAACGCATCAGCGGCGAAGATATTTGGGGGGTAGCCCCCTGAGAAAATAGCTCAATGCCAGGTAAAATATTAAAAAGGGTCCTCAGGGACTCTTTTTTAATGTTCAATTATTTTTGACAAATAGGACACCAGTGAGTGCTCCTTCCACAGATTTTTTCTCGCAATATCTTCTCGCCACATTTTCTACAATTTTTACCACCTCTTCTATATACCCAGGCTTGACCACCATAATTTCCATTAATACCCTCTAAATCCCTAAAGTCACTAAAAGTAGTGCCTCCTTCTCCGATACTTATATTTAGAATCTTGATCAAACTATTACAAAGCTTTTTTAAGTCTGAGATTTTTAAATCTCTACTTTTAGTTTTTGGATTAATCCCTGCATCAAATAATGTTTCATCTGCATATATATTTCCAACTCCAGCTACAGTTCCTTGATCTAGTAAAGCAGATTTAATAGAGCGTGTTTTGTTCTTCAAATATTCTTTTAAATAAACACTATTAAAATCCGAACTAAATGGTTCTGGGCCTAATCTTTTAATTCCAGATACTATTTCTGGGATTGTTTTTGTGGCTGGCACATACCACATTTGTCCAAAATTTCTAATATCTATAAAACGCAGTTCTTTTCCATTCTTTTCAATAAACCTAACTCTAGTATGGTTACATGGGGGTATTTGTTTTTCTATTAATTTAAATTGGCCTGTCATTCTAAGATGAACAACTAAAAAACCTTTACTATGTTTTTCTTTGGTATGGAGTGAACCTATTAAATATTTGCCTCTTCTTTCCCAGGTGCATAAATAACTTTTTTTTATATTATTTATAAAGTTTTCAGATCCACCAACACTTGCAATTGACCTTTCTTTTAATACTTCTATGCTTTCAATATAAAAATTGTTTGTAAGTTTCTCAAGTCCTTTTCTTACTGTCTCAACTTCAGGTAATTCTGGCAAGAGTAATAATATTCTTAACTTGAGGCAGCTTCTAATTCTTTTACTGAAAATTGGCTGGTATTGGCACCACCATCAACACCACTAAAAGCTTTGAAATCACATTTTTCAAATTTGACAGTTACGGGGTACCTCATCGCTGGCGATTTATCGATAGAGACTATTTCTCCAATTTGATTGAACCAGTATGATTCTTGACGCAAGATGCGAACCTTATCTTTTCTAGCAAAGCTCATCTGACTTTCCTATGTGTTTTTAGATAACATTATTATCTATCAGAACAGGGGAAATTTGTATTTGTGTCACAGACTGTCGCTGCTATGTTCAAAAGTAGGTCGTTTTTAAAAGAGTTTTTCTTTCAGACAAAATTAATTCATATTGATTTCAGGGCGAATTTTCAATTAACTTTGAATTGTTGAACCTAAAAGATTTTTTTGTGATACCACAGCCATCTTTAGACCCCTCATCTATAAGTTTTGATTTGCCTGATCCTGAGGAAGACGATTTAAGTAGCATAGATTTTATTGAGAGATTACAGAATGCATGGTCAATTTGCGAGCAGTTTGATTTGCAAACTGAAATTTGGCGAGGAAGGATTTTACGTGTTGTAAGGGATAGAGAAAAGAGGGGAGGTGATGGAAGAGGGACAGGCTTTTTGCAGTGGTTAAGGGAGATGGAAATCAGTAAAAGCAAGGCATATTCTCTTATTCAACTAGCTGATTCCTCGGATAATCTTGTGGTTGATGGAATTCTTGAAGAATCAAGTGTTAATAATTTTTCAAAAAGAGCTTTTATAGAAACAGCGCAAGCTCAACCTGAGATTCAATATATGATTTCTGAGGCTGCTAATGAAGGGAAGGACATAACAAGAAGGCAAGTAAAAAGCTTGACTGATCAATTTATGGCGGCGACGAGCTCTATTTTGCCTGAAGAAATTAGAGAAAAAACGCAATCGAATTTATTGCCAGCCAAGTATGTTGCACCATTGGTAAGAGAGTTATCCAAGTTGTCGTCTATTCAGCAAGAAGAAATTTGCGAAACTTTAAGAGAAAACCCTGAAATCGATTCTGTAAAAGATTTGACGAATACGGCTAAATGGATTGGCAAGTCCGTAGATGCTTCTCTGGCGTTAAGGGCTTTTCAAAACAAGAATTTAAACTTAGATAAAGCTACTCAAGAAGCCCTCAGATTGGATTCTTTAGGATTGCTTTCAGATGCTTTTGGACAAGCTAAAACTATAGAGAGCTCTATCTTAAAGTTTCATTCTGCTTGGAAAAGATTAGAAATCTTGCAAGAGAGGCTATGGCTCGAGTCTGGCAGTAGTACTCCTTATTTGAGAGAACTCTTAGATACCCTTCAAACTCTTACTGGTTCAACAATAAGAGTTTCTCTTGGGGAGCTTTCAGGGGGGAAAAGGTTGAGATTGCAGCTTGTAGAGGAGGACTCTGAAAGATTGGAGCCACCATCTCTTGAAATGAATCAAAAATTTAAAAATTAAAATCCTTATCACAAAAATCATTAATTAATTTAAATTCAAAATCAGTTTTAGGGAAATACCAGTTTGTCCAGTAGGTATTATTTAATGTATTATTTAAAGCTCTCTTTTTGCAGCTTATAGCTATATCGAAAGATGTATTTTTCTTTGTTTTTGCTTGAGTAATATAATTACCATCATAATATCTCCAATCAGACCAGTTGATTATTATTGATCCATATTTTAACCATCTCAAAGCGTTATTATCTCTTATCTTCAATTTAGTATTTGGTTTGACTTCTGCTGTCTCATTTAATTCGTTGAGAGAAAAAAGTTCTTGACTTTGGATTCTATGTGTCTGGGCTATCTCTGAGAGTGTTTCTCCTTCTATTGTTTGATGATAAAATACTTTTTTACTAGCTAATTTATCACTTTTATCGACCATTATTTTTTTATAAAAAGATCCTTTTGGTAAAAAAAGGATCTGATTTGTTTCAAGATAAGAATCATTTGATAGATTATTTATAGCAATAATATCTTTTAAACTTATGTTATAATCTCTGGCTATCTTGTATAGAGTATCCCCTTTCAAAACTTTATAAGAAATATGCTCATTTTTATTATATTCATCATTATTCTTTAGTGGAATTAATATAGTTTCTCCTTCTATCAATTTGTTTGCATCATTAAAATTATTTTTATACATTAGTTCTTTCAAGGGAACTCCATATTGTCTAGACAACTTGAAAAGTGTATCGCCACTTTTTGCTACAATTTTCGTATCAGCATTAATTTTTAAAGTAAATATTAACAAGGGAAAAATTATACTAGCTATATAAAAGAAACTAAAAGGCAATGTGATATTTTTTAGCATCGATGGTCTGAATTAATAATCTATCTAGTAGATATAAAATATACTAACCTATTAATTTTTTAAGTAAAGATAAATCTAACTTATAAGGAGGATATCTGAAATTTAGGTCTAGCCAAAAAGGTCTTTTTAGAATTGATTTGTAATGAGTAAAGTTATCAAAACCTGCTTTCCCGTGGTATTTCCCCATGCCACTTGATCCGACGCCTCCAAATGGAAGCTCTGGTATGCCTGCCTGTAAAACAACATCATTGAAACAAACTCCTCCAGAGGAGGTCATTGAGAGTATTTTCTCTTGTTCTTTTTGTTCCCCACCAAAAAGATATAGTGCAAGGGGTTTAGGTAGGTTTTTGAACTCTAAAATCACCTCATCGAGATTTTTAATACACAAAATAGGCAGCAAAGGACCAAAAAGTTCTTCTTTCATTAATGGATCGTTCCTATTCTCAATTTTGATGAGAGTAGGGCTAATTCGTTTTTCTTTTTCATTACTATCACCTCCATAAATTATTTGACTATTATTTTTTGCTCTTGTTAGTAAAGTGTTAAGTCTATCAAATTGGGTTTGATTAATAATGCTCCCAAGATTTTTTGAATTTAGAGGGGAATTTCCATAAAAATCATTGATCGATTTTTTTAAATTAAAAATTAAAGAATCAAAAAGTTTGTGCTCAACAAGTAAATGATCTGGAGCGATACAAGTTTGTCCAGCATTTAAACTTTTCCCCCAAACTATTCGCTTAGCAGTGACTTCTAGATTTGCGCCTTCGATTACAACAGCTGGGCTTTTACCTCCAAGCTCTAAAGTAACTGGAGTAAGGTTTTTTGAGGCAGCTTCCATTACTTTTTTACCAATGTTTTCACCACCTGTAAAAAACACGTGATCAAATTTTTGAGTCATTAAATTAGCCGCAATAGCTCCATCTCCTTCAATAACTTGAGTGGTTTCTGGTTGAAAATATTTTTCAATGAGTTTTTTTATTAGTTTTGACACATTTGGTGCATGCTCTGATGGCTTTAGAACCGCTGTGTTTCCAGCGGCTAAAGCTCCTACAAGTGGTTGAAGTGTAAGGGAAAAAGGATAGTTCCATGGTCCAATTATTAGAACGCAGCCCAATGGATCTGGTTGGACAAATGCTTTGGCAGGCCTGAGGGAGAGAGGAACATTGATTTGTTTGGCTTTCATCCAATTGGATAAATTTGTCTGTGCAAGTTTGATTTCTTGTTTGACTGCAATAATCTCAAAGAACCCTTCTGTAGGAGGCTTTCCTAAATCCTGGTTTAAAGCATCTAATATTTCTTGTTGATGATTTTCTAATAAATTAGATAAAGCATAAAGCTGGTTTCTTCTCCATTTCTCAGGTCTTGTTTTACCAGATAAAACTAGATCTTGTAATTGATTAAGTACGAAATTTTCTGAAGACATCGTTCATTAAGATCTTTTATTTCTTCTAACAAAATAAATCATTAATTGAGGTTAAGGTCTACGAAGATAGCCCCCTAAGTATTTTGACTCATATCTATCTTGACTTTTAGAATTTCAACCGAAGTGGTTCTGTTGTTCTTGTGATTAGCAATACTAATTATGAAAAGGATCAAAGGTAATAATTACTGTCTTGTGTAAGACAGAATAAAGAGGGTTTTGAGTATTATCTACGAGTTACTTTTTTTCAAGATTGGGCATAAAATGTTAATCCCTAATAGTGAAATATTGATTAATCATTTTATTGTTATTTTTACATTCTCTTTGGCTTTTATAGGTGTTGCTGAAGTTATGTACTGGTTATACAGAAAAGAATACCTTAGGGCGAAAGCTAAATATCTGAGAGAATTAATAGATCAAAAAAATGATTTAAGTAGTTCAAATGAGCCTTTTTATACATGTGTGTATGAGAAATGGAACTCTGGAGAAATGCCTTTATCAGAGGCTAATACAATGTGCAGCTTAAAGTTTGATCATAATTAGTTATTTCTTTAGAAAATTTTTACATAATTTCATACTATAATTTGGCCATCAAATTAGGTTTCAATTGAGATAAATATGTTATGGCTAATAATTTAATCGGTATTAGAAATTTTAGGTATGCGGTATTAATTATTTTTGCTTTTATTTTAAGTATTTCTCTTTTTTACTTTGATTTTAATTTAATTAGTGATTTTTTTTATGATATTGTTGTCGGTCTAAATTCGAATAAATTATTTAGTGCAACATTAATATTCTTATTGTTTTTGCTTAGATCAATTAGTATCTTAATACCAGTTTTACCTGGAACAATATTTTCTGTAGCAGCAGGTTTTCAGTTCGGATTACCGCAAGGTTTGATTATTATTTTTTTCGCGGATTTTGTATCTTGTTCAATTTCATTTTTATTAGCTAGAAATCTAGGAAGAACTTATATTTCTAGATTACTTGGATCAAGTCAAATGCGAAGAGTTGAAAGCATAAGCCAAGATTATTTAGAAAATAATTATTTTCTTATGACAGCTCTTTTGATGTCTGGCTTTTTTGACTTTGTTTGCTATGCAATAGGGCTAACAAAAATAAAATGGAAAAGGTTTATGCCTGCTCTAATATTTAGTATAATTATCTCCGATTCTCCATTTGTTGCTAGTGGTTTCGCTGCAAGAAAAATTAAAGATATCGGATTGAATAATTTCTTACAAAAAATATTAAATGGAGAGCTTGATATGATTTCAGGAAATTATCTTTTCCTATTTATAATCTCTTTTTTGATAATATTTTTATTGGGTATAATAAATATCTACTTAAACAAAAGGTCAAAGATTACTAAGTAACTTATTGATTTGCAAAAAAAAAGCCCTTAAGAAAGGACTTTAATAAATAGAGAGATTTTTGTTAGCTTTGGTAAGACTTGCCGCGATAGGTAAGTTGTACGTGCTGTTTTTCTACAACTGCTTTTTGCTGGTTGTACTTAAGGCCTCTGTAGGTTAAAGACATTGCTTTCTCCGAAATATGCTCAAGTCCCCGTTCCTTGGCTTGAGTCAAACTGCGGCTCATCTTTTGATGAGTTGAACGTTTTTGTAGTTATTGCTACAGAAAAATAATAACTCAAAAATGCTCCTTCTGATGTTCACCTTGTTACATAAAGCTAATTGTCTTTGCTTAAAACTTTAAGTCATGGGAGATTCCTCGATGTGGATTTGGAATAAAGGGGTATCTTGTTGCATCAAAAAGGGGGGAGCTTGTTTTATTGTTATGGGCTGTGACGGTTGAAAAACTTTACTCATCCGATTGCTTAATTAGTCGGGTCGCTGATCTCGAGGGAAGCCCTGGTTTCATCTCCAAAATGGATTTCAAGTTCATTGCTGAAGACGTCCGTTCCGTTTGAGGGGAAAACTAGTGGGGATTCTCTGAAATGAAGCAGATTATTTTCTAGATGTAATTCCTCTGAGGAGAATACCCCTTGATGCTTTTCACCATTTGTCTTGAATTCGCCTGCTTCTGTTCTAGACCAGATAATAAACCAATCAAGTTTTTCATATCTTTCTAATTGTGCCTCATTCCATTCGTGGTAGTCATCACAATCAAAAAGCTCATTCGCTGATGTCTCAATAGCTTCACCGTCAACTTCTATTGTTCCTTCATCTAAGTGGATTTTGTATTCCTCAGCTCCATCTTCTTCAAGAAGAACATCATTGTTAAAAGTCTTTTGTGCCAGTGCCAACATTTGCTCTTTTTTATCATCTAGAATCTTGCTTACGATAAGGTCTTCATCCCATAAATTATTGTCCAAAATGTATCTTAGAGAACCAAATCTTTCAGCAAGGGCCTTATTTGCTGCATCTTTTGCAATCTTTGATGCCTTCTCACTATCTTCATCAAGTTCTTGTTTGAGTCGCTTTAATTCACTCGCAAGTGAATCCATTTTTCTATAAAATTCGCCGTAGTATTTCCCTTCTCTAGTTGTTTGATTGGAATAGAAAACTTTGATGTATTGAATATCGCCGTTGTAAGTAACTTCAAATGGCATTTGATCAGAATTATCTCTCATGGAAATGATTACGCCTTTCCCCACCTCTCGCCATAATTTAAACGCTTGGTTATAAGTTAAAGGGTAAATAGAACATTAAAAAGGTGACTAGTTGTGAAAAGAGAAATTAACTTTTTCTCTTTATAAGGTGGGATTTGTTCTTAAAAGTAGTTGTTTATGCATATAGTCAGTTCTTCTTTATTTCTTTCTACTCCCTTTGCTTGATATACGTGAGCAAAAAAGTTTCTTGAATGGGGCTTTGCACTCTTTGTAAGTGGTTTTGGTGCCCTTGTCAGGTTCTTGAGAACAAGATCTCTCCCTTTTAAATAAAATTCTTGTTAATTAATTAAAGTCAAAAAAAAATTCTTAACCAGACCGCTAAGAACTTTTGTTAGATCTTTTCAAAAGTTTTTGAAAAAATTGTTGATATGGTTTAAATGGATTGAGCTCCACTTAGAAAATTCCAGGAATGATTTGACCTGTTGTTGCATAGGCACCAAAGGCTGCAACAAAGCCAAGCATCGCTGCCCAACCGTTAAACTTTTCTGCTTCAGGAGTCATGGCGAAAATAAAATATGAAGCAAATATAAAGAAGAATTAGCAATACCGTGAGTTTTTACTCACGGTATTTGATTATGAGACTTGATGCTTATTATAGGAAAAGCTTATTTAAGCATCGAAATGATTTGTGCTGAGTGCAATCTTTTCTCGTGCTCTTTTTTTCTGGCTAAGTGGCTATTCAGGTTGGAGGAGCTGGTACTGCATTTAGACGCAAGGTTCAACTCCGACTGATGTATTGCTTTTCTTTTTGCCTTTTGGTTGAGCAGTCGAATATTTAACTCGGTTGAATTTGCATAGCTTGGTCTGGAAGATAGAAACAACTCAGCGTTGTGGAGTGAGGTTTTCTTGAAAAGGCTTTTTCTGATTAAAGGAAGGTGATTCATCGCGTTTCTCGGTAGAGGCAACCCCGTTCCATGTCGCCTAAACATGCATTCCCCTAGGGGAGCGAACGTAGTCATAATGTAGCGGTTGATACCATTTGGTCGATCAAGTGAAATACTCAATTTTGATTTCTTTGAAAAAACACCTTCACCCCTTATTAGTAAATCTTGAGTACTGCGAGTCTGGTTAAAAAGGTTTTTCAGCAGATCTCCTTCTCCCGACTCTTGATCAGGCCAAGAGAGATTGATTAAGATGCTTTATTTGAGAATTTCTTATAGTGTTCCTTTCGTTTGATTCGGCGAAAGTGATGGGATATTGCCCATATGAATAGTTCTGGGCTTCGTTTTCCCAGCATTCGATCACTCATAGTGAGGTTTAAGTTGTGTTAGATAAAGTTATGCTGGCGTAATATTGTACTTTCAAAAGCATATGCCCACTGTTTTGCAGCTGCTTTGGAGCTAAAAGTTTTAGATGTTTGGCCTTGAAATTTCTTCTTCCTCATAAGTGCTTGCCAGCCACTTCAGCTTCTACGAATGGTTGCTAATTTTTGGGTTCATCAGGTCAGATGCATTAATTAAAAATGGTGTAAAAACAACAAAAGTGGACGCGAAATTGGACGTCCACTTTCAATGATTTGCGATCCTAGTGCCTTAGATCGCCTGCCCTGGTTAAGCTTCCGACGATGCCCTCGTCGGGACTTGAACCCGAGACCTCTCCCTTACCAAGGGAGTGCTCTACCGCTGAGCTACAAGGGCTTGTGGAAAGATGGGCCGGGTTGGATTTGAACCAACGTAGGCGTAGCCAGCGGATTTACAGTCCGCCCCCATTAACCACTCGGGCACCGACCCGATCCACTTAATGAGATTAACAGTAAAAGGTGCCATTTTTATCGAATTCGTTGGTGCTTTGAGCTTGGAATAGATACGATCTATATAGATGTTTGATTTGACAGAAAGTATGAATATATTGCTAATCAATGGACCCAATTTGAATCTTGTTGGAAAAAGGGAGCCCTCCATCTATGGCTCACAAACATTGGAGGACATCCAAGAAGAGTTGTTGACTTTAGCTAGTGAACTTGAGGCTAAGCTCAAATTCTTTCAAAGCAATTCAGAAGGTGAGCTGATTAATTGCATTCATAATAGTGTTGGTTCAATTGACGGAATATTAATTAATGCAGGTGCTTATACACATACCTCTATTGCTCTTAGAGACGCATTGTTAGGAGTTGCTATCCCTTACGTGGAAGTACATTTAAGTAATATTTACTCTAGAGAGAAATTTCGCCATAAATCATTCCTTTCAGATAAAGCCTTGGGTTTGATTTGTGGTTTTGGAGCAAGTAGTTATCAACTTGCATTGAAAGGAATAGTGTCTCATCTAAAGTGCGTATAAGGAGCTTATGGGTCATTCAAACTCTCAAATTTTTGGGCAACCAAAGATTCGCTGGTTAATAAATAAAACAACTGAAGATTGGATAAATCTTGCAAATGCTAATCCCATGGAAATACTTTTGGATCATGCACATTGTGAACGAAAAGCTGCCGGAGTAGCTCTGCAACTTATGTTTCGCTATGTAGGTGAACCTGGACTTTCGGAGGTGTTAAGTCCATTAGCAAGAGAGGAACTTGAACATTTTGAGAGGGTGTTGTCAATTTTGCATGCTCGTGGAAAAAAACTTAAAAAATTAGCCTCACCTCCCTATGGAGCCATTCTGGCAAAAAATATTTCCAAAGATGAACCAAGACGAATGTTGGACAGTTTTCTAGTAGCCGGACTTATTGAGGCAAGGAGTCATGAAAGAATGGCTTTATTATCTATTCATTCCCCAGATATTGAACTTCGTAACCTATATGCTGACTTATTAAAAAGTGAGGCTAGGCATTTTGGGGTTTACTGGAAGTTGGCAAATGAGCGTTTTGATCAAAATATTATTACTTCTAGGCTAAAGGAATTAGCTAAGGTTGAATCAAATGCTTTAGTAGAGATGCATCATGAGCCAAGAATGCATAGTTGATTATCTCTTTTAAGTAGACAGAAATTACAAAATCAAATGAAAGTTTTGACTATTACTGGCGTAGGGCCAGGAGATCCGTCTTTGTTAACTTTGGCAGCAGTTGAGGCCATACAAGAGTCAACAGTTGTTTCTTATCCTGTTACGACTATCGGAGGAGAGAGTCTTGCTGAAAAAATTGCTTCAAAATGGATCACCAAAGATAAAAAAAAATTGCCTATTTACTTTCCTATGGTTGACGATCAAAACACTTTAAAAAGTGCATGGCGAATTGCCGGAGCTGAATTAATGAAGATGGTTGAGGAAGGTGAAAGAGTCGTTTTCCTTTCTCAAGGAGATATCTCACTATTTTCTACAGGTTCGTATCTTTTAAAGGACTTAGAAAAATTTCATCCAGAGTGTCTGGTTAAATTAATTCCAGGCATTACTTCTTTTGCTGCTGCTGCTGCTAAAAGTAAATTGCCACTGGCTTTTCAAGAAGAACAATTGCTTGTATTACCCGTGCCAGATTTATATGATGAACTAAAGGTTACGTTATCTGAAGCAGCATCAACGAATAGGGTAGTTGTTTTGCTAAAGCTTGGTAAAAAATGGACATGGGTCAAACCTTTGCTTGAAGAACTCGATTTGATAGAGAGCTCTATATTCGTAGAAAAAGTTGGGCTTTTAGATCAAAAAATTCTTAGGGCATCTAATCTATCTTCTGCAAGTAGGTCATATTTTTCTTTGCTACTGGTTCGACAAAGTTGGCCTTTGATAATGCCTTGAAACTTTTAGTTGAATCTCATAAGTTCGTCTTCGAGCAGTTTTATGGCATCGTTTGGAGTACGCGCTCTAACAAGTTTATGTCTAAGTGCCGTGGCTCCTTGAAAACCTCTACAAGTCCAATTCATGTGTTTCCTAGCAATTAAAAGTCCATGATTCCCTTTCTTTGAAATGAGTAATTTAAGGTGCTCTAAAGACAAACTGACTTTCATTTTTGCGTCAGGAGGTATGAAAGTTTTTTGATTTTGAATCTCCTCCTCAATTTGCCCAATCAGCCATGGAGCTCCCATACTGGCCCTGCCTATCATTACTCCATCAGCATTTGTAATTTGAAGGCATTTAATTGCATCACTAGAGTTTTTAATATCACCATTGGCGATGATAGGGATATCTAATGACTTTTTGATTTTCGAAATAGCTTCCCAGTTTGCGCAACCAGAAAAGCCTTGTTTTCTCGTTCTCCCATGAACAGTGATTAGTTGAGCCCCTGCGTCCTGAAGCCCTAAGGCAAAAGATATTGGATCACTGCTGGTTTCACACCATCCCAACCTTATTTTTACTGTTACTGGAATTGATATCGCTTGAGAAACCTTCTTGACGATTTGTTGAGCAAGTTCTGGTTCTTTTAATAGAGCACTCCCTCCTCCTTTCTTTGCTATTTTTTTTACAGGGCAACCCATGTTTATATCAACAAGGAATGCACCAGATGATTCGGCTTTGATTGCAGCATCTACCATTGAATCTGGACGATGGTCAAAAAGTTGAACGCCAATTGGTCCACTTTCTTCTGAAAGTTCAATTACTTTTTCTTCCCCATGACCTAATTTAAGACTTTTAGCATTAACCATTTCTGTAAAAAGTAATGCCTTTGGAGACCATCTACGAACAAATTTTCTGAAGATTTGATCGCTTACACCTGCAAGTGGAGACTGAATGATTGGGCACTCTAAATATCTAGATGTCCCATTCCCTGATAAAAAAATCGGAGGTAACACTTTTATTCTCAGAGTAAGCTTGGATTTATTTCAGTCATTACAAAAAAACAAAGTTTTATCTGTAATGTTGGTTTCAGAAAATAAGCAAACAATACTGAATGAGGCTTTTAAGGAAATTGGTACTTGTAGAAAAGCTATCAATAACAGAAGGATTGTAATTGTAGTTGGCTTGGAATTTGATAAATCCCTTTTTTTTGAGGTTAATCTTTTTAGGGAAGTTTGATTTTTAAATCTCATGTTGGAATCGAACTCTCTGCTCATACTTGTAGTATGAAGAATTAACCTTGATTTTGACCTATAAAGGTTGAATAATCTTATGAAAGATAGAGAATTTTGGCACTACCTATAATCGCAATAATTGGACGCCCAAATGTTGGGAAATCTACATTGGTTAATCGCTTATGTCAGAGTAGAGAAGCTATTGTTCACGATGAGCCAGGAGTAACCAGAGATCGAACTTATCAAGATGGATTTTGGAGGGATAGAGATTTTAAAGTTGTTGATACAGGTGGTTTGGTTTTTGATGACGATAGTGAGTTTCTTCCTGAAATAAGAGAGCAAGCTAATCTTGCACTTGAAGAAGCCATCGTTGCATTGGTAGTTGTTGATGGCCAAGAGGGAGTTACTACAGCCGATGAATCTATTGCTGAATTCTTGAGGTCTCATTCCTGTAAAACACTAGTAGTAGTTAACAAATGTGAATCTCCTGAACAAGGGTTGGCAATGGCCGCTGAGTTTTGGAAGCTTGGCCTTGGTGAACCTTATCCAATCTCTGCCATACATGGAGTAGGAACAGGAGATCTTCTTGATCATGTGGTCACTTTGTTCCCCTCCAAAGATTTAGATGAAGATAGTGATGCTCCTATTCAATTGGCAATCATTGGAAGACCAAATGTAGGTAAGTCCAGTCTGCTCAATGCAATTTGTGGAGAGACAAGAGCAATTGTTAGTTCAATAAGAGGTACGACTCGAGATACGATTGATACTCGCATAACTCATCAGGGTAAGCAATGGAAATTAGTTGATACGGCGGGAATACGTAGACGTAGAAGTGTTAATTATGGACCAGAGTTCTTTGGTATTAATCGGAGTTTTAAAGCAATTGAAAGAAGTGATGTTTGTGTGTTGGTTGTAGATGCTTTGGATGGCGTCACAGAGCAAGACCAAAGGCTTGCAGGTAGAATTGAGCAGGAAGGAAGAGCTTGTTTGATTGTTGTTAATAAATGGGATGCTGTTGAAAAAGATAGTCATACAATGTCTGCAATGGAAAAAGATATTCGTTCAAAGCTATACTTTCTTGATTGGGCCGAGATGATTTTCACTTCAGCGCTTACAGGACAAAGAGTAGAAGGTATTTTTGCATTAGCTACTTTGGCAGTTGATCAAAACAGAAGAAGGGTCAGTACCTCTGTTGTTAATGAGGTGCTGACTGAGGCATTGAAATGGAGAAGCCCTCCCACCACGAGAGGTGGAAAACAGGGGCGTCTCTATTACGGAACCCAAGTGGCTATTAACCCTCCTAGCTTTACTCTTTTCGTGAATGAACCTAAATTGTTTGGGGAAACATATAGAAGATATATTGAGAGACAAATTAGAGAGGGTCTGGGTTTTGAAGGTACTCCTATTAAATTGTTTTGGAGAGGGAAGCAGCAACGTGATGTTGAAAAAGATTTAGCACGCCAACAGAAAGGGGGGCGAAATTAGTATTTTTATGGATTGGCTAAAAAAGATTCCAATAGGGCAATATGTCTCAGGCAAGGCTGGCTGGCTCCGTTGTATTGACCCTCGAATTAAACTCTCCTGGATACTGTTGTTTTTGTTGACACCAATTTTAGCGAACTCAGTCTGGAGAATTTCAATAGCTTGTTTCCTTTTATTTATCACATTTATTAGTTTTTTGCCTCCACGAATTTGGTGGAGATCTCTAGTCTTTTTATTATTATTCTCTTTGATTATTGGATTTTTATCGATTGTTTTACCTGCGAGTGAAATTTCAAGTGGATTGAGTATTAGAGCACCGGATGAAATACCAGGAGTAGTTGTTTTGTCGAGGTCATGGGAGGTCTTTAGACTGGGGCCATTTAACTTCGGAGGGATTTCGATAGGACCATTAATTGTCGATCGTCGCTCTGCAGAATTAGGTATTAAAACTTCAACTCTTATTTTTACTGTTGTTCACAGTGTCAACTTGATGTTAATAACAACCCCGCCTGAGGATCTTGTCTGGGCAATAAGGTGGTTTTTTGCACCTTTGACTTTATTGGGATTTCCTTTGGAAAAATTTTCATTTCAACTCCTTTTGGCCTTACGATTTTTACCTTTAGTTCAAGAGGAACTCCAAAACCTATTTCGCTCAATTGGTGTGAGGGCTATTAATTTTAGAGATTTGGGTCTTAAAAAGACATTAGGCTTTTTTGTTACGATAGGGGAAAGACTTTTGTCAAATATTTTGCTGAGGGCAGAGCAGGGAGCTGATTCTTTAATGTTAAGAGAGGGGCTTTGGCTATCTTCAGAGCAACTACGGCCTTGGATTGTTATTGATCCTAGATATTTGTTGATTAATTTAGGTTCGGTTTTTTTGCTTTTCATAGCTATTATCTTACGTTGTATGTATGGTACGTTTTAACTAAAAAAAAACTAAGATTTGAACGCTGAACGCTATCTAAATCATCCAACTTTTGGAATGCTATATCTAGTGTCACCAGCAAGTAATGGTCGAGATGTGTATGCAACTTTGTACGCACAGAAAATATTTTTTTTAGTTACTTTGCAACCACGTGGAGCAACCTTTGAAGTCATTCCATATATGGATGCCAGGCATTATTCTGAAATGCACTTGTCTAAGTGTAAGAGAGATAAATCTGACGATATGGACGTATGGAAGGAATTATTTAATCAAACTTTTATGTGACTTTATTTGGTTTGATTTTGCTTTGCTCTAATGAATTTAAGACCCTAAAAGATTCAATACCCTTAGGGGTTAATTTACTTGCCGTAAGCAAGGGACATCATCAAGATTCTATACGTAAACTTTCAAGTTATGGTCAGTTGGATTTTGGAGAAAGTAGATTACAAGACGCCATTCCTAAGAAAAAAGACCTGAATGATCTAAAGCAACTTCGATGGCATTTCGTTGGTACATTGCAGAAAAATAAAGTTCGAGGGGTTATTAAAGAATTTGATTTCATTCATTCTGTTAGTTCTTTTTCTTTACTGGAAAGAATTTCTAGAATTTCACAAGAGGAGCAAAAAACTCCGAATATATTTTTACAAGTAAAATTAAAAGATGACCCCAATAAGGGTGGATTTATAAAACAAGATCTTTTGAAAAGCTGGCCCCAAATTATTTCTTTGAATAATATTAATTTGATTGGACTAATGACAATTCCACCAATTGCTCTTGATTCGTATCAGAGAAAAAATTTATTTAGTGAATGTAGAAACTTTGCAAATCATTTGGAATTAAAGGATTGTTCAATGGGAATGAGCAACGATTGGCAAGAAGCTATTAAAGAAGGTGCTACTTGGATTCGATTAGGTTCGCTTTTGTTCGGTAAACGTCAGACTTAGAAAAATTGTCGAAGATATGAAAAAACTAATAAAAAAGCTTGCCCCTTAAGATAAGGAACGTTATTTAAGTATATGGTTCATCCTTCAAGTTGTTGAAGATGTATCGATTGTTGGCTAATCCAACTTTATTAACAAATCATCCCGAGAGGATTAACTGGTGTCGCTTATTTCCCGTCTTCGTGCTGTCGTCGCTGGTGATGACTTTTTAGATAGTGATTTTGATGAGCTCGATTACGAAACAAGTGATGACTTTGAAAATTTCAATAGGGTAAACAAAGAAGGAAGTGGGGAAATGGCACCCATATCTAGGTCCAATCCTTTTAATGGAGGTAGTGGCTTTACTTCTTCAAATGTGATTGGTATGCCTGGGATCTCAACAAATGATTCTGAAGTTAGTTTAATGGAACCTCGTAGCTTTGATGAAATGCCAAGAGTGATCCAAGCTTTGAGAGAGCGTAAAACAGTTATTTTAAATCTCACAATGATGGAGCCTGATCAGGCTCAAAGAGCAGTTGATTTTGTCGCAGGTGGAACTTTTGCGATAGACGGTCATCAAGAAAGAGTCGGAGAAAGTATTTTCCTTTTTGCACCTTCTTGCGTAACAGTAACTAATTCATTTCAAGAGGAAGCATCCCCTTCTAGCATGAGTAATAGAGGGACTGATTTAATTTCTAAGGAAACCTCCTCTGCTCCAGAGCCTGCTTGGGGTGAGACAGTGGCTACTGCTCTTTAAATAATTAAATAGATTGGAAGTTTCTATTGGGATAATTGGCCTTGGCAGTATGGCCAAGGCTATTGTTTTACCTCTTTTGGAAAGAGGTGAATACTATCCTCAGGATGTTTTAGGAATAGTTGGTAGTAGATCAAGTATTGCATCTGCATTGAATGATCTTCCAAAGGAAGTAAAAGTCGTATCTAGTGAAGATACTGTTTCTAGAGAAGTCTGGAAGGCTCCTTTAAAAATATTGGCTGTAAAACCCCAACAATTCAGTAAAATCAAAGAGTCTGTCTCATCATTCCAATCAAATGAGCTGTTCCCTAAACCGTTATTAATTTCAGTATTGGCTGGAATAACATTGAAAAGTCTTAAGAAAGCTTTCCCTAGACATACATGTGTAAGAGCAGTGCCAAATACACCTTCTCTCGTCGGGAAGGGACTAACTGGTTTGGCTTGGGACGATGAAATTACTTTTGATCAAAAGAAAGTTGTTAGAAAGATTTTTGAACCTATTAGTGAAATTCACGAGTTAGAGGAGAAACAGCTTGATTCCTTTTTGGCTCTAACTTCTTCAGGGCCGGCATATATAGCTTTAGTGGTTGAAGCAATGGCCGATGGTGCTGTTGCAGCAGGATTACCACGAGACTTGTCCAATCAATTAGCTCACAAAACCCTTTCAGGTACTGCTTCTCTACTAAAAGAAAAGAGTTTGCATCCTGCTGAACTTAAAGATATGGTTGCCTCTCCTGCAGGTACTACAATCAGTGCTCTTCGACACCTTGAACTTGCTGGCTTGAGATCCGCCTTAATTGAAGCAGTTGTTTTGGCAGCTCAGAAGAGTCGTCAATTGGCTGAAGAGGTTTCGAGTTAGATGCTCTAAGTACATTTCTATATAGATTTTCAAGTGAGTCAATATTTTGTTGAAGTGTATATTTTTTTTCTACTCTTAAACGCGCACGTCTACCTAATTCTTGGGTAAGTACTGGTTGATCACGTAAAACAGGTAAAAGGGTTCTTAATTGAGAAGTAACCCCTTCAGTGTTAAGTATGATTCCTGCTCCGTTTTCAAGCACTTCTCCATCTGCTCCAGCATCTGTCGCTACGCATGCTGTTCCAGTTGCCATAGCTTCGAGCAAGGCGATAGATAATCCCTCTACTAAGCTTGGAAGTAAAAACACCTCAGCTATTTGTAGAAGAGCGACTCTTTTATTTTGATCGGCTTCGTATCCCCACCAAATTACATTATCTTCTTTATTGAAGATTGAATGATTCTCTAGTGTTGGTCTTAGTGGGCCATCCCCTACTATTACTAGTCGACATCCTTTTGGCTGGACAAATCTCCAAGCACGTAGTAATGCTTCAACATTTTTTTCAGAAGCTATTCTGCCCATATAGATAAATATTCTCTCAGAACCTAGTTTTTTCCTTATTTCAAGTTGCAGCTCATTTTGTGAATTACTTAGTTTAAGGGGGTTCCATTTCTTTATGTCAATTCCATTAGGGATTACTTCTAGTCGGCTCTCTTTTACTCCTAGTTTTGCGAGAACTTCTGCTTGCAAATCAGAAAAAACAATTACTTTGTCATACTTAGCTAATGATGGTGCATAAAGTTGGTATGTAAGTTGCTGCGTATTGGCGGTAAGATTTCTCAGCTTTGAATCGAAAGCCGGGTGAAAAGTTGCGATCAAAGGCAAATTAAGTTGATGACAAAGCTCAGGTAGTCGAAAATCCAATGGAGAAAGAGTCAGACTTGCATGGACTAAATCAGGTTTAAGTCTAGAGAGAGATTCTCTAAGCTCTCTTTGAGCATTTAAAGAAGGGATTGTGTAAACCTGAGATTTAATTAAATAAGGAAGGCTTACGTCAGGATCATTTGCTAATAAGGAAGTTTTATTATTCCCATATCTCATTGGGTTATCAAAGTGAATAAAACTTGTTTGATACCCTCTTTCTTTAAGCTCTTCAGTCGTGCTAAGCCCATAACAGACGTTCCCGCAAAAAGGTGTTTTTTTGCCTAGCCAGGCTATATGAGTCAAACTCTAAAAAACTGGTATTTCAAACTAGCAGCTATCCTTAATTTCTTCTGAAACTATTAATTTTTTTCAAATTTGTAGTTCTACCCAGTATTTAGATCATTACTAATTATTACCTCTCTCATCATTTGAAGAGATGTAATTTTTTTTTGTAAATGAGTTTCAATCCAGATTTCGACAATTTTCAATAGTTTTAACCAGACATTTTTAGGACCTAATAATTTTCCATTGCTGTGAAAAGGTATATTTTCTAGTAGTAGTCTTTGAAGTAAAGCAAGTTCAGACGGATTCAGCTCAGTGCTTGCATTAGGTATTGTTCCAATAGCAAAACCTTCTTCAGGTATAAAGCTGCACTTCCAGCTCCATTCTCCAATAGGGGGTATCAGCTTGGAACCAGAATGACAACAGTTTTGAAGTGGTAAGCAATATCCGCCTAGAGCCAATAAATGAACAGACGATTGAACGCTTATTGCTAAAGCTTCTAATGAATTATATTCTTTTTTATGTAGGTCATTTAATCTATTTAAATGGATTAAAACAAGTTTAAGTAAATCTTTTTGTGGGTCTTCATTCCCAACCATTATCATAATTAGCTCTGAAATTGCTTGAGCTGCTGAAAGTGTTTCGATGTTTTTTCCAAGGTTCCCATAACTCTTAAGAATCTTTATTTGTGTAACTCTCCTAAGATTTTTCTTTCCGACTATATGTAAATCTAAAAAATTAAAAGGGGATGTTGCGCCAAGCCTACTTTTAGGTTTTCTTGCACCTGGTATAGCTAAACGAGATATTCCATTTTCTTCACTAAGTATAGTTAAAAGCCTGTCATTTTCTCCAAGAGGTCCAACTTTTAGAGACAGTCCTTTTATTCTTTGATTTAAACTCATTTCTCCTTTTTCTCTTGTTCTTGAGTAATTTCAAAGCCAAAACTTGTCCCAATATATGTTGACCCTGCTTCAATAATTTCTATTGCTTGATCAAAAGTTTTAATACCTCCAACAGTTTTAATTGAGCAGCGATTCTTAATAATTTTAGAGACATGATTGGTTTGATCCTTTGAGGCAGATGGACCAAAACCATTACCTATTTGTATTCCAATCGCGCCAGCATCAATTAAAGCATCTATTGCTATGGAAAGTTTGGATAAATTTAAAAGTGTATTTGCATCAATTATTACTCTTACTGGAATACCAAGTTCACTTATTTGATTTATTTCCTCAGCAAAAAGTTCTATATTTCCTTCTTTTAATGCAAAATAATTTGGAACCAGATCTAACTCTTCTGCTCCATTTTCAATTGCATATTCTGCTTCTTTTCGTTTGTTAGAAGTTGGGATGAACCCAAAAGGGAAGGCAATTACTGAGATTAATTTTGTAGTACTTTTGCTACCTAATCTTTCACGTGCAATTGGAAGATTGTAAAGACTAGTGCATAAACCCCCAAAGCCTTTTTGCATGGATGCATCACAAATCTGAACAATCATTTCTTTATCGAAATGAGGATTTAATACAGCTTGATAAATCACATTAGAAATATTGGCATAAGCTTCTTCCAATCTATTTTTACTCATTTGACTTATTACGTATTTAAATTTTTTCTTGGATTACGCCATATCCTCCATGATTTCTCTTGTATATGACTCGCAAAGCTGATCCTTGTTCCTCTCTAAACAAATAGAAGTCATGATCAATAAGGTCTAATTGGACTCTTGCTTGCTCAATGGTCATAGGATGCATCTCAAAATATTTACGTCTTACTCCGGGGCTAGGGAGATGTGGTTCTTTACCTTCAATGAGTGAATGATCTGAGGAAGAAAAATTTTGAGTTTCTTCATTTTGTACTGATTTCGTTGACTGATTATTATGAACAGTATGACTGTTATGTCGCTCTTTGTATTTACGTAATTGTCGTGCAAGTTTATTTGCTACTAAGTCGATACTTGCATAAAGATTTTCACTTCTTTCTTGGGCTCTTATCACTGTTCCATTTGCAAAAACAGTCACCTCAGCTGTCTGTTGTGGCACGCGAGGATTTCGAGCGACTGAAAGGTGGACATCAGCTTCTTGTACCATTTCTTGGAAATTGTGAGTTGCTTTATCAATTTTTGTTTTGGTGTAATCACGAAGTGATGGAGTTAATTCAAGATTTCGTCCATGAATAAGAAGCTTCATTCTGTTTCGCCTGAATCAGGGCCTAATAGCAACTTAGATCTAACCCCTCAACTTGCACAATCTTCTTCCGCTTTTCTTTTTGAACCTAAAAATATTGTGCCATTTGAGACCGCGATAGTTTGGCAGAAGAATTTTCAGAAAAGCCTTATTGAGGAACCGTTCTCACCACAGGCAGTATGGCTTCTTGAGCATTTTTCTTGTTTCACAATAGGTAGAGGTAGCGACAAAAAAAATTTGTTATTCGAAGAAAATAATTCTCCTTTACCTGTTTTTACTATTGAGAGAGGAGGTGAAGTCACGCATCACATGCCTGGGCAGATCGTTGGATATCTGGTTTTGAATTTGAGTCTGCACAAAAAAGATTTATCTTGGTATTTGAGAGAATTGGAACAAGTTCTGATTGATGTTCTTGATTTGTTGGGAATAGAGGGGAAGAGGGTAGATGGCTTAACTGGAGTTTGGTGTGAAGATAAAAAGGTTGGTTCAATCGGAATTGGTTGCAAGAGATGGGTGACTCAACATGGTTTCTCATTAAATGTAGATTGTGATCTTATTGGTTTTGAGAGGATAATTCCTTGTGGACTAGATAAAGTTAAATTGGGTAAATTGAGTGATTGGATTCCTGGCATCAAAGTCTGTGACGTTAAACCTCTTTTAAGAGAATCTGTGAAAAGACGTTTTAAATTGAAGTGGGGAAACATATAAATTGACCTTTAATTATTACAAAAAAAATAAAAAATTCTTTTTTGGCTATGACAAAAACTAACTCACAAAAAAATATATTTGCATCTAAAGATGCTTTGGCTTTTTGGATACCCAATAGAAAAGAGGAACAAGCAATTAATAAAAGATCTTATCTTGAGAAGATCACTCAAGTTGATGAGATTTGGGAACTATTAAAAGATCAATTGGGCGATGTATTAGCAGTTGATTCACCACATGGTTTTCACCCAGAGAGCTTTACCTATGAGGAACTTGCTGAAAATATTTCTAATGCAGCATTTTCCTTCTCTCAGATCGGTGTAGAACCTGATGATGTTGTCGCACTTTTTGCAGAAAATAGTCCTAGATGGCTCATTGCCGATCAAGGTCTTATGCGAATAGGTGCAGCTAACTCAGTTAGAGGTGCGACTGCTCCGCCAAGTGAGCTTAGATATATTCTTGAGGATTCAAATGCGGTTGGACTGATTGTTCAAAACTCTGATGTCTGGGACAAACTTTCTCTTAATGATGATCAAATAAATAATTTGAAATTTGTTCTTCAACTTGAAGGTAAAGCTTGTGATGGTGTTTTTGGATGGGAGAGTTTTTTGAAGAAAGGTTTGAATGTAAAAAATGTAAATAAACTGGAGAATGTAATTGATAGGCAACCAACAAGAATAGCTACTATTCTATATACCTCTGGAACGACAGGTAAACCTAAAGGAGTTCCACTAACACATTCTAATTTATTACATCAAATTAGGTCTCTTGCTTGCGTGGCAAACCCATCACCAGGAGAACCTGTATTGAGTGTTTTACCTATTTGGCATTCATATGAACGTAGTGCGGAATATTATTTTTTTTCTTGTGGTTGTACTCAAAGTTATACATCAATAAGGCATCTAAAGGAAGATTTGCCAAGGGTTAAGCCAATAGTAATGGCAACAGTTCCAAGACTTTGGGAGTCAATAAAATCAGGGTTTGAGGACGCTGTTGATAAAATGCCAAGACTGAGAAAGAAGTTGATAAAAAGTGCGATTTCTAATAGTAAGGCATATAAATTGGCTCGAAGAAAACTTTATTCTTTAACTATTGAGAGTGTTTCTAGTTTAGAGAAAACTATCTCTTTTATAGAGATTCTTATCAGGTACCCAATCCATAGAATTTCATCTATTTGCTTATGGCCAAAAATCCTTAACAAGATTTGTGGAGGAAGATTGAGATTCCCAATTAGTGGTGGAGGTGCAATTGCTCCGCATATTGATTCTTTCTTTGAATCTTTAGGTGTTGAATTATTAGTTGGTTATGGCTTGACGGAGACAAGTCCAGTCCTCACATGTAGAAGACCTTGGAGAAATATACGTGGAGGTGCAGGTCAACCCTTACCAGAGACTGAAATAAAGATTGTAGATCCAGAAACATTCCAAATAAAAAAGCTGCGTCAAAAAGGATTGGTTCTTGCTCGTGGACCTCAAATAATGTCTGGTTATTTAGGGAAACCATCAGAATCGAAGAAGGTTTTAGATGCTTCTGGCTGGTTTAATACTGGAGATCTAGGCATGATGCTTGCTGATGGATCCTTAATCCTGACTGGAAGAGCAAAAGATACGATTGTGCTAAGTAGCGGTGAAAATATTGAGCCTGGTCCTTTGGAGGAATGCTTGATTGCAAGTCCATTGATTGAGCAAGCTTTGCTATTGGGCCAAGATCAAAAACATCTTGCTGCTTTAATTGTGCCAAGAATTAATCATGTCAAAGCATGGCTGGAAGAAAGGGGCGCAAATTCACAAGTTATTCTTGGACTATCCCCTGAAAATTATGAATTAAGACAAGTTCTAAGAGTTGAAATGAATAAAATTCTCGCAAATCGTTATGCATCTAGAAGAGAAGAGAGATTATTTTCAATTGCTTTAGTAGAGCCATTTACAATAGAAAATGGCTTGTTAACGCAAACTCTTAAGCAAAAACGTGAAAAAATTATTCAGCGTGATTTGAAACTCTTCAATGAAATATATAGTTTGTAATTTGTTCGTTTGGCCAATTAAATTGACCAAGTCTATCTTTTGCTGAGACCCTATGAATCGAATCATAAATTATTCATAAGGTGGAATCAATTTCTATAAAACGTTCAATAACGGTCAGAGCAGTTGTAACACCTTCATGGAAAGAGGAGGCTGAGCGAGAATTAAGTAATGCAATATCAGCAATAGACAACCAACTTGGTGAATTAGAAAAAGAAGGACAACAAATTGTTGATGGTATTAGACGTCAGAGCTCTAATCCCCTTGACCCAAGAGTTCAAGAGCAAGTCGCTCAAGTTCAGAACCAAGTTGCTTCTAAGAGATCAGAATTTGAAGAACAAAAAAGAAATCTTCTTTTACAGCAATCTCAAGTTCGTGAATTAGAGATGGATCAAATCGTTGAGCAAGGACAAATTGACAGTTTTTGTGACTTAAAAGTTGGTGATAACTTAGTGAGTAAAATGGGTGTGAGTATTTTGGTAAGAGATGGCATAGTAGAGGCGATTGATCAAGATTGAAATTTGCTCGAACTACAATTTATTCAATAAAGAATTTTTGATATTAAGAAGAAATCCACATAAAAAAAACTATCGTTGTAAGGACACACATGTAGAACTAACATTGGTATGTATTGATACTTGCAAGGCTTCTAGATAGAAAATTTTGAAGCCTTGCCACAAACTCTCCATAAAGGGAATAGGAACAATTATGGCCACTCATGACATTTTTATGCCTGCTTTAAGTTCAACAATGACTGAGGGCAAAATAGTTGAGTGGTTAAAAAAACCTGGAGATAAAGTTGAGAGAGGTGAGTCGGTTTTAGTTGTTGAGTCAGACAAAGCTGATATGGATGTTGAGTCTTTTCAAGATGGCTTTCTTGCATCGATCTTGATGCCTGCTGGGAGCTCTGCACCTGTTGGAGAAACAATTGGATTGATTGTTGAGACGGCAGATGAGATCGCAGCGGCTCAATCCAACGCACCTTCTCCTTCCCCTCAATCAGCTAGTAAAGAAAAAGAAAGTTCACCGCCTCAAGTTCAAGAAAACCAAGCCTCTGTTGACTCTCCTAAAGCAAAAGTAATTACACAGGCATCTCCTGCACCTCTTGTTTCAGAACCCTCTTTAAATCAGGCTCAGTTTTTAAATGATGGTCGAATAGTCGCCTCTCCAAGAGCTAAAAAACTTGCTTCTCAAATGGGAGTCGATTTGGCAACAGTTAGGGGCTCAGGACCTCATGGACGGATACAAGCTGAGGATGTTCAAACTGCAAAAGGGCAACCCATAAGCGTTCCTTGGATTGCAGAAAGCAATGCTCCAGCGAAAATTGTTTCTGATGTGCCTCGGATAGAAAAAAAATCTGTTGACTCCGGGAAGCCACCTGCTCCGGGAAAAAGCTTTGGATCCAGAGGGGAAACAATTGCATTCAATACTCTTCAACAAGCTGTAAATCGGAATATGGAGGAAAGCTTAAATACTCCTTGTTTCAGAGTCGGATATTCAATTCTTACTGATGAATTGGATGATTTTTATAAACAAGTTAAACCTAATGGAGTGACTATGACTGCTTTACTTGCTAAAGCAGTTGGTTTAACCCTCGCCAGGCACCCTCAGGTAAATGCAGCTTTTAGTTCGGAGGGGATTGCCTATCCTTCTCAAATAAATGTAGCCGTTGCAGTTGCGATGGAGGACGGAGGGTTGATAACTCCAGTCCTTCAAAATGCTGACAAGACCAGTCTTTCTGATTTATCTCTACAATGGGCAGATCTTGTTAAGCGTGCCAGAAACAAGCAATTAGAACCTCAAGAATATAGCAGTGGTACGTTTACACTCTCTAATCTAGGTATGTTTGGTGTGGATCGTTTCGATGCAATTCTGCCTCCAGGGACTGGGGCAATTCTAGCGGTAGGAGCTTCCTTACCTAAAGTTGTTGCTTCTAAAGATGGTTCGATTTCAATCAAAAAACAAATGCAAGTAAATCTTACAGCTGATCACAGAGTGATCTATGGGGCTGATGGAGCACTATTTCTTAAGGATTTAGCTTACTTAATAGAAAAGAACTCTTATAGTCTCTCGTCTTGAGATTTAATTACTAGAACCACATGTGATTTTTCCTTACTTTTATATGATTTGATGTGTTAAATCAAAAAGATAATCTTTTAAGCTCATATAATTATGATTTACCAAATGACTTAATTGCTCAATCACCTACCGAAAGTAGGCATGATGCGAAACTGATGATTGTTAAAGAAGGGCTTGATGAGCCTCTAAATATTGTGCATGCAAAGGTATGGGACATAAAGGATATTTTGAAGAAAGGTGACCTTTTGGTTGTCAATAATACGAGAGTGATTAAGGCAAGATTGAAAATTCGATTATCAGGAGGAGGTTTAGGTGAATTGTTGCTAATGGAACCAAGGGGTAATGGCCATTGGCTTTGTTTAGGTCGTCCTGCTAGACGTATGAGAAGAGGTGATCAATTATGGTTGAATAAGTCTCCAAATGATTCTTTATGTTTAAAGGTTGTTGATAAAGATGAGAGTACAGGCGGAAGAATTATTCAATTTCCTAATGAGTTTACTAGTAGGATCGAAATGGAAAATTTACTTGATTTATGTGGCGAAGTCCCATTACCTCCCTATATAGATAAGGATAAATCTAGTGGGCATGATGAAAGATATCAGACTAGATTTGCTTCTAAGCCAGGAGCTATCGCAGCTCCCACAGCGGGATTGCATCTAAGTGATGAACTTATAGAAAATTTAAAAATCAGAGGTATTAGAATTGCACAAATTACTTTGCATGTCGGTTTAGGAACTTTTAGACCATTAGAGAAAGAAGATCTATCTCAGTTGCATTTACATAGTGAGTGGGTAGAGGTTACTGAAGAGACCACAAAAGCGATTACCAATTGTAAGGAAGATGGGGGAAAAGTCTTTGCTGTTGGCACCACAAGTGTGAGAGCCCTTGAGGCTGCTCATCTCTCAGGAAGGGGCACCTTATGCCCGTATGAGGGTAAAGTGAATTTAGTAATTAAACCAGGATTTAAATTTTCCGTTATTGATGGATTGCTCACGAATTTTCACCTACCTAAAAGTTCACTATTACTCTTAGTTAGCGCTCTTATTGGTCGAGAACGTATGTTGGAACTTTATAAACATGCTATTTCTAACCAATATCGATTTTTCTCTTATGGAGATGCGATGTTGATAACACCGGAGTCAGTTGTATAAACTCAAAAGTCAAGCTGATAATGGTTCTTTAATAACGCCTGTAGGAACATTCTCAAACATTACAGATGAGATATATCTTTCGGCAAGGTCAGGAAGAACTACAACTATTGTCTTCCCCGAGAACTCTTCTTTTTCGGCGAGTCTTAGAGCCACAGCTGCAGCAGCACCACATGAAATGCCAACCAGGAGACCTTCTTCTTGTGCTAAACGTAATGCCATTGCAATAGACTCATCATTAGAGACTTGCTCTACTTGATCGACTACGGATAAGTCAAGATTTTTAGGGATAAACCCAGCTCCAATCCCTTGAATTTTGTGAGGGCCAGGTTTAACTTCCTCTCCATTGAGAGTTTGTGTTATTACTGGGCTATGAGTGGGCTCAACTGCAACAGATAACAATGAATGATTTTTTTCTTGCTTTATGAAACGAGAAACACCTGTGATTGTTCCACCTGTCCCGACACCAGAGACTAAAACATCAATTTGGCCATCGGTATCATCCCAAATTTCAGGACCTGTTGTTTTGAAATGTATTTCTGGATTGGCTGGATTATCAAATTGTCCTGGCATAAAGTATTTTTGAGGGTCGCTATCTGCTATTTGCTTCGCTTTCGCAATTGCGCCAGGCATTCCTTTTGCTGCTTCAGTAAGTATTAATTCAGCACCAAGAACTGCCATCATCCTCCGACGTTCAATTGACATGGACTCAGGCATCGTGAGGATTAATTTGTAACCTCGAGCAGCAGCTGTATAAGCAAGGGCTATTCCAGTATTTCCAGATGTTGGTTCAATAATGACTTTATCTTTATTAAGTAAACCTTTCTTCTCCGCATCCCAGATCATATTAGCTCCAATTCTGCATTTGACGCTATAGGCAGGGTTACGGCCTTCTATCTTTGCAAGTACTGTCGCTTTTGCGCTTTTTGTAATCGAATTAAGCTTGACTAATGGTGTATGACCAATAGCAAAACTATTGTCTTCATAGATTCTGGACATTTTTAAAATGACTTAATTAACTAATACTATAAATCTATATAAAAAACACTGTAATTGGTTATTTAGATAATTTTTATTAGTGATTTTTTTATATTACTGAATTAAATCTTGACCATAATTCATCTTCATTTTCTAGCCCTACTGACACTCTTAATAAGTGTTCCGAGACGCCACAACTTTCAGCCCATTTCAATTCTTTAAAGTGAGCTAACTGAACATATGGACAAACCAATGTAAAATTTGTACCTAGACTTGGCCCTTTGTTTACTCTTAAAGAATCATAAACTCTTTTTGATTCTTCGAGTCCTCCTTTAAGTTCAAAAGATAATAGACATCCATAACCTCCTTCTTTCTTTAATAGCGAATTAAAATTTTTACAATGTTGAGGATGTAAAACCTTTGAAATTTCTTTTTTTGTTTCTAATTTTTCTTTAAGCTTTAAGCAAGATGTATTTAATCTTTTTAATCGATACCCTACGTCTCGACTAGCTTTTTCTAACTCGATAGTATCTGAACCGGATAGTGTAGATAATGCAACGTTAGGAATTATCTCTGCCAATTCTTTTTTCCATTTGGAATAAGGACTTATGACAGTGCTTCCAGCAAGAATATCTCCTCTTCCAGCAAAACTTTTTGTAAGTGAACTAAAAACCACATCTGCATAAGGAGTTAAATGAACATTTAGAGATGAACCGATGGTATCGTCAACAATGATTGGGATATTTTTCTCTTGAGCTAATTTTGAAATAGATATTAAGTCAACACATTGCAATAAAGGGTTGCTAGGTATTTCAATGATTAATGCAGCTGGATTTTTTTTAACCAGCGCTTCTTTTATATGACTTAACTTTGTTTTAACAATGAGATCGCTTCCTTGGAAAATAATCTGAGGAAGTTTAAGCACATCAACATATGGGAAGCCTATTTGAAGTGTCGAATTATTACCTTTGATATACTTTATCGCTGTAAGAATAGTCGTTAAGGCCGCCATGCCTGAGCGATGTAGTTGTATTAAATTGCAATTACAATTATATATATTTGCTAAGCGATAAAGAAGTTTATCTCGAGCGCAATGACTTTCTGAAGTGGATGGTGCTCTTTCTCTCCCAAGGGCAATTGCCGCTTCACGTGATGATAATCCAAGACCAGTGTGTTGCCAGAAGGCTTTCGCTGAAGGAGTACTTCTTTGGTCAACAATTAGACATGAAATACCAAGAAAATCTTTTATTTTTGAAGAACAATTCGAATATATTCGATGACAATATTTTTGAGCACTCAAAGCGGAAGCTCTATTGGGATAGGGCCAACTACTTTGCTCGGATTCACCATGAAATTCAAGTGATTTACGAGCCACCTCAGCAATAAAAGGGTTAAATCCAAATCTAGGGTAAATTGCTTTTAGTGAATCTATACAGGCTGGAACCTTCTCTTCGTAGGCGATTACATCTTCCCATCTAGGTAAGGCAACAGATACGGCATGTGGCCTATTGGGTAGAGGCTCTCCTAAATCTTTTGCACTCCAGCAAGGATCATTTAGTAAATTTCTTTCAGTCAAGAGATGTTTCCCAAGGCTTGATTTAAATCATTACTCAAGTCCGCAATGTCTTCGCATCCGACAGAAAATCGAATAAGTGAATCAGTAATACCAATCTTTAATTTTGTTTCTTTGGGAACTGATGCGTGTGTCATTGTTGCTGGGTGGCAAACAAGGCTCTCAATTCCTCCAAGGCTTTCTGCCATTTTAAAGTAATGAAGACTTTTGCAAAATGAATAAGTTTGGGCTTGAGTTGCATCAACAGTGGCAGTAACAATTGCTCCTCCCATAGCCATTTGTCTTTGTGCTAATTCACATTGTGGATGATCACTCCTGAAGGGGTATCGAACTGATTTTATTGCTGGATTGTCGGCTAATTGATTAGCTATTTTAGATGCATTATTTATTTGTCTTTCTAAGCGAAGTGGGAGAGTTTTTATCCCCCTAGTTATAAGCCAGCAATCAAAAGGAGAAGGATTTAAACCAAGAGCTTTTTGGGCGAAATTCAGCTTGTCCCTCCATACGGGACTCTCGGTGCAAACCACTCCACCAAGTGCATCTGAGTGACCATTGATATACTTGGTCGTGCTAGTTAAAGATAAGGTCGCTCCAAGTTTAAGGGGTCTTTGTAATAGAGGCGTTGCAAAAGTATTGTCTACAACAACAGGGATTTGCATTTTAGTTGAGAAATGACAAATCCCCTCAATATCAATAATTTTAAGGAGTGGGTTGGTCGGACTTTCGATCCAAATCATCGCGGGTTTGTGATTTGAAATGACTTCTTGAAAATTGGGCTTGGTAAAGTCTACCCATTGAGTTTTTAATCCAAAACGATTAAAAACTTGTTCAAATAACCTCACCGTACACCCATAAAGGTTCTCCTCACAAAGGATTAAGTCTCCAGTCTTAAGAGAGGAGACTATTGCTGTGATTGCAGCGACTCCAGAACTAAATACACTTGCAAACTGACATTCTTCCAGATCAGACAAAACTGATTCAAGAATTCGAAAATTTGGATTTCCCGAGCGAGTGTAGTCAAAGCCACCCTCGTTACCATGAACGAATGTTGAAGTTGGGAAAATAGGAGGCATTATTGATCCAGTCTCTTCAGAAAAATTTTCTTTGTGATGAATGACTCTTGTGTTTACACCAGCGCTAAACTCCTTTTCTCTTTTTATTGATGCCATATCCTTTGAATTGTTTTTCTATAGGCTATAGAAAAACATGAAAAAGCCCCAAAAAAAGGGGCTTCATAATTAAATTTAATGAGAAAGAAGCTTTGTGAAGCCCTAAACCTTTCTTGAATAATACTCAACTACTAACAATTCATTAATTTCAATAGCAACCCACTCCCTATCTGTCTTTGCAGATATCTTTGCCGAGAGTTTGGTTTTATCAAGCTCAAGGTGTGGAGGAACATTTGCAAGACCTGGAAATTCTAAGTTAGCCTGAGCCAATTGCTTACTAGCTTTGTTATCCCTAATAGCAATGACATCTCCAGCCTTGCATTGGTAACTAGCAATGTCAGTGATCCTGCCATTAACAGTTACATGCCCATGGTTTACTAGCTGTCTTGCACCTGGGATGGTGGGACCAAATCCAAGCCTAAAACAAACATTATCAAGCCTATTTTCCAGAAGCTTTAAGAGATTTGTTCCTGTGGAACCCTCCTGAGAACGAGCTTTCTTTACATAACGAACAAGCTGGCGTTCAGAAATACCATAGTTGAAACGAAGTTTTTGCTTTTCTTCGAGTCGGATTGCGTATTCAGAGCGCTTGCGACGGGCTTGGCCGTGCTGACCGGGAGGATGAGACCTTTTTGCGGCCTTCCGGGTGAGACCAGGTAGGTCTCCCAAGCGTCGCGTGATCCTCAAACGAGGTCCGCGGTATCTAGACATAGGGGTTTAATTTAGAAAATGTTTACTGGTAAGGGTAATCTGGAAGTAAATCCATCAGACCATTATTCACCAGTCCATTATTCTATCCAAAGATGCTCAAAAAGATCAATAAAGCCACTGCAATTGTATTTGTTGGTTTGATTTCCTTTTATCAGAAGTGGATTTCACCATTGTTTGGACCGAGTTGTCGATTTATCCCTAGTTGCAGTGCTTATGGGATAGAAGCCGTTAATAAGCATGGCCCTTGGAGAGGTGGTTGGCTGACTTTGAAAAGGTTAAGCAAATGTCATCCTTTTACTCCTTGCGGATGTGATCCAGTTCCAGAAAAATGAACTCAGAAGTATTAATTTTATATTCACGTAAAGGGTGCTGCTTGTGTCAAACACTTGAAAAAAAATTGTCTAATATACGTCTAGAAAGTTTAACCCCATCTATTGTTCTTCACATTGTAGACATAGATAGCAAAAAAGTGTCTTTAGATATTCAAATGAAGTATACAAATGAAGTCCCTGTAATTGTTCTTGACTCAATTAAACTATTAAAAAAGATTGAATTACCTCGAATCCCGCCACGTTTAAAGGAAGAAATGCTTTTATCTTGGATAGAAAAGAATTTGAATATCTTATATAAAACAGCTTAATAAAAAACAATTGCTCTTTTTAATAAATTCATTTATTTATTAAAAAAGAAAAACATAATTTCTTTTTAATTAACTAAAATTATTTTATAAAGCAGATTAGATTTTGTTTTAATTACTGAATCATAAGTAGATTTATTTTGTAGTGAAAAACTATGCGGATCTTTTTATACTTGAAATGATCTTTCATTGATTTTTCATCATAAGAGGTTTGTTTTGTCGCGTCATCTACACACTTTATTGAAAGCAATTGATCTCCAAGTCCCTTCAGGGTTAGCGAATCCAAAAATAAAAAATCTTTCATGTGATTCTAGAGAAATCGAAAAAGGTGATTTGTTCTTAGGTTTAGATGGCGAAAAAGTTGATGGAGGTACCTATTGGGCAAAAGCAATTCAGAGAGGAGCCTGTGCAGCCATTATTAGTAAAAATGCTTCTCTTTTAAATCCACCAACTAGTGAAGACCCCGTAGTTATTATTCCGGATCCAGTATCACTATTTATGGGCAAATTAGCTGCAGATTTTTGGGGTAAACCATCTAGTGCGATGTGTTTGATAGGTGTCACTGGTACTAACGGTAAAACGACTACATCATTTTTAATTGAATTTTTGACTGCTTCGCTTGGCTATCCATCCGCCTTGTTTGGAACATTAATTAATCGGTGGCCTAATTATGAGGAAACTTCAAAATATACAACTACTTTTGCAGTCCCTTTGCAGGAGCAGCTTAGTAAAGCCGTTCAGGCTGGAGTTGAATATGCAGCAATGGAAGTAAGTTCACATGCTTTGTCTCAAAACAGAGTTTCTGGTTGTGATTTTAGTGGGGCTATTTTTACAAATCTTACTAGAGATCATTTAGATTATCACGATTCAATGGAATCTTATTTTGAGGCTAAAGCTAGTTTGTTCCGATCACATTTAATAGAAGATGATGTCCCTAGATCAGTAGTTAATATAGATGATCAATGGGGAGCATTATTAGCAAGAGAGCTAAACAAAAAATGTTGGACATGTTCCATAGAAATGAACTCTCAAACCAGAAAAAAATCAGATTTATATATTAGTAATCTTCAAATTATGCAAGATGGGTATAAGGGAAAATTGCATACGCCCTTAGGGGCAGGAAATTTTTTTTCACCACTAATAGGTGATTTTAATTTAATGAATTTCCTGCAAGCAGTAGGAATTTTAGTTCAAAGAGGATTCCCCTTAAACGATCTTTTGGCCGCGTTGAACAAATTCCCTGGAGTGCCAGGCAGAATGCAACTGATAAATATGGATGGATTTAAGGTCAAAGATGGCTATCCACTAGTGATAGTAGATTATGCGCATACACCGGATGGCTTGCAAAATGCTTTAATTGCATCGAGATCATTGACGAAAAAAAAATTAATTTGTGTATTTGGGTGCGGTGGTAATAGAGATAAAGGTAAAAGATCTAAGATGGGAGAAGTTGCTGCTAAGTTTGCAGACTGTGTAGTTGTGACATCTGATAACCCTCGGCAAGAAGATCCAATCGAAATTATTAAAGATATTGAAAAAGGTATAACTTTTGATTCTGAAATCTCTGTTGAGCTAGAGCGATCCATGGCTATTCAACTGGCTATAACAAAAGCTAAGAAAAACGATGTTGTTTTAATCGCAGGAAAAGGGCATGAAGATTATCAAATTTTAAAAGATAAGACAATTTATTTTGATGATCGTGTAGAAGCTCGAAAAGCACTATCTTTAAAAAAATTTATATAGGCTCTTTTTTTGAGATGAAATTTTTTAGACCAATAACAAGATGATCTATTTCGTTTGAATCTGTAGTGATATGAACGCAAGCACGAAGCCATTTCGGATCTTCTAGAACTCTTATCCATAAATTCTCCTCACCAAGATAGTTGACAACCTCTTCAGGAGAATTAATTCCACTAATATTAAAACTTATAATTCCCGAGGGTGGAGGACTATTTAAAACAAGTTCAATATTTTTGATTTGATTTAGTTTCTCCCACAGGATAGAACTGAGGCGTTTAATCTTACGAAAGCGCTCAGTCTCATGACCTTCGTTTTGTAGCATTATTAGTGAACTCCTGAGACCAGCTAAAAGAGGGACACAAGAAGTAGCTATTTCAAAACGTCTGCCATCAGAATGAAAAGGATTTTTATTATTGATATATATTCCTTCTTCAGCTTTTAGGCTTTTCCAACCAATTAATGTTGGGTTTGATTCTTCTAGAACTCTTGTTGAAAGTGCAACAGCTCCCAGTCCCTCAGGCCCGTAAGCCCATTTATGTCCTGTAAATGCGTAGATGTCAGCATTGTCACAAGCACCTTTGATTGGGATATGACAAAAACTTTGTGCAGCATCAACTAATAAATAAGGTTTGCTTGAATGCTCTTTAAGTCTTTTTGAAATAAGTTCAATTGGCATGATTTGCCCTGTGTTCCAAAGGAGATGTGAGAGAACAACGAGCTTCGTATTTTTTTGTAGATATTCATCTATTAATTTTAGTAATGTTTTATACGTCTCATCTTTTTTGTCGTTACCATTACATAATTTTGATACGGGTAGTATTGCGATTGTTAGATTCTTTTTTCGAGCTAACTCTTTACATGCTGCTACTATCCCAGGATGCTCACAATCGCTAAGTAATAAATTATCACCATCAGAAAATGGCAGCCCTAGTAAAGGCAAGATACATCCGGAGGTGACATTTTCAGTAAAGGCAATTCTCTTTGGATGAATAGCGCAAATTTCCGCTATAAGATTTTTCGTAGTTATAACTTCTTTCGTAATGTATGGCCAAACATTATTAGTGAATGGACCTAGGTTTTGAATTGTTTGCCAACTCGAAGTTATTGCATTTAATGATTGAGTTGGGAGTGGACCTTGACCTCCATAATTAAAATAGTCTTTATTTTGTAGAGCGGGCATATTTTCTTTGAACAATATTGGGGACATATTCTCTATCTCCTAGTTATGGTAACTAAGGATATCTTTTTTTTGCCAACTTACCCATCGATTATATCCTCTAGTTATATGAACCTTAACGCCTACCATTCTTATTTATAAATTATGGAGCGCTTTTAAATCATAAAGCACGTTATTCAAGTATGATGGTTTTTAATTTTTAATTGGTTTATGAATGTCCAAAAAGAGCAAAAAATTAAAGCTCAAGAATGGGTGGTTATGTTCGATGGGCAAATAAAAAAAAGTGAAAAAGAGATTGATGCTTATGAGCATCATTTGGAAGTTAATAATCAAAAGAGTGAATGTAATTAGATTTTTTTCCCATCGAGCAAATTAGTAGAAATGATATTTCTGTTGAATTTTCGAATTACTTTTAGTCTGAGCTTTTTCACTTTTGTGGTTTTTATATTAAGATGTGAATCCTAATTAGGTTTTAAGATGAAAATTGATTTTGGTCCCGTAACTTTTAGCAGGATTGCTAGCATCCTATTAATATTAGGTTTTTTTGGTCTTTTAGCTTACAATTCTACTCTCTAATAACATAATGATTAATTGTTTAATTGCACAATAGGTTAATATATATAGAAATTTAAATAAATTACTTTATAGTTATTATTAGTATTGCTAAAATTTCTCATTTGAAAATGACTTAATTAAAATACTCTTTGACTAATTCATTGATTAAAACAAAGATTATAATAGGCCAATTATATTAGTTTCCTTTTGCCGCTCTCGATGTGTGTACTAGTACAGTAGAATCAATTGAATTGAATAATGTTAATGGAAACCTCAACTACAGATCCAACTTTATTGATGCTAATAGGAGGAATAGTTGTTTTACTTGCAGGCTCAGTTGCCTACGGAGTTTATTCAACATTCGGCTCAGGCTCAAAAAAGCTAAGGGATACTATTGACGAACACGCAAAAATGCATGAATTAGGCATCGCACATGGACATGGTGGAAGTTCAGAGGCCTATGAGATGTCTGGAAAACTTCAAAAGGACCAAATTTCTTAAAACCAAAGTTTTTGGACTTTATTTGCTTTCGATTATCTTTTGTATATAAATAAATTCTTAGAAATGTATAGAAACTACTTAGATGTAATATTGAAGTATTGAGGCAGTTGAAATTGATTCCTTTATGTGAAGATAATATCTATTTCATGAAAGAAAATTTATATAAATTTTTCTCATGATAATTAGTATATTGACTGGATTTGCTGCTGGTGCAGTACATGTAGTTAGCGGAGCAGATCATATGGTCGCAATGGCTCCCTCATCTATACGAAGACCCAAGATAGCTTTAATTGATGGCTTGGCATGGGGGATTGGACATTCAGCAGGAGTTTTAATTCTCTCAATATTTGGGATTTTGGCTAAGGACTTAATAAACATTGAATTAATGTCCTCTTATGCTGAGTTTTTTGTTGGTATAAGCCTTCTGATTGTGGGCTCCCTAGCTATTAAGACTTCTTTGAAAGTAAACATACACATGCATCAGCATATGCATGGAGAAGAAACTCCTCATAAGCATTTTCATTTCCATTCCCCTGGGAATAAGCTTCATAGAACTCATACTCATGCTGCAACGGGATTAGGAGTTTTGCACGGATTCGCTGGTGCTAGTCATTTGGTTGCTGTTATTCCTGCTTTGGCTTTACCTTTGTTTGGAGCGTTGGCATATCTATTTGCATATTTACTTGGATCAGTATTTGCAATGGGATGCGTTGTTTTAGGTATATCTTTTGCTACGAGCAAAGCGAATAAAATGTTTTACCCTTTCTTGATGAGATCAGTAGGAGCATTATCAATAGTGACAGGAATATTTTGGCTTCAAAAGACTACTATTCTAACTTTTTAAAAGTCTTGCTTAATGAATTATACCGCTAGTCTTCTTGCTTTAGGTGGCTTCTTTTTATGGGTTGTTATTGCGACATTGATTTGGGCAAGAAGGATGAGAAAACTTAAAGAAGAATATTCTTTAAATAAATCAAAATTAAAAAATTAATTGATACATCATTTTTCATCTTAAGATACATATTTATTAGTGAAAATGATTAAAGATTATGTATGATCATTCAACTATATATAAGATTGATGAAAGGTGTTTTGTTTTTCTTAGGTTCTATCTTTAGATGGCCCGTTCAAAATAGTAAAGAATTTCTAGTTTTGCATGTTTATCTTTTAGGTATATATGGAATAACTTTTTTACTAAGAAACGTAGGTTTAGAATTATCTAACCTTATTTTTACCGTTGGTCTAATGGCTCCAATAGGTTATCTCATATACAATGGGTTACCTTTAGATTGTCTTAATTATAAATCTGCAATTAAAAGGGAATTAAGTTCTCTAAATTAAATAATAAAGGTTAATTAGAAAGTTAATTTATAAAACTTGTATTACCTCGCTAACCTCTGGAATCATCTCTCTAAGCTTTCTTTCAATACCCATTTTTAACGTCATAGTGCTACTGGGGCAACTTCCGCAGGCTCCCTGAAGTCTAACTTTGACGATTGGTCCATCTATTTCAGCTATCTCTACATTCCCTCCATCAGCCATAAGAAATGGTCTCAGTTCATCAAGAACCTTTTCAACATTTTCTGTTGTAAGTGCTAGGGTTTCTTCGCTCATTTCGGTTGACTTAATTTAATTTTGCTTAGCTTAGTTAATTGCAGGATAGTCTGTATGTAATCTTGATAAAGATTTTGCTTAATACCAGTGTGTCAGAGTCAGAAAATACTTATGACGCGGTATTGGTAGGTGCAGGAATTATGAGCTCAACTCTTGCAGTTCTTATGCATGAGCTTGAGCCAGATCTACGATTGCTGGTTGTCGAAAGATTATCTTCTGCTGGCTTGGAAAGTAGTTGCGCCAAGAATAATGCTGGAACAGGCCATGCAGCTAATTGTGAGCTTAATTACACTCCAATTGAAGAGGATGGCTCTCTAAGTACTACCAAGGCTTTTGAAATTAATAAATCTTTTGAGCAAAGCTTAGAGTTTTGGGCATCCTTGGCAGAAAAAGGGAAATTGATACCAAAAAAATTTTTAAACAAGTTGCCACACATCAGCCTCGTCTTTGGAGATGAAGATATTGGTTTGCTTAAAAAAAGGTTTTCTAAACTTAGTTCATATTCCGCTTTTGCTCAAATGGAATTCACCAAGGATCATGGTGAATTAAAAGATTGGATTCCATTGATTATGGATGGTAGGGAACAGAGTGAAAAGATTGCCGCGACAAGAATTAAAAGAGGAACTGATATTGATTTTGGAACGTTAACTCGCTCATATATAAATCAAATTGAAGGAGAAGAATCTATTGAGATTAACTACTCTACTAATGTCGAAAATCTTCAACAAGATAGTGATGGAGTTTGGTATTTAGCTTTAGAAGGAGCAAAAAAAAATAGAATTGTTAGATCAAATTTTGTTTTCCTTGGTGCAGGAGGAGGAGCTTTATCCCTTTTGCAAAAATCGGGAATTCCAGAAGGATTGTCATATGCAGGGTTTCCTGTCAGCGGTAAATGGTTGATTTGTGATGAGGAGAAAACAACAAAAACACATAATGCAAAGGTTTATGGGAACGCAGCAGTTGGAGCACCACCAATGTCTGTCCCACATTTAGACACAAGATGGATAGGCGGAAAAAGATCTCTTTTGTTTGGTCCTTTTGCAGGATTTAGCTCAAATTTCTTAAAATATGGATCAAAACTGGATTTGTTTAGATCAATAAAAAAAACGAATCTTTTCCCTATGTTGCAAGCAGGATTTGACAATATTGATCTGGGAAAATACTTATTAAATCAATTAATACAAACAAATGAAGATCGAATAAAAACTTTACAAAGATTTCTTCCTCAGGCTTCACCTAATGATTGGAATCTTTCAATTGCAGGACAACGTGTTCAAATAATTAAACAAACCTCTAAGGGTGGTGTTTTAAAAATGGGTACAGAAGTTGTTACTTCATCAGATGGATCCTTAGCTGCTTTGCTTGGGGCTTCTCCTGGCGCAAGCACAGCAGTAACAATCATGATTGAAGTTTTAAACCGGTGCTGGCAGGAAAAAATGAAATCAAGTAAATGGAAAAATAAAATGCTAGAGCTGTTCCCCAGTATTGGGAAAGATATTAATTCAAATCAAGAAGCACTTTTGGCAATTCGCAAAAGAAACGATTTCTTACTTAAATTAATTTAAAACTTTAGTACTGGTGAGCTATATTTAATCTTTATTCAGATTTGAATTGATAAATGAAGATCTTGCTCCTTTAATTGCTTCCGTATGACTACTGTGCCTATTTCTCGTCTGAGGAACTTCTGCATAATTGCGCATATTGACCATGGCAAATCAACATTGGCAGATAGGCTTCTTCAGGACACTGGCACTGTCTCCTCTAGAGACATGCAAGAGCAATTTTTGGATAATATGGATCTTGAGAGAGAGAGAGGAATAACTATAAAATTGCAGGCTGCACGTATGAATTATAAAGCGGATGACGGAGAGGAATATGTTCTCAATTTGATCGATACTCCTGGCCATGTTGACTTCTCATATGAAGTGAGTAGATCATTGCAGGCTTGTGAAGGAGCCTTGCTGGTTGTTGATGCTAGTCAAGGAGTTGAAGCTCAAACTTTGGCTAATGTTTATCTCGCTTTGGAAAATGATTTAGAAATTATTCCTGTTCTCAATAAAGTTGATTTACCTGGCGCTGATCCTGAGAAAATCAAAAGTGAGATTGAGTCAATTATTGGTCTAGATACATCTAAGGCAATTTCCTGTTCTGCTAAAACTGGGGTTGGTATTCCAGAAATACTGCAAGCAGTAGTAGATAGAATACCTTCTCCGAAAGATAATGCTGATCAAGCTACAAAAGCACTTATTTTTGATTCTTATTACGACCCTTATAGAGGGGTGATTGTCTATTTCAGAATCATGAGTGGTGGCATAAGTAAAAAAGACAAGGTTTTACTTATGGCTAGTAAAAAAAGTTATGAGCTAGATGAAATAGGTGTTATGGCTCCTGATCAAGTAAAAGTAAATTCTCTTCATGCAGGCGAGGTTGGATATTTAGCGGCATCAATCAAAGCAGTTGCTGACGCAAGAGTCGGGGATACAATCACGTTGCAGGATAGACCTGCTGAAGAAGCTTTGCCAGGTTATACCGAGGCCAAGCCAATGGTTTTTTGTGGATTGTTTCCCACGGATGCAGATCAATATCCAGATCTAAGAGAAGCTCTGGATAAATTACAGCTATCCGATGCTGCATTGAAATATGAACCTGAAACAAGTAGTGCAATGGGATTTGGCTTCCGTTGTGGATTTTTAGGTTTATTACATATGGAAATTGTTCAAGAGCGTTTAGAACGTGAATATGATTTGGATTTAATTGTTACTGCACCATCAGTTATTTATAAAGTGACAATGATTGATGGAGAAGTTTTAATGATCGATAATCCTGCTACACTTCCAGATCCTCAAAAACGTGAAACCATAGAAGAACCATATGTTCGAATGGAAATTTATGCTCCTAATGAATACAACGGAACTTTGATGGGCCTTTGTCAGGACAGACGAGGCGACTTTATTGATATGAAGTACATAACAACTGATCGAGTCACTCTAATTTATGAAATACCTCTTGCTGAAGTTGTCACTGACTTCTTTGATCAGATGAAAAGTAGAACTAAGGGATATGCCTCTATGGAATATCACTTGATTGGTTATCGGGAAAATGATTTAGTCAGATTAGACGTTTTAATTAATTCAGAACGAGCAGATCCTTTAACGACGATTGTTCATAAAGATAACGCTTATGGTGTCGGGAAAGGACTTGTTGGGAAATTAAAAGAGCTTATTCCAAAACAGCAATTTAAGATTCCTTTACAAGCTTCAATTGGGAGTCGAATTATTGCAAGTGAAGGTATTAGTGCCTTACGAAAAGATGTTTTGTCTAAATGCTATGGGGGAGATATTTCTAGAAAAAAGAAATTGTTGAAGAAACAGGCAAAAGGAAAAAAACGAATGAAGTCAATGGGAAAAGTAGATGTTCCCCAAGAGGCTTTTATGGCTGTATTAAAATTAAATAATGATTAAAAGATGTTTTTATGATTTATGTTCGTTTTACATGGCTTATCTCACTTGAATTATTTATAAACATTGAGACTTCCTGATTCCCTTTGTCTTTGGTTAGGTTTGTCCATATAAAACCTATAATTATTAATAAAGCAATGGTTATTGAGAGCTCTCCTACGGTGAGACCATCAGTTTTAAAATGCATCTTAGATTGTACGTATTAATTTATTTAAGCAATATTTTTTTTAATTTCTACCTTTTACAGCTAAATTTAATTAGGTCTTATTATTTGATCATTGAATCTGAAAGATTTGTTAAGGCGAAAGAATTTATCGACACGCTTATTGTTCGCCGGACTGATAATTTTATCCGTATATATAGGTATCTCTATCTTTATGCCTCTATTAATCTCTTTAAAGATTGTACCTAATGGTGAATTTGGGCTAGGGAATCCGATTTTTTCAGCTCCATCCATAGACCATTGGTGTGGAACAGATCGATTAGGCAGAGATGTTTGTATTAGAACTTTGGCTGCGAGTGGAGTTGCGTTACAGGTTGTTTTTGTTGCCGTATCTCTTGCCGTTCTCATAGGAATACCTTTGGGACTTTTAAGTGGCTATATTGGTGGGCTTTTGGACAGGATTTTGGTGCTTTTCATGGATACTCTTTATACAATTCCTGTCCTTCTTCTTTCTGTTGTGATGGCATTTTTATTGGGTAGAGGCATAATGAATGCCTCAATCGCATTGTGCGTCGTTTATATTCCCCAATATTTTCGACTTGTTAGAAACCAGACTTCACAGGTTAAATCAGAACTTTATATTGAGGCAGCCATATCAATGGGAGCATCCCCTTTTTGGGTAATCAGAAAGTACCTTCTTAAAAATGTTCTTACTTCTGTCCCTGTGGTCTTAACACTAAATGCTGCAGATGCGGTATTAGTGCTTGGAGGATTAGGATTTCTTGGATTAGGTCTTCCTGAGAATATTCCAGAGTGGGGAAGCGATTTAAATATGGCGTTAGTTGCATTGCCTACTGGCATCTGGTGGACAGCTATCTATCCAGGGATGGCAATGTTCGTTTTAGTGTTGGGGTTATCTTTTATTGGAGAAGGTTTAGAGAAATTTATAAGTGAAACTAGTCCGCAGGACTAAATCATACTTGAGGCTTGGAATTTAATATCTCATTTTTTCTGTTCTTGGGAGATCATCTATAATTTCACCTTTATCATTGAGTTCTGGATACTCTTTGCCTTCACTTTTGCACCATTTAGCGACCTCGGGATACGACCACTCGAAGATCTTCTCTTTGTATGTTTGTTGACTCATACCTTCTCCAGCTTCAGGAATTATATTGGCTACTTGACGTTGCCTTATGGCTTCAAACAATAACGCCGACGCAGCAACTGATACATTCAAAGATTCAACCATTCCTCTCATTGGAATATGAATATGCTCATCCATTAGACTCGCGGCTTCTTCACTGATACCCCATTTTTCGGCACCTAGAACAAATGCTGTTGGCCCATTGAAATCACATTTTCTGTAGTCAATTGATTTTGGATTCAAGCTCGTACCATACAATTTAAATCCTTTGTGTTTAAGAATTTTTATTGCTTCGGTGGTTTCTTTGTACTGATTTATTTGGACCCATTTCTGGCTCCCTTGCGCGGTGCTATTAAAAGTTAAAAACTTTTCTTTGTTGAAGATTGCATATGCTTCAAGAACACCAACTGCATCGCAACTTCGTATTATTGCTGAGAGGTTATGCGGCTTTTCAACATTCTCAATTAATAGGGTGAGATCAGAAATTCTCCTGTTAAGTACTGATTTTAGACGTTCAAAACGTCTAGGAAGGAGAGGCATCTCTAATGATTTATTGAATAAATGTGGCTCTTTGATAAGGATAGTTGTTTTAATTAATTATGTAAAACCAAATAAATAACTTAATTAAATAAAAATAAGTGTTTAAAAATAGTACATAAAAGAAAAGCTCCTAGCCGTTA
>QCHR01000011.1 GCA_003277985.1 Prochlorococcus sp. AG-402-G06
GGTGGATCAAATTCACATATTATTGTTGAAGAGGTATTCAAGCTAATAAATAGAGCTTGTATAATAGTAATACCACTCATATCATTAAAATCTATATCAAGATTAGAGTCGATTTTAAAGCCTAAAGTACACAAGTTATCTATTAGTCAACATCAATCATATAGAGGTGTAAGTATTGGAGAAGACATAAGATTATCGCCACTAAATCCTGTTTTTATTTTGAAAGGTGAAATTCAATAATTTTTAAGTTTTGTCAGGTTTCGCGACATGGGGTAGGCCCCAACCTAATTTATTTCTTAGGACTTGAAAGAACTCATGGTCTGAAAGTCTAATGAACTTAACTGGATGATCACTTTTTCTAATTAAAACTCTATCCTCCGGCCATACATAACAGCCTGCACTACCATCTACTACCATCATTAATCTTTCAGGCGTGGCAGGAAAAACTGTTACCGGCTCTTCATTACTAAAGACAAGAGCTCTAGAGGCCAATGAATGAGGAGATACAGGGGTAAGCTGCAAAACCGGACAATCAGGAGTAATTACTGGCCCTCCTGCACTTAATGAATAAGCAGTTGAGCCCGTTGGAGTAGAGAGAATTACACCATCTGCAGATATATCGACGGGCGCATGCCGACCAACAGAAATTTCAAAATGACACATACTTGTCATAGGTTCCCTATGTAATGCCATTTCATTGAGGCAAAGAGCTTCCCATCTACATTGATCACCTCTCATAACACTTACTACTAGACTTGTTCTCTCCTCAATATTCCATTGTCTTGCAATTAAATGTTTGAAAATCTTATCTATATCTGAAAGATACGCTTCAGCTAAAAACCCTAAATGTCCTGTATTTACAGTCAGTATAGGAATACCCAATGGTGCAGTTTGTCTTGCTGCAGATAAAACAGTCCCATCCCCACCTAATACAACAGCAAACAAAATTGAATCATCAAAGCCATCAGGAATACACGAGTTATATCCTTGTGAACTCATATATTGATCAGGATTAGTAAAACCTAATAAACCGCCTGCACTACTAACTCTGACAACTTCAAAACCAGAATCTTCTAGTTTCTTTTGAAAAGTTTTTGCTGTCATGACAGCAAGCTCTTTTCCGTCATTAACGATCAGTCCTACTCGGGGCACCGATCATGCTTCACAAACTATTTATCAATATTAGCAATTAAATGTCAATAAAATTTATTTAATACAATTAAAAGTTAATTCAAAATATCTAACTTTAAAATTGTTCTAAAAATCTGAGATCACTTGTATATAACTTTCTAATATCATCGACGCCATGTCGAACCATACAGAATCTTTCCACTCCAAGTCCAGCAGCAAAACCACTATATTTTTCTGGATCAACCCCTAATCCCTCCAGGACAGCAGGATCTACCATCCCGCAACCCATAACTTCTAACCATTTACCTCTCCATTGAACATCAACTTCTGCTGATGGCTCCGTAAAGGGGAAATAACTTGCTCTGAATCGAATAGGAAGATCTCCAAAAAAAGCTTTTAAGAACGCCATTACTGTTCCTCTTAAATGACTAAAGTCAAGCTTTTCATCAATTGCTAAGACTTCAATCTGGTGGAACACCGGCGAATGAGTAGCATCAACTGCATCTCTTCGGTAAACCCGACCAGGAGAGACAATTCTTACAGGAGGTTTTTTGCTTTCAAGACAACGAATTTGAACAGGAGAAGTATGAGTTCTTAAAAGGTTTTCACCTCCCAAATAAAAAGTATCTTGCATATCTCTTGCAGGATGGTCAGGTGGAATATTTAGTGCCTCAAAATTGTAGTAATCATTTTCTATCTCAGGTCCTTCTGAAACTTGGTATCCAAGACCTAAGAAAAGATCAATTATTTGCTCACCAGTTGTTATTAAGGGATGCCGATGACCTTGAGAGATTCCTTTTGGAGGAGCTGTAACATCTATAGTTTCTTTTATTAATATCTGAGTTAAAGCTTGAGTTTTTAAAATCTCAAGCTTTTCCTTTATTAATTCTTGCAATTGAGTTTTTAAAACGTTCGCTCTTTGACCAATCAAAGGTCTTTCCTCATCAGAAAGATTTTTCATCCCTCCCAATAGAAGTGAGAGTTTTCCTTTCTTCCCAAGGAAACTTAACCTTGATTTCTCTATTGATTCAGAATTTTCAGCAGCAGAAATTTCTTTTGCAGCCTCGCTTTCAAGAATCTCAAGCTCATTAATGAGCTGTTTTAGGGACAATGTTGAACTCAATGAATTCCAATCTCGAGTACTAGTTTAATCGGCAACCTGTCCCAGTTCTAAAAACCAATAGCTAAAAATGAAACCATTGAGAATTTTAATTAGTAATGATGATGGAGTTTTTGCCGAAGGGATAAGAACACTTGCTTCATCTGCAGTGAACAGAGGACATAAAGTTACTGTCGTTTGTCCAGATCAAGAAAGATCCGCAACTGGCCATGGATTAACTTTACATTCGCCAATCCGCGCTGAAAAAGCAGACGAATTATTCGGGGAAGGTATTAAAGCTTGGGGATGTAGTGGTACCCCTGCTGATTGCGTCAAACTAGCTCTTAATGAACTTCTTGATCAAAAGCCAGATTTAATCCTTTCTGGAATTAATCATGGGCCTAATCTTGGTACGGATATTTTTTGCTCAGGAACCGTTGCTGCTGCTCTTGAGGGGACTTTGGATGGGATCCCATCTATTGCAGTAAGCATTGCAAGTTTTCAGTGGAAAAGTTTTAATTTCGCTGGGAAGTTAGCCTTAAATATTGCTGAGAAAGCAATTCAACAAAGTTGGCCAAAGAACTTACTCCTAAATTTAAACATTCCCCCTTGTGAAGAAAAAGAAATGGGGGATTTAGTTTGGACAAGACTTTCAATCAGACAATACGAAGAGCAATTCATACGCAGGATCGATCCAAGAGGTAACACTTATTTTTGGATGGCTGGGGAGGCAGTAAAAGATCTTCAATCGGCTGGAGAGGGACCTAAAGAATGGCCAAGTGATGTTTCTCAAATAGCTTTATGCTCTCCTTCGTTAACCCCAATTCAACCTGATCTTTTTTGGAGAGGGAATCTTGATGACTTGCCAAACTTAATATAAAAATTAGTTTTTCCTAAAAATCCTTTGTAATAACCATAAAGAAAAAATCAGACCAATCAAGTGGGCAAATAAAACTTGAGTATTACTCAAAACAGAAAGCATTTCTAAAGAAGTAATTGGATAATTTTCCATTGCTCTCATGCCTGTTCCAATGGAAATTCCGGGTGCTTGCATTGAAGCCTGCACGAACAAAGCACCTGCTAAAGATTGATATCCGACCGACGAAAAAACTAGTCCGACCAAATCGACAATCAATCCCCTCTTGAGTAAACGACTTGTTTCACCTCTACTTGGACGTGCTTCGCTGGCTAAAGCCCTGCCAGTCTTTACTATCAACCAGCCTTGCCAGAGGCTAAATAGCAATAAAATGAATGCCAATGTTGTGAGAGACAAACCTGGCCCTAAGCCCAATGCTCTCTCTGAATTTCTAGCTAAACTACTTCCAACATTGTTGAACAACAAAACACCCACTACCACTACACCTAAAATTGTTTGAATCCAAAACCGAAGCCAACCAATTCTTCTCATCCCTAGAGAAAGCAATTGAAAGTCGCGTTGATCTGCCATCACGATGAATAAGGCGATAAACCAAATTTGCCATCTAAGCACAAAAATTGCACGTTTATCTTGATTCCTCTCTGTGCTCCTGAAAATGCAAAACTACCTACAGCACTAGCGTTAGGTAGTTTCGATGGTCTTCACTTAGGTCATAAAAAAGTAATAAAAGCTATCGTAAAAGAACCAATTGGTATCCCAACAGTTGTAAGTTTCTGGCCTCACCCACGTGAAGTTCTATTCGGAGAGTCAAGATTAAGATTAGATTTACCAAATGAAAAAACACTCCTGCTCGAGCCACTCGGAATAGAACAATTAGTTTTGGTTCCTTTTAATAAAACTCTTGCTTCTAAAAATGCTGAGACATTTGTATATGAAATTTTAGTAAAAACTCTTCATGCTAAACACATAGCAGTTGGAGAGAATTTTAGGTTTGGACGCAATAGAGAAGGTGATATTTCTACTTTAGAAAAGATAGGTGCATCTCTAGGAATAAAGATTTCTATTATTCCTATCCTTGAAGACAATCATGGTCGAATTAGTAGTAGCAGAATACGAAAAGCGCTCAAAGACGGTGATTTAAAACATGCCAAATATCTGCTGAAGCGTCCTTATACCTTTAGAGGGACGGTGGAGAAAGGGAGAGGTTTAGGTAAGAAAATTGGATGGCCAACAGCAAATATAAAAATAGATGGACGAAAATTTCTTCCATCATTGGGGGTTTATGCAGCTTGGGCTTCCATCGCAAACAAAAAAGAACGTTTCTTAGCAGTCATGAATATGGGCCCTCAGCCTACTATTGATCCAAACTCCCTATCAGCAGTAGAAGTTCACCTTCTTGACAAAGAAATCAACCTATTAGGACATGAGTTAATCATTGAACCTGTGCATAGAATTAGACTTCAAAAAAAGTTTGAAAGCATTGAGGCGCTGAGCCAACAAATAAAATCAGATGCAATGTTAGCAAAAGAAATATTGACAAAAAAACTCTGAATTTAAGTAATTGTGGGATAAGCGTTAGATAATCCCCAGACAACAAATAAACCTATGCCACCCAACAAAAAAACTCCCCAAATTAGCACTGTCATATTGTTCTCAGAATCATTTTCCACAATAAAATTTAAATACATATCATCTAACAAAGGATGACATGAAATCAATGCCTGTCACCCCTCCAACTGATAATCGTATTGCGCAATTAATTGACGCGAACCTTGATCGTGCTAGAGAAGGGCTTCGAGTTATGGAAGATTGGTGCAGATTTGGTTTAAAGAGAAGTGATTTTTCTATTCAAATCAAAGATTGGAGGCAACAATTAGGAGTTCATCACCACAACATTTATCGAAAAGCAAGGCTTACATCCAACGACCCAGCCATGGGAGTTTCACATCCGTTACAAAAAGTCAGATCAACCCCACAAGCTGTATTTATTGCGAACTCATCCAGAGTTCAAGAAGCCTTAAGAGTAATAGAGGAATTTACTCGAATAACAGATCCTAAGCTTTGTGAAATAGCCACCAAAATCAGATACGAAACTTATGAAATCGAGATAAAAGTGCTTAATACAACAGAAGGTATTAATAAAAGACAAACTCTAAAAGATTGTTCCTTATATTTAATAACAACAAATAGTAGAGACCTCGAAGAAATTGTTCTTCAGTCTCTAAAAGCTGGTGTAAAAATAGTCCAATACAGAGAGAAACTTTTGAACGATATGGAAAAAGTTTCACAAGCAAAATGCTTAGCCTCTCTTTGTAAAAAATACAATTCACTATTTATAGTCAATGATCGTATCGATATCGCACTTGCTGTTGACGCCGATGGGATTCATTTAGGACAAGAAGACATCCCACCAAAAATCGCAAGAGAGCTTCTAGGTCCTGAAAAAATTATTGGCCGAAGCACACACTGCCTTGAAGACATAAAAGATGCCGAAGTGGAAGGCTGTGATTATATTGGTATAGGACCAATATTTGACTCAAAAACAAAAAAGCAACTAAATCCAATTGGAGTTAACTACCTTAAGAAGGGATTAAATGAAACTCTCCTACCGGCTTTTGCTATTGGGGGAATTAATAGCTCAAATATCAACGAATTAAACAAAATAAATAATCTACGCATAGCCGTTTCAGATGCAATCATTAATTCAACCAACCCCTTTTCAAAAACTCAAGAGCTTCTCAAATTTTTAGCATGAACTTAAAAATTAACGGTGAACTTAAAACTATTGATAACTCTAATGAATATTTTCTACTGGAAGATTTACTTGACCACTTAGGTTACAAACCTCAGCTAGTTGTAGTTGAGTTAAATGGTGAAATAATTAGCCCAAAAGTTTGGATAAATACAAAAGTAAAAAATGGTGATTGCTTAGAGGTTGTGACAATTGTTGGTGGAGGTTCCTACAGTTAATTAAATCTGATAAAAATAAGTGTTCAATTTTACTCGCTTTAACTGGTTGGGAAGAAAAAGATTTTTTTCTTTTCTAGTTATTTCTTCAATAATTTCCTCTTTTTTATTTTTCAATCCCGACCAGGTGCTAGCGGCTAGTGGAGGACGCATCGGTGGTGGAAGTTTTCAGTCACCTTCATTGCCACGAAGCCAAAATTACGGAGGCTATGGAGGCAACAACTTTCGAGGCTATGGAGGTGGATACAGAGGCGGTGGTATTGGCTTTCCTTTCTTATTGCCAATATTTGGCTTTGGTGGTGGTGGGATTTTTGGGTTTTTAATACTCATGTCAATTGTTGGCGTGATTGTTAATTCATTTAAAAACTCTTCAAATTTTTCCAACTCAAGCAATAACTCAATAGTTCCTCAATCGGCAAACCCATCCAAAGTTTCTTTAATACAGTTTCAGATTGGCTTACTAGCAAGTGCAAAAGAGGTTCAAGTGAGGCTTAGAGAGCTTGCTTCCTCTTCAAATACCTCAACATCATCTGGTCTTCAAAGAGTTCTTCAAGACACGACACTTGCCTTACTAAGGAAGCCTGAATTATGGGTCTATTCAAATCTAGAAGCAGGTTCCATTCCTTTTGCCTCCGCAGAATCAACATTTAATCGAATCTCAATAACTGAAAGAAGCAAATTAAAAGCTGAGCTCACATCAAACTATTCCGGCCAAGTATTGACATCAACAAATAATGAATCCCATCCTGGGGAATCAGATTCAACAAATGAATATATAGCTATTACGATTTTAGTAGCGACAAAAAAGGATTTAAGGCTAAACGACTCCGCAAACAACGAGCAAATCACAGAGGCATTGAGAGTCTTAGGATCAATATCGTCAAATGACCTAATCGCTTTAGAAATTATCTGGCAACCTGACGGAGAAGGGGAAACTTTGAGAGAAGAAGAGCTAATAACTCAATACCCAAATCTTAAACATTTATAAAGTCAGTGTCCTAAGTAACCAAAAACCTCATTTCTTTATATTTTTTTCATCTTATTTACGTAAAGAAGCGTCAAAAAATATACAAATAAGAGTTAGCATTCCGTGACAGTTATTTAGATCAGAAGTGTCGGCTTCTTCGCAACCAGAACCTCGTTCAATGAAATGGGAAAGCTCAGGGGAGCTAGCTCAAAGAGATTTATCAGAATTAGTTACTCGTCTTCTCGATGTTGAATCGAGCAACAATAGTGATGAGTTAACAAGACTGGGTAGCAAATATGACGAAGAATCTTAAGACTATACATACCCCCTTGCGCTCCTTGATTTAATAGCTCAACTTAAAAGAAAGATGTGAGTTAAATGAGGAGAAAAACTATTCAATGGATAAACACCCCAGTTATTACTGAAGCTATATTCCGTTATGAGAAAGGGTTATTACCTAATTCGATGAAATTGTGGCTAGAACAGGTTCTAGAAATAAATTCAAATAAAGATTAGGCAAGTAAAATTCTAATAGCAGCCATTGCTGCACCATAACCATTATCAATATTCACTACCAATAATCCTGGAGCACAGCTTGCAAGCATTCCTTCCAAAGCCGTTTTACCACCACCACTAATCCCATATCCAACTGAAACTGGAAGTCCAATAATTGGCTGAGGGATTAATCCAGCAAGTACCGTCGGTAAAGCTCCCTCCATGCCGGCACATGCAATAACTACTTTTGCTGATTTTATTTCTTCAAGCCTATCTAGAAGTCTGTGAAGACCTGCAACACCAATATCAATCAACAATTTAGTTTTTATTCCATGCAGATTCAACGCTATTTCTGCTTCAGAGGCCACTCCTACATCACTTGTTCCTCCAGTCAAAATAATTACTTCTTCCTCAGAAGAGGTACATTCCTTAAACTTCCCCATAGTTAAACAACCAGATATTTCATGAAATTTTGCAGAAGGAAATTCAACTAAAAGTTTTTCTCCTTTTTCTTTGGAAAGTCTGGTCACTAAGGCAGTTTCAGATTTAAGTTGATATTTTTTCAATATTTCAGAAATTTGTTCAATTGTTTTATGCTCCCCCCATATAGCCTCAATAACACCGAGTCGACTTCGCCTCTGAAAATCAATAATTGATTGATTCATCTTTACTCAGGATTTAATTCCCCTTCAAAAATCAATGGGAAAGGATTTCCACTAGTTTCTCCTGTTTCATTTCTGGCAATCTTTTCAAAATCCTGCTGAACAAGATTTATTTCATTCTGAGAAATGTTTTTCCAAACTGATCTTGACTCCCAACCAATCAATAAGGTTGCTTCCTCAACTTTAGGATCCCAAAAGAGTTGGCGTCCTAAAAAACCATTTTGCTTCAACAACCACGGCTCCCAACTTCCCTGTTCGGCTTTTAACCAAGCATGTTTAGATTCTTTCGGGACATCAAGCTTAAGGTGCTCGACAATAGATCCCTTTGGAAAATTCACTTTCAATAAAGACTCAGCTTGAATATTTTTCACGTTTCCAAAAATAGTAGAGAGGGAAATCAAACCAACAACAACAAATCTAAATAATTTTTGGATAGGATTTCTATTTCTATTTGTTTTCATTCCTTTTCATCAAAATAACTGCATGACAACTTATACCTTCCTCTCTCCCTTCAGCACCTAATTTCTCATTTGTAGTTGCCTTAACTCCTATGTCATTAATGTCAACTCCAATTTTCTCAGATATTTTCTCCTTCATTAAGTCAATATAAGGTTTTAATTTTGGCCTTTCAGCAACAATAACTGAATCGATATTTTGGATTTGCCAACCTTTCTTCTCAATTAATTCCATTACCTGTTCAAGAAGAATCAAACTATCTGCATTTTTCCATTTAGGGTCATCTGGAGGGAAGTATTTTCCAATATCACCTAAAGATAATGCCCCTAACATGGCATCCATAATTGCATGAGTAAGAACATCTGCATCACTATGACCATCAAGGCCTAAACCTTCAGGATGGTTTAACTTTATCCCGCCAAGTATCAAAGGGCGGTCAGGGACCAATCTGTGCATGTCATAACCGTTGCCGATCCGTAGCTGAGGAAAATTATCTTTCATATCAACGAGTTTCGGGGAAGGTTTTCGACCTGTGACTCAACTGTGATTCAATTACGTTAGTTTGTGAAGTAATTGTTTAACAAGAATTATCGATCAATTCCATCATAGTCCAGCAAAGAGCACGCAACAATCTGTCAACTTAAATGGACACTATGATTCGTGTGCTTAACCATCAAAAAGTCTTAACAAAAGCTCAATTTTAATCATCATTTCCGAAGTATTCTTTTTCAGTTTTATAATTCTATTTTGACACCCTGATAAACACTGGTGTGAGTCCTATGTAGCAAAATCTTTACCTTATTCTCTGCTATATATTCATCTGTAGCCTTACGAGACCCTTTATAGAATCCATAATCATCAATGATCAATATGCCTCCTAGATTTAAAAGAGGATAGAGTTCATTTAATTCATGTTTTGTTGAATCATAAAAGTCAGTATCAAGACGCAATATAGAAATAGATTTTGGAATTATTTTAGGAATCGTTTCTTCTACAAGTCCTTCTATAAAATAGATTTTATCATGAGGGTAACCCGTACTAAATAAATTATTTTTAACATCTTCAAGAGGTCCTCCATACCCCCATTTAATTCCTTTCTGCTTGAATTGATTATAAGAATTTCTTGCAGAGTTATTGTCCCAATCAAAGTCATAATTTCCTGGCTCTGGCATCCCACTATATGTGTCATAAAGATAAATATTCCTAGATTCATCTCCTAGATTCTTTAATAGTAGAGCCGCAAATTGCATCATCCCGCCTTTCCATACTCCGCATTCCACAATGTCTCCAGGAATATCATTTTGAACTATATATTTAATATCTAAATAAAGGCTATAAATAGGTTCAACCCAATTAAATTCTATGCACATGCAATTTTGATAGCATTCCTTGAGAATTTCTCCAAACAAAGGATCTATTATGTCTTTATACTCTATAAGTTCATCTTTATATTGAAATTTCACTTGATTTCTACAATTAAAATATAAATCATAATAACATGACGCGAATAAATTTCTTATAAAAAGAGCATAATATGAATTAAAAAATGCTGCTTTATCTTCTTATTAATCAGAAGTAGATCTTACAATCTTTCAATTAGGTTCTTACTTTCATCGAAAATAATATATATATTGAATCCTATTAAAGAAAGAGAGACAAATCATCCAATATATTTTCATTAAAGGGATATATATTATGTGTTTACTTTTTTCCTTATTAGTTTGGTCTTGTCTTTTTATTTAAACTCCTATTAATTTCACAGCAACTTGCATTGAAATATAAGAAACTGCTAAAACTCCATAACTTATATTATTATTTGAGCAAAATTCATTGAGTGCTTTATATTCATTTTGCTCCCAATTGCCATGGATAATAAACTCATCAAATATTAAATTTTTATCTTTATCTATTAAAGACTTTGATCATTTTTGTGATTCTCCTGTGATTTTTGATTGCTTGTTTTTAAGTCAGTCACGGTTTTGTGACCCTTCTGTGAGGCTCTTATATGAACACGAATTTCTCAAGATGTCAGTTATTACGTCAATTATCGAACCAAGGATCAGGGATATCACATTCTTTTCCTATTCGTAAGCTCACTTCAGTTTTAAATAATGAACTTCTTTTATCCAGTGATAATTGATCGAGTTCCCAAAGTTCAAACAAATCGGGTCTACGGGACTGTGTTCTGATTTCTCTTTGCTTCTGCCTCCATTCTTGAATTAATTTATGGTTACCACTTAGTAGGACATCAGGAACTTTTATACCTTTGAATTCTGAGGGTCGTGTGTATTGCGGATGTTCTAAAAGGAACCCATTATGACTTTCTTCGTCTAATGATTTAGCACAGCCTAAAGTTCCAGGCAAAAGACGTACTACTCCATTAATCAGAGTTATTGCAGGAATTTCTCCACCGGTAAGAACAAAGTCTCCAATTGAAATTTCTTCATCAGCTAGAGAACGAATCCTCTCATCAAACCCCTCATAGCTCCCGCAAATCAATATGAGTTGATCTTCTTTTGACCATCTAGAAAAATCAGATTGAGATATTTTTCTACCTTGAGGAGTCATCAAAAGTATTCTTTTTTTATTGAGCTTTGGAATTTGATCAAATATCGAAAAATAAGGTTCGGGCTTCAAAACCATTCCAGCGCCTCCGCCATATGGTTCATCATCAACTTTTCGATAATTATCTATTGCATGGTCTCGAGGATTGTGTATATGAATTGATGCAATCTTCTGTTCAAATGCTTTTTTTATAAGTCCATGATTAAAAAAATTTTTAAATGCTTCTGGGAAAAGGCTTACTACATCGAACCTGAGTTTACTCATATGAATTAGCTCCCTTCATAACCAAACTCATTAAGCCGAGAAGATTTACTTCTCCAGTCAGGAACAACTTTAACAAACAACTCTAAATAGACATTCCCGTTAATTAAAGTTTGAATTTGGAGTCTTGATTCCTGGCCAATTTTCTTCAACATACTTCCACCTTTACCAATTAAAATTCCCTTCTGACTTTTTTTCTCAACACAAATAGTTGCAAGAATTCCTGTTCTTGTATTCTCTTTAGATTTTTTTTTCAATGGTAATTCTTCAATTTTATCAATCGAGACTGCAACACTATGAGGGACTTCTTCGCGTGTATTGATTAACACTTGTTCTCTTATAAATTCAGCCATTAAAAACTTTTCAGGATGGTCACAAGTCATATGACTTGGGTACAACTGAGGTCCCATAGGTAGTTTTTCTTCTATTTCATTAATCAATTCATTACATCCCTGTCCTGAAAGAGCACTACAACAAAAAACTGGCCAATTTGTACCCGCAAAAAAGTCTAAATATTCTTTCTTTCTTTCTTTAAATTGACTAAAATGAACAAGATCCCATTTATTCAAGGCAACAATCACTGGTATATGTAAATTTCTAATCAAATTCAAAATAAATGCATCGCCCCTACCTGGAGAATGATTAGCTTCAAAAATAACTAAAACTGCATCCACCTCTCCAATAGACCGCTTAGCACTCTCAACAAGTCTTTCTCCTAACAAATGATGGGGTTTATGAATACCAGGAGTATCTACAAAAATAATTTGAGAATTTTTATTAGTAAGTATTACTTTTAATCGATTTCTAGTGGTTTGAGCGATAGGAGATGTAATTGCTATTTTCTCACCAATAAATTTGTTTATGAAAGTTGATTTACCCACATTGGGTCTACCTATTAATGCAATAAATCCTGACTTAAAATCATCTTGATTTAAATTTCCAAAAGACATTTTCTTTCCCTACGATTATCTATAGCCTTACTCTAAAAGAGCAATAAAACCATGAATGAACAGAAACCAACTTTTAAAGAGGCAATGCAAGCATCAATGATTTGGTGCAAAAGTTGGGAAAATGATGAAATAAGTGACGAAGTTATTTCTGATCGAATTGGCGAGCTTATTAAAACAGTAGAGGGGGCAAGAGGTTTTTTTGTTGTAAGTCTCTCAATAGATTGCTATTTAATGGATAGATTGCCTGATGCATTAATTTTTCAATTAAGAAGTTCTGGGGAAATTGTTGTTGACTTAACGGTGAAGAATCTTGCCATGAGTTCAGCGATGATAATTACACATCGAAAAAACAAAGATCCGCAGGAAATCCAATCAGAGAGGATAAGAATTCGGTGTATTGAATTACTTAAACTATTAGATTCAACTCAGGTAAAAAAACGTTTAGAAGTTTTACTTGAAGCAACAAAAGGGAAGGGAAAGGACTTGAAATTTCTTAATAAATGGGGTTATAACGATGAACAAATAAATGCAATATCTGAAAGTATTTATGAAATTGCAACATAAAAAAAGAGCCTTTTGGCTCTTTTTTTATATTTAATTTATTAGTTTCAATCTCTTCTGCCACCGCCCTGTAGAGCAATAATCAGACGGAGAACGAAAACAAATAAATTTATATAAGTTAAATACATTCCCAATGCTCCTGCTAAATACTGTTCATCGTTGTACCTTCTTGGCATTGTATAGAAATCTACAAAAGACATAGCCACAAAAAGTACAGTTCCAAATCCCGCAATCATTAATTCAAAACCACTGCCACCAAACATCCCTGGAGCAAATAAGCCACCAATAAATTGGAAAACCATGGCAATAATTAGACCAAGCAATCCAAGACCTACTGCGCCCTGCAAAGCTTGACCGACGTTATCACTCATTTTTCTGCCTACAGAAGATGCAATCACGAAAGTAATTCCAGTAGCAAATACAGCTGTTCCTATCGCTCCCATTCCTGCGACTTGAATTGCCAACCCAACAATCCCACTTAAAGTAAAACCAGTTAGCAAGCTGAATCCGGTCAATAGTGGAAGCGCTTTAGAGTTATTTGCATTATTGGCAGCACTGCTTGCCATGAAAAATAGAACTATTTCTGCAATAAATGCGACTATAAATAATGGTCCAAATAGAGGATTGTTGGTTGCTTGTAAAGAAAGTCCACCCAAGACACCTAATCCAGTTAATGCCATTCCTCCACCTACATAAGGCAAGGCTTTATTAACTACATTCGGCCCGATAAGTGCACTTGATTGTGCTTCACGAATAGCTTGTTGAAAATTGCTGTTTGCTGGCATAACGCACCAGGTAATTATTAATACCTATTTTGACACAAAAAAAATAAGTCTTCATGAATGTGAATGCGGATCACCCTATCGTCTTTTTTTTATCTAGTTCTGCATAAGCATCAACAACGCTTTGAACAAGTGGATGTCTAACAACATCTGCTGAGGTAAGCCTGCAAACTGAAATCCCATCAACCTTTTCGAGTAAATCTGCTGCTTCAATAAGTCCACTCATTTGTCCGAATGGCAAGTCTACTTGGGTTACATCCCCAGTTACTACCATTCTTGATCTTTCACCTAACCTGGTAAGAACCATTCTCATTTGTGCTTGTGTCGTATTTTGAGCTTCATCAAGTATCACAAAAGATTCTTCTAAAGTTCTGCCTCGCATGTATGCCAAGGGAGCAACTTCAATCACGTTTTTTTCAATGAGTAAATTAGTTTTCTCTTGTCCAAGTAAAGAGTGTAAAGAATCATATAAAGGTCTGAGATAAGGATCAACCTTTTGCTGTAAGTCTCCAGGTAAAAAGCCCAATCTTTCTCCTGCCTCAACTGCTGGTCTAGTTAAAATAATTTTCTCAATTTTTCTCTCAGTAAGCATTCTCACAGCTAATACAGTGGCTAAGAAAGTTTTTCCTGTTCCTGCAGGGCCTAAAGCAAAAGTAAGATCACTTTTTTCCATAGCCTCTACATAGAATTTTTGTCTAATTGTTCTTGGTCTTAAAAGATATCCTCTTTGACTTCTAGCTAAAACCTTATTTGTTGATTTGGCGTGATCATTTTTTTTTCCAATATCCAATGCTTTAGCTGCGGCATGCAAATCAACGGCAGAGACAATTTGTCCTTCTTCCCAAATTGGTCTAACTAATTCAACAATTGCGGCAGCTCTCTCTAATTGATAAGAATTTCCTTTTATTTCGAGTTGCAAACCCCTCAATGAGAAAGTAGCACCAGTTAAGGTTCCCAACCTATGAAGTGTTGACTGACCAGTGCCTGACAAAGCAGTAGCAGCATCAGAATCAGGCAGATCTATACAAAAGCGACCTTCAGTGGTTGCTTCAGACATATATTTTCTTGAATTTATTGATTTTCATCAATACTTTTTATTCAGAAGTTTCAGATGCAGATGCATCTTTTTTCTTTGCTGATCTTTCTTTTTCTTGTTTTTGCTTACCTAATATTTCAGCAGGTCGAACTTTCTTTTCAAGGAGTCCTCCTTTTTCTAATAAAGCTCTTACTGCATCAGTAGGCTGAGCACCTTGTCCTAGACGAGTTCTCAAAGCCTCAGTATCTAATCTAGTTTCTTTGGTTCTTGGATTGTAAAAGCCTAGTTCTTGCAGGGGGCGACCATCTCGCCTTGAAGTGCTATTACATGCAACTAGACGAAAACTGGATTCACGCTTTTTACCAAACCGCTTAAGGCGGAGCTTGATCATCTTCGATTTATTTGTAAGTGGATTGAACTCAAAAGTTCTTCACTTTAATAATACTCCACAGATGATTAATTTAGCCTTTTGATATCTCTAAAGATCACCAAAACCTTTCTTTTTCTTAACTGGACGCTGTCTTCGGGGCGCAGAACCTGGACCTCCTCTTCCTGTTCTTGACTGATATGGATTAGCGCCTGCTGAAGACATGCCAGGGAGTCCTCCCTCCATGCCAGGAAGCCCTCCACCAGTTGACATCTGCTTCATCAAGCCCCTCATCCTCTGAAAATCCGCGAGAACCTTGTCTACGTCTGCTGGCTGATGTCCACTACCACTTGCAACTCTTCGACGTCTTGATGGTTGTGCTGCCAATAATTCAGGCTTATTCCTTTCCTCTACTGACATTGAACCAATCATTGCCTCAATTTTTTTAAGTTGATCTTCGCCACTTTTAATCATTCCATCATCAATTTTGTTCATCCCCGGAATCATTTTTAGCAGCCCCCCTAAAGAGCCCATTCTCTTTATCATCTTCATCTGTTTTACAAAATCCGAAAAATCAAAAGTTGCTTCTTGAAGCTTCTTTTGCATGATTTCCGCATCAGCAATTTCAACTTCTTTCTGTGCTTTTTCAACAAGAGTTAAAACATCACCCATCCCTAATATTCTGCTAGCCATCCTCTCGGGATAAAAAGGTTGTAATGCCTCAACCTTTTCACCCGTCCCTATAAATTTGATTGGTTTCCCACTAATTTTTCTAATAGAAAGAGCAGCTCCCCCTCTTGAGTCTCCATCTAGCTTTGTGAGAACAGCACCTGTTATTCCTACTTTCTCATGAAAACTCCTGGTAATGTCTGCGGCCTCTTGGCCAATCATTGAATCAACTACCAATAAAACTTCATCAGGTTGAACGGCCTCTTTAATTCGAACCATCTCTCCCATCATCTCGGTATCAATTTGAAGCCGCCCAGCAGTATCGACAAGAACAGTGTCAAATCCTTCTTCCCTAGCTTTTTCCAAGCCTTTACTTGCAATCTCCTCAGGCTTTGAATTTGGACTTAAATTAAAAACCTCTACACCAATTTGATTTCCCAGCGTTACCAATTGATCAATAGCTGCTGGCCTGTATGTATCAGCAGCAACAAGTAATGGCTTTTGATTTTTTTCTTTCAGAAGTAATCCCAGTTTTGCTGTAGCTGTAGTTTTTCCAGCACCCTGAAGACCAGCCATTAAAATTACAGTTGGTTTTCCCTCTGAATCTGCCAAGGGATCATTCTCTCCCCCCATTACTTTTACTAGTTGCTCGTGAACTACTTGAATGAATTTCTGACCAGGATTTATACCTCTGACAACCTCTGTACCAACGGCCTTGACTCTTACTTCTTCAATAAACTCTTTAACTACGGACAAACTAACATCGGCTTCTAAGAGGGCTCTTCTAACCTGTTTAAGTGCTTCATCAACATTTTCATCTGAAATTTTAGCTTCACCTTTAAAGGCCTTAACAGCATCTTCAAATTGATTGGTAAGTTCCTCAAACATTTTCTTAGAATTACAGAAATAATTTTAAAAATTACTTTTTAATTTCCACTAATATAGTCAACTAAAAGCCAGCTTTTTTTATTCTTGCCTATTATATACTTAACTCTCAAAGAAGGAATAACAGTTTCTGATAAAATCTCACCAGAAGAACTAATCCTTTTATCTTGATAATTTAACTCAACATCTGCTGCAATTCTTTTGTCTGATCTTTGTACAATATTGATTGAATTTATACTTGCATTAATAATTTGACTTTGTCCTAATAATTTGTCTTTCTTTCTCTGTTCAATAACTCTATTAAATAGAGAAGCTCTTGCAACAGAATAAAGCAATTCACTTTCTGAGCCATTCAAAATATCGGCCTTGCCTGCCAACCATGACTCAATAAGAAATTTTATTTCTTGAGTTGAAGGCTCTACTGAGGTGAGAGGAATTAAATTATTTAAACCTAATAGTTCTTTATTATTAACTTTTTCTCTTGATCCATTATCTTTAATTTTAATATCTTCGGGTTTAGATAATTCAGATTTAGAAATTTTATTGAAATCATTGTTTTCTGATGGTTTTCTCTGTGTAAGGATTCCTAAGCTTGTTCCAATAATAAATAAACCAATAAATGCTAAAGAACTTGTATAAATCGGGCGTTTTAATATGAAAGTTTTTAAATCTGACTTTTTGATCAATTCAAAAGTTGAATAATATGTTGAGATTATCTTTTTAACTAAATCAGATCTTAAGAAAGCGTCTCTATTTTGGAATCTATTTTTAAAAGACTTTTCTTTCAGTATTTCATCAAAAGCCCCACCAGGCATTGGTAAATCAGCTTGTTCTTCCAAGTTTTTTGATGGATCATTCTCAACTTGTTGTTCAGGTGCCAATGAAGATAAGAATGAAAATCCTGCTTTAGCAATTCCTAATCCCCCTTTTGTTTCTAACTGCTCTACATAGATTTGTACTTCTTGGCTAGCGAACCAATCATCAAGATTTACAGTTTGTATTTCAACATCACTAAAACCTACTAATACATCTTTTTTCAACCAATTTCTACAGTAGTCACAAAGGGCTCCCAATGTCTCGCCTGGATAATTTTCTAACCAGTCTTTTAATTTCTCATCTGAACTGCTTCTAAAACGAGATTCTGCTTGCTTTACGTCCCCTAACAAAAGATCTAGGCATCCAATTAATGGCATGGGATCAAAGCCACTAAGATTGATGTTTCGGAGGTATTTACGTGCTTCTTGCAACAGTTCTGGTTGTCTGTAAGAGAAACCAGAGGCAATCAAAGCAAAAGCAGCAAGAAATCCAGCATCCTCGGAGCCCCTTCTATACCAATTTACATAGATTTTTGACTGCTCTTTTGCAGTCAGAAATTTTCTGATTTGAAGGAAAAATAGCTCAAAATCATTTTGATTTAATCCTCCTATTCTTTCTGAATTTCTTTTCCCTTCAAGTCCGCCCCTTTTATTTACAAAGTCTTCCAACAATACCAAGCCTTCCTGATGAGACTTCTCATCTTCTTTCTCTCTACTTAATAAATCAAGAATTCTATATGGAAGTAAAGTCTCTAAATCAGATTCAAGGGTTTTTCTTTCTTCAACAAGCTTTCCCATCCTTTGTAACAATTGTATCCCTTCTTGAAGTAAATCAGCACCTGAAGCATATCTTCTGCAAGCCTGCTCCTCAATAGATGCGTCCCTACAAGATAAAGCTGCTATTAATGTCAAATCTGACTCTCTACCGCTTCCCAAGGCTGGGGCTTGTGGAGGTTGCAATGCTTTTTTTGCAAGCTTAAAAGCTTGAAAAGAAGAATTTGATTCCCATAACAGAAGCAAACCAGCGACTTCCCTATTTGAAGACAAATCAAGTCCAGAAGAACCCTCTATCAGAGCAAGTTCATAGGATTGTCGTTCGACAGGATTAGATAAAAGATCAGCAGAAAGTCTTAGTAGCTCAGCTCTCTGAGCTAAAACTTCATAAGTAAAGCCTTGTTTGGGAGGACGATCTAGTCTTAGCTGAAAAGCCCTGAGGACTTCTTCAGCATTTGCAGAAGGGCTAACCCCCAATAAGCGAAAATGATCAATAGGTAATTCCAATCGCTACTTGGTAATCAGAAAAAAGCTCTAGGCATCGTAAGGGGTTTTAACCATTTTGCATCCATTGACGCTTAAAGTCTAAAAAGGATTGACAAGTGAATATGAACAAAGTCATGTCTCACAACCAAAACAAAATGAGCCAAGACCCTATCCAGCACAGGGAACACGCCGACAGATTGAGCAATCTTGCCAACAGCAAACCAGCTCAAATCAATAGAGAAATTGGTTTAAATCTTTTCAAAGATATGACTTTGGGAAGAAGGTTTGAAGATAAATGCGCTGAAATGTATTACAGAGGGAAGATGTTTGGGTTCGTTCATCTTTACAACGGGCAAGAGGCTATAAGCACAGGGGTTATTGGGGCAATGCAACGCAAACACGACTGGTTTTGTAGTACCTACAGAGATCATGTTCATGCTTTAAGTGCTGGAGTGCCTGCGAAAGAGGTGATGAGCGAGCTATTCGGGAAAGAGACAGGTTGCAGTAAAGGTAGAGGTGGATCCATGCATCTATTTTCAAAAGAGCATCATCTGCTAGGAGGTTATGCATTTATTGGTGAAGGTATTCCTGTTGCCCTTGGGGCAGCTTTCAGCAGTAAATACAAAAGGGAGGCCCTTAAAGAAAATAGTGATTCTGTAACTGCAGCATTTTTTGGAGACGGGACTTGCAATATTGGTCAGTTTTATGAATGTTTAAATATGGCCCAGCTATGGAAATTACCGATCATATTTGTAGTCGAAAATAATAAATGGGCAATTGGAATGGCTCATGACAGAGCAACCAGTGAGACTGAAATATGGAGAAAAGCTTCAGCATTTGGCATGCCTGGAGAAGAAATTGACGGGATGGACGTATTAGCAGTAAGAGGGGCTACTCAAAGAGCCCTAGAACGAGCAAGAGCAGGAGAAGGGCCAACTTTAATAGAGTGTCTTACCTACAGATTCAGAGGCCATTCGTTGGCTGATCCAGATGAACTTAGATCAGAGAAAGAAAAAGAATTCTGGGCGAAAAGAGATCCAATAAAAAAGCTAAAACATGATTTAACTGTTTCTGGATTAATCTCTGAAGAAGAATTAAAAAATATTGAGAAAGAAATTGATCTGGAAGTTAACGATGCTGTTGAATTTGCTCTCAATGCCCCTGAGCCTGATCCTAGTGAATTAACTAAATATATCTGGGCAGAAAACTAAAGTAGATAAAAATTCAAATTCCACTTGGAAGCTTTCTGGTTAGGTTTCTCAATTTCCTTAAAGCTTTTAACTCAACTTGCCTAACCCTCTCGCGGGAAACTTGTAATAGCCTTCCTATCTCTGCAAGAGTATGCCTCTCATTACCTTCCAAGCCAAACCTAAGCCTAATAACATGCTGTTCTTGTTCGCTTAGATGACTTAGCCACCTTCCAAGTTGCTCTTGGTGAATTTTTTGTTCAACTTTATCCAGTGGTTCTTCGCCAGAACCATCAGCTATTAAATCACCTAAAAAGCTACGTCCTTCATCGCCATTTACAGGGGCATCAAGACTACTTGTAGTAAGAGCTTGTCTGAGAATCGAATCAAGTTCTTCAACTTCTATTTCCATTGCCTCAGCTATTTCAATACGACTAGGCATTGCTCCAAGCTTATGAGCTAGATCCAAGCTAACTTTTCGAATAGTCGCTAATCTCTCACTCAAATGAACTGGCAGGCGGATGGTTCTTGACTGGCAAGCAATTGCCCTAGTCATGCTTTGTCTGATCCACCAAAAAGCATAAGTAGAAAACTTATAACCTCGGGTAGGGTCAAATTTTTCTACTGCTCTTTCTAATCCAAGTGATCCCTCCTGAACCAAGTCAAGAAGTTCAAGACCTTTCCCTTGATATTTCTTTGCGACGCTTACAACCAGTCGAAGATTGGCTTTCATCATCCTTTCCTTTGCCCTTCTTCCAATTCGGATCAATCTTCTTTGATGTGAATTAAATTCTTTGCTCTCCTCCTTAATCTGACCATCCTCGGTCAGGCTCATCATTGTTTGAACCTGATTGCCAAGCTCAATTTCTTCGGCCGGCGTTAAGAGAGGAACTCTTCCAATAGAGGAAAGGTACCAACTAATTGGATCACTGCTGCGTCGTTTTTGGGATTCAGCAGGCTTGGGTGCAGATGAAACCATTGTTTCTAGACCCGTTTTTCAAAGTGGTAAGACTTTCCTACAGAAATCGTAAAAGATGCCAGGGTTTCATGAAGGCTTCAGATTCTGTTGACGATTAGTTAACAAATGACACCAAATCCACCATTTTCTGCTCTTTAAATGGTTGTTTCAAAACATTTCAAGTACTTTCCTTTTTTATTAATTCACTAAGAAAAGTGCAAATAGTGCTCGCAGTGCTCCCTTTCATGCAAAAAGCCCCTGCGTATGCATGCATCAAAGCTGACGCAGCCAGCAAACTAGTATCCAATTTTTTGTCAGTTGCGAGTCCAATAGCACCCATCCCTGAAACGAACCCAGCCAAAACATCGCCAAGACCAGTTCTTGCAACACTTGAATTAACTTGCCCTATTTGCCAGGTTTTCCCTTCTGGATCAGAAATAACACTATGAGCACATTTCAATAAAACAGATGAACTGCAAATTTTTGCAGCTTCAATTCCAGCCTTCAATGGATTCGAGCAATCAATTAAAGGAAATAGCCTTTTAAATTCTTCAAGATGAGGAGTAAGCCATGTAGGTCCATTTCTACCATTTAGCCATTCCAAACCTTTCGAAGTTATCGACAGCCTATTAATTGCATCAGCATCGAGAACAAGTAGGCCTTTAAAATCCTGCAAGTCAGAGCCAAAACAATCTTTTTCTTCTGCAGTCCCTAATCCAGGTCCAAGCAAAATCGAGTCAAACCTGTTCAAGTCAACTTCATTTAAAACTCTGGAAAAATCTGAAGAACCGTCCTGAAAAATATTTAGATCTCCAAGAAATAAGACTTCAGGATGAGCACTCCAAAGGGCGGATGAAACTGAATTAGGCAAAAAAGCGCTAACACTACCTGTTCCACTTGCTAAAGCCCCATTCAAAGCAAGGGATGCTGCTCCCCTGTATTTATCACTTCCTGCAATCACAAGAACTCTTCCTCTCTGGTATTTACTTTTACTTTTGCTTGGCATCGGCCAAACGAAAGTAGACAAATCTGCAAAAGAAATCCTTAGAGGCTGAGTTTCAGGAAAATCAGCTAATATTTTATCAGGAATCCCGATATCTACTCTCTCTAAATTACCGACATAATCAATAGCTGAATCTTGAATTAACCCAAACTTGAATAGACCTAAAGGCATTGTATAACTAGCTTTTACTGAAGTTTTTGATATTATATTTCCATTATCTGAGTCCAATCCTGCTGGGACATCAATACTAATTAATTTATCAGGACTAAATGTCTTCTTCGAATTCAATAAATGAACTATTTCATCAGAAATAATTCTTGATTGTCCTAACCCAAACAACGCTTCAATCCATAATAAATGAGAATTCGAATCGGGCTTACTTTCCAAGTTTTCAATACCTATTCGAATTGCATAGTCGAAATGTTTTTGTGTTAATTCTTTTTTCAATGGGAATGGACACCAAATTGAGATATCAACACCTGCCATATAAAGTTCTCTTGCTACTACGAGTCCATCTCCTCCGTTATGACCTGGACCTACTAAAACGATTGCACCATTTTCAATCAATCCTTGCCTGTCTAATATCCATGAAGAGATGCCAATCCCTACTTTTTCCATCAGAGCTTCAACAGGCATACCCATAGAAAACATTTCTTTTTCTATGTTTTGCATCTGATCTGAAGAAACCATCAAATGTTCCGAATCAGATTTAGGCCAATTCAAAATCAAAAAGCAAACAAACCCACTATGAATAGAAGCTACTATTAATGCCAATGAATGTGGAAACAAGAGAAACAAAAAAAGTTTTTAATCATTTGACTTCAGAAGAAACAGTCGAGAAAACATTAAAAAGACTGCAAACATTTTCTGGAAATCACTCGGTTGTAGTTGGACTTTCCGGCGGGGTAGACAGCTCCTTAACAGCTGCTCTTCTCTGTGAAGCTGGTTGGGATGTAGTGGGATTAACTTTGTGGTTAATGAAAGGGAAAGGTTCTTGCTGCTCTGATGGATTAATTGATGCTGCAGGGATATGTGATCAACTAGGAATCAAGCATCACATAATTGACACCAAAGAAATCTTTCAAAAAGAAATCATCAATAATGTCTTAAAAGGATATGAGGAAGGAATTACACCTTTGCCGTGCTCGAGATGCAACAAATCAGTCAAATTCTCAGAAATGCTCAAATGGGTTAAAGAAAATAAAAATATCGAAAAGATCGCTACTGGGCATTATGCAAGGATTAGATATTCAAATGAATCTTTCAATACAAATGATCTTCCGAGTGATGGAATTAAAAGACATAAGCTTTTAAGAGGTAAAGATCTCAACAAAGATCAAAGCTATTTTTTATATGATCTTCCTCAAGAAATTTTAGGAAAAACAATTTTTCCACTTGGAGAATTAACTAAAGACATAACACGAATCGAAGCTTTAAAACATTCATTAAAAACTGCCGAAAAACCAGAGAGTCAGGACCTTTGTCTTGCTGAACATTACGGATCAATGAATGCATTTATTGACAAGTATCTCCCAAAGAAGAAGGGAGAGGTTGTACTTAAAAATGGGAAAATCATAGGATCCCATAATGGAATTCATCATTTTACGATAGGACAACGAAAGGGACTAGGTATTGCATGGGAAGTACCTTTACATGTTATTGAAATTGATGCCTCCTTAAACAGAGTAATTGTTGCCCCAAGAGAAGATTCTGGTAAGCAAGACTGTATTGTAAAAGATATAAATTGGGTATCAATTGAAGCACCTCAAAAGCCAATTGAGGTAGAGGTCCAAATTAGATATAGAAGTAAAGCTGTGAAGGCGAAGTTAACACCAATTATTGATAGTAGCAAAGAAAATAATTGTTATAAATGTCATATTCATTTTGAAGAAAATCAATTTTCAATTACTCCTGGACAAGCAGCAGTATTTTACAAGGGTGATTATGTATTAGGAGGAGGCCTTATTTCAAAAGATTATTAAAATTAACTATACTTACGTAATCGCAAAACTTCTATTAAACTTATAATAACGACTGCAATAATAGGCAAATCAGAAATCAATATATATAGTGTTTTCTTTCCATTTAATTCCAGGTCAACGAGTTGAACAAGTTCTTGATTTGGTTTAAGAAGGGTATCAATTATTCCATTACTTTTAATCAAAGATGTTGGTCCAGTATTGGAAACAGATATTAAATTTTTGGATGTTTCAATACTCCTTAATTGAGCAATAGTTAAAAATTGTCTCTGCAAAGAGATAGGATAAGGATCTAAATTTGCAATCACTAAAATCCATTTAGCCCCTTGATTTACTGCTTTAGCTATAGCTTTTCCATTACTCAATTCATAACAAATAGCACCTGCAAAAGAGGGGCCCTCCCAATCAAGAAGTCTTGATGGATTACCACTTTCAATTCCACCTACTGCAGACAGGCCATTTTTCAAAAAGTTAGGCAATGCAGGAATCCATTCGCCCAGAGGAACTAATCTAGATTTGTCCAATACATCCGAAAAAGACTCTTCACCTGGATTAAAAACCAATATTGAACTTCGTAGAGAAGCATTTATTTTCCTGAAACCTCCAGAGAGAAATTTAACAGGAAAATCTCGAATCTTTGATCTATCTAGAGGCAACGTTCCCTCTGGAGCAATTAAAAAAGATGCATTCATTTCAACAGCGTCATTTAACGCTCTATCTACTTTTGCAGGCAAAGCATTTATTTCTTCCTGACTAAATTTTTGTCGTATTGGAATATTTGTTTGCCACATCGCAACCTGTTCTGCCGAATCAGTAGGAGAATCCAACAACAAAATAAATCCAATTAAATGAGCTAACGAAAAATAAGCAAATCCATCAAAAATCAATTTCTTGAGTTTTTTTCTGGCTTGAAAAGCAATTGAAAGTTGCCAAATCCACCATCCAGCCAAGAGATGGATAGAGGCCAATCCGCCCGAACCTATCCATCTTGCCAATCCAGCCAAATATCTATCTTGTGGTAATAAACTTGGCCCTACACCTATCCAAAACAAAGGGCCTCTAGATAGGATTTCTTCAGTTAGTCCCCATATTGTTGATAATAAGACAGCATAAATAAATTTATTTTCTAATTTAGAAACCTGCAATCTTCCAGGAGCCAAAAACCCCCTCAAAGCCGACCAACTAAAAACCAAAGCCCCTCCAAAGGCTCCACAAAAAAGCCATATAAAAATAGTAATAGGCAAGCTTAAATTTGAGTTTATCCCTACCCAACTGAGTGGATGCAAAGATAGCAACCACTTATGACTCCATAAAATAGCCATCCCCCCCCAACAAAAACCCCCCCATGGATTCTTACTCGCAGGCCAAAGTAAAGATATTCCCAAAAGCATGAATACATAATTGCCTTCACTAAGGGAGATTCCTGCTAGCGCTCCACCAGCAAAAGCTTTAATAAGAAGAGAATAGATATTATTCATAAATCTAATTTAATAAAATATACACCGACAAAATTCATACTCTGGTTAGTTATCTTTTAAATAGATGTAATTTGGGTATTAATCTGCAAGAATATTTCCGACTACTTAATATTGCTGTGAGAGAAATCTTAATTAGCTTTTCTGTTTGCCTTAGCTGCTTGATGATTGCAGTGATCAGCCAAATCATCTCTCCAACTCCAACGAATGCCCTACAAATTGACCAACCAATCCAAGCGGATGTAAGGCAATCCACAAAAACCACAGAGTCTGTAACTAATCCATTTGAATTAGACCCAGAAGACCCAAATCCATCACTTTTTACTATGGCTTCAGATAAAACCAGTACAAGCAACGCCCCTCTCGGAGGAGCTGAAATAGGAGCATCTCAAGTAACTTCAAGTGGGCTAAAAATTACTGAATTAGTGTTAGGTGATGGTCAAGAAGCGACGCCAGGAACAAGTGTCTCTGTAAATTACAAGGGCACTCTTGATGATGGGAAAGAATTTGACAGCAGTTATGGAAGAGGTCCTTTTGAATTTTCTTTAGGTGCAGGGATGGTGATAAAGGGTTGGGATGAGGGAGTCGCAGGGATGAAAGTTGGAGGTAAAAGAAAATTAGTCATCCCACCAGAATTGGGTTATGGCAGCAGAGGAATAGGTCCAATCCCCCCTAATTCAGTTTTAACTTTTGAAGTGGAGTTATTGGGTGTTAAGTGAATTTCTTAAATTATTCAGAAAGCTCTAGAAAAAGTTATGGCGTTTGTTGACAAACGCCATTAATGTAAAAAAAAATGTTCACAAATTATTTTCAGATGTTGAGCGAAACACTTAAATCAATCTTTAACAAGCTTCCAGCAAAATCTGTTCACGCGCACTGTGACGGACCTTGCGGTGTATACGACCCTGCTTCTGCAAGAGTTGCAGCAGAGGCCGTTTTGTCTATGACAAAAAAACTTATTGCTCTAGCTCCAGCGGGTAACGATCAAGCTTCCATTTCAGCTTATAACAACACTTTTTCTCGCTTCGTTGCGATCAAAGAAGAAGAATCACAAAAGACCAAAAAAGAACTTCTAATCCTCTGGACTGATTACTTCAAGCCTGAACACTTATCTACATATCCAGATCTTCATGACACTTTTTGGAAAGCAGCAAAGCTTTGTAGTGCATGCAAGGTAAATATTGATCAAACCAAGGCAGAAGAATTATTAGCAGCTGTGCAAAAGATTCACTCTATGTTTTGGTCTTCAAAAGGTAGAAGTGATAGCTGGGTTACAGCAAGCTGATAAAAGTCTTTTCCATAAGCCAGACTTAGTTACTTTATTTACTTTAATAATCGGTTACCGACAACAATTACGTGTTGTCGGTACTTCTATGGAAAGAACTCTTAAAGAGGGAGATTTAGTAACATATAAAAAGTTAAACCCAAAAAATATTGACTTAGAGGTTGGCGATATCGTAGTTGCTTTTCATCCAAAAACAAAAAATAAGTTAATAATTAAAAGAATTCATAGGATTTATCAAAATAAATTTGATTTAAGGGGAGACAACTCCTTAGAGAGCACTGACAGTAGAGAATTGGGTTTAATTGAATTAGATTTAATCATTGGGAAAGTAGACAAAATTTTCTCTAAATAAATTCAAGAGATTGGTATCGATCTTTTCCTTAATTTATAACTTACCAATTAACTTTTTAACTCCATCTAATATATCTTCCTGAGACATAAGAGATTCACCAACCAAAACAGCATCAGCCCCATAACTCTTTACTAAATCCAAATCTTCACGAGTAAATAAACCTGACTCGCTCACCAAAGTAATAGAATTTTCCTTGATTTGATGAGCATAATCCTTAGCCAACTTCTTTGTAACTTCAAGATCGGTCTTAAAACTCTTTAAATTTCTATTATTAATACCTATTAAATTAAATAAATTAATATTTAGTACTCTTTCAAGTTCTTCTGAGTCATGAACCTCTACTAAGATTGTAAGTCCCAAATGTTCAGCGACCTTAGATAAGTACTTTAAATCAGAATCAGTCAGGATTGCGGCTATCAGAAGCGCAGCATCAGCACCAGCAGCTCTTGCTTGATATAGCTGATAGGGATAAAGAATAAAATCCTTGCATAGGATTGGGATTGTGATTGCCTTTCTAACTTCAACTAAAATATCAAAACCACCTTGAAAAAATTTTTTATCTGTTAAGACTGATATACAGTTAGCGCCTCCATCTTGATACATTTTACCTATCATTATCGCGTCAAAGTCCTCTCTAATTATCCCTCTACTTGGACTAGCTTTTTTTATTTCTGAGATTAGTGCTGGTCTCGAATTACTATTTCTTAATGCATCAATAAAATTTTTTGTTTTGGGTAAATCCTTGATCTTTTTCTTTAAATCTTCAAGCGAAACTTTTTTTCTTGCAATCTCAACTTCTAGATGTTTTTCCCAAACAATTTCCTCCAAAATATTTTTTGGTTTTGCATCTGGGTGAGGGATTGCATACTCTAAATTAGCTACTTTTATACTTGGGTTAGGAGGTCTTCTTCTGATTTCCATAATTTAAATAATTAATGATCTATAAAATAAAATTTGATTTACTACTTCTTTATTTGTAAAGATGCCTGTTTATAGGCAACCTCTACAACTTCGCTTAATGTTGGATGCGTATGAACTTCTTTTGCTAAGTCATTGACTCGTTGTCTTCTAGAAATTGCATTAGAAACCTCTTGTATAAGATCAGCCGCATGTAACCCATAAATGTGAGCACCAAGGACCTCTCCCGTCTCTTTATTAAAAATCAACTTCATAATTCCATCACTTTCTAATTCAGCCAAGGCCTTAGAGTTCGCCTTAAAATAACTTCTAACAATTCCAAGTTCAAAGCCTTCATTTTTCGATAGATCTTTTGCTTCTTCTTCCGAAAGTCCAACGGAACTTATCTCAGGGTGAGTAAAAGTCGCTGCAGGAATACTTCTGTAGTCAATTTCTATTGCTTTTCCTAAAATATTTTCTACAGCAATACTTCCCTGAGCTGCAGCGGTATGGGCCAACATCAACTTACCCGTAACATCTCCCACTGCCCATAGATTTGAAATTGGTTTTTCATCTACCAAAACTCTCATCTGATCATCAATTGGAATAAAACCTCTTGTTGTTTCAACTCCAACGGATTGTAGATTAAGATTTTTAGTCGACGGTACTCTGCCTGTTGCAACCAGAACAGCGTCAACTTGTAACTCCTCAATTACTTCCCGACTCTTTGCATCTGTAAGCTCGACTTCAACAGGACAACCTGGCTTAACTTTAGTAGCGAAAACTCCAGCTCGAGTTTCAATATCTCTTTTATCAATTAAGTTTCTTGAAGCAATTTTCGTGATATCAGGATCAAAAGTAGGCATTACTTTATCAAGAGCTTCAATCATGGTTACCTCACAACCTAAAGCGGTATAAATATCAGCGAATTCCAAACCTATATAGCCACTACCAATTATTGCAATCCATCTTGGCAACCACTCTAAATTAATAGCCTCATCACTTGTGAAAACAGTTCGTCCATCAATTTCAATTCCAGGGGGTACAAATGGGTCCGAGCCTGTAGCCAAGATAATATCTCTAGCAGAAAATATTCTATCAACTCCATTTGTTTCTCTTAAACCGACCTTTTGATTGCCTTCTAAACGTCCTTCTCCTCTAAGTATCTCAACTCCAGATCTTTCTAATGTTTTAGTTAAATTTTTTCGAATTGTCTCAACTAAGTTTTTTGCATGTTCGGCAATTTTTTTACGTTCAAATCTAACTGGAGCGGAATGTATCCCAAATTCAGCAAGATGAGGAACATTTGCAAGCTCACGAACTTTACCACTGGCTGCTAATAATGCTTTCGAGGGGACACAGCCTCTGTTGACACAGGTTCCACCCATATCTCTTGATTCGACAATCGCCACTTTCAAGCCAGCCTCTGCTGCATGTTTAGCAGCGTCAAATCCTCCATATCCAGCTCCGACAACAATCAAGTCAAAGTCAAAAGAAATTTCACTCACGGTTTTTTTTGGATACCCTTAACCATTTTTACTCTTTGTCGCTCCAACAAGAGAGGAACTGCCGCGGATGCCACATTTAGTGAATCAACTAATGAGCTATGAGGCAACGTAACAAAATCTGAACAACAGGCTTCAATTGAAGAATGAACACCTGAGCCTTCATTACCAAGAACCAATACAGTAGGGAGATCCCAGTCTAATTCCCAATAAGGTTTCACTTTCTTATCTGTAATTTTATTCGGTGAAATTGTTCCTACAACTTGGTAATTAGCATCAATTGCAATATTGAGTTTTGAAACAAGCATTTCAATACTTGAAGAAGATGAGTCTCCAATCCGTTCAAAAGGCAAATGAAGAACTGAGCCAGCTGAGGATCTTAAAACCTTTTGATTTAGGGGGTCTGCTCCAGAAGCTAACCAAATAACTTCATATTCAGCAGCAAGAGCTGATCGGAATAGATTCCCCAAATTGCCAGGATCTTGAATCCTATCTAAAGCTAAAATGTGTTTTGGGGCTTTTCCCGGTTTTGGCAACCCTGGCATTGGGAATATCGCTGCGACACCATCAGGTGTCACTGTTGACAAAGAAGCTTCTAAAACATTCGTAGTTACAAGGGTTAATAAAGACTTTGAAGCTATTTTTTTTAAAACTTCCTCATGCTCATCACACCATTCAGGTGTTGCGATAACCTCTGTTGGCAAAAAATTTGTTTTCAAAGCCTCTTCTAACAAATGAGTCCCCTCTAGCAAAAGACAAGAATGCTCTTCGCGCCCAGTTTTTTTCAAAAGACCCCTCAATTTCCTAACCAAAGGATTTCTTTTACTTGTAATCAATGGGGAATATGAATTATTAATTTTCCAACCTCAAATTATTTAATTTTAAAAAACAGACAAATTTCTTGCATTGGAATAAACATTGAATTTTCTTATTAAATTCAATAAAACTATATTAAAAATTTTATTCAAACTTTCAACATTATCAATATTTAATTTGAACCCATCAATTTTCAATAAGGTTGACTGGACTATTTGAAATCCACTTGGCATTATGGCTGGGTAAGCAGTTCGCTCCAATATGAGTAGTGTGGCGACAATTAAAAGGAATATTATTCCGCCACATCTGGAGGTAAAAGGAGGGTATCCGCTTAGTGGGGTCTTAAAAGTTAGTGGGGCAAAAAATTCTTCGCTAGCTTTAATGGCTGCGTCTCTTCTTACGAAAGAGAAACTCCTCATTACAAATGTCCCACAACTTACGGACATTGAAGTCATGTCAGAGATTCTCCGCAACTTGGGCGCAAAGTTAACTAAAAAAAATAATTCTATCGAGATTAATTCAGAGACCATTAATAATGTTGAATTACCCTATCAACTAGTTCATAGCTTGAGAGCAAGCTTTTTCTGTGTTGGCCCCTTACTTACAAGACTTGGAGAAGCAAAAATTCCTTTACCAGGTGGTTGCAATATTGGAGCAAGACCTGTTGATGAACATATCAATGGTCTAAAAGCTTTAGGAGCGGAAGTTGAAGTTATAAATGATGTTGTGAAAGCTCAAGTTTCAACAAAAGACAAAAGATTACGTGGAGCAAATATAACTCTTAAATATCCCAGCGTTGGAGCTACGGAAACTATTTTGATGGCTTCTTGCTTAGCCTTAGGCAAAACAACAATATCGAATCCTGCTAGGGAACCAGAGATCGAGGATCTCGCAAAAATGCTTAATTCTATGGGAGCAAAGGTTTTTGGAGCTGGAACGAAAAGAATCACAATCCTTGGGGTGGAATCGTTAGGCGGAACTTCTCATTGTGTTATTCCCGACAGGATAGAAGCAGGAACTTTTCTTATTGCTGCAGCGATAACACGCTCGCCTCTCATTATTGGTCCGGTAATCCCAAATCATTTGAGTGCTGTTATTTCAAAATTAAAAGAATGTGGTTGTTCAATATCTCAACATGGGGATCATCATTTAAAAATTATTGCAAGAGAGATTTCAGGAGTTGATATAATCACAAGTCCATTCCCTGGCTTTCCAACTGATCTTCAGGCTCCATTTATGTCATTAATGGCCACAGCTAAAGGTTCAAGCAAAATCAAAGAAAGAGTTTTTGAGAAGAGAATGCAACACGTTTTAGAGCTAAATAAAATGGGCGCCTGTATTTACTTAGAAAATAATACTGCTTATATAAAAGGAGTAAAAGAACTTGTAGGTTCAAATGTAAAGGGAGGAGATTTGCGCTCTTCTGCCGCCATTATCCTTGCATGCCTCTCTGCCAAAGGAAATAGTATTTTCACGGGCCTCGAACACTTAGATAGAGGCTATGAAAAATTAGAAGAAAAATTAACTAATGTAGGTTCTATTATTTCTAGAAAATTTGATCAAACAACATCTCAAAGTTCTTTCTCCAACAAAATAATTAGTGAAGACAATATTGATACTCAAAAAAATGCAGCTTAGTTTCATTTTTTTGCTAGTTTTGACATAAAATAAACATATGGGAGCGTGGTGGAATTGGTAGACGCACCGCACTCAAAATGCGGCACCTTCGGGTTTGTCGGTTCAAGTCCGACCGCTCCCACTTCATTGATGAAAACCTACAATCGTTTTCCCTTAGACCTCATTAGGGGTAAAGGCTCATGGGTGTGGGACAAAAAAGGTAGGAAATATCTTGATGCTGTGGCTGGCATTGCAACTTGTTCACTAGGCCACAGTGACAAAGCATTAATCAAATCCTTATCAAAACAATTAAAAAGACTTCAACATGTATCTAACCTTTACGGGATACCAGAGCAAGAAGAACTAGCTCAATGGTTAACTTCACAAAGTTTTGCCAAGAGTGTATTTTTTTGCAATAGCGGTGCTGAAGCAAACGAAGCTGCAATTAAATTGGCAAGAAAATATGGGCATATTCAACGTAATATCGACAATCCAGTCATTCTTTGCGCAAAGGAAAGCTTTCACGGAAGAACACTCGCAGCGGTAAGTGCTACAGGACAACCGAAATACCACAAAGGTTTCGAGCCAATGGTTCAGGGATTTCAGTTTTTTTCTTATAACGACAGTGAATCTTTTGAAAATCTATTTAATGATTTAGAAAAAACAGGTCCACAAATTGCAGCTGTATTTATTGAACCGATACAAGGTGAGGGGGGAATAAATATTGGAAAAAAATCATTTTTTGAGCTCTTAAGAAAAAAATGTACCCACAGCAATGTTTTATTGATATTTGACGAAGTCCAAACTGGAATGGGAAGGACAGGCACTCTTTGGGGATATGAACAACTGGGGATTGAACCTGATATTTTCACACTAGCCAAAGGGCTTGGTGGAGGTCATGCCATTGGAGCGCTATTGGTTAATCAATTGGGTGATGTCTTTGAACCCGGTGATCATGCCAGCACTTTTGGAGGGAATCCATTCGCTTGTAGAGCAGCTCTAACCGTTGGGAAAGAAATACAAAAAAGAGACCTCCTAACTAAAGTCACCGAGAGAGGTGCTCAATTAAAAGAAGGATTAATTAAACTTTCAAATAAATATTCAGACATATTTATTTCCTCTCGAGGCGTTGGACTTATTCAAGGTCTCGTTATAAAAGACAATATCAAAATAACATCTCTTGATATTGTCAAATCCGCCTTAGAAGAGAGACTACTTCTAGTATCAGCTGGTGTAAAAGTATTAAGGATAGTCCCTCCTTTAACTATTACAAAAAAAGAAATCAACGAGCTTTTATCTAGACTAGACAAATGTCTGATGAAACTTTTATAACACAATCGAATTTCATCTTTGAAAGCAAGAGCAAAGAATATAAAGATATAAATCTGGGCATAGATCGTATGTCATTGGCTATTAATGCCATGGGAGATCCCTGCAAAGAAACACCTGCTATTCACATAGCAGGAACAAATGGGAAAGGCTCTATTGTGGCTTTTATTAATAGTGTTCTTAGCTTAGTAAATATCAAAACTGGAGTTACAACTTCTCCCCATTTAGTTGATTGGGTCGAGAGAATATGTATCAACAAGACTCCGATATCAAAAGAAGAATTTCAATCATTGAGCCTTTCTCTTTCTCCAATTGCAAAAAAATATAACTTGACTCCTTTTGAATGTGTTATTGCAATAGCACTTAAATATTTTACTTTAAGGGAAGTTGAACTTCTTATCCTTGAAGTGGGGCTTGGAGGTAGACTTGATGCAACAACAGCGCATCAATATAGACCTATTATTGCATTTGGAGCTATTGGGCTTGATCATTGTGAATACTTAGGCAATAGTCTAGAAAAAGTAGCTCTTGAGAAAGCATCTGTAATAACTACAAAGAGTACTGTCATCACAGCCACTCAACACAATATTGTAAAAAGAGTTTTCGAAGAGACTGCCAAGAGAAAACAAGCAGTCATTCATTGGGTAGATCCAATTCCATCAGACTGGAAACTCGGCCTATCAGGAGCAATACAAAAAGAAAATGCAGCTGTAGCTAAAGGGGTTATTGAATCCTTAAAAAATTTTGGATGGAATATTTCTGGAGGACAACTTCGAGAAGGCTTGTCTCTAGCTAAGTGGCCTGGAAGACTTCAAACAACAAAATGGGAAGGGATGCCCATAGTTATTGATGGTGCACATAATCCTCATGCGGCTAAGCAATTATCAATTGAAAGAGACGCATGGACTGATCAAGAAAGTGGAATCATTTGGATACTGGGTATTCAAAAAAGAAAAGATATGATAGGCATTTTGCATAAGCTAATTAGAGAAAAAGATTTAGCTTGGATAGTTCCTGTTCCAGGCCAACAGAGCTGGTCTAAAGATCAAGTTTTAAGTTTTTGCCCTGAGTTTAAAGACCAAATCAAAGAAGCTCTTAGCGTGGAAGATGTTTTATCGGCACTTAAAAAACAACATAGATGGCCATCTCCACCACCTATTATTTCAGGATCGCTATATTTAATAGGGGACCTTTTTCAAAGGAAACTATTGACAAGTTAAATAGCTAAAAATAGAGCAAGTAAATCAATTGACTTTTAGATTCCACCCTTTGAGTTTACCTGGATTGAGAATCCCTTTTGGATCAAAGTTACTCTTAGCTTGCACTTGATCAGAATCAATTACACCAAGGCCTCCATCTTCAACAGTGATTGTATGAGGATTAAAAATCACTGCACCAAGGTCTCTGCATTGACTGATTAATTTATTCATATCTTCTTCACCTTGCCACTTAACAAGAGGAAGTGAAGCTAATCTTTGAACTCCATTTTGACGAACACATTCCAAATGCCATAAAAGATTTGATCCCCACTCGGATTTCAATTTTTTCATCATTTCTAACTCTGGCTGAGGAAGAAGCATCTGCAAATATGTCCAATCAGGATCAATACCACGCATATGTAAAGTCGTATGGTTCCAAGAAAGCTCTCGAAGTCCTGTCCCTGCCTTAAGATTTTCTGGACCTAAGTCATCAAAATCTGCATCAGCAGATTTTGCAAGTCGCTCAATGGTACTAACACCATCAGGTGAGACCAACAGTAAAATCCTATGTTTACCGGAGGGTTTACCAGACCAATCTGGAAGACTATTAACAATTTCTTTTTCTAGTAAGGTTCCCAAATAAAGCTCCAGTGCAGCGCAATTAAATTTACTTAATAAGTCGACAGCCTGTTCCCAATCAAAACAGTCGACAACTATTTGTTGCCATTTAATATATGGAGCAGTAGATAATTTCAATGCTGTAATAATCCCGTTAGTTCCATAAGCATGATTCAAAGCCTCTGAATGATTTGCGTTCAATTCAAGTTTTCTTGGTAAATCCTCAGTCGTTATTATTTCTAAGGATTGCAAATGACCGGGATCTCGGAGGAATCCCCACCGAACAGATCCTATTCCACCTGAACCACCAGCAATAAAGCCGCCTATCGAGGCGCTTCTCCATGTACTTGGAAGCAACCGCAACTGACGACCATGCTTAATCAACTCATCATTAATATCTCTAAGTAAACAACCAGATTCAACTGTAATTTCACCAGATTTTGAATCGAAATTTCTAATTTTTTTAAGACCAGACATAGACATAACAACTCCACCTTTTAGAGGGACACATTGTCCATAGTTCCCTGTTCCAGAGCCTCTGAGGGTCAAAGGAATTGTGTACTTATTGCAAATTTGAGCCACAACAATAATTGCATCTACCGACAGTGGTCGAACGACTATGTCAGCCAAACAATCTTTTAATTCATTAATCAATATGGGTGAATAATCAAAGAAATCTTTAGAGAACCTTTTTAAATCATTGTTTTTTTGATAAATCTCTAGATCAGATATTGATTTTAATTCACCTAAAATCAACTCTATTTTTTCTTTATTAGTCATGACTCACCACTTGGGAATGTTGATTTTTTGTTTTAGGCAATTCATTCAAGAAGTCGCCATTCACAACTACTCTTCTTTTAGGTCTTTCAGACAAAGCTTTTACCCAACTATTTGAATCTAACAAAATAAAATCGGCAGGACTTCCCTTTTGAAAAAGACCATCCCATTGAAGACTAAGCACATGTGCTGCAGACGAGGTGAAGGGAGAAAGGCCCAATCTATCCCAGGGAGATAAATGAGCAATTGGCATAGAAAAAGCCATTAAATTTATTGGATCAAAATTAGATAAAGGGAACCATGCATCATTTACATTGTCGCCTCCTACAGATACAACAACCCCAGCCTTTTGAAGTTGAAATATTGGAGCCAGTGGTCTTTTAATTAATGTGGATCGATCTTCTCTTCCAAGCAGCCAAGAATTAGTTAATGGTAAAGCAACAACTTTTAATTTATTTTTAGCCATTTTTTTTGCCAAATGTGAAATCGCCTTTTCTCTTAGCAATCCCATGCTGCTTAAATGACTACAAGTTATTGACATCTCATTTTCAATTTGACCTAATACTTCTAGAAGTATTTGCAAGCCTTCAGCCGGGCAAGACTGAGACTCATCAATATGTAGGTCAATATCACATTCAAGTCTATTTGCGAGTTGCACTAAATGTAATAAAGACTTAAAAGTCTTTCTCTTGTTAAAAGGTGGAGCTATGACACCACCTAAAAGATCTCCATTGGAAGCAACTCTTTGAGCTAAAAGCTCACCTTCATCGGATTGCCAAAAATCCAATGGAACCAAAGCTACAAACTGTAAGGCAATTTTCTCTCGCCATTTTTTTCTAACATTCTCCAACAGATCCCAGTCTCGTATTGCAGTTTTTCCAAAACTATCAATATGCGATCTAATTGCCCTGATCCCATTAACTAGAGCTAGATTGAGAGACTTTTCAACGCTAAAAAATAATTCATCGTTGGACCTCATTTCATATTCACTTAGATTCGCTGCCAAGGCTTCTTGGTAAGTACCTTTCAAGTTAGATGAACGGGACCATGAAAATGCTTTATCTATATGTGCATGAGGTTCCGCAAATCTTGGTAGAAGGATTTCCTCAGGAACTTTAGATGTTTCTTTTAAACCTTTTATAGATGAAATTTTGCCATCTCTCCACTCAATTTGAATAGAGGTCAAGCCTTCTTTATTAGTAGATGTTCCTAATACATCCTGCCCATTACCAATCAAACATCTTGGAACAAGAACATCTATTCGCCCAGACTTTGAAGGACTTGCAATCAATTCAACATTTTTTGCTAAATTCACGTTTGAATAGATTTCAATCCCGAGCTTTATTAATCGGGGTTCTAATTACAGAGTAACTTCAATACCTGTCAATTGCGTTGTGATCAAAATATAGAAAGTGATAAATTTAATCCTTACTATCTACAATGTTATCAAGCTAATTTTTTACCAAAGTCATTTTGGAATCTCAAAATGACAAATCATTGGTAGATTAAAAGCACAAGGCGGGCGTCGCCAAGTGGTTAAGGCAGCGGCTTGTGGCGCCGCTATTCGGGGGTTCGAATCCCCTCGCTCGCCCTTGAACATTTTTTGGAATCAATCTTAAAAATCTTTTTCCCAAAGGGAAAAACAATCTGCGATGACAGCATCCATAGCTACTAATAAGAAAAGCACATCTTTAAGAAACGACAGAGGAAGCTATTGGATTACCACTTTTGGATGTCAAATGAATAAAGCTGATTCAGAAAGAATGTCAGGCATTTTGCAAACAATGGGATATAAGCTTGCAGAGGAGGAACTTAAAGCAGATTTAATTCTGTACAACACGTGTACTATTCGTGACAATGCCGAGCAAAAAGTCTATAGCTATTTGGGAAGGCAGGCTAGAAGAAAAAAATCAGACCCTCATTTGAAAATCATTATTGCAGGATGCTTAGCTCAACAAGAAGGTGAAACCCTTTTGAGAAGAGTACCTGAAATAGATCTTGTCATGGGACCTCAGCATGCAAATAGACTGGAGACTCTACTTAATCAAGTTGATAACGGCCACCAGGTATTAGCGACCGACGAACATCACATATACGAAGATATAACAACAGCAAGAAGAGAAAGCGCCATCTGCGGTTGGGTCAACATTATCTATGGGTGCAATGAGCGATGCACGTACTGCGTAGTCCCTTCGGTTAGGGGAAGAGAACAATCAAGAACACCGCAAGCTATTAAACATGAAATAGAAGAATTAGCGAAAATTGGGTACAAAGAAATAACCCTTTTAGGGCAAAATATTGATGCTTATGGCAGAGACTTTAATGCTTATGATTTTAATAAGTCTGGACAATTAACACTTTCATATTTATTAGAATATATTCATGAAATTGAAGGAATTGAGCGTATTAGATTTGCTACAAGTCATCCAAGGTACTTTACGAAGGAACTAATAGATGTATGTGCAAAACTTCCTAAGGTTTGTGAACACTTTCATATACCATTCCAAAGTGGAAGCAATAAAGTACTCAAAAATATGGGTAGAGGATATACTGTTCAAACCTATAAAGAGATTATAAATTATATAAAACAAATCATGCCAGGTTCATCTATTACTTCTGATGCAATTGTAGCTTTTCCTGGAGAGACGAGACAAGAATTTGAAGAGACACTATTACTTATAGAGGATGTTAAATTTGACCTTGTTAATACTGCAGCCTACTCTCCTAGACCAAATACGCCAGCTGCCTTATGGCCTAATCAATTACCTGAAATAGTAAAAATTGATAGGCTAAAAGAAATCAATAACTTAGTAGAGAAGACTGCAAAAGAAAGAAATTTAAGGTACAAAGACTCATTACAGGAAATACTAATAGAGAATATAAATTCCAAAGATAAGTCCCAAATGATGGGAAGAACTAGGACTAATAGACTAACATTTTTCCCAAGGGATACAAGTAATAAAAAATCACATCAACCCGGTGAAATAGTGAATATAAAAATCAACGAGATACGTCCTTTCTCACTAACTGGAAGCTTGTCATAAATGTTGATAATTTCATTAAACTACCTCAAAAGATAGTCAAAATCAAGAGTCATGTCTAAAAAAAAACTCATTATAGGACTAGTCTTTGGCGGGAAGTCAAGCGAACACGAAGTTTCAATAAAATCAGCAAAAACTATTTATAATGCCTTATCTCATTCTTACAATAGTGAGCGCTTTATTGTAAATCCAATTTATATAAATAAGTATGGTTTTTGGGAGAATTCAGAATACTCAACGTCGATTTTATTTGAAGATAAAGGATCAACTAGATCAACAAAAAGTAATCAAGACTATATCAATTCTCTCACTAATCTTCCAACAGAAAGCAACAAAATTGATGTATGGTTCCCCGCATTACATGGTCCAAATGGGGAAGATGGAGTTATTCAAGGTTTATTTAAGTTAACAGGGAAACCCTTTGTTGGATCTGGAACTCTTGGTTCATCTTTAGGTATGGATAAAATAGCAATGAAATCAATTTTTAAATCATTTAATCTACCTCAAGCTCCATATATTTTTTTACATAAAGAAAATATATTTAATCAATTATTTATGCAATCTATTTTTGATAAAATAGAAACTATAATAAATTATCCGTGCTTTGTGAAACCAGCCAACCTGGGTTCTTCTATTGGCATAACAAAAGCATATTCAAAGCATGAACTTATTAATGGAATAGAAATTGCAGCAAAATATGACGATAGAATCATAATAGAAAAAAACATTGAAGGAAGAGAACTTGAATGTGGGGTATTAGGAAAGTCCATAATGAAATCCTCAGTTGTTGGAGAAGTTAAATTTCAAACTGATTGGTATACATATGAATCAAAATATGATGATAATCTAAGCAGTACGATTATTCCGGCAGATTTAAAAATAGAGATTTCTAGTAAAATACAAAAGCTAGCTATCGAAGCATGCAAGGCAATTAATGCTTCTGGTTTGGCTAGAGTCGATTTCTTTTATCAAGAGAACACGCAACAGATTTATATAAATGAAGTTAATACCTTGCCTGGCTTCACGAAAACAAGCATGTATCCAATGTTATGGGAAGCTTCTGGATTAAAACTAGAAAAACTTGTTGCTAGTCTCATAGAAACAGCTAGAGAATAATTTGACCATGGCATTTTTAGATCTCTTTTTCAGAAAATGATTCACGGGCTCCTTTGGTTGCCATTATTGATGGCTTTTATTCTCATAGCATCATTAGGATGGATAGAGAGAAGGCGACAGAATCTCTATTTAATTTGGGCTAAAGGTTCAGAGCTAGCAAAGCTTGATGGAACAGGAGCTGCTCGTTTAAAAGCTGGTATTTTATGCTGGAGCAGCTTTGAGGCTGGTAACTTCAAGGAAGAAGCAACTTTCGAAGTTAAGAAATTGGAAATGGTTGAGCTGATGGCTCTCAGTTCAGGAGAAGCGCCTTTAACAAACGAATCTGAGGGGCGTTGTCGACTCAGACTTGTGGGTTCAGGGAGAGAAATCGACGTCCCCTTTTCAGATGCTGAACGCGCTCGACAATGGATGGAGAAACTTATGTCCAGAGCAAGATGCGACCTTTAAAATCAAATAAAAGGATATACAGAAAATTAAATAATAGAAATCGAAAATCAACTAAAAGAATTTCGAAAATTATTCAAAATAAAAATTTTCTAATTGAACTTTGGCAATTACTTTTTTTTTCAGGTACTTCGATTTTTCTGATTCTTACATTTTTAAACCAGGCTTGGGAACCAATAAGTTTTGACCAAACTAAAATTACAGGTTTATCTGGAATAACAAAAAGCGATATAGAAAAAACCACTAAAATTTTTTATCCTAAAAATTTGTTGGAATTAAATCCAAAAGAAATTGAATCTTATTTAATAAAAAATTTTCCAATTAAAGGGGTTTCAGTTAGTCGAGAGTTTTTCCCTCCCAAAATTCATCTAAACTTTATAGAAAGAGAGCCAATCGCATTTGCAAGTCGCATTTATTCTAACAATATTGAAAATGGAATGATTGACATTGAAGGATTTTGGATACCGCTTAAATTTGTAAATAAATCAAAACAAAATAAAATAGAATTATATGTTGAGGATTGGAATCCAAATAAAAAAAAAGAAATCATTTCGATAATAAAAAATAGATTTATTTTTCAAAGTCCTATTCAAAAAATCAAAATAAACCCTCTTCAAGAAATCAGCCTCAAAACCGAGCACTTCGAATCAGTTCTTTTAGGCTCTGACACCGATCGATTAATCGAGCAAATCAGTACACTCAATCAGCTACAAAAATCATTACCAAATCTTTTAATCAACACAAAAGTAAAAATCGTTGACCTCAAAGATCCAAGCAAACCAGAATTGAAAATCGAAAAAATAGTGAAAAAAAATCAGTAAAAACCTTGCTATCACACTAAATTCATATAAACTCAAAAGACATTTGGATTAATTCTTAGACAAATCTAGAAATTAATTTGTTAATCAATTTGAACCAATAAGCCAACAGAATTCATGGATGATGTTCATAATGCCCAAAACGAGTTCTAATCCTGAATATGGTGATGGGAATGGGAAACAAATCTAGTTTCAACATGGATGAAGGGATCCTACCCAGTCAATCTGCACGTATTGAGGTTATTGGCGTTGGGGGAGGGGGAAGTAACGCCGTCAACCGAATGATTAATAGCGATCTTGATGGAGTCACATATCGCGTACTCAATACAGATGCACAAGCTCTGATCCAGTCATCAGCCACCCATAGAGTTCAGCTTGGTCAAAGCTTAACTAGAGGTCTTGGGGCAGGTGGTAATCCAAGCATTGGACAAAAGGCAGCAGAAGAATCTAGGGCCGATCTTCAACAAGCCTTAGAAGGAGTTGACCTAGTATTTATTGCCGCTGGCATGGGAGGAGGTACTGGAACAGGAGCAGCTCCAGTTGTTGCTCAAGTTGCCAAAGAGAGTGGTGCTTTGACGGTTGGAATAGTTACTAAACCATTTAGTTTTGAAGGTAAACGTCGTTTAAGACAAGCTGACGAGGGTATCGCAAGGCTTGCAGAGAATGTTGACACTCTAATTGTAATCCCGAATGACAGACTCAAGGACGTCATTTCAGGGGCACCTTTGCAAGAAGCCTTTCGAAGCGCTGATGATGTCCTGATGAAAGGAGTTCAAGGGATAAGCGACATCATCACGTGTCCTGGATTGGTAAATGTAGATTTTGCTGACGTGCGTTCTGTTATGACTGAAGCTGGAACTGCTCTTTTGGGAATTGGTTTAGGCTCAGGAAGATCAAGAGCTTTAGAAGCAGCCCAAGCAGCAATTAATAGTCCTCTTTTAGAAGCAGCTCGAATAGATGGAGCGAAAGGATGTGTAATAAATATAACTGGAGGGAAGGATATGACCCTTGAAGATATGACATCTGCCTCTGAGGTTATCTCCGATGTCGTAGATCCTGAGGCTAATATTATTGTTGGTACAGTTGTTGATGAAAAACTTGAGGGGGAGATTCAGGTAACAGTCATTGCTACTGGATTCGACAGCAATCAAATTTATTCAAATGAAAGAAATAGAGCAAGACTTTCAACCCAATCACTTTACGATCAATCAGAATCAAAGGAATCTGGGGCTTCAATTCCTGAGTTTTTACGTTTAAGACAAAATCGTTGAAAATTATAAAATCACTTAAATTGAGGTGACCCGGAGTCCACGCCTGCTTTGAGCATCCCATATGGCTGCTACCTTCCGGTCCTGACCAGGTTTAGGCGTCACAGCCGCATGGGGCCGAGTCAATAATATTCTAGCAATAGCTAACCACGTTATTAAGAATTAAATGCAAACCACAGAATTGGTTCGTTTTAAAAAGTTAGGGAAACAGATAGCTGTATTAACTGCTTGGGATGCTATTTCATCCTCAATAGTCGAAGCCTCAGGCGCTGATGTTGTTCTTGTGGGAGATTCACTTGGAATGGTTGTCTTAGGACACTCAACGACTCTTCCTGTAACACTTGATCAAATGCTTCACCACACAAAGGCTGTTTGTAGAGGTTTTTGTAAACCTCTTTCAGAACAACCATTAGTGGTTTGTGATCTCCCTTTTTTAAGCTATCAATGTGGAGAAGATAAGGCAGTTGAGGCTGCTGGAACTCTACTCAAAAACTCATGTGCTTCAGCAGTGAAGCTTGAAGGAGCTGAGCCTGAGACTTTATTGGTAATTAAAAGACTAATTAGAATGGGAATCCCAGTAATGGGACATCTTGGCCTGACTCCGCAATCAGTTCATCAAATCGGATATAAATCACAAGCCAGGGATAAGGATAGTCAAGATAAAATCCTCAAAGAGTCCCAAATGCTTCAAGAATCGGGATGTTTTGCAATAGTTCTGGAACATATCCCAGGAGAAATTGCTAGTCAATTAAAAAAACTTTTAACCATTCCTGTAATTGGTATTGGAGCAGGCAGCGATTGCGATGGGCAAGTAAGAGTTACAGCTGATATTCTTGGACTTTCAACTGCTCAGCCTCCTTTTGCAAAACCTTTACTTGCAGGACGCGAACTTTGCATCGATGCTTTAAAAGATTGGATTAAATCTACTAATTCAAATCAAGTGAATCCCACCACAAAAACATCTGAATCAAAATCTGATTGCTAATTTGCATCCCCTTGGGATCACTTAAAAAATACCTTCCATTATTTCTTAGTAGTGATCCATCTTTTAAAAAATCTAACCAAAACTTCTCAAGTAATTCTATATTTTTATCGCATTCTTTTTGCGTCCATCCAGAATTTTTAGCAAGTTCCTCCAAATGAACGCCTTCACGTCTTCGTAGACCAATCATCAATAGTTCATCCAATGGCATTGGTTTTGATTCCTTAATAAACAAAGTTTTCTCTAGGAACTCACTCTCTTGTTGCTCAAGCCATTTTTTATAACCAGCAATTGTTCTAGGCCTAGAAAATCTCTTACCCCAAGGAGCGCTAGTTGCCCCCATCCCAAACCCCCACCAACCAGAACCACTCCAATACATACGATTATGTCGAGATGGATGACCAGGCAATGAATAACTTGAGATCTCGTATCGAGAAAAACCTCTACTTTTAAGAAATCTATTCGTTTCAAAATCTATTTTTTGAGCGACCGATTCAATTGGGATATTCAATTCACCTTTTTTGTGTATTCTTCCAAAAACTGTGTCTGGTTCAATAGTTAAATCATAAACTGACAAATGAGGAACTTGCGTTTGAACTGCTTGCTCTAACTCCTTAACCCACTTTGACAAATTCAATCCAGGAAGATTTTTAATCAAATCAAGGCTCCAGCTTCTTAACGTACCTTTTTTAAATAAGTTATTGACCCAATTACAAGTTTCTATCAATTGCGAACTATCGTGTTTTCTTCCTATGAAAGCCAAAGTATTGTTATCAAATGACTGACCTCCCAAGCTAAATCTATTAATTCCAATCTCTATGTATCCATTCAGATCATTTTCCAAAAATGTTGCTGGATCAACTTCCATAGTTATCTCCGCACCATGTTGAAATCCAAATTTTCTTTGAAGATTTTCCAATAAATCACCACCCTCCTGTTTTTTCAACAAAGAAGGGGTTCCACCTCCCA
>QCHR01000012.1 GCA_003277985.1 Prochlorococcus sp. AG-402-G06
AAATTTTTTAAACGCGCCTGGAGAGATTCGAACTCCCGACCCTCTGATCCGTAGTCAGATGCTCTAATCCGCTGAGCTACAGGCGCATAAAAAAACAATATCAGATTGACTCCCAAAGAATAGGAAAATATGTTTGTATTTATGCGTTAAAAATTCATTGAAATAGGATCGTGAAACATGAAAAGTTATTCTTCCATTAATTTTTTCAATTTGAAATAGTAACCAATCTCACTCTAAGGTCACTAATAATAGTAAAAACTATGTTTTATGCCCACTCATATCGATTCATCCCAAATCAATGAACTGGCGGTGTCAATAGCTGACAGATTATTTATTCAAGTTGGAAATTGGAATCTTTATCTAGGTGATGCTGGCCTTTCAAAGGACTTAGCTATTGAATGTCAGGCTAACTTTGATCAAGGGGCAAATGTTTCAGCTAGAAAAGGTCTTGAAGCGATTCAAGTACAACTTGGCGGAGGTAAAACTACATTGCCATTATCAAAATTAATTCCACCAAATCAATTTTTTGACCTTGAGGAGATTTTAGAACCCTATTGCAGATAAGATTTGACCACTTGCTTTGTTATTCTTGCTAATCATTCAGGTAACTAATGCTAGAGAGGTAGTAAGGAAGCGAATTGGTCGCTTAGGAGAGAGACTTATAGGAAAAGTTGCTGATGCTGATGCACAGGTTGAAAAGGAATTAATGAAAGAAATGGAAATAGCTTTTCAAGAGTTTGGCATTGAAGCAAGAATTCTCTCAGTCAGTGGAGTGAAAACTGATGCAATAAACTGTTTAGAAATTCCACTTAAAGTTAGATCAGAAAAAGATGTTTTTCTTAAAGACGAATAAACTTTTCCTTTAAAAATCTGCTTAAACTATCAATATCATCAACTTTAAGAATAATTGCAAGACAGTAGAATATAACAAGACTAATACCTGAGGACATTATTATTTTAAATAATAAATGAAAGAAACTATAGGGTAAATATATTATTTTAAAAATAAAAAATGAGCTAATACCAGAAATTAAACCAATTAAAATAATTCTAAGATTTTGAGATAATATTCTTGAGAATTTTAGATTATTTAGTTTATTATTTAAATTTAATAGTAAAAGTATGCAAGCAAATAAATTAACAAATGTCGTTGAATAAACTAAACCATTTACTCCTAAGTTAATTGGAGAAAGATCTCCCCATGGGCTTGTTCCTCCTATTAAAAACCAGTCAAAAATTAAATTTAATAATATTGCTATAATTGATATTCTAAATGGTGTCTTTGAATCTTCAATACCATAAAATACTCTAACTAATAGATCTCTTAGTAGATAAAAAGGCATACCTATACCATATGCAATCAATAGTTGACTTACAACATCTATTGCATTTTGATTGAAGGAACCTCTGCCATATATTAATATTACTATTGGAGAAGATAGTGAAATAAATATCGAACCTAGAAATACCATCGAAGAAGATGAAATAATTAATCCTTGATGGACTTTCTTTATCAATTTTGAATGATTTTCTCTAGCTCTTAAGCTTACAAAAATAGGCAATAATGGAATTAAAATAGAATTTGATATTATTCCAAGAGGAGCTTGAACTAAAAAGTTTGCGTAACTTAGAGCAGCTGCAGCTCCAGCTATTTTTGATGCAAAGAATAAATCAGTAAGAACATTGATTTGCATCATTCCTGAAGAAAGTGTAGCAGGGGCAATCATTCTCCAGGCTCTTTTTAGTTCTGAATATTTTGTTTGAATTGAAAAACTTATAGTAAATATTCCTTTTTTAATTAGAAAAGGTATTTGAATTAAATATTGCGATAGCGCTCCAATAATTGTTGCCTTTGCAAGAATAACTCCTCCCCTCAAATTTAACTCATATATATCAGATGAATTTTCTTTGTTTATCCAAAAGTTTGATACAGCAATTATGATTATGAGACTTGAAAGTAATGGAGCTATAGACGGGATGAAAAATTCTTTTTTCGCATTTAGAGACCCAAAACCTAGGCCTAATAGTCCTGATAAGAATATAATTGGAGACATTATTTTTAATTGAGAGGATGCTATCTCTTTGATCTCAGAGCTTAAACTCGGACCAACTAAGTTAATAAATAAATCGGATGAAAAGAAAATAAAAAAACTTATTATTAATAGTATTAGAGATAAAATATTATTGATTGAATTTATAAATAATCTACTTTCAACTTTATTTTTATCTGCTAATAGTGTAACCATTGAGTTATGCAATGGCCCATTAATACCACCTAAAAGAACTAAAAAAAATCCAGGTATAATATAAGCATAATTATACGCATCATATCCAGCACTAATCCCGAAAGCACCAGCAATAACTAATTGCCTTGCCATTCCTCCAACTTTGCTTAATAAAGTTCCTAAACTTACGACGAAAGCAATGTCTTTGATTGATTTCGGCATGTTAGATTTGAAAAAAGAGAGCTTTCATTTTTTCTAGAATATTTTTAGTTCTTGTTTTAATTGGATGTTAATTAAGTGATTGAGATAGGGAAAACCATTATTAAGTTTTCTCCTCTTGTGGAGGGAATCTTAATTAAGAGATATAAGAGATTTTTGGCTGATGTTGAATTGGCTGATGGTGAAATTGTTACCGCTCATTGTGCAAATACAGGACCAATGAAAGGGGTTTTGTGGCCTGGTGGTCGAGTCAGACTTAAGTACTCTCCTTCGCCTAAACGTAAATTAGATTGGTCTTGGGAGCAAGCTGAGGTGCCAAGCTATAATGAACTTAATAGATGCTGGGTTGGTATAAATACATCTTTACCTAATAAATTGATTAGGAATTTGATTGAGGCGAATGGCTTAGAGAAGCAATTGGGTTTAATTGCCAATATCAAGCCTGAAGTTAAATATGGTTTGGAAGGTAAAAGTCGAATTGATTTATTACTTAAACCAGAAAAAAACAACTCAGATAGTAGAAATATCTATATAGAGGTTAAAAATACAACTTGGTGTGAAAAAACATTGGCTTTGTTTCCGGATACGGTAACTACAAGAGGTCAAAAACATTTGAAGGAGCTAATGAGTATTTGTACTAATTCAAGAGCGGTATTGATTCCTTGTATAAGTAGAAGTGATTTGGAAATTTTTGCACCTTGTGATTTAGCAGATCCTTTATATGGGAATTTATTTAGAGAGGCAATATCTATGGGTGTAGAGGTTATTCCATGTGCATTTGGTTTCTTTTCAGACCACATAACTTGGGAAGGTGTGAAACCCTTTCAGACTTCACAAAAATAAAATATCTAGAAAAAGATGCTTAGGCGGATCTATTTTAACTATTTGAGCTAGTTATTTATATTGATTTTTAATTATGGGATATAAATAAATTTGAAAAGTTAATCAATTCAGACAAAAAATGTGTAAATAACAACATATCTGTATTACCAAACTCTTTTTTTGTATCAACACCTACATCTTCTCAGTATCAGTTGCATTCATATTCATAAGTGTATAAATTTTGGATTAACTATCCATTTCTTTTTTTCGAAGTAAGCATCATTTATGACCACTGCTTTGCAATCGCCTCCAAGGCGAATTACTTCTCGTCTTCAAGACGCAAGTCTTTTAAACGGGCCAATGCTTCTTCTAAGAAGCATTAAAGGTTTTAGAAGAAGTCAATCTTGGGCTTGGCTAGCGTCTGTCCCATTGGCACTTTTAGGCCTAGGTGTTTTCACCTTCTCTGCAAGAGCTGAGGTTGCACTTTCAGATTTGACTGGGCCTCAAGCTGCTGCATTCTTGGCAGATAACCTTTGGTTATTTATAGCCACAATCCTCGTTATTTTTATGAACGCAGGATTTGCAATGGTTGAAGCTGGTATGTGTCGCCAAAAAAATGCGGTGAACATATTAGCTAAAAACTTATTTGTTTTTGCTCTTGCTGTTACGGCATATTGGGTAATTGGATATTCCCTAATGTATGGCGGTTCAGTAATTGATGGATGGCTTTATTTTCAAGGCCTATTTGTTGATCCTGATCCTTCAGGTGCACTAGAGTGTGCCGCCGCAGGAGATACAGGTTGTCTTGTCCCAGCAGTTGATTTCCTTTTCCAGTCTGCTTTCGCTGGTACTGCTGCAACTATCGTTTCTGGATTAGTTGCTGAAAGAGTCAAGTTTGGTGAATTTGTAGTTTTCTCTATTGTTTTAACTGCTTTCATCTACCCAATCGCTGGCAGCTGGCAGTGGAATGGAGGATGGCTTGCTGAACTTGGCTTTATTGATTTTGCTGGTTCATCTATCGTCCACTCTGTTGGAGGATGGGCAGGTCTTGTTGGAGCAATGCTTCTTGGACCACGTATTGGCAAATTTGTGGATGGCAAAGCCCAAGCTATGCCTGGTCACAATATGGCAATTGCAACTTTAGGAGCTCTAATTCTTTGGATTGGTTGGTATGGATTTAATCCTGGTTCTGAATTAGCCATGGATCAATATGTTGCTTATGTTGCCGTAACAACAACGTTAGCAGCAGCTGGTGGTGCAATCGCAGCTACAGTTTTATCTACCATTACTTCTGGTAAACCTGATCTAACCATGATAATCAACGGAATACTTGCTGGACTAGTAAGTATCACTGCTGGTTGTGGCAATATGACTTTTGCTGGATCTTGGCTTGCTGGCGCAGTAGGTGGATTAATCGTTGTAGTTGCAGTTGCTGCTCTAGATTCTGCAGGTATTGATGATCCAGTTGGAGCATTCTCAGTTCACGGTGTTTGTGGGGTTTGGGGAACTGTTGTAATCGGCCTATGGGGTGTTGATGGCATGGACCCAGGAGCTGCGGGCATTGGTCTTCTTAATGGAGGAGGAATTAACCAATTCTTCATTCAAGCATTAGGTGCAGCTGCTTATGGTATCTGGACTATTGTTACTTGTTGGATTGCTTGGCAAATTATTGGTGGCTTCTTCGGTGGCATCAGAGTTAGCGAAGCAGAAGAGACTCAAGGTCTTGACATAGGAGAGCATGGAATGGAGGCTTATCCTGACTTTGCTTCTAGTTAGTTACCTTGTTTAGTTCTCTAACATTAAGCTTAAAAAGGCCCGGATATATTCCGGGCTTTTTTAGTGTGGTTTAATAGTGATGGGAATCCTATCAATTTGTTTATAACCACTTAATTGAAATGGATACTCAAGCATTCAAGCAAACTCTTCATAAATCAGATAGATATAACAGGAGAGGATTTGGCTCTGCTAATAAGCGAGCTCAGGCCTTAGCAGAGGCTTATCAAAGTGGATTGATCGGATCAATTAGAGATAATGGAAATGAATTGGAACATGGTCGACTTAAAGTTAAAATTGCTGAGGCTTTTGGTTTCTGTTGGGGAGTAGAAAGGGCTGTAGCAATGGCTTATGAGACTAGAAAGCATTATCCGAATGAAAAGATATGGATTACTAATGAAATTATTCATAATCCTTCAGTAAATGATCAGCTTAGAAAAATGGATGTACTTTTTATTTCTGAGGAGAAAGGAATTAAAGATTTTTCAGGCGTAAAAGATGGAGATGTTGTAATCCTTCCTGCATTTGGTGCAACTGTTCAAGATATGAAAATGCTTCACGATAGAGGCTGTCATATTATTGACACCACTTGTCCATGGGTTTCGAAAGTTTGGCATACGGTTGAAAAGCATAAAAAACATACATTTACTTCCATCATTCATGGAAAATACAAACATGAAGAAACACTTGCGACTAGTTCCTTCGCCGGAACTTATTTAGTTGTATTTGACTTGGATGAGGCCAATTATGTAGCTCAATATATTCTTGGTAATGGAAATAGAGAGGAATTCTTAAGGCGTTTTGCAAAAGCATCTTCTGCTGGGTTTGATCCCGATAAGGATTTGAAAAGAATTGGTGTCGCTAATCAGACAACCATGCTTAAAAGTGAAACAGAAGAGATAGGTAAACTATTTGAAAAAACGATGCTAAAACAATATGGCCCAGCTGAATTAAATGAACACTTTTTAGCGTTCAATACTATTTGTGATGCCACTGAGGAAAGACAAGGTGCAATGTTTTCTTTAGTTGATGAACCCCTTGATCTTATGGTTGTTATTGGTGGATACAACTCTTCAAATACTACCCATCTTCAAGAGATAGCGGTGAGTAGGGGGATTCGCTCTTTTCATATTGATACTCCAGAGCGAATTGGAGAAGAGACGAATACTATTACTCATATGCCACTTGAGGGTGAACTAATTACTGAGAAGGAATTTCTACCAACTGGAGATATTAAAGTGGGTATCACTTCTGGCGCCTCTACTCCAGATCGAGTGGTTGAGCACGTTATCCAAAAGCTTATGAAAATAAGTGAAAAAGATTAATTAGGATAAATCACAATTTTGACCCAATTTCTCGTAGGATAGCTTATAAATATTTGTTGAAGATGGCTCAACCTACAAGTTCTAATATTAAAGATTCTGACTCACAAAAGGTTGAAGTCGTTGTACAGAGCCCTGAAGGGGAAGTGAATATTTTTGGAGAACTTTCAATATTAGTTCTTAGAGTTAGTTTTAGTTTATTGATGGTTCATCATGGCTTGGAGAAATTAAATGATCCAGGAGGGTTCGCTGAATTTGTTGTAGGTAAATACTTCAGTTTTCTTCCTGGTGATCCTGTGATTTGGACATACATGGCAGCCATAACACAAATACTTTGTCCTATTGGTTTGGCCACTGGGGTATTAGCCAGATTATCCTCACTGGGTTTGTTATCAACTATGGTCTTCGCCTTATATTTCCACTTCATAGATACTGGATTAGAAGGGTTCCCTTTCGCGGTAGTAGAAAATCACAATTATATATTTGAATTGTCAGCAATTTATGCAGCCATATCATTTTATTTTTTATGCGCTGGTCCTGGAAGACTTTCACTCTTTAGGAAATCAAATAAAATAACTTATTATCCAAAAGGCACATAAATTAATAATAATTTTAAGGTTATCTAATAATATTTAAAATTCAAAATTAGGTATATTTAATATTAATGTAAAAAGTGTCTTTTGCCTGTGATAACCATTTTAATTCCTAATTCATTGCATGCGTCAATAGAATCTTTGTCTCTAATACTTCCCCCTGGCTGAATAATTGAACTTATACCATAGTCGGCTGCCATCTTTACAGTATCATTGAATGGAAAAAAACCATCACTGGCTAAAACAGCACCTTTTGATTTGCTACCAGCGGCTTCTAATGCAATTTTGGCTGAGCCTATCCTATTCATTTGACCAGCGCCAATACCTAGACTCTGTTGGTTAGCTGCTACAGCTATTGCATTTGAACGTATATGTTTTACAACTTTCCAAGCAAAAGATAAATCATTTATTTCTTCCTCTGTAGGAATTAGTTTCGTAACATTTTTCCATTCTTTCTGATCAATATTTGGTTCATCTAAATCTTGAATTAATAGACCACCAAGTATGCTTCTTATGTGATTTTTATCTGCTTTTTGAATAGCCCCAGCATTTAACTCTAATAGCCTTAGATTTTTCTTTTTTGATAGTATTTCTTTTGCATTATTATCAAAATATGGAGCTACGATGCATTCGATAAATATATTTTCAATTTCTTTTGCGGCAGCTTCGTCAACAGGGCAATTGGTAGCAATAATTCCACCAAAAGCACTTACCCTATCTCCATCTAATGCTTTTTTTAGTGCCGAGGATGGTGAATCTCCAATTGCGACTCCACAAGGATTGGTGTGTTTAATCACTACTGCCGCTTTTTGATATGAAGCATTTTTAACAGCATTGTCATACCCAAATTCACGGAGAGTAGATAGGGCAGCCTCTAGATCAAGAAGATTATTTGTACTTAATTCTTTTCCTTGTAATTGGTTTGCTGCGCTCCAACCTCTCTCAGGGTCTCCATACCAAGTGGCCTTTTGATGAGGATTCTCGCCATATCTAAGTTCTTGTTTTAACGGTAAGCTCTGCAACCAAGAAGCTTTTTTTGAGGAAGTTTGTTTGGCAATCCATTTGCTTATTGTTAGGTCGTAAATAGCAGTATGCTCAAACGCTTGTTGAGAATAATTTTTCCTTAACTCATTAGTTATTTTTTTTGATTTATAAGCATCAATTAAGTTTGAGTATTGACTTGGATTAGTAACTACGAGAACATCTTGATGGTTTTTTGCGGCTGCTCGGATCATTGTTGGACCGCCAATATCAATATTCTCAATAGCCTCTTCCCAAGAAACATTTTCTTTTGAAATTGTTTGTTCAAATGGATATAAGTTAACAACCACCAAATCTATTGGATTTATATTTTGTGCCTTCAAATCATCCAAATGAGTTTGTTTATCCCTCCTAGCCAATATTCCTCCATGAATTTTTGGATTTAGAGTTTTCACTCTTCCTTCAAGAATTTCTGGAAAACCTGTGTAATCTGCTACTCGTGTAACAGGAATATTTTCGCTCTCAATTAACTTGGCAGTGCCACCACTTGAAATAATTTTGAAGCCAAAGTCATTAACTAATGCTTTCGCCAGAGGAATTAAGCCAGTTTTGTCTGAGACACTTAGCAGAGCTATTGGTGACATCTTTATTGTTTGAAATCGAGTCTTCTCGATAACCTACGCATCAAAGAGGCATATTGCATTCAAGATGACTGAACTACTCTCCTTAAATTCTGAATCCGCAACAAATAGATTAGTTTTACTTCATGGATGGGGAGCTGATGCAAGTGACCTATTACCTTTTGGGAAATTATTAACTGAAGGATTAAAAGATCATTTTGATATAGTTTCACTGTCTGCTCCTCAGACTCATCCAAGCGGATCAGGGAGGCAATGGTATCCTTTATACCCTCATGAGTGGGAACAAGTTCCAAATGCAGTAATAGATCTTGAAAAGCGTTTAAATAATCTTTGTTTCAAAAATATACCCTTAAAGAAAACATTGCTTTTTGGTTTTTCTCAGGGCGGTGCCATGGCGCTAGAGATTGCAACAAGAATTAGATTTAAGGGCGTTTTTGCGCTTAGTTCGTACCCACATCCAGAGTGGAAACCTGTAAAAGAAATGCCACCTATTTTCCTTTGCCATGGAAATATGGACCAAGTAGTCCCTAGATTTGCTTCTCAGAAAACCTTTGATATTTTGTTGAAAAATGGAGTTAATTCAGAGTTATTTTTTTTTGATGGAGGACACGAAATAACTAATGATCTAGTTGAGTATTGCCGTGGAAAAATTAAAAAAGAATTTCTAAGTTAAACAAAAGCGTATTCATATTCTTCTATTTCTTCCCAGTCATCGGCTGTTAGTTCTAATCCAGCAAAAATTTTGTCTTCCCCAAGAAATTCAACAATCACTCTTAAGGAAGGGAAAAGAAAGTGATTTTCCTCTGCATATTGAGCACTAAACAAGCCTTTCTCTCCCCAAAAAAAGCGATCAGTAGTGTGCTCATTTCGACGTACATTTAGTATGGCTGGAGCGTATAGACCCTCTTCGGCTATGAACCTTCTTGCTGCAGTTACAGGCTTATGTTGACCTGTTCCTAAATGGAAAATAGGTACATGGGACATAACACGCTGACCTGCGAGTCTTCGTCTACTAATTCTTTTGCGCTTCTTAGACATGAAAAAAAAACCTTAATTAAGTGGAATAGAGTTAGAGGTTTTTCTTCTTTATTAGAACTTGCTGAAGCTAGTGCTAATAAAGAAGAAAATAAAATTGGAACTGAGATAGAACGTTTTTTCTCAAATAACTAAAAGTTGACTACAGAGGTTACCCATCAATCTCTGCCGTAGCCTCAAAGTCACTAAAAGTGCTCACTTTTAAATCAAATTTGAGATAACCTCCTAAGTAGTAATCTAAATTCTTTATTAACATCTTAATACTTTTTTCAAATTTTTCAAGTTTTTGAATACTTTTTTCACCCTGTCTAAGATTGCATAATGATTTCAATGGAGTATTCAGAAAGGTTTTTAAATTTTGTTCAACAACAGTTGATGAGCTTTCAAGCTGATCATGAATTGGACCATGTTGTTGTTTATGTAGCGAGATCGGGAGACAGTGGATCTCCCACCTTGGAAGTGGTTGGTCAGTGGCCTAAGTCAGAGAAAGTTTTACAGCCAGTAGAAACTGATGCGGCACTGCGAACTCCTTCGTCGGACAGGCGTTGGTACCCTTTGCAGGAGGGATCAATATTATTGGGAGTTATTCGTGCTGAGAGAATTCCATCTGAAGAAGAATGGTCGGAGTCTCTTGATCAACGCCTGCAATCTATGTCGATCTTGCTAGCCAACTCTCTTGCATCCGAACTGGATAGAAAAAGGTTGTTAGATCAATTAAATGACCAGAAGGAGCAGATATCTTTAATGGTTCATCAACTAAGAAATCCTTTGGCTGCACTTGGAACTTATGCAAAACTACTTTTGAGAAAAATTGGTCCTGAAAGTGAACATGAAAATCTCGTCAAAGGTCTAATGACTGAACAAGCACAAGTAAATAAATACTTGTCCGCACTAGATCAACTAAGTCAAGTGAAATTACCGCAAGCTGATGATGGATCAAACAGATTGCTTTTGCCTCCACTTTTGCCGACAGATACTTATATCAGTGTAAAAAGTTTAATTGAACCGTTAATTGAGAGAGCTAAAGCTAGAGCTAATCTGCAGGGAAGAAAATGGTTTAGTCCTTCAGAATGGCCAAAATGGATGGAATCAAGATCAATTTCAGAAGGAGTTATTGCTGAAATAGTTGCAAATCTGCTGGAAAACGCATTTCGTTATAGCCCGCCAAAATCATCTATCGGAATAGAGTTAGTTGAAGAGGGAATATGTATTTGGGATGAAGGGTTACCCATAAAGGAAGAAGAAAGAGAAAAGATTTTCGAGAAAGGTTTTAGAGGTGAAAGTGGTTCTAAAATGTCAGGTAGTGGAATAGGTTTGGCTCTGGCGAGAGATCTGGCTAGACAACTGGGTGGAGATTTAAAGTTGGTTGTTAATCCAAGCATATTTAAAAATTCTTTACCACAATCAGGTAATGCTTTTGTTTTTAATTTGGAACCAAAATAATACTCAATAGTAATAAATTAATTGTTTCTGTTATGACTAAACTTGCTCCATAGCTATCACCACTATGCCCTCCTAGTGATTTGTAAATTAAGTTTGGGATTAAAATAGAGGTGCTTAAACCTGATAAAATGCAATATATTAATAATAAAGTATTAGATATATTTAAATTAATTAAAAATAAAAACGATATTATTCCTATAGAAAGTATTAAAAATGATGGCCTTATTTCATTAGATATGCCTTTCCAATGTTGATGATGAAAGGAAGGGGATTCTTTGCTGAAAATGTATTCATAATTTTCTATGGCAAAAATTTGTGAGAGTCTTCCCCAAAAGGCAGCTAGAGGGAATGCAAAGGGTGCATAAAAACCAAGTTTAATAATTGCTGCTATTTGAAGAATAAAAATGATTAATAAGCTTTGTACACCTATTGCTCCTACTCTGCTGTCTTTCATTGCCTCAATTCTCTTTGATGAACCTGCAGCAATCCCATCAGCAGTATCCATTAACCCGTCAATATGAAGTCCACCGGTTATTAAGATGTTAATTGCAATACATATCAAGCCGGCAGAAATATTTGGCCAATTAAAGTATTTCAAAAAGAGCCAACAAAATGATTGTGTAAAGCCAATTAAAGCTCCTATTAAAGGGGCAAATCGAGCAATTCTTTTGAATCTAGGTTTAATTATTGGCCATTTAGGAAGAATTGTATAAAAAACCCAGGCACCTGCAAGGTCACTTAGCCAGTTTTTGAAAATCAGAATTACAACCTCAATTGTTTCTTCGGTCTCAAATTAGTTATATAACTAGTTTAAGTTATGGAATATTTAGGAATAATTGAAAAAGCCCTTTTTTGATTTCCAGGTAAAAAGCCGATGCAATTCGACATTAGCTCGTGTCTGTTCTTTTGAAACCCCAAATGGAATTGTAAGCACTCCTAGATTTATGCCAGTGGGGACTTTAGGAACAGTTAAGGGCGTTACATCTGAACAGCTGAAGAAAACAGGAGCAGAAATGATTCTTGCAAATACTTTTCATCTTCATCTGCAACCTGGAGAAAAGATTGTTCAAGATGCAGGGGGACTTCACAAGTTTATGAGTTGGAATAAGCCAATACTCACTGACTCAGGAGGTTTTCAAGTATTTAGTTTGGCAAAGTTAAATAAAATTGATGATGAAGGCGTTTCATTTCAAAGTCCAAGAGATGGTAAACATATTTTTTTGACTCCTGAAAAAGCTATAGAAATTCAAATGGCTTTAGGCTCTGATGTTGCCATGGCTTTTGATCAATGCCCACCTTATCCAGCGAGCGAAACAGACGTTGAAGAGGCTTGCAAAAGGACTCACCATTGGTTAGAGAGGTGCCTAAATGCCCATAAAAAAGATAATCAAGCAGTTTTTGGAATAGTTCAAGGGGGTTGCTTTCCTCATTTGAGGGAATTCAGTGCGAAAATTGTCTCAGGATTCGATTTGCCTGGGATTGCTATCGGAGGGGTAAGTGTCGGCGAACCTATCAATCAAATGCACAAAATAGTAAGAGAAACCTGTCCTCTTTTACCTCAAGATCGACCTAGATATCTAATGGGAATTGGAACCTTAAGAGAAATGGCCATAGCAGTAGCAAATGGCGTAGATCTATTCGATTGCGTAATCCCTACGCGCTTGGGAAGGCATGGTAGTGCATTAGTGAATGGTGAGACATGGAATTTAAGAAATTCTCGTTTTAAAGACGATTACAGGCCCTTGGATTCCTCTTGTAATTGCGAAGCATGTACTGGATATACAAGGGCATATATTCATCATTTAATTCGCAACAAAGAATTACTCGGTCTTACACTTTTGAGCCTGCACAATCTCACACATTTGATCCGTTTTACAAGCGCCATGAGGCAAGCAATCATTGAAGGTTGTTTTTCAGAGGATTTCGCTCCGTGGCAGAGTGACTCTAAAGCGCGTCATACGTGGTAGCGTGCGTGCTTAATACGTCCATTATTTCTTAGGGATGGCACTGATTAATCTCGACTTGCTTGCTGAACTTCCGGTTGCTTACCAGGCTTTTGCTCCAACCGTGGATGTACTTCCACTCATACCTCTTTTCTTCTTTCTGCTTGTTTTTGTGTGGCAAGCAGCAGTTGGCTTTCGTTAAAATCGAAATTTCCTCTTCTAAATTTTTCAAAAATTAAGTAATCGATTAGAGGTTCTTAACAAAATAAAACTTTTGCTCGAATTAAAACACCGGGCAAATGTTTTATTTTTTTTATTTTGACTTAATAGATGAGTCTTATCTAGATCCCCTTGCTCAACAAAATATCTTCACTTGGCTTTGATACTGCCTTTTCAATTAAATCAGCCAGATGGAGTGCTCTAGATGCTTGAAGACCTCCAACTGCAGGTTTCTCTTTACCTCTAACGCATTGCAGAAAATGCTCCAGCTCTGCATATAACGGCTCAATTGATGTTGTACTTACTTCTTCAATAAAACCATCGTTTCTATAAAGTAATTCTCCATGATCGGCCGAATACCATTCATGTGCCTTTCTATGGATGTGAATATTGTGATTTAGGAAATCTGTTTCTATAAGACTTTGTTTGCAATGAGCACTCAAACTTCTAATTTTTTTGTGACTCATTTTGCTCGCAGTCAGACTTGCAACCACTCCGTTTTGAAACCCTAGTGTCGCGTTAACGTAATCCATGGGTCCATCTCCGCTACATCCTCCAACGGCAGCAAGCCTAATCACCTTTGAATTCGCAAGTTCAATAACCAAATCAATATCGTGAATCATTAAGTCCAATACGACTGAAACATCATTCGCTCTTTCTGGATGAGGGCTATGCCTTCTGGCTTCAAGGACTACCACTTCTTCATTAGCAACTACTTTTGTTAATTCTCTAAAAGCTGGATTAAATCTTTCTATGTGACCAACTTGTAATAGTTTTTTTGCTTTGTTTGAAGCATTAATCAAAGATGATGCTTCTTCTTTATTTGCTGCTATAGGTTTTTCAATTAAAACATGTTTACCAGAATTTAGAGATTCTATGCCTACTTCATGGTGAAATAACGTAGGTACAGCAATACATACAGCTTCTACTTGATGTAATAAATCCTTATAATTTCTATACCAATTACAATTAAATTGATCCATAGCCAACTTTCCTCGATCTTCGTCTAAATCTGCAACCCCTACTAGCTCAGCATCTTTGAGAAGGCTCAGTACTCGCGCATGGTGCCATCCCATATTTCCAATTCCTATTACTCCAACTTTTACAGGAATAATATTTTCGTTGATCTTGGAAATTGTTTTCATGTTTACTTTCTTATTTAATTAAAAATCTTTTTTATAAATTATTTAGGAAGTATTATTTTTACTTTGTTTATTCTTGGACCTTTCATGGACATTATTTCAAATATAATTTCATTATGAACTAACGTTTCTCCTGAGTTGGGAATTTCTTGAAGTTTTTCTAAAACAAATCCAGCAAGAGTGTAATGATCATCAGCTTCTGGTAATTCTAATTTAAGCTCTCTATTTAGTTCTATTACTTCTATCTCACCAGAAGTAATCCATATTTTTTTTAAGTCATCAATAGGCCTTAGCTCAGATTCTTTATTGTCAAATTGAATTTCATCACCAACAATTTCTCCAGTTAAGTCTGCTGATGTTATTAATCCTTCTGTTCCTCCATATTCATCAACAACCAACAGTAGCGGGTTCCCATTTTTTATTAGGGGTAGCAATTCTGCCAAAGTAGAAGTTTCTAATACACGAACAACTGGTTTTATATAAGGCTCTAAAGATGAGTTGGCTTGCATTTTCCCTTTGGCTATTGGATCAGCCAGTTGCCTTAAATCTAAAACTCCGAGAACATTATCAAGTGAATCATCAATTACTAAATATCTTGCATGACGAGTTTTGTGAACTTCCTCCATCATTTGAGTAAAGGAAACTTCTCTTGGCAGAGTAACCATCCCTGACCTGGGAACCATAACCTCTCTAACTTGTGTATCTCTTAAAGCAAAAACTCCTTCAAGTATATTTCGTTCATCAGGTTTTAATCCTGTCACTCCACCAGTTTCAATTAATTTCTCTAATTCCCCTGCCGAGAAAGCTGCAGTAGTAAGACTTTCTGATTGAGTATTGAGTCCAAATAATCTAAGAATTAATAAAGCAAGACCTTCTAGCAAAGATAGAAATGGTGACATCCATTTTATTGCTGCTTCAATTAAAGGTGATAATTTTAAAGCAAAAGTCTCTGGTTGATTAAGAACAAGTGCTTTTGGAAGAAGACCAGATATCAGAGTTGCTAACAGTACAACAGTAATAAAAAGGCCTAGATCTAAAAAATAGTTAATTGAAGCATTATTTCCCCATCTTTGACTAGTGAAATTTTTGCATATCCAACCAATTGAAATTAATGAAATAGTTATTCCTAACTCTGCTATTAGAAGTGTTCTTCTCAGCCTTTTTTGCAGACGAATTATGGAATTGGAACCAGGTAGTCCATCTTCTACCAATCTTTGAACCTTAGTTGAGCGAAGTCTTAAAATGGCAAATTGACCTGCATTGAAAAATGCTGGTATTACTAGCAATATAAAAAGAAGTAATAAACTCATTAATAATTTTTTTATGGGGGTGGCGAGGATCGAACTCGCCTAAGGCGAATTATGAGTTCGCTGCATTCACCAGATTGCTACACCCCCGAAAAAGCAGAACTAAAACTTTTTTTGATAATAGTTAATTAGTTTGCCTAAAGTAAATATATATCCAATCCCACCAAGATGTTTAATAATTAAACTTGCATATAAAGATATGAACCCATTGAATCCCTCATTAGATGAAATAAAAGACAATCTTTTAACTTTATTAGCTCAAAATGCTTATAGGGTTGGCGATTTTTCTTTGGCTTCCGGGAAAAAAAGTTCTCATTATGTCAATTGCAAGCCAGTCTCTCTTTCAGGCCCAGGTCTTTTGTCGATAAGTTCACTATTTCTAAAACAAATAAATGAGTGTGATAGTGGCGTGGCTGGCTTGACTTTGGGTGCTGACCCTCTGGTTAGTGGTGTTGTAATGTTGGCATCTCAATCAGGTAAGGATTTAAGCGGTTTAATAGTTAGGAAAGAAGCTAAAGGTCATGGAACTGGAGCATGGCTAGAGGGACCTTTGCCTCCAAAGGGTTCTGTGATTACTGTTCTAGAGGACGTTGTCACTACTGGTGGTTCTTCTTTGAAAGCTGTTGAAAAACTTAGAACGCAAGGATATTTAGTTAACCAAGTATTAGCAATAGTCGATAGAGAGGAAGGGGGAGTAGATGCTATGTCTAAAGCTAATTTAGATTTAAAAAGTCTTTTCTTTTTAAGAGAGATTGCTGAGAGGGCTAAAAACTTGCAATGACAGAAATTAAATCATTGATTTGGGATGAAGAATTCTCTGCATTACTTCTAAAAGGGGAGGGGACTGCTGCTTTTTTACATGGTCAAACGACTGCAGATGTTTTTGCTCAGAAACCATTAGAAAGCATCTTCTTGAGCTGTTGGTTGTCAACTAAAGGAAGTTTAAAAGCTTTATTAGAAATTCGAATTTCAAACAATCAAGCTCAAATAGTTATAATTGGTGGTGAAATTAACTCTATAATTGATGGATTTGAATCAGTAATGTTTCCAGCCGATAAAGTAAAGTTAGAAGTTATACCGCCCATAAGAAGAATACAAAAAATTAATAACTATCAATCATGGAAGGAGTTAAATCCTATTTGGATAGGTGATAATGATTTGATTGGAAATCAAATTTCTGACTGTACTACAGCGACAAAAGAAGAGTTAGAAATATGGAAAATAAGACAAGGAATACCTGGATTTGATAGAGAGATTAATGGAGAAACTAATCCTTATGAATTAGGATTAGGAGATACCATAAGGCTTGATAAAGGTTGTTATTTAGGTCAAGAAGCAATCGCAAGATTTTTTAGATCTAAATCTTTAAAATATCAACTGAGTTATTGGGAGTCTTCTGGTAACGCTAATAATTTAGATATTGGTAATAAAATTTTCAATTCTAATCAAGATAATGAGTTAAAAAAGAAAGTAGGAGTTATTACATCTTCATTTAAAACTAACGATAATTTTATTTGTGGGCTTGCTTTAATAAAAAATAATTTTATTGATAAGGATATGTGTTTTTCTGAAAAAAATGAATCTATAATTTTAAAAAAGCCAATCTCCTTTACACAGGCTTTTTAATCTTCGACTGAATACACTCTTGATCTATTAACCACTTTGCGATCATTAAGGTAGCAATACAATCATCACGATTATATTTAAAGATTGAATTTAAATTTTTAGAGTAAATGTTATTTAATTTACGAGAACTCTTCCATTGCCTCCACCATAAAAGCGCTCTGGCTCCATCCGTATGGGATTGTTCCCAATTGAACCCTATGAATTCTGCGATTGATTTAAGTCCATAATTCCTTACAGGAAGGCACCAGGACTCTCTAATTAATAGATGTATGTCAATGAACCTTTTTTTTAAATCATCAATTTCATTAGGACTGGCTCCTTGCCGTAATCCTAGCTTTAGTAAAGATATTGGCTCTGTTTCTCCGTAATGAAGTATTTTAAGATTTTTGTGATGATTTAATTTTCTCTTTATTCTTTTCCATAGGGAGCTTTCAGTATCTTTTTCAAGGTTAAGTAATGGTGAATATTTAATTTTTTTTAAATTAATTTCATTAGATATATTATTTGATATACGAATAAAACCATGTAAAAAATCATGCTTAATATCTGGGTCCGATTCAATATCATAGATCAAGAAACCTTTTGCTTGTTTAAAATTATCTAGTGTTTTTGGTGGAGTTAGCCTGATGGCCTTATGTGTTGATTGAGAAAGTGATTGTAAAATAATTTGTTGGGAAATATCACTGTGCTGTGTGCCAAAACTTTCAAGCTTTTTCTTTAACTTGTAATGCTCAATTTTTGCTAATTGATCTATATTATTTATGCCAATTTTGTTTAATAGAAGTTCTCTTTTTGCTCCAATTCCGCTAACTTCACTTAGATTCCCTTCTTTGATTGCGATAGCATCACAATCTTTTCTCCATGAACATACGGTACATTTTTTTCTATTAGAAGTGATGGGTGGAGGAGTTTTTGATTCAATATCCTTCTCTAGATTTAATAATGAATCTATTAATTCTGTTTTCATATTATCAGTTAACCTTATCTTTTCGACTTTAATAACGCCATTCTCTTTGTGTAGTATTAGACCTTTTTGGACTTGATATTTTTGTAAATTATTTATTAATAAACCTTTCATTGTAAGTATTAACCTGTGTTCTCTAGTGACTTTTTTGCCTTGCCTAGCTAGCACAGGTTGGTAAGAAAAATTACCCCAAATACTCTCTCCTGATGTCTTCCTTAGTATCGGTAAATTCCCTTTGATAGTTCTGTTTTTTATTAGAGGATATTTAATTCTGATTCCATAAGCGATATTTTTCCCCTCTTCACAAGCTTGAATTCCTATCCCAAAACTTTTTTGTGAGAGAGTATGAAAGCAGTCGATTTGATGATTTAATTGAAGAGTGCTATGAGCGGTCCACAACTTTTTTTGTTTATCACCATAAATTTCTAGCCACGCTTTTCTTCTGCATCGAATCCAACTCCTTAAAAGGTGATCATTAATTGGTTTGGATTTATTACATTTCATACCTAGAGATTAATCTGAATTTCTTTAAGAACAAAGTTTCGCCAACATTAAAGATGAAAAAGAAAAAGTTGAATCTCACGAAAGAGGAAATTTCTTTCGGAACAGATGGATGGAGAGGGATATTAGGCGTTGAGTTCACTTTGGAAAGATTACTTAAAGTTGCAGCAGCAGCAGCGCAAGAGCTTGCTTATGTGAAGGAGAAAAAAAATAATAAAATAATCATTGGTTATGACCGACGTTTCCTAGCGGAGGAGATGGCTGAGGCGGTTGCCTCTGCAGTGAGAGGAGTAGGTTTAGTACCTTTATTGTCTTCCTCTGCGCTACCAACTCCCTCATGTAGCTGGGGAATAGTTGAAGAAAATGCACTTGGTGCACTTGTGATTACAGCAAGTCATAACCCATGCGAATGGTTGGGTTTGAAAATAAAAGGTCCTTTTGGAGGCTCAGTTGATAGCTCTTTCACTGATTCTGTCCAAAAAAGATTAGATGCTGGAGGTATATCAATTCCAATCGAAGACTCAACAGAGAGAGTTGATTTTCGAAAAGAACATCTATTGGGTATTAGTCAGAAATTTGACATAACTTTGATCTCTAATGGCTTGAGAAAATTAGGTGTGAAAATATTTGTTGATTCAATGCATGGATCTGCGGCTGGATGCATGTCAGAATTATTTGGCTCTGATGGTGATGAGCTTATTTTTGAATTAAGAGCAAATAGAGATCCTTGTTTTGGCGGGAACCCTCCAGAACCTATGAAGGCTTACCTATCGCAATTAATAGAAGAAGTTAAGGGTTCATTCAAAGAAGGTAAGTTGTCAATGGGCATAGTTTTTGATGGAGATGGAGATCGAATTGCGGCAATAGATGAAAAAGGTAGATATTGCAATACACAGTTGTTAATGCCTGTTCTGATAGATCATTTAGCAAGATTCAAAAATATGCCAGGGTGTGTTGTTAAAACTGTAAGTGGTTCGGACTTGATGCGATTGGTTGCGGAGGACTTGGGGAGAGAAGTGCTCGAGAAGCCAGTTGGATTTAAATATATTGCAGAAGAAATGCTTTCTAGACAAGTTCTCATTGGAGGAGAGGAGTCAGGGGGAGTTGGATTTGGACATCATTTGCCAGAACGTGATGCTTTGTTTACCGCTTTGCTTTTAATGGAGTCAATAGTTGCTGATAGTAAATGTTTAGGTGAGAAAATAGATTCTCTTCATGCTCGTTTTGGTAAGAGTCATTTTGAACGTATTGATTTAATACTCAAAGATATGGAAATGAGAAGGAACTTGGAAAATTTTTTGAAACAGACAACTCCATTTTCAATAGGCCAGAAATCAGTTCTAGAAGTTATTTCAACTGATGGAATCAAACTTGTACTTGATAAAAGTCATTGGGTTATGTTCCGCTTCTCTGGAACAGAGCCTCTTTTAAGAATTTATTGTGAGGCTCCATCCAGTGCAGAAGTTACTTCAACTTTGTATTATGCAAAGCAACTTGTAGATAATAGTTTTGGATAATCTCCCTCTAGTAATTGCTAGTGGCAATCAAGGTAAAATAAAAGAATTTAAAAAACTCTTGGATGATTTTCCATTTGATTTATTGACTCAACCTTTTGGATTTGAGATTGAGGAAACAGGAAATACATTTATAGAAAATGCAAGAATCAAGGCTATTGCTGTCAGTCAAGCCACAGGTAATTTGGCTCTTGCTGACGACTCTGGTTTAAGTGTTGAGGCTCTTGGTGGGGCGCCAGGTATTTATTCTTCTAGGTATGCAAATTCAGATAAGGAAAGAATTGAAAAACTATTAGCAGAGCTAGAACCCTTTCCAAATAGAAAAGCTAAATTTGAATGTGCATTATGTATAGCCAGTGGCGCAAAAGTGTTGATAGAAGTTTCAGGCTTTTGCGAAGGTCTAATAACTTTTTCCCAAAAAGGGAAAAATGGATTTGGTTATGATCCGATTTTTGAAGTTTCTGGGTTAGGTGAGACTTATGCGGAAATGGACCACGAAAGAAAGAAGCATATTGGTCACAGGGGGAATGCATTCAAATTGCTCATGCCAGAATTGAAAAAACTATTGGTTTCAATAAAAAAGTAGTTTTTGTTTCCTTGCAAAACTTTTAGTTTTTAAGTTTCAACCCAGCTTCCATGTAATCCATGGGGGATTGAAATTGGAACTTCAAGAATGGCTTTTTCAGTTAGATCTTTAGAGTCAAGGATTATTAAATCAGTTCCAGATCTAATACTATTCCAAACCAATGCAACAACCCATCCGTTGTCTTCTTCAGATTTTGATTCTTGGGATGGAATAAATATAGGTTCACTTACAAACCCCCTTGGAGCAGCACTCCAAATTATCTCTTTATTATTAGATAAATCGATTTTTTTTATGGCTTGAAGTGGACCATTTCCTTCTTTTTCTTCTGCTGTTGCCATCCAACTGAAGCGTGCTTTTAATCCTTCGAAATGAGGATTGACCATTGCAAATTCACAACATTGATTGCTTATCGTTGAACAGGTAAATGTATTTTCTATTGGATTGATTTCACTTCTTTTCAAAATTCCTTCTGGTAAAAGATCAAAATCAATTTCTCTAAAATTATCCTCGGGTCCAATACTAGGAAAATCATCATAAAAAATACTTTCAATATTGATTTTTTCATTATCTTCCCATGCATTTAGATGATGAAAAACAAAACCTTTGGGAGCATCAATTGACTTTGGAGGTTGACCAGCAAATTTACCAGAGTCCCTTGGAATTAATAAAAATTTTGGAGTTCCATCGGGTTTAGAAGCTAAACATTGTGCGGCTCCTTTTTGTCCAAGCAGGAACGGGAGAGGATTAAAACTGATAGCATTTTGAAGAAATATTGCCCAGTTTGGGGTTATGGCAAAATCATGCAAGAACGCAAATCCATTAAAAGAATCTTTTCTATCACTTAAAAGAGAACCAATATTTTCTCCCTCTGTGGAAAACTCCATCAATCTAATTGTGCTTTTAGGACCTGTAGAGACACCAAAAGTGACCATTCTTTGATCTTTGTGATGGCCAGGATCAAATCGTGGATGAGCACTAAATGCCTCACCTTTTTTTAAAACTCCTTTTAAATCAGATAAACCATTGGTCTCAAGGGTATGTGGATTAAGTGAATATGGACTGGATGCCTCCCATAACGCTAATAGATCATCTCCGAGTTTTATTACGTGAGTATTGGCAATATTTTTTAGTCTTACATCAAAAGCATTAGCTAATACCCCACCTTCTTTTTGAGTTCCAAATACACCTCTATATAGAAATTTCTGGGATTTCTCTTCTTCTGCCCATTCCTTTGTTCGAACAAAACGATTTGTTAGGTTTATTTTACCATTTTCAAATTTGAAAGCAGCAATCATGCCATCTCCATCAAATGGATGATGAACCCATTTACCGCCTCTTTCTAATCTGCCTGGCCCATTTCTATAAAAGGTACCAGAAATTTGTTCAGGAATAGATCCTTTTACCAGTTTGAGTTCAGCGTGATCTAATTCTTTATCAACATTGCAATATGCACTTGACCAATCTTCTTTGTTGAAGATTGTTTGGTGTGATGATGTTTCTCTTTTTAAATAACTAACTGACACTATTTTTCTAAGATTGAAACTTGATTTTCGCTTAAACTTCTTACTTTTGCGAGCTCAAGGTCAAAATGATTTATTTAAATATGGAATTTTTATTGACCAGCCTGTTCAAGAACTCCTTTACTGCTTGGAACTTGACTTGATCTTCTAGGGTCAATTTCAGTAGCCATGCGAAGAGCTCTTGCAAAAGATTTGAAAGTAGCCTCAATTATGTGGTGAGTATTATTTCCAGCCATTTGTCTGATGTGGAGAGTTAACCCACCATTACTCACAACAGCACCAAAAAATTCTTTAACCAACTCCGTATCATAAGTGCCCACTTTTTGAGAAGGAATTTCCAATTCAAAACTTAAATGTGGCCGACCGGAACAATCAACCACAACTTGAATAAGAGCCTCATCAAGCGGAGCTAAAAAATGACCAAAGCGTTTTATTCCAACTCGATCGCCTAATGCTTTTGACAAAGCTTGTCCAATAGCAATCCCAACATCTTCATTGCTGTGATGATCGTCTATGTGAGTATCTCCATTAGCCCTTACTTCAATATCAAATAATCCATGACTAGATAATTGTTGGATCATATGGTCGAGAAAACCAATCCCGGTACTTGCACTGCATTTTCCAGAACCATCAAGATCAATTTTCACAAAAACATCAGTTTCCTTGGTTTTCCGGCTAATCTCACCTGCTCTAGTTTTTTTCATATTTGATTGTCAATTTGAGTTGGTCTGAAATTACATTCCATTGATGCAATAACCTGCATCAACATAAACAGTTTGTCCTGATATACCACTCGAAAGATCGCTAAGCAAGAAAGCAGCGGTATTACCTACCTCAATTTGAGTAACGGTCCTCCTAAGGGGAGCTTTTTCTTCGACGTTATGAATCATGTCCAGAATCCCTCCAATAGCTGAACTCGCTAGAGTTCTTATTGGTCCAGCACTAATAGCATTCACTCGAACCTGATTTTCAGGACCAAGTTCTTCTGAAAGATATCTAACGGATGCCTCTAACGCTGCTTTAGCAACTCCCATTACGTTGTAATTGGGAATCGCTCTTTCTGCTCCTAAATAGGTCAAGGTGACTACGCCTGCACCTTTGCTGAATAGAGGTTTTGCATATTTACATAGTGGGGCGAGTGAGTAAGCACTAATTTCTAGGGCTCTCGAGAATCCCTCTGAAGAAGTTGCACTGTAATTACCTACTAATTCTTCTTTCCCTGCAAAGGCTAGACAGTGAACTAATCCATCAAGCTGCCCCCATTGATTTTTAATGGCTTCAAAAACTTCTTCGATTTGAGAAGAGTTTTGAACATTAAGTGGTAAGAACAGGCTTGGATTTAACGGAGAAGTAAGTTCTTTTACTTTTGCTTCAAATCTACCTTTTTCATCTGGCAAGTATGTAATTCCTAGATCAGCTCCAGCTGCTTTTAACTGTTGTGCAATCCCCCATGCAATTGATCTGTTGTTTGCTATTCCTGTAACAAGGATTTTTTTCCCACTAAGATCGAGAAGCATCTTTAGGACTCATTTGGTTAGTATTACTAATTGTCCCTTATTTAGGGCTAAGACACATAGTTAAATGAATATATAGTTAAAAGTTGTGTAATCCATTAACCCTCAAAAGTATAAGAATCATGGTTCGAACAGCCTCAACAATGCTTCCATTAGGAACTCAATTACCTGCTTTTGAGTTAGGTGTGGTTTCAGGCGTTAACCATGCTCCGGATGATCCTTTAGAAGGTCTTAGTCATATCAGTAATTTTGAATTAACAAAAAGACCATTGTTTTTGATGGTCATATGCGCTCATTGTCCATTTGTTAAACATGTAGAAAGTGGGATCACAAATTTATTTAATTCTTTTGGAGATGACGTTCAATTTTTGGCTATTTCTAGCAATAGCGTGAAAACACACCCGCAAGACGCGCCAGAGTTCTTAGCATCTCAAGCTAATCAACTGGGATGGAAGTTTCCATATTTGTTTGATTCTGATCAAAAATTAGCCAAGGCGCTTAAAGCCGCATGTACGCCCGATTTTTATATTTTTTGGCCTTCTCCAGATGGAGGCTCAACATTGAGATACAGGGGACAAATGGACGGAAGTCGTCCTGGTAATGAAATACCTGTTTCTGGTAATGATATTCGTCTAGCACTCATATCATTATTAAAGGGAGAAGATATTTCAGCTGATCAAAAACCCTCTATTGGTTGCAACATCAAATGGCATCCTGGTATGGAGCCAGAGTGGTTTGGATGAATTAATGAGTTTCTTTTTTATTGTTTATCGTTGCAACTTAATTTAAATAGTTATGCAAATACCTCCTTTTAGCCTTGAAGCTCAAATTTCTGAAATTGGAGAAGAGATTGAAGAAGCTTTAATAAAGGTTTTTAGAAGCGGAAAATATATTGGAGGAGAAGAGGTAACTTCCTTCGAAAAAGCTTTTGCCTTAGCTACGGAAACCTCTTACTCAGTTAGTTGTAATAGTGGAACTGATGCATTAGTTCTTGCTTTAAGATCGTTAAATATAGGAAAAGGTGATGAGGTGATCACCTCATCATTTAGTTTTTTTGCTACTGCTGAAGCTATTACAACGGTTGGAGCTAGCCCGGTTTTTGTAGATATTGATCCTGAAAATTATCTTATGGATCTGGATTTAATAGAAAAAGCAATAACTTCTAGAACAAAAGCTATTTTGCCTGTGCATTTATTTGGTCATCCACTAGATATGGATAAAATAATGGCAATTGCTTTAGAAAATAATCTAAAGGTTATAGAAGATTGTGCGCAAGCAACTGGTTCGCATTGGCGAGGTAAACCCGTAGGAAGTTTTGGGGATGTAGGTTGTTTTAGTTTTTTCCCTACTAAAAATTTAGGTGCAGCAGGAGATGGAGGTGCCATAACTACTAATGATTTTGATCTGGCAAAAACAATCAGGGAATTAGCTATTCATGGGATGCCAAAGAGATATTTTCATACAAATATTGGATATAATAGTAGGCTTGATTCATTACAAGCCGCAATCTTAAATGTTAAGTTGGCTCGATTAAATAAATGGATCGAGCAAAGAAAAGCAATAGCAATTAATTATATAAATAAGTTATCAACTATAGATTCAATTAAGTTGCCATCTAATAATTTGATCAATAATTCTGGTCATTCTTGGAATCAATTTGCAATAAGAATAATAGACAATTCTTTTGTTAAAAATATAAAATTTACTTCCAAGGATGTTCTTGTTAGTCTAAGTAGAGATCTATTCAAAACTGAACTTCAAGGGCTTGGAGTAAGTACAATAATTTATTATCCAATACCTATACATCTTCAACCTGCATACAAAGCATTAGGGTATAAAGAAGGTGACCTTCCTATTACTGAAAAAGTATCGAGTCAGGTTATTAGTTTACCTATTTTCCCCGAATTAAAATCTATTGAGCAATCATATGTCATTGATAAAATAACGGAAATATTTAAAAAATAAGCTATCTAATATTTGAATATAATTCTTTGAAGATTGATGTTTGATTTTTGTGGTTTATGATAGGTTTTGGATAGCCGTTTCTCTCCTCAGAATTTATTTCACCTGAAAGTAAATTAGGTGTTGAAATATGTGATAACTCAGGAATCCATTTTCGGATATAATTACCATCTTCGTCGAATTTAGAAGCTTGTCTAAAAGGATTAAATATTCTCAAGGGTTTTGGATCCATTCCACTGCTAGCACTCCATTGCCAACCTCCATTGTTTGATGCCAAATCACCATCAACTAAACTTTTCATGAAGAAAAGTTCTCCCAATCTCCAATCAATTAAAAGGTCTTTCACTAGAAAAGAAGCAACAATCATTCTGCATCTATTATGCATCCATCCCGAAACCTTTAGTTGTCTCATTGCAGCATCAACTATTGGTATACCGGTTAATCCATTTTTCCAACTATCAAGCCAATCAGGTCTGTTTTGCCATTGAAAATCTAACCATTTTTCCCTGTATGGACCTTTCTCAAGCTCTGGAAAATTAAAGAGAGCATTTTGATAAAATTCCCTCCATGCAAGTTCCTTTATCCATGTATCAATAGAATTTATTTTGTGATCATCAGCCGCCATGTTTTTTGATACTTGAGCCCCATTCCATACCGCTCTACAACTTATTGTACCTAAACTTAAAGCAGCACTTAGATTAGAAGTCTTTTCTAAAGAAGGAATATCTCTTGCGTTACTGTATAAATTTATGCATCCAGAATGTGTGAAAAAGTTTAATTGCTTTAGTGACTCTGACTCTCCTGGTTTGCAAGGACATAGACTAGTATTCTTGAATCTATTCGAAGAAAGTAAATCGTAAACATGTTTACTTTTTCTTGTAATGCAATAGTTTAAGTCAGAGTTTCTTATTGATGATAGTTCGCTTTCATCTAGAGCTATAAACTTTTTAGCTGTTGCTGAGATTTGTATTAAGCCATTTACTGATAAGTTTTTTTGATTGATAATATCAATCCATTTGCGATAAAAAGGCCCATATACTTTGTATGGCTCTTCATTGTTTGTTTTGATATTACTTGGATTTACAATTAATTGATCTAAAAATGTATATACTTTTCTTTTTTCTTTTAAAAGTAGGCTTGTGATTTTTTTATCTCTATTTATTTCATAAGGTTCAATATTCTCGTTCCAGTAAATACATTCAGACTTGATTAACTCCGCTAATTTAGGAATTAATTTAATAGGATCCCCACTCAATATTAATAAACAACTCCCTCTACTCTTCCAATTCTTTTGAAGTTCTAAAAGACTTTCGCCTAAAAACCAATTTTTTGCTTCTGATGTAGTTCTATTGATATTGAGAAGATTCGGATCTAAAACATATACTCCAATAAGGCTTTTTGAATTTTCTGATGCTTCGAATAGACCGATATTATCTTCAATTCTTAAATCTCTTCTATGCCAAAATATTGATCGAAAATTTTTCATCTTATATTTAGGAGTTGGCAGGCCCTGAACCATGCTGTAATAGTTTTCCCATCAAGTTTCTCTCTCCCACTTGCAATGAGTTCATTTAACTTTTCTGGGGTAATTTTTAATACTTCAATATCTTCATCTGCATCGCCCTCAGGTTTCTTTTCGAGTTTAGTTAAATCTCTTGCAAGGAAAAGATGAATTGTTTCGTCAGAATATCCAGGACAAGGAAGCATCTCTCCAAGATTGTCCCATCTTTTTGCAGAGTAACCACTTTCCTCTTGAACTTCTCTTTTAATTGAGTCAAGAGGGCTTTCGCCTAATTCTAATGTTCCAGCTGGAAACTCAAGAATTCTTCTTGAGCATGCAAATCTGTATTGACGAAGAATAACGACTTCTCCAGAATCAGTTATTGGGACTGCCAATGCAGCTCCTGGATGACGAATGAGCCCAAATTCGGCCTCCATTGAATTAGGTAAAAGAAATTTATTAATTTCAAAACGAATTTTTTTTGCATCAAGACAAGCTTTTGTCTCAATAATTCCTGATGGTTCAGGCCCTGGAATAGACATGTATTTTTTTTTTATTCCTATAGGATGACTGATTTTTTGAGAAAAGGTTGGTGATTTTTGTTACGAGTTTTATTCTGGCCAAATGCTTTGAGAACTGATTCGTTTCGGTTTCCCTTGAGCTTTTGATAAAACTTCTGCAAGGGGAATTAAAACAAAGTTTCTTTCACTTAATCTTGGATGAGGCAAAATCAAAGTATCTGTTTTTATCTGCAGTCCTCCCCAAGAGATGAAGTCAATATCCAAAGATCTTGGCCCCCAAAAAATTTCTGTATTTTCTCTTTCTCTTCCTGCGACTTTTTCTAACTCTAAAAATTTTTTCATTAAAGAAATAGCTGCTTTTTCATTTGGGGTTATTGAGGCTAAATTCTCTCCCTCTACAACAAGTACAGTATTAATAAATCTTGGTTGATCAATTGGCCCTCCCAAAGGATCAGTCTCAAATAAAGGAGCCCATTGAAAAGATAAAGACTTATCAAAATTTTGAGAGTCGATTTTCCGATTATTTAAAGCAAAAATCCAATCAATTATGCTTTTTTCTATTTGCGGCCTCATGGCAGCGATTGTTCTTATGGGATTACCAAGAATGCCAGGGATATTTGCGCCTATTGAGATAACGAGTTTCAATTCTGGTTTTTGTTTTGCATAAGTCATGCGAATATTAAAAGACTTTTAAAAATTTGCTTGATTTATCCAACCCTATGGTTTCCAGTGGATTGAATAACAACAATATGTCTTCGACTTCAAAAGACATGGCTGTCATGGATAGAGCTAATCGAGCTTTTCCTTTGGCTGCAATTACAGGCCATGGAGCATTAAAGCTTGCTTTAATGCTCGCCGCAGTTGATCCAGGTTTGGGAGGTGTAATAATTGCAGGTGGTCGCGGGACTGGAAAATCTGTTTTGGCTAGAGGGTTGCATGCTCTTCTCCCGCCGATTGAAATAATCGATTTAGAAGAATTAGCTAATACTGAGGGTAGTGATGATTCAATTGTTTATCCAGCAGGTAGAAATTTAGATCCTTCTTTTTTAGGTGATTGGGATGATTTAACTAAAAAACTCTTTAAAAAAAAGATAGGAAGCCTTGAAAATACTGATGACTTAGAAAAAATCCCTAAAAAAGTTGTCTCGGCGCCTTTTATTCAGGTTCCCTTAGGAGTAACAGAGGACAGACTTGTTGGTGCTGTTGATGTCGCTGCTTCATTATCAAGTGGGACTCCAGTATTTCAGCCAGGGTTACTAGCTGAGGCTCACAGAGGAGTTTTGTACATAGACGAATTGAATTTGTTGGATGACGGCATTGTCAATCTTCTTTTGGCTTCAGTAGGGGCAGGTGAAAATAGAGTCGAGCGAGAGGGATTGAGCCTAAGCCACCCATGCCGTCCTTTATTGATTGCGACTTACAATCCTGAAGAGGGTGCATTGAGGGATCATCTTTTAGATAGATTTGCAATTGTGTTGTCTGCAGATCAATTAATAACTAACGAACAAAGAGTTGAAATAACTCAATCTGCCATTTCTCATGGTCAATCTAGTGAAGCTTTTTCTAAGAAATGGTCTGAAGATACAGAATCTTTGTCAACACAATTACTTTTGGCAAGGCAATGGCTTCCAGATGTTCAGATCAATGAGGATCAAATTGAATATCTCGTTATGGAAGCTATTCGAGGAGGGGTAGAAGGACACAGATCAGAGCTTTATGCAGTAAGAGTTGCAAAGGCGCATGCTGCCTTGTGTGGAAGAGATTCAGTGGATGCAGAAGATTTAAAGGCTGCGGTAAGACTTGTAATCGCTCCCAGGGCCATGCAAATGCCTTTAGAAGAAGAAATGGAGCCTCCAGCGCCTGAAGACCAGCAGCCACCACCACCACCTGAAGACTCCGATGACAATAATGATCAAGAAGAAGATCAAGAAGAGGATCAGGAAGAGGACCAAGACCAAGAGTCATCACCTCCAATCCCTGAGGAATTTATGCTTGATCCAGAAGCATGTGCTGTTGATCCAGATTTGTTGCTGTTTTCATCCACCAAATCAAAAAGTGGAAATAGCGGAAGTCGGTCAGCTGTTTTAAGTGATAACAGAGGAAGATATGTTAAACCAATTCTTCCAAGAGGTCCTGTTAGAAGAATTGCAGTTGATGCCACTTTAAGAGCTGCAGCGCCTTATCAGAAAGCCAGAAGGGAAAGAGAGCCTAATAGGAAAGTTATTGTTGAGGAAGGGGATTTGAGAGCAAAATTACTTCAGCGTAAAGCAGGGGCACTAGTAATTTTCTTGGTTGATGCAAGCGGTTCAATGGCTCTCAATAGAATGCAAAGTGCAAAGGGAGCTGTTATTCGTTTGCTAACCGAAGCTTATGAAAATAGAGATGAAGTTTCTCTAATACCTTTCAGAGGAGATCAAGCAGAAGTTCTGCTTCCGCCAACTAGATCAATCACTGCTGCGAAAAGGCGACTTGAGGCAATGCCATGTGGTGGTGGATCTCCACTCGCTCATGGTCTAACTCAAGCTGCAAGAGTGGGAGCAAATGCTTTGGCGACAGGAGATCTCGGTCAGGTTGTCGTAGTAGCAATTACAGACGGCAGAGGTAACGTTCCATTAAGTACTTCATTAGGTCAACCAGTTCTAGAGGGGGAAACACCTCCTGACTTGAAGCAAGAAGTACTTGATGTTGCTTCGCGATATAGATCACTGGGTATAAAATTGCTTGTAATTGATACAGAAAGAAAATTTATTGCAAGTGGTATGGGCAAAGACTTGGCTGAGGCATCAGGAGGTAAATATGTTCAATTACCTAAGGCTAGTGATCAAGCTATTGCTTCAATTGCAATGGATGCAATTAATAGTGTCTCCTGAAAATTAATGTTTTAAGGATATATATCATCAAATAATTTACCCAAACCTATTGTCACTCGTTTTAGAGCATCGATAAGTTCTTTGTCTTCCATAATATTTTTCATATCTGAACTCATTTGATCAATTTTCTTTGTTAGCGAACTAGATGTTGAGGCAAGTTCCTGAATATCTATCAGAGTATCAGGATTGTCTATGCTTTCAAGAATATTATTTAAATGAAAAGCAGCTTTTGTTAGTTCAGAAATTATAGGTTTTGCTCTTATAAGTTCTGATTTAGACAACAAAACAAGTTCATCAAGATTTGCTTGGGTTCTATCAAATTGTTGGATAGATTCTGATATTTTATTGACTATTGCTTGCCTATCAGCTTCATCAATAAGCCCATTTATGCCCTCTGCTAAGCTAGATATTCCAACCATTTCTAAACCTTTAATCTTATCTCCATTACATAAGATTCTTTTGTTTGGGCAATCTTTTTTGACTGTAATTTTTTCGTTTATATTTAATGATTTACCTAATGAGACTAGGGATAATTTAGCGTCTCCTCCAAGCACAGAACTTGTAACTATCTTGGCAATTACAGGTTTTTGTAAAATTAGATTATCATTATTTAATTTAATTTTAGTTTCAACAGTGTTTGGGGTGAAATTTATCTTTTGAATAGAGCCAACAATGATTCCTCGATAAGTAACTGGAGACATCTTGGCAAGACCACTTGCATCTTTGAAGCTTGCAGATATCTCCCAGGTTTTAGAACCTAAACGATAATCTCTTAGCCAAAGCATTGCTCCTGAAAAGATAACTAATCCACCTAATAGTGAAAAACCAACAAATGCATCTCTTAAACTTCTACGCATAAACTTATAAGTCCTCAGGTTGCATAGGTCCTTGAAGATTACCTGTGCGAAATTGTTTTACATAAGAATTTTCACTTTGTTTAAATTGATCTATTGATCCATCCCATTGAAACTTCCCGTCGTAAAGCAAAATAACTCTATTAGCTGTTCTCTCAATTGTACTTGAAACGTGACTTACTACGATTGAACATCCTCCTGCATTATCAGTTGTTTTAATAATTAGATCTTCAATTCGAGTACAAGCCATTGGATCTAATCCAGCAGTTGGTTCGTCATAAAGAAGAAGTGGAACTGAGTCTGTTTTTTTCTTAGAGCAACTAATTAAGGCACGAGCAAAACTTACTCTTTTTTGCATTCCCCCACTAAGTTGATTTGGAAATTGTTCTGCGACTTCGTATAAGCCCACTTTCTCTAGAGAATCTATGACTTTTTGGTTAATAATTTCTTCGGAAAAGACTTTTTGCTTTTCAAGTAAAAAACCTACATTTTCCCTAACAGTTAATGATGCTAATAATGCTGGGTTTTGAAAAACCAATCTCACATCCGGAGGGTTGTTTTGATCAAGCCTTAAATATTTTTGCTCAATACCTGATATGTGAAGGCTTCCTTTTGACGGTAAGAGCAATCCCGCAAGTAATCGAAGTATTGTTGATTTGCCTGAACCGGATGGACCAACAATTGCCAGCCTCTCTCCAGCACGCATAGCCAGATTGACTTCATTGAGAACTTTATTTGATCCCAGCTCTACACTGAGATCCTTCATCAACATTACTTGAGTGTTTTTTGGCACACTCTCTCCTAATGTTTGTTTACCTATCTCATTTTGTATGAGATATGTGAATTGGGAAGTTTAATTAGAGTTTATATGAATTAATTAATTTAGGTCTCTTTGTTGAAATCTTCTCTAACTTGAATCCATTGAACAAAAGAAGGAAAAGAAAATTAAGAAGATCTACTTTGCGTAAAGGTGTTTTCGCAAGTTTGTCTTTTCAACTCTACTCGCGTTTTAAAAGAGCTATTAGATGGCTTTTGCCAGGACTGGTAGTAAAAAGATGGATGATGACATCTGGGTTGGGTTTGTTAATTGCTTTAATTGGAGCCTCGATTTGGGCTGATCTTCGTCCAATTTATTGGGTTGTTGAAATACTTTTTTGGTTTTTAGGATTCATAACTACTTTTTTACCTAGAACTATTTCTGGACCAATAGTTTTTTTCATAGGAATAACTCTTTTGATCTGGGGACAAGGAAGAAGTTTTGAATCTATTAAGCAGGCTTTAGGTTCAAAAAAGGATACTTTTTTGGTTGATGCATTAAGGGCTAAACAAAAATTGAACAGAGGACCCAATATTGTTGCTATTGGAGGCGGCACAGGTTTATCTTCATTATTAAAAGGCTTAAAAAGATATAGCAGCCGAATTACAGCAATAGTTACTGTTGCAGATGATGGTGGAAGTAGTGGTGTGCTTAGGAGAGAACTGGGTGTTCAGCCTCCTGGAGACATAAGAAATTGTTTGGCAGCTTTAGCAACTGAAGAGCCACTGATAAAAGGCCTTTTTCAGTATCGTTTCACTTCAGGAAGTGGGCTTGAGGGCCATAGCTTTGGAAATCTTTTCTTATCTGCTTTAACTGCAATAACTGGAAGCTTAGAGACAGCAATTACTGCTTCAAGTAGGGTTTTAGCTGTTCAGGGTCAAGTTGTACCCGCAACTAATGTTGATGTTCGATTGTGGGCGGAACTTGAAAATGGTGAGCGAATAGATGGAGAATCAGCTATTGGTAAAGCCCGACTTCCAATAGTCAGAATCGGTTGCTACCCAGCACGACCGCCCGCTTTGCCAAGAGCTCTGGAAGCCATAAGAAATGCTGAGATTATTTTGATAGGCCCAGGAAGTCTATATACCTCAATTCTTCCAAATTTACTGGTACCAGAAATAGTCGAAGCGATTGAGAAGAGCAAAGCACCAAAACTATATATTTGTAATTTAATGACTCAGCCTGGAGAGACTGATGGGCTTGATGTTACTGGACATGTGAGGGCTATCGAGGCTCAATTGGCATCAAGAGGTATTACTCGGAAAATATTTAGTTCCATACTTGCTCAAAATGAATTAGAACCTTCTCCATTGGTTGATTACTACAAAACGAAAGGAGCTGAACCAGTGAAATGCAATAAAATTGATCTTTCGCAAAGAGGATATAAAGTTTATCTAGCTTCTCTACAGGGGGCAAAAGCCACGCCAACTTTGAGGCATGATCCTAGGAGTCTTGCTTTAGCGATAATGAGATTTTATAGAAGATATAAAAAAGGGAAATAAATTTAATATGCATCTTGCATTTCGTAAAAATCAGGTTGAACATAGTCTTTTCTTAGTGGCCATCCTTTCCAATCTTCTGGCATTAAAAGTCTTTTAGGATGAGGGTGACCTTTGAAGTTAACACCATACATATCAAATGTTTCTCTTTCTTGCCAATCGGCACCCCTGAAAAGACTATACAAACTAGGAACAGTTAAGTCTCCATTTCTATCTAGGAATACTTTTAATCTTACTTCGCGAGGAGAAATATCTTTTTTAAAATCGCTCATTTCTATTAAATTATAAAAGCAAACAATATTTAAGCCAGGACCTTCATCGTATCCACCTTGACATTGCAAATAATTAAATCCATCATTTTTTAACGCTTCCACTATTGATAAAAGATTGCTTGGCGAGATTCTTATAACTTCAACTCCTAAGTGGTCATCTTGGAGAGGGATGTTCTCAAATCCATTTTTGGAGAGCCAACTGCTTATTGGACCTGAGATTTTTTCTTCAACTACAATTTCCGATTCGTTTGTCATTTTTTATAAGAGATGCTTAATTACTTGAAAGTTCTTTAGATATTTTTTGAACCTCTTTTAAAGATTGATCAAATTCTTCAGATAGTGAAGGATTTAAAGCAATTAATTGAGTTTTCGCATTTAAATATTGTCCATTTACTTTTGACTCGGCTCTCTTCATTTTATGAGGGATGGTTAAATAACGATGAGTTTGGGTGATCTTTGCTCTTTCAGAGATTGATTCATTGGCAACTTTTTTCCGTAATTTAATTACAGCATCAAATATCGCTTCCGGTCTTGGAGGACATCCAGGCAAATAAAGGTCAACAGGTATTAATTTGTCAACACCTCTGACTGCGGTGGTTGAGTCTGCGCTGAACATGCCACCGGTAATAGTGCAAGCTCCCATAGCAATTACGTATTTGGGATCTGGCATTTGCTCATAAAGCCTTACAAGAGCAGGTGCCATTTTCATTGTCACCGTGCCTGCAACTATTAAAAGATCTGCTTGCCTAGGAGAACTTCTTGGTACTAATCCAAATCTGTCAAAATCAAATCTAGATCCAATTAGAGCTGCAAATTCAATAAAACAGCATGCAGTTCCGTAAAGAAGAGGCCATAGACTGCTTAATCTTGCCCAGTTGTGAAGATCTTCAAGGCTTGTAAGAATTATGTTTTCGCTTAAATCACTTGTTACTTTAGGAGTTCCTACTGGGCCACAGGAAGCTTCTCTAAGATTTCTTACAGCTTCAGAAGAGGGAGATTTTTTCAAGGGATTTAACTCCATTCAAGTGCACCTTTTCTCCATGCATATGCTAGTGCCACAACCAATATTGTGATAAAAACAAGTGCTTCTATAAATGCTAATAACCCAAGTTTGTGAAATGCAACTGCCCATGGGTAAAGGAACACCGTCTCGACATCAAATATAACGAAAACAAGAGCAAACATGTAGTAACGAATATTAAATTGAATCCAAGCCCCTCCAATGGGCTCCATACCTGATTCATATGTAAGCTGTCTTTCTCCTGCCTTGCTTTTAGGCGCTATTAACTTATTTGTAGTAAGAGCAAGAATTGGAACTGCTCCAGAAATAAGAAGAAATCCTAAAAAATACTCATAACCCTGAAGGGAAAACATGAATGAATTACTGATTTAAATTTCAGTCTGACAGTCATTTTCTAGATTAGTGCCATACAGTTGTTATATGTGAAAGTGAAAACTGTGAGTGAAGACCCAAAAACAAAATCAAATCCTTTGGAGGATTTGAATTCCGATGAAAAACAAAATCAAGTTATTTCTTTTGAACCAAAAAACTCAACTGGGGAATTTGATCCAAAAGCAAATCGCTTCGAATGTATGAGCTGTGGTTTTATTTATGATCCTGATGAGGGAATAAATAAGCTAAAGATTGAACCAGGAACGGCATTCTTAGACATAGATAGAGAGAAGTTTAGATGTCCAGTCTGTCGAGTAGGATTTGGTGGATACAAGGATATTGGCCCTAAATCAAAGCCTAGTGGATTTGAAGAAAACCTTACTTATGGCTTTGGATTTAATAAACTTCCTTCAGGCCAGAAAAACGTTCTTATTTTTGGAAGCCTGGCTTTAGCCGCTGCCTGTTTTCTCTCTCTTTATTCTTTGAAATGAAACGTCTGTTTTCAAATGTCATTAATTTGGCCCTTGTCTTGGTAGTTGGAGTAGCTCTAAGTGGATGTACTGTCAGCAATGCTTCAATTGGCTCGTCAAGCCCATGGTCACCAGTTGACCTAGATACTGAGGCAAATCCATTAGATGTTGACTTTGTCGATGACAAAAATGGTTTTTTAGTCGGTACGAACAGATTAATTTTGGAGACAAATGATGGAGGAATAACCTGGAAAGAAAGAAATTTAGATATTCCAAGCGAAGGTAATTTTCGTTTAATAAGTGTTGATTTCAAAGGCCAAGAAGGTTGGATAGCAGGTCAACCAGGATTGATTCTTCATACAACTGATGGCGGAAGAAATTGGACTCGCCTTGATTTGGGAAATAAGTTGCCAGGAGATCCTTATTTGATCACAACAATTGATACTGATTCTGCTGAGTTGGCAACTACTGCTGGAGCAATTTATAAAACTACTGATGCTGGTACAAATTGGGAAGCAATTGTTGTTGATACTTCTGGCTCTGGAGGTATAAGAGAATTAAGACGCACAAATAAAGGTGGCTATATAAGTGTTAGTAGCCTTGGGAACTTTTTCTCAGTTCTAAGCCCAGGAGAGGAAACATGGAGCCCTCATCAAAGAGCAAGCAGCAAGAGAGTTCAAAGTGTTGGCGAACAGCCAAATGGCGATTTATGGATGCTTTCTAGAGGAGCTGAAATTAGATTTAATGAAGATCCTAATGAAATCGACTCCTGGTCTAAGCCCATAATCCCAATCGTCAATGGATATAACTATCAAGACCTTGTTTGGGATCCATCTAAGTCGATTTGGGCCGCTGGAGGAAATGGAACTTTATTAGTGAGCAATGATGATGGAAAAACATGGGAAAAAGACCCGGTTGGTGAATCTGTTCCAACAAATTTCATCAGAATTTTATTTGTGGACGATTCTAATAGTGACAGTCCTAAGGGATTTGTTTTCGGGGAAAGAGGAAATTTATTGCGATGGCAGGGTTGAAATCATTAATTTTTGATGATTTCCATGACTCTGTGTAACCACCTTGCAACAGAGACCGTTTCTTTTGGTTTCGCTTGATAAGATCACTGAGCTGATTAAGTGAGGCTATGGCTGCCGGCTCTACCGGGGAACGCCCGTTTTTTGAGATCATTACTAGTGTCCGCTATTGGATTATCCATGCTGTGGCACTTCCTGCGATCTTCGTGGCAGGATTTTTATTTGTGTCTTCTGGGCTTGCCTACGACGCTTTTGGAACTCCTAGACCAGATACGTATTTTCAGGCTGGAGAAAGCAAAGCTCCTGTTGTTGTTCAGCGCTTTGATTCCAAGGCTGAACTTGACTCGCGTCTGAAATAACCAATTTTCATCTGATTGCTTTATTATCTATGCAAGTCAATCCAAATCCAAATAAAGTTCCGGTTGAATTAAACCGAACAAGTCTTTATCTTGGACTCTTACTTGTTTTTGTAATGGGAATTCTTTTTTCCAGTTACTTCTTTAACTAAATCTCTTTATCATGAGCAAATTAAAAGGACCTGATGGACGAGCAGGAGATCGTCTGCCAAATGGTATGCCTGCAGTCTCCTGGGAAAGACGGTGGACAGAGGGAGCACTTCCTTTATGGTTAGTAGCTACTGCAGGTGGAACAGCTGTTATTTTTGTTCTTGGTATTTTCTTTTACGGTTCATACACTGGTATTGGTAACGCTGGTTAGTTTTAACTAGAAAATTACTATTTATTTGAAAGAACATAGAAACCAACTGATATTTATTATCGGTTGGTTTTTTAATTCCAATATTTATCAGTAAATAATTCTATCTTGGCTTTAGTTTTATTTGGTACATATTCTTTTGGAGTAACTAGCGCATTTTTTAAAGCATCATGAAAAGAGCTTGAAGGCCTTAATGATGAGATTCTTTTAGCGGCAGCAGAGATTATTGATTTTGCAAAATTTGCATTTTCCTGAAGATTATCAATGACCATCTCTACGGATACATTTTCGCAATTTTGATTCCAACAATCATAATCAGTAACCAAGGATAGGCTTGAGTAAGCGATTTCGGCTTCTTTTGCCAATCTAGCTTCTGTATGATTTGTCATACCTATTACTGAGCATCCCCAATCTCTATATAAATTTGATTCTGCTCTTGTTGAAAATGCCGGTCCTTCCATAGCAAGATATGTTCCTCCAATATGCATTTTTTTTTCTTTTGTTAAAAGTTTTTCTATTTCTTGCGAGAGTATTTGAGAAAGAACTTCACAAAAAGGATTTGCCATGCTTATGTGAGCTACAACTCCATTATTAAAAAAAGTCAATGGTCTTTGATGAGTTCGATCAATAAATTGATCAGGAATAACAATGTCGCAAGGTTTTATATCTTCTTTTAACGATCCCACCGCTGATGCCGAGATTAACCATCTCACGTTTAGAGAGCGCATAGCCCAAATATTTGCTTTGTACGGAATTTCGCTTGGGTTTAATGTATGTTTCTCTCCGTGGCGGGCTAGAAAAACAATCTCTATTCCAAATAGATTGCCTATTAGTAACTTATTAGAAGGTTTTCCAAAGGGAGTGTCTAAGCTTATCTCGACTGTATCTTTGAGATTTTCAATCCTATATAGTCCGCTTCCTCCAATAATTCCTAATCTTGCTTTTTTGAAATCATAGGCATCTGATTGTGTTCCAGAAATATTTAAAAAATCATGTTCAGTGATCATATTGTTCTGGCTGGTGGAGGTCATACTCATTCCCTTGTGTTGCTCAGATGGGCAATGAATCCAAAATTGAAGCCTGCTGGAATGATTACTTTAGTAAATAAAGAAAGTACAACCATTTATTCTGGGATGTTTCCAGGTGTCCTGGCAGGTAAATACGAGATTGAAGAAATACTAATTGATTTGAGGGACCTTGCTTCAAAAGCAGGTGTTTCATTTGTTATGGCAGAAATTGATGGGATTGAACTTAAGAAAAAAAAATTATTATTAAAGGGACGCCCAGAAATTAAATATTCGTCATTGTCCCTGAATGTAGGAACAAAAACTAACTTTAATTCTAAATCTTTAATTAGAGGAGATAAAGATTTGACGGTGACAATAAAACCTTTTTCTGAATCCTATAAATTTATCGTAGATCAAGATATACATAAAGATGATGCTTCGGCAAAACCATTTGTAATTGTTGGTGGTGGATTCGCTGGAATAGAAATAGCGTTTTCTTTAAGAAAAAGATGGCCAAAAAGATCTATTCTATTAAAAGTTAAATCAGTAAGAAAGATTAATAAAAATCTATTGAAAAAGTTAAATGATTTAAATATTAAGATCACACAAAAGAATACATATACTTCATATCCAAAGTTAATTTGTACAGGTAATAAATCATTTGATTGGATAAAAAATAGTGGTTTACCTATAAATGAAGAGGGGAGGGTGCTAACAAAAAATACTTTTCAAGTCCTCAATTATTCTGAGTTATTTGCTGTAGGAGATTGTGGAGTCATTAATAAGTATCCCCGGCCTTCCTCAGGAGTTTGGGCTGTACGTTCGGCAAAGCCACTTGCAAAGAATTTAGAGGATATAAGTTATGGCTTAAAACCTAAGGGATGGAAACCTCAAAGAAAAGCCATACAACTTTTAGATATTAATTCAAGAGAAAAGCAATCTAAAGCTTTTCTATCTTGGGGCAAAATTATAGTCGGACCTTTTAATATTCTATCAAGATTAAAAGAAATAATTGATAAAAGATTTATCTCTAAATTTTATTTAATTAAGGATAAAGATTCATTAATGTTGTCTAA
>QCHR01000013.1 GCA_003277985.1 Prochlorococcus sp. AG-402-G06
GACTTGGTATTCCATGCGCTGTAATCAGTACACCAATGCATGTGCAGGATGTACCTGCTCGATATAGCCCTCAAATGGGATGGGAGGGTGCAAATGTTATTTTTGATGACTGGGTTCATCCATTAATGATGGGACTTGAGGAACATTTAATTGGAATGTTTAAGCATGACTTCGAATTTGTTGACGGTCATCAAAGTCATCTAGGACATCTAGGTGGGAAAGGAAATCAAAATGTTAATCAAGAGCTGAAAACAAATATTTCAAGTGACACAACATCTTCAAATACGGATCCTATATGGACAAATGAAGGAGAAAGAGAACTTTCGAAAATCCCATTTTTTGTTAGAGGTAAAGTAAGGAGAAATACAGAGAATTATGCACGCCAAGCTGGATGTAGAGAAATCAACGAAGAAACTCTTTACGATGCGAAGGCACACTATAAAGCCTAAATTTGTTCATTTGTTAATTGCGCCAGTGAGAATTTTCTTGGCTTGATTTGATTAATCTCCAAACATTTCTTGATATCTTCTTAGCAATAAGACCACCTCTCTCAACTTTCGAGGAGCCTGGCCTGACGCCTAAAAGTTTTGATACTTCTGTAGTGCTTAGTGGCGCTCCTGTTTCTATAGCTAGAGAAGTTAGTTCAAGTCTTTGACGCAGCTCATATGTATCACATTTTTCGTCTTCTTTTAACCAATTCAAGTTGGCAATACCTTTGTCAGACAATTTTTGCATAAGACTTAAAGAGACTAAGCCAAGCGCTTGCTCCGGATTGATTTCAGCGTTTGAGTTATTGCTTTTCGGATCCTTTGGTTGAGGTGCAGACATTCTTCAATCAGTTCAATATATATTGAATTTATCGGCTTAAATTCAGCATGCAAGTCTAAATTGCTAGCTAAAAAGACAATATTTGAGGTAGTATCCCGCCCATGAGAAGATTCGCTACATTTGAAAATAATGAAAGGCGACTTGGTGGTAGCCAGAGAGTTACTGGTGCAGAAGTAAATGAATACCTTTCTGAAGACCCAAAACGAGTAATAACAACAGATTCGGAAAAATCGTTAGTCGCTCGTCAAGCCAGTCATGTAAAACAAATTGAATTAAGAACATATGTATTTCTAGATTCTTTGCAACCTCAACTTGCTGCTTATATGGGAACTGCGAGTTCAGGATTTTTACCCATACCTGGGGATGCCTGCCTATGGATGGAGGTTTCTCCTGGAATGGCTGTGCACAGGGTTACAGATATCGCACTAAAAGCAAGTAATGTTCGGTTAGGTCAAATGATCGTTGAAAGGGCATTTGGATCTCTTGCTCTTTATCACCGAGATCAAAGTACAGTTTTACATTCAGGTGATGTAGTTTTAGATGCGATAGGAAGCACAATTGATAGGAGAACTAATCCTCAAGTCACCTGGACTGAAGTTATTCGCGCTATCACTCCAGACCATGCTGTTTTGATCAATCGCCAAAATAGACGTGGCTCAATGATTCAATCTGGTATGAGTATGTTCATTCTTGAGACTGAACCAGCGGGATATGTTTTGATGGCTGCAAACGAGGCAGAGAAGGCTTCAAATATCACAATTGTCGACGTAAAAGGAGTTGGTGCTTTTGGAAGATTGACTTTGGCTGGGAAAGAGGGTGATGTTGAGGAGGCTGCCGCGGCCGCGATGAGATCTATTGATCAAATAAATAGAAATTAATTATTTTTAATTCCTATAGCTCTCAAAAGGTAAGGGGCTAACTCTCTAGCTGCTTTACCTCTACTTCCATGTTTTGATAATTGTGCATTATTTAATTCTCCATAAGTGCAATTAGTTTCACGAACCCAAAATAATGATTCAAATTCTCCATTTGGATAAGCAGGCTTTTTTAGAATTTCACCCCAGCAAATTCCTATTGTATTTTTAATTATCTCTCCACGATTAGTGCAGAGCACCATTACGCTGCAGACTTTTGCACTTCTGTAAGGACTTTCACCAAGGGCAGTAAGAATTTTTTCTATCTTTTTTTCATTTGTGTCTGCAAGTCGAGCAGAAAAGATACCGGGGGCATTACCAAGAGAATCAATTTCAAGTCCAGAATCATCAGCGATAGTCCAACTATTAGTTAATGCTGCTGCTGCTTTTGCTTTCAATATTGCATTGTCTAGGTATGTTTTTCCAGTTTCTTCAACATCAAGAGAACTAGGTTGTTTTTTAACTTCAATTGGGAGTGGCCCAAGCATAGCCTCTATTTCAGCAACCTTCTTAGGATTACCACTAGCTATGGTTATTAGTGGCTTTTTCAAATCTTGTACTTTAACTAGTTTTATATAGTCTTACAGGAAGCAGTCAAAAACAATAGTAGTTGAGTTTTTTAGATGATTTTGAGACAGTTTTTGGGCGAACATTCCAACCCTGACTTGGCCAGGAAGCTGTCTCGTGGGTAAAAATAACTACATGGACTTGTTTACGCAATGCAATATGAGTATGTCCTGACTAATAATCGAACAGCGTTACTCAACTGTCGTAGCAAGGGTGATAAGCTCAGCTTATGAATAGGACTAGAAACTGTAATCAGCGCTATTAGAAAATTCCCTTGACTAATTGCTCTTTGGCGGGCCATTGTCCCTCCTGAACATTCCATCCCTTTACTGAAATAGGACATGGCTAGCGAAACAATGGGTATTGCTCTCGGCATGATCGAGACACGCGGATTAGTACCAGCTATTGAAGCTGCTGACGCGATGACCAAGGCAGCAGAAGTGCGCTTGATTGGTCGTGAATTTGTTGGTGGTGGTTACGTAACAGTTTTGGTTCGCGGAGAAACTGGTGCAGTAAACGCAGCAGTTCGCGCAGGCGCAGACGCTTGTGAGCGTGTAGGTGACGGACTTGTTGCCGCTCACATCATTGCTCGTCCTCATCGTGAAGTTGAGCCAGCTTTGGGTAACGGTAACTTCTTAGGTCAGAAGGACTGAATCTTGACTAAGTCCTAAGAGGAGAGGACTTTTCAAATTTTCAACCTTCTAAACTAATTAACAGGAGCTATCAATGGCTAAAAAGTATGATGCTGGAGTTAAGGAGTATAGAGATACTTACTTCACTCCTGATTACGTCCCCCTAGATACTGATCTACTTGCATGTTTTAAATGCACAGGTCAGGAAGGTGTACCAAAAGAAGAAGTTGCAGCAGCTGTTGCCGCTGAATCATCTACCGGTACATGGTCAACAGTTTGGTCAGAATTACTTGTAGATCTTGAATTCTACAAAGGCCGCTGTTACCGCATTGAAGATGTCCCTGGAGACAAGGATGCCTTCTATGCATTTATTGCTTATCCGCTAGATCTTTTTGAAGAAGGATCTATAACTAACGTTTTGACATCACTTGTTGGAAACGTCTTTGGTTTTAAAGCACTGCGACATCTTCGACTTGAAGATATTCGCTTCCCAATGGCATTTATCAAGACTTGCGGCGGACCACCAAGCGGAATCGTAGTAGAGCGTGATCGTCTTAATAAATACGGTCGTCCATTACTTGGTTGTACTATTAAGCCAAAGCTTGGTCTTTCTGGTAAAAACTACGGTCGTGTTGTTTACGAATGCCTTCGAGGCGGCCTTGACCTAACTAAAGATGATGAGAATATCAATTCTCAGCCATTCCAGCGTTGGAGAGAGCGTTTTGAATTTGTTGCTGAGGCTGTAAAGCTAGCTCAACAGGAAACTGGTGAAGTTAAAGGTCACTACCTGAATTGCACAGCAACTACTCCTGAAGAGATGTATAAGCGTGCTGAGTTCGCTAAAGAACTTGATATGCCAATCATCATGCATGACTACATCACTGGTGGTTTTACTGCTAATACAGGTCTTGCTAATTGGTGCCGTGAAAATGGCATGCTTCTTCATATTCACCGTGCTATGCATGCGGTTATTGACCGCCATCCTCAGCATGGTATCCACTTCAGAGTTCTTGCTAAGTGTTTGCGTCTATCTGGCGGAGATCAACTTCATACAGGAACAGTTGTTGGAAAATTAGAAGGAGACCGTCAAACAACTCTCGGCTATATCGATAATCTTCGTGAATCCTTTGTCCCTGAGGACCGTACTCGCGGTAACTTCTTTGATCAAGATTGGGGTTCTATGCCTGGTGTATTTGCTGTGGCATCTGGTGGTATTCATGTTTGGCATATGCCAGCATTGCTTGCAATCTTTGGAGATGATTCATGTCTCCAATTTGGAGGTGGTACTCATGGACACCCTTGGGGATCAGCTGCTGGTGCAGCCGCTAACCGAGTAGCTCTAGAGGCATGTGTGAAAGCGCGTAATGCAGGTAGAGAAATCGAAAAAGAAAGTCGCGATATCCTTCTAGAAGCCGCAAAGCATAGCCCTGAGTTGGCAATTGCTCTTGAGACATGGAAGGAGATTAAGTTCGAATTCGATACAGTCGATAAACTCGACGTTCAGTAGATAAAGATATAGAGGTGACCTTATAAGTTGCCTCTAACTTTCTTAAATTCACTAGTCGATAACCAAATCGACTTTCACTCATTCACTAACTAAAGTTCACCATGCCTTTCCAGAGCACAGTAGGTGACTATCAAACAGTCGCCACCCTGGAAACATTCGGCTTCTTACCGCCGATGACCCAGGACGAAATCTACGATCAAATTGCTTATATCATTGCTCAGGGTTGGAGCCCAGTTATTGAGCATGTTCAGCCAAGTGGTTCAATGCAGACTTATTGGTCTTATTGGAAGTTACCTTTCTTTGGCGAGAAAGATTTAAATTTGGTTGTTAGCGAGTTAGAAGCTTGCCATAGAGCATATCCTGACCATCACGTTCGTATCGTTGGATATGACGCGTATACACAAAGTCAAGGTACTTGCTTTGTAGTTTTCCAAGGCCGCTAGATTAGTAGTCTTTTATAAATTAGCTCCGAAACATATTTGGGGCTAATAATTCTTTTGAGAATTAAAATCTTTTTTACGATCTCTCCATTGGGTTGATATGGCAAAACAAACTAGTAGACAATTAGTTCTTGATCGCCGACAGGCTCTAAGTCAAGGAGGAAAGAATGCCTCTATTAAAGGTTCAACACCTAATAGGGTTCGTTCCTCAAGCGATGCAAGAGTTACAAGAACTGATTCAACTTTTGTTAAGCCCCAAAATAATTTGGCAAATTCTAATAATTCTTCTCAGTCAAGTGCTAGTAGCTATCAATCAGGTACTCCTGGGAAATCAACTGGTTCAAGATCATATAATAAGAGGTCAGTAGCTAAACCAAGTCGTCAACTTGTTATCGCACGAAGAGAAGCTTTATCTCGTAGAGGGAAATCGGCTGATAACACTAAAGATATAACTCGAGTTGATCTTGAGAGAAAAAAAGTTCAAAATGCTCCTTCTTATGATGCAAAAAATTCCGAACATTGTTGTCCAGAATGTGAGCAAAAAGCTTTAGAAGAGACTATTAAACCAACTCAAAAACCAGAAATCAGTTTGAAATTGAATAAGAGAACTACTGATCACCGCTCAACTGTAAAAAGAAAAGCAATTACTAATTCAAGTAGAGCTTTTGTTTTGGCGCGGAGAGAAGCCTTGTCAAAACATGGTAAGTCTGCAGGGAAACAACCAACTACAGCTGCATCAGTTGCTCGACAAGGTAATCCAGATTTAACTACTAAGGAAATAGCTCAACGAGTTAGAGAACTTAAAAGTAAAACTGGTGCCACTGGATCAAAACGCACATCAGTAACTCGTCCATGTGGTCCAAATAAGAATGGAGCGAAGCAAAATGCTAATGTCCCAGATGCTCATTGGAAGATTGGTATAAGTGAGACTTCTACTGGACAAATTGTTACAGGTACTCAGGCGAATAGATCTCTTAAAACTACTGGTAATGAGGCAAGTACATGCCGTTCAATAACTGGTACTCAGTATTTAGGTTCAGAAGTCATAGATTCTTTCTGTAATGGATCAAATACCCCGATAAGTCAGCCTGCAAAAGTAGCAGTCACAAATACTAGTCATGGAAATCTTGTAACTGGTAACGAGGTTGGTAGATCAGAGAAGGTTACTGGTGACGAGCCTGGAACTTGTAAAAACCTTACAGGGACTGAATATGTTTCTGCGAATCAATCTAATAATTATTGCGGAGGAGTTAACCCTTCACCATCTAAAATTGGCTATAGCCAAACTATTGATGGTCAAAAAGTCAGTGGAACCATGACAGGAAGGTCTGCTTTGGTTACTGGAAATGAAGCAGGATCAAATAAAGGTTTAACTGGTGATCAGTATTTAGGTTCTGATCCACTACCCTCTGGTAGACCAGCAGAAAAGGTTGCCTCACTAACAACAATTCGTGGAAACGGTGTAACTGGTACTGATGTGTCGAGAAGAGATAATGTTACTGGTAATGAGGCTGGTAGTTGCAAGAATGTGACTGGAGATGAGTATGTGGGTTCTGGGCAATATGATTCTTTTTGTGGAAGCAAGCCTGCTCCTGATCCAGCAAAAGTTGGCCTAAGTATTACGAATAAAACTCTATCTGTTAGTGGAACTATGACAGGTAGATCGCCTCTCGTAACAGGAGATGAACCTGGTACTTGTAAAGCAGTAACAGGTACACCCTATGCAGGATTAGATCAGGCTAATCAATGGTGTGACAATTCAGCTTCATCTGAGATAGAGGCTAGAACTCCTAGGAAAGTTGCTACTCCTGGAGCAAGATTGACTGGTCAGCAGCCTGGTATAGGCGGAAAAATGACTGGCGCGCATAAAGGTGCTTGTGAGCCTTTGACTGGTACTCCTTATATAGGAGGTGATCAATTGAGTGAGAATTGCGGTATTTCAAATATTCCCGAAGGTTATGCTCATCAGGAAAATATCGAAAAAGCAGCTGCATGGACAAGTTTCAGCGTGAAATCTCCAGCAAGGCAAGCTCATATTCAAAATGAAATCAATACAGGTGTCACTGGTACGAGCTACGAAGATAGCTCAAGAATTACTGGGCCATTCGATATGGCTGCAAATAAAGTGACTGGTACTGAACAATTTCGCTTTGACAGAAAAACATCAAATTCTCAGAATAACAAAGTTGATCAAATAATTAATGAAGAATCTAAGCAACGCCCAACCTCACAAATAACAGGAGAAGGACAATCAGCAGGATTGAATATAACTGGTGATGATTGGGCTAGAGGAGAGCATGTCACTGGAACAGAAGGGGCATCTGCTAAGCGTAGAAATCCTTCTCGTCCAGGACCAATGAGTGCAATGAACGCAGCTGAACTAAAAAGAAACCAAGAGGTCCCCGAACCAGACTTTCTAATCACTGGTTCTAGTGGCAATACAAGGGATGGCCAATTGGTTACTTTCTCTGGTGGAGCAAGAGGTTAAATAGTCAATGGCCTATCGTAATTTGGCCAAGAAATCTCGTAGTGGGCCTACAGCTCCTATGAAGAGATTTGATGACCTAGAGACCAAGAACTTAAATTCTGGAGTTATTAAAACCATTAAGTCTTTCTCCGATGAAATAAAAACTATAAGCTCTTTATCTACTGATCATCCATTAACTAATTCTCAAGAAAATCAGAAGTTAAATCAATACGAAAATAAGGTGAAAGGTCGGTTTGATAATATTGTCCCTCTTTTAAAAAGAGTCTCTAGTCTTCAAAATGATTTAAATTTTGTAGAAAGAGCTCAAACTTTATGTCACGCAGAATTAGGTTACAAATTGCCACTGCACATACTTGAAAAGGCTTGGGTTGGAAGTGTTGACATAAGTGCCTTGTTTGCATGGTGTGTTTTTCAATCACACCAATTGACGAGTAATGAATTTTTTGATTCAGATCCACTACAGGGATCTGGAGACAGTCAAGATGCTAAATCTTTTCAGTCTTTCCTAAACAAATGTGGATTTCATCTTTTAGACATAACTCCTTGTGCCGACGGTCGATTAGCTCATGCTATTTCTTATGCATTACGTATACCTTTTAGTTCTGTAAGGAGGCGTTCTCATGCAGGCGCACTATTTGATATTGAAAAAACAGTTAACCGTTGGGTTAAAACTGAACATAGTAGATATAGAGAGTCAATTCCTAATCCTGCAACTGAGCCAACAAGATATTTAAAATCAGTAATCTATCATTTTAGTTCTGTTGACCCTACACACCAAGGATGTGCTGCTCATGGTAGTAATGATGAGTTAGCAGCATCAGAGGGCTTACAGCGATTATTAGATTTTAGGGAAGCAGTCGAAAATAGTTTTTGCTGTGGTGCATCAGTTGATTTACTTTTAATTGGTATTGATACAGATACAGATGCGATAAGAGTTCATACGCCTTCGAAAACTAATGAAGTTGATTTGAAATCATGGGTTTGTGCAAATGAAATATACAAAGAAACTCAATTTCTAAATTCTGAAGAGGCTCTTCAAAAAATTCAAAAAAATGTCAAGAGTGTTTGTCCTGGAGAAACAGATCCGAATATGGTCAAATTTATTACAAAGCTTATTTCAAATAATATATCTCAAATTGACTATGTGAAAAATTTTCATTCCGGAAGCTACCAAGATGCAGGTCATGCTGAAAGGTTTATTGGGGTAGGTATTGGTTTTAAAGAAGTTCATTTAAGGAATCTTACCTATTTTGCTCATTTGGAGACTGTTGAACAAGGAGCTCCTGATCTCGATGTCGGAGTGAAAATTTTTACAGGTCTCAATATCTCTAGAAGTTTACCAATTCCTATTGTCATCCGCTTTGATTACTCAGGTAGCGTCCCTCATGCAAGAAATAGAGCATTATCTGATTGTCATAGAATTAACGAGGCTATTAAGTCTCGTTATCGAGATTTAATAGATAATGGTTCACTTCACACATTTCTTACTATTCGAGATCGAGATAAAAAGACTCCTGCAGAAGTTGTAGGCTCTTCCCTTGATCCAGTCACTCAGGAGGCTCACTAAAATGCTTATTTGTAAAGTTCTCAAACCACTTGTCTCAACCAATCGTATTCCAGGCTTTGAACATAAGCATTTGCAGGTTGTGTTGGACGGCAGCTCAAAAAAAGTAGCTGTTGATGCTGTTGGATGTAAACCAGATGATTGGGTTATCTGTGTAGGAAGTTCTGCCGCTCGAGAAGCTGCTGGAAGTAAATCTTATCCAAGTGATTTAACAATTGTTGGAATTATTGATCATTGGGACCCAGAGACACAACAACAGATTTCAGGAGGAGCAAAATAATGGAGATCATGCAAGTTATGGGACGCTTAGTTTGTACACAGAGAGTCGAAGGGTTAGGACATATGCATTTAAGGATATTGTGTAATAACAAAGGTAAAAGACTCGTGGCTGTTGATCCTGTCGGAGCGAGAGAAGGTAATTGGGTTTTTACCGCAACAGGAACTGCAGCGAGGTGGGGATGCCCAGACCCTAATGTTCAAACCGATTTGACTATTGGTGGGATTATTGATCATTGGTCACCTGATGATTAGTTTGACCATTTATTCAAAAAAGCTCAATCCTATAAAATTATAAATTCATGCCTACATCACAAAATCGTCAATCAAAAAGTAGTGATAAGGGTATTAAACCTCAAGATCAAGTGGTTGACATTACTCCTTTGAATTCAACTGCTCAATTAAAAACTTCCCCTAAAGTAAAGTCTGAGCTAAATAAAAATTCTTCTAATAATGATTTAAAAATTTCTACTTCTAAAAATTTATCCAATAGTTCTGTGGGTGGTGGATCATCTAAACCTCCAATTGGAAAAGATAAAGCTTTTCAAGCTAAGTCAAATTTTGGAATAGCTTTAGGAATGATTGAAACTCGCGGTCTTGTACCAGCAATAGAGGCAGCAGATGCAATGACTAAGGCTGCTGAAGTTAATTTGATTGTTAAAGAACTCGTTGGGGGAGGATATGTAACAGTAATGGTTCGTGGTGAGACTGGTGCTGTAAATGCTTCAGTGAGAGCAGGTGCTGATGCATGTGAGCGTGTTGGGGATGGATTAGTTGCTGCGCATATAATTGCTCGTCCTCATGCTGAGGTTGAGCCAGCATTGAGAGGGAGTGGAGCAAAAAGGAGAAGTTAAGTAGTTTTTCATTTATGAACTATTCTTTGAATTAATTCATGATGTAGTAGTTTTTATAAAAGATAAGTTGTTTTTATGGAAGGGTGGAGGCAAAAAAAAAGACCATCATGTCTAGAAAAAAGGTTCGAATTTCAATCTTATGAAAAAAATAGAGATTTTCTTGATGCGCTAGGTGACTTTTGCGAGAGGGTCAATCGCTTCCCTGATATAAGTTTTGGGAAGACTTATGCAAATATAACTGTCAGACCTATGGAAAATAGTGGGGAAGAGGAAATATCAAAAGATGATCATGATTTCGCAAGTAAAATTGATCTTCTAAATAAACAACAAGAACATTAATCTTCCTCTTTTGGTTGTTCTAGATCTCTTTTGATTAATGCCATTAGATAGGAAGGGGTTTTGTATCTTCCTGGCAAACACCGATTAAGAGTCTCTAAGTGGCTCCAGCAAACAGTCCTTTGAATCTGATCAGAGGTACGTCCTTGTTGCAAAAGCCTCCTTAATGCTTTGCAGTAAAGAGGGTATCCTGCTTCTAGTTCGCCAATAGTCAACTTGGCAGTGGACATTGTTTATTTCTAATCAATTATTAATTTAGACAATAATGGGGCCACTTAGCAAAGTGGCAAGCTTCTATTTAGTCACAATGTTGTTTTTACTTCTAGTTCCCTAACCAAGCAACGCAATCTATTTCAATTTTTCCTCCTTTAGGAAGATTTGATACTTCAACGCATGCTCTTGCGGGGCTTACTGTTTTAGAGAAGGTTTCTGCATAAATTGAATTTACTTTTACGAAATCATTTAAATCAGTTAAATAAATGGTTGTTCTTATAATGTTTGAACTTTTCCCTCCAGCAGTTTCGACTACGGCTATTAAATTTTTTAGAACTTGTTTAGTTTCTTCTTCTATATTTCCATATCCGACCATTTCACCAGATGAAGGGTCTAAAGCAATTTGTCCTGAGCAATACAACCAATTTTCTACTAAAATTGCTTGGTTATAGGGGCCAACTGGTTTAGGCGCAAGTTTTGTTTCGATTGGCTCAATCGCTGAACTTTTCATGAGTTAATAAGCTTGATTTAAAAGATTTGATATATAAAATAAATTTAACATTTCCAACAATCTTTGTGTCTTCTAAGCGCTGTAAAATCTTCAACATTTTTTGCTTTTAAGAATAGATTTGTTTTTCTTTCTTCTGATAGTGTCGTTGGAAGACTAGGCATTCCGTTCTGAAGTTTATTCTGAACAATCTGTAATCTTTCTGTAATATAAATATTATTAGGTTCTAATGATAAAGCCCATTTTAAGTTGTTTTCTGTATATTCATGAGCTGAATATACTCTAGTGTTTTCTGGGAGGGTATTAAGTCTATTTAAGCTTTCAAACATTTGAATAGGAGTACCTTCTAGAAGTCGACCACATCCACCTCCAAAAAGTGTGTCTCCAGGGAATAATATATTATCTTTTGCATTTGCTTTTGATATGTAAAAAGCTATATGATTGTTAGTGTGACCATGCACTTCAATAACTTTAATCTCGCTATCCATTAAATAAAAAATATCATTATCATCAACCGAAAATGTTTGAAAAGGGATTCTTTTAAGTTCTTTTTTTGATGCAACTACTTTTGCATTCGGCCATCTTTTAATTAACTTTTGTGTCCCACCAATATGGTCATCATGATGATGTGTCTGAAGGATAGCTTTTAATGAGAGATCTTTATCTAAAAGCCATTTTTCTACTGGGCTAGATATGGAGGGGTCTATTACCACTGCATTGCAATTGTGGACCCATACCCATACGATATTGTCCTGTAAGACAGTAATTGGGTAAATAATGAATTCGCTTTTTTTCTCTAACATTGTTTATTTAGGTAATGGAATAGTTAGAGTCCAATCCAATTGTTTTTGACATGTTTACAGTTGCATTAGCTAAAGGGGCTTTATTGAAAGAATCAGTATCAATGTTTTCTGACGTTGGAATTGACTTCTCTGCTGTTTTAGAAGATAGCAATCGACAGTTAATGGTTCCGTCAGTTTGTGGCAGGGCTAAAGCTCTTTTGGTACGGAACAGTGATGTTCCTGTTTACGTATCTTATGGTCAGGCGCAATTAGGAATAGTGGGTTTTGATGTATTGCAAGAGCAGAAATTACAAGTATCGAATTTAGTAAACCTTGGATTTGGAGAGTGTCATATGTCAGTTGCAGTTAAGTCCAGCAGTGGTTATTTGAGTGCTTCTGACTTGCCTCCAAACTGCCGAGTAGCAAGCAAATTTACTAACTGCGCAAAGAATTTTTTTGATCAAATTGATTTGCCTGTTGAATTGGTTCATTTGAGTGGATCTGTTGAGCTTGGTCCCATCACAGGTATGGCTGAAGCAATCGTTGATTTAGTCGCAACTGGTCGTACTCTTAGAGATAATGGTCTTGTTGAAATTGAAGAACTTTTTAAATCAAGTGCTCGGCTTGTTGGACATCCATTATCTCTAAGACTTGATAAAGGAAACCTACAAGAAATTATTGATTCAATTCAAATCCAATCTCAGTCCAACCTCTTTTCTGATGGCAAAAAATGATTTTCGAAGAGTTAAGAAACTTGGAAAGTATTTAAAAAAAGAAAAAAAACGTTTAATTCTCATACTTTTAATATTAATACCTGTTGCATTAGCGGGAGCTATTCAACCTCTTCTTGTAGGGCAAGCTATTTCTGTTTTAAGAGGAGAAGATACGATACTTTTTTTTGATAATTTGTCTAATAAATTATCAATTAATTTAATAATATTAATATTATTTATAACAGTACTACTTAGGCTGGGATTGCAAGGATTTCAGTCATACAATATTCAATCTGTTGGTCAAAGGCTTACGGCAAGAATTAGGAATGATTTGTTTGCGCATTCCATTTCATTATCTTTACGTTTTCATGACAAAATGCCAGTTGGTAAATTACTTACAAGATTGACTAGTGATGTTGATGCATTATCAGAGGTTTTTGGTAGTGGAGCTGTAGGTGTCTTGGCTGACTTTGTAAGTCTTATTGTTATATCAATAACTATGATTTTAATTGAATGGAGGTTAGGTATTCTCCTCTTGATTGTCCAAATACCTGTTACTTTATTTATATTATGGCTACAAAAACGTTATCGAAAACAAAATTATAAAGTTAGAGAAGAACTTTCCCAATTAAATGCAAATTTCCAGGAAAACCTTCAAGGCCTAGAAGTTGTTCAAATGTTTAGAAGGCAATCAATAAATGGCCAAAACTTTTTTAAAACTGGAACTAATTATAAAAATGCTGTAAACGGAACAATCTTTTACGACAGTAGTATCTCTGCGTTTATTGAATGGGTCTCTTTAGCTGCCGTTGCTTTAGTTATATCTTTAGGAGGTTACATGGTTACAGCTGGTGCTATGGGATTAGGAACTCTCACCACGTTTATTCTTTATTCACAAAGGCTATTTGAACCTTTAAGGCAGTTGGCAGAAAGATTTACTCAAATACAGGGAGGACTAACAGCAGTTGAAAGAATAAGTGAATTGCTTGAGAAGAAAATTGAGATTTATGATCAAGTTAAGCACCAAGCTGTAAATAAAGAATCAACTAATTCAATTAAAACTGTTTCTGGGGAAGTTGTATTTGAAAATGTAAGTTTTTCTTACAGAGATGATGAGCCAATAATAAGTAATTTAAGTTTCAAAATTAAACCAGGCGAACATGTTGCTCTTGTTGGACCAACTGGTTCAGGAAAGACTACTTTAATTAGATTATTATGTAGACTTTATGAACCTCAAAATGGAAAGATATACATTGATGGTCAAAATATTAAAAATATACCTATTAATTCATTGAGGAAACAACTTGGAGTTGTCCTTCAAGATACTTTCCTTTTTAGTGGAAATGTTGCAGAAAATCTTCGTTTAGATTCTTCAATAGATGATCAACGCTTAAAAGATATATGTAGTGATTTAGGCCTTGATAATTTATTGAGAAAGTTGCCAAATGGATTAGATACTTATATTCGTGAAAGAGGAGGAAATCTTTCTTCAGGTGAGAGGCAGCTTTTATCTATTGCAAGAGTTGCAATTAGAGATCCCAAAGTATTAATCATGGACGAAGCGACTGCTTTTATGGATCCATCAACTGAGGCAACTTTGCAAAGAGACCTTGATAGATTATTAGAGAAAAGGACAGCCCTGGTTATTGCCCATAGATTGGCAACAATAGAAGCCTCTGATCGAATACTCGTTATGAGAAAAGGGGTTTTAATTGAGCAAGGTACTCATAAAGAGTTAAGGGCTTTAGGCGGACTTTATTCGCAACTTTCTGATTTGCAAGAAAAAGGACTCACAACCATATAAGTAATATTAATTTATGATTAATCTAGGATCAACAAAAATAGGAATGCCAGGGTGGAGAAATGAAAATATTCTTTCAGATGAAACTTTGAAACGTACTTATGGACAACAAGCTTTTCAATACTTTAATCAAGAAAATTCATCTCTCTTCATTTTTAGTAATTCAAAATCTTTCGATTTAATTGAACTTGAGCAACTTCTTCAAGCAGTTGGTTGGGGAAGAAGGCCACTGAGGAGAGTAAAACGTGCATTGGATAACAGTTTGCTTAAGGTTGGTCTGTGGAAACATGACTCTAAATTTCCAAGGTTGATTGGTTTTGCAAGATGCACAGGGGACGGAATTATTGATGCAACAATATGGGATGTAGCGATTAACCCGGTTTATCAAGGTTATGGATTAGGTAAGCAACTTATGTCATATATAATGAAAAGTTTAAAAAAGGAAGGTATTAGTAGAGTAACTTTATTTGCTGATTCTGATGTGATCACTTTTTATAAAAGGCAAGGTTGGACTTTAGAGCCAAAAGGTAATAAATGTGCTTTTTGGTATTCAAATTAATCGGTTAGATCCGTGTTAGAGAATTATTAATTATATTCTTTTGCAAGCTTATCTATGTCATAACCTTGTTTCCACTTTTTCCTTAATTTAGCATTCTTAATTGCACGTTTAATTATATTTGTATTAGACCACTTTATAGCATCTGTATATATATTTTCTCTGATACTCTTTACTTTAGTCTTTTTGGTGATTCTTTTTATAAACTCGATATCTTCCATTATTTTCAAGGAGGAATAACCTCCTGAATTATTATAAAGCTCTTTATGTATTAGTAAGCCTTGGTCGCCATAAGGCCTTTGTAAAAAATGACTTCTTAGTGCTACTGCTTTTTCTAAAAATCTGAATTCTAGATTATTTTTTTTTATTTTAAAATCAAAGTACCAAGCAAAATTCCTTGATGTTTTATTTTGTATTATTTTATATAAATTCTTTACCCATCTTGGCCCTAATCTACTATCAGCATGTAAGAACAAAAGCCAATCTCCTTTTGTATTTGAAGCGCCTAAATTTAATTGATACCCTCTATTTTTTTCAGGACTTTTAATAACATCTAGTCCTTGTATTTTTGCAATTGAGATAGTTAAATCTCTACTCCCACAATCAACTATAGTTAATTCATGATTATATGGCCATGCATGCAAATCAGCTAGTAGAAGAGGGAGGTGATTAGCTTCATTTAAAGTTGGTATAATGATGCTGAGAGTCGGAAGCTTTTGTAATCTAACCATGGAGACAAGTCCAAAATATTATCCAGATCATTTTTAGTTTGAAGAAGTTGATAATCTATACGATTTGAAGATGCTAATCGAATTGTTTTTTCTAGGACTTTATCGCTTCCCCAACTTATACCAGAAAATGGCCAGGAACATAAAGGATTTAAAAGCTTATTTGATAGTCCTATAAGCCAATATCCGCCGTCGTTTGAAGGGCCTAAAACCATATCTTTATGATTAAGTATTTGGATTGCTTGAGTTAATTCAAAATATGAGATTGAAGGCAAATCAGTTCCAATTAGTAAGATAGGATTTCGAATTTGGTGAGAATAAGTCTTCAAAAATTGTCTTTTCATTTTTGTTCCCAGATTTCCAGAACCTTGAAGCGCGACCGTTTTAATTTTATTTAAAATGGCCCATTTTTTTGCGGCTTTAATTCCAATACCATCAATTGCAACTTTTATGTTTGCTAGACCTTCTTTTTGAATTTCTTTGACTACATTAATTGTGTGATTCGTTAGTCTCACTTGTATCTTTGCTGCTTTAAATGCACCTATATCATTTGATAAACGACTTTTACATCTATATATTGCCGGCCATCTCGTCATTAAAACTATAGTTGGTTTATTAATAGTTTTAATTTCTTTTGTAGTTAATATTTTATTTTTTATTAGATCCATAGTTGTTAATTTCAAATGATTCTATATTTTTGAACCTTAGGTTACTATTCATTGCATCTGATTAATTTTTGTACTGAAAAAATAAATATATATTTGTCATTATTTTTATAATCCATTGCTATGGTTGCTGTTTTAGATAATTCAATTCAAATCTTACAACTGGATTCCCCAATTTAAGAATGACGGGCTTGAGTTTTTAGCTAAACTCGTAGTCCATTAGGTAATGCATGTGCCAACTCGGAATGAGCTATGGACTAAGGTGCAGCAATTACTGCAAAAGAATTTAAGTAAGCCTTCATACGAAACATGGATACGTCCGGCTGAATTTTTTGATTTCAAAGATGGCTGCTTGACTTTGCTTGCTCCAAATAGCTTTTCTAGTGATTGGTTAAGGAAAAATTACTCTCATACAATTGAAGAGATCGCCTCAGAGATATTTGGTCATGAAGTTAAAGTTTACATCAAAGTTAAGGATGAATTTCCATCAAATATAAGCAATAAAAAAAAGACTTTTTCTAATGTAGAAAATAATTCGAATGTTTCTCGTGCGAATTTAGACGTTAAATCGAAACAAGCCCCAATAAAAAAGTTTTTACCGGGTTTAAATCTTCGATATGTTTTTAATAGATTTGTTGTAGGTCCTAATAGTAGGATGGCTCATGCTGCAGCAATGGCAGTAGCTGAGTCACCTGGCCGAGAGTTTAATCCACTATTTATTTGTGGAGGAGTTGGTTTAGGTAAGACCCATTTAATGCAATCTATTGGTCATTACAGGCTGGAAATCGATCCAGATGCAAAGGTTGCTTACGTTTCTACTGAGACTTTTACTAATGATTTAATTGTTGCTATAAGAAAAGATGGGATGCAAGCTTTCAGGAATAGATATAGAGAAGCTGATTTGATATTGGTTGATGATATTCAATTTATAGAGGGTAAAGAATATACTCAGGAAGAATTCTTCCATACATTTAATGCTTTGCACGAGGCAGGCAGGCAAATTGTTCTCACAAGTGATAGGCCTCCAAGTCAAATACCACGCTTGCAAGAACGTTTGATTTCTAGATTCTCAATGGGACTAATCGCAGATATCCAAGCCCCCGACTTGGAGACGAGAATGGCAATATTACAAAAAAAAGCTGAGCATGAAAGGATGCGTTTGCCGAGGGATTTGATTCAGTTTATAGCTGGACGATTTACTTCTAACATTAGAGAGTTAGAGGGTGCATTTACTCGCGCTGTTGCCTTTGCTTCAATAACTGGGTTGCCAATGACAGTGGAATCAGTAGCACCTATGCTTGATCCTACTGGACAAGGAGTAGAAGTTAAGCCTAAACAAGTGCTAGAAAAAGTGGCTGAAGTCTTTGGAGTCACTGAGGAGGAAATGCGTAGTCCAAGTAGACGTAGACCTGTTAGTCAGGCAAGACAAGTAGGTATGTATTTAATGCGTCATGGAACAGATTTAAGTCTGCCTCGTATTGGAGAATCTTTTGGAGGAAAAGATCATACAACAGTTATGTATGCGATTGAGCAAGTAGAAAAGAAATTATCAAGTGAGCCACAATTGGCAAGTCAAGTTCAAAAAGTAAAGGATCTTCTTCAGATCGATTCACGAAAACGTCGTTGAATTTAAGATGTGATAGTGATAGGAAGTTTAATTTTTTTAATTAAACTGTATAGGATTTTGATCTAGCCTATTTCGTGTAGGTATTCCAGGGCCTTGATCGCTACCATCAATATTTGCGGTGCGTTCAAGAGCCTGTCTAAATAATCTTCCTGATAATAACGGCATATCTCTAGGTACTGAAATTCTATCGCGGAGGTAGCGTAATGCAGAGGCACTATTCTTCTCTGGAGGACAATTGGTTTTTAAAATCATGGAGGTTAATGCTGCTCTCAATGGTTGATCAAATGATTTATTTTTCATTGGGCTAGCAGCAATGATTCTTTCTTTATGTTTAATAACTCTTTCTAAAACCAAAGCTTCAAAGTTTTGTTCCGATTTTTTTTCATTATTTAATTCTACTAGTTCTAATTGTTCTAATCCAGAACCGGAATCAATTTCTTTAGCAAAAAATTGTTGGTTTGCATTTGAATAAGTAAAGCAACCTCCCATTTGCGGAGGTAAATCATGAGCATGAGTGTGAAAATCTCCTTGAGTTCCTCTATATTCTTCAAGTTTTTCAAGATTTTCAAGCCACGTATTTATATAAGGGTGCTCTTCTCTCAGTGAATATCCTTTGTAGTAAGCCAATGAGGCATTCATTCTTTCAACATATGGAATAAAAATTACATCTGCTGATCCAGGCTTTTCACCATTTTTTGTTGAGATTGGTGTTAGCCATCCTGAATTATGTTTTTGTAGTGCTTTTTCAAATTTCTTTGCAACATTTTTGAAATTCTCTTTCTTTTGTTCTTCTTGGGTTTGGAAAAAAGAGTTGCGACATAACCAATTACACCATGATGAGAATAGTTCTCTTTCAAGTCTCCTATGTTCTAAGACTTTCTTCTCGTTTAGAGATTGACCTAAAGGACCGTAAATTTCTTCTAACACAAATAGAATCTCATCACTTTCTGTGATTACATGATTTTCAATTTCTATTGCAGGCAGCATTCCTGAGGGCACTTTATTTAAATACCATCTTTCCTTTTCTCCATAGCAACGCATTGTGACTTTTTTAATCCGGTAAGGAATTTTTTTAAGCTCTAACCAAATCCAAACTTTTTGGCAATAAGGACACCAAGCATGATTATCTCTGTAAAGAGTCACAATTGCATCTGACTCACTTTTATTAAAAAGACGAAGTGAGGAATAAGGGTTGTTCAATCCATTGATTTGATCAATTGGATCAGCTGCATATGTTGCTAATTCTTCCCAACTCATTGCATTTATGGTTGGATTCATTGATTTCAACGAGAATAGGGAAATAATACTAGGTTGCAAAATTGAAAAGGTCTTTTGATTTAATTGTCATTGGTGCAGGATCAGGTGGATTGGCTGCTGCAAAGAAAGCAGCTAGTTATGGAGCATCTGTAGCAATCATCGAAGGTGATCTTGTCGGAGGAACATGTGTAATAAGAGGTTGTGTTCCTAAAAAATTATTAGTATGTGGTTCTTCTCTCTCAGAGAGTTTTTTGTCGGCACCATCTTATGGTTTTGATTTTGATAATTTAAAGCCTAAGTCAGAGATTTTATTAGCTAATGTTAGAAAAGAAGTTCAAAGGCTAAATGAATTACACGAGAATTTTTTAAATAAGGCTAAAGTTGAGATTTTTAAAGGTTGGGGTGAGTTTAGAAATTCAAATTGTATTGCAATTATAAATCGAATAAATGGAGAGACTTTAAATGAACTTTATGGAGAAAAAATTCTGATTGCAGTGGGAGGTAGGCCTAAAAGACCAAGTATCGAGGGAGCATCTTTAGGTTGGACCAGTGATGATATGTTTCTTCTTAAAGGCTTTCCTAATAAAATTACAATTGTTGGTGCAGGCTATATTGCTTGCGAATTTGCATGCATATTGCAGGGTTTAGGTGTTGAGGTTACTCAGTTAGTAAGAGGTGATCAGATTTTAAGAGGATTTGACTATGAACTTTCCTCAGCATTAACCGAGGCAATGATAAGTAAAGGAATTGATCTAATATTTGGTGAGAATGTTTCATCAATAAAAGGAACTCCTGGATCTTTAATTATAAAAACAAATACAGGGAAAGAGTTTGACTCGAATGGATTGCTTTTCGCTACTGGTAGAAAGCCATTTTTAGAGGGGTTGAAGTTAGAACAAGCGGGTATAGAAACTCTTGAAAATAAAATTAAAGTTGATAGTGAAAGTAAAACAAATATTTCTAATATCTTTGCTATTGGAGATGTAACTGACAGGATCAACTTGACACCTGTTGCAATTGATGAGGGTAGAAAGTTTGCTGACAGATATTATGGTAAATCAGCTCAAAAGGTTAACTATGATTTTGTTCCTTATGCTGTATTTAGTCAGCCTGAAATAGCTTCTGTTGGCATAACTGAAGAGAAGGCTATCCAGTCGTTAGGAAAAGATAAAATTGAAATATATAGATCAATATTTAGACCCTTATCTAAGTCATTGCCAAAGACTGGCCCTAAATGTATTTTAAAGCTAATAGTTGATAAAAATAATAATAAAGTTTTGGGATGTCATATGATTGGTGACAATGCATCTGAGATTATTCAAATGGCATCAATCTCACTAATGCTAGGAGCTAAAAAATCTGATTTTGATAATACTATGGCACTCCACCCCACAATTGCTGAGGAGTTTGTGACAATGAGATGATGCTTGTAGAGAGTTCAGTTGTTAGAACTTTTTCTTAGCCTAAACCAGTAAGAAATCGTCTTATATATAATAAGTATTATTGATAATGATATGGCTACAAAAACTAATTCTTTGAACGCTGAATGTAAAGTTGGTAGAGTTAGAGGTATTATTTTGTCTGCAATATAAAGCATATATAATCCTAATAAAACTCCGCCTTCACCTCTGCTTATAATTCCTTTTGTCCAAAAAATTGGCATGCAGGCAAATGTAGTAATTACCATGATAGGAATATCCTTAGTTATCAGTAAATTCTCAACTATTAAACCACTAGCTCCAGATAATACAGAACAGCTACCTAATACTAGTAATTGATTTAATAAACAACTTCCAATTACGTTGCCTATTGCTAGATCAGTTTGACCACGAATAGCGGCCACTAATGACGTAATCAACTCAGGTAAAGAGGTGCCCAGCGAAACTATCGTTAACCCAATTATGGCTTCGCTTACACCTAATAATCCTGCAATTGTAGATGCGCCTTCTATTAACAGCCGTGATCCAAGAGTTAGCAAGAAAATACCACCTAATAATTTCACGCCTGCATTTAATAAACTTGTTGAGTCTCTTTCAGCATTGATTTCTGGCTCAGCATCTTGGGTTTTTTGAGGCTCCTCTCTTGCTGTGCGAATTTCCCAAGTGGTATTTATTATCAGAGCAACTATCAAAGCTACTCCAAATTGCCAAGTTATCAGCTCTGAAGCTGCCATCCCCCAAACGGCAGTTGAGACTGCGAAAAGAAGGGGAATGTCTCTCCTTACAAGACGACTTTCAACTCTTAAAGGTCGTAAAAGTGCACTGCCTCCGAGAACTACCATCACATTGAAAATATTGCTGCCAACAATGTTGCTCAAAGCCAGACTATCTGATCCAGAGAGGGAGGAGTTAACACTCACAAATAGTTCAGGTGCACTTGTCCCGAGAGATACTATTGTTAAACCAATAACTAGTTGAGGGATCCCAAAGATTAATGCTAAAGCGACTGATCCTTGAATAAAGAACTCCCCACCGCTAAAAAGTAAAAGTATCCCAGTAATAATCTCTAAAAATGACAATAATATTGATGGCATAATTGAGTAATTTATGGAGAAACTAAATTAGTGAATTAATTTATATTATTTTCATTTGGTATTATCGTAATATCTTAGCCCTTTATTGATACTTGAAGACTTATAGATCAAGCTTGCATAAGATATACATTGAAAAAGCTTTAATCCTGTGATTGCTTCTGTTAATCAAATCTCATTATTAAAGCCGGATGACTGGCATCTGCATTTGAGAGATGGAAAGATTCTTAAAGGTGTTTTAAGTCATACAGCAGATATGTTTTGTCGTGCAATAATCATGCCTAATCTTGATCCGCCAATAACTACTATAAGCCAGGCACAAGAGTATAAAAAAAGAATTATCCAGTCTATCCCTGAAGGTGTTTCTTTTACCCCATTAATGACTGCGTATCTTACAGATGATATGCCTGCGGAGGTCTTAGAGAGAGGTTTTAGAGAAGGTGTCTTTCATGGGGCAAAGCTCTATCCAGCTAATGTGACAACTAATTCCTCGTATGGGGTTACAGATATAAGTAAAGTCGACAATTTATTTGAGACGATGGAAAGAATTGGTATGCCATTATTGATTCATGGAGAAGTGACCGATTTTAATGTTGATGTATTTGATAGAGAAGCTGTCTTTATTGAGCGACACCTTGAACCATTATTACGAAGATTTTTATCACTTAAAGTGGTTTTAGAACACATCACGACCATTGATGCAATTGACTTTGTAGAAAACAGTGACTTTGATATAGCCGCTACAATCACACCTCATCATCTACATATCAATCGAAACGCAATGTTTAATGGTGGGTTAAGGAGTGATTTTTATTGCTTACCCACAGCTAAACGTGAAATTCATCGTATTGCTCTAAGACAAGCTGCTACCAGCGGTAAACCTTGCTTTTTCCTTGGAACTGATTCAGCACCTCATACCCGCAGGTTTAAGGAGAGCTCATGTGGATGTGCGGGAATCTTTAATGCCCCTTTCGCTTTGGAAAGCTATTTAAAAGTTTTCGAAGAAGAAAATGCCCTGGATAGGTTTGAAGCTTTTTCAAGTATTAATGGAGCAACTTTTTATGGATTACCTTTAAACACAGAAAGAATAACATTAGTTAAAAAAAATATTTCCGTACCTCAAATGATTGATGTTGGATTAGATGGTGATCCAAATGATTTTGTAAAACCATTTCATGCAGGAGAAACTCTTGGCTGGGCAGTACGGGACTTTAATGAGATGGGTAAGTGATCCCTCTAATAATTATTTAACTCTAGATATTCTTAAGAGTACTGATTTAAGCACATACGTTTACGCTAATATGTGAATGGCTTAGAGTTGAATCTCTAGCATTGTGACAACCCTTGCTATTACTGGGGAGTGTGGCGGAATTGGTAGACGCACCAGACTTAAAATCTGTTGGCCGCTTTTTGGCCGTGGGGGTTCAAGTCCCCCCACTCCCATGATCTTTTCTATCTCAATTGTGTGTTTAGTCCCTTTTTGCTTAATGGGAGCTGTTAGTCCGATAATTACATTATCTGCTTATGTGGTATTGGGAGGGGCGTATTTATTGGTAGTTCCTTTATTTCTTTTTTATTGGATGAATAATCGTTGGAATGTTATGGGGAAGTTAGAACGCCTTTTTATATATGGACTTGTGTTTCTTTTCTTTCCTGGAATGGTTTTGTTCGCACCGTTTCTTAATTTAAGAATGAATGGAAAAGAGGAGTCTTGAACTTTGACAAGAGCACAGGTTTTTCAAATAGGTTTGCTTGTTTTTGTTTTAGGCGGCTTGGGATATGAAGTGTTTCAGTTACTTGGATTTGAATCAATATCAGCTGGTATTGCAGCACAGTCAATATTAATATTAATTATTTTTGCATGGACTGCTTCTTACCTATTAAGGGTCTTTTCTGGGAATATGACTTTTATGGAGCAACGTAAACGATACAGAGAGGCTTATGAAAAATTGACTGATGAAAAAATTAGAGAAAAGTTTGAGGCCATGACAGAAGAAGAAAAAATTGAATTACTAAAAACCGTTGAGGAAGAAAGTATTGAACAAACTTAAGTTTTAATTACTAATTCTCAATAATTTTTTACTCTTAGGGATGCAAAAATGATAAAAAAGATAGATACCCAAGGCTTAGAACATTGAAAAGTACAAATATTAGTAGGTCTTTTTCCAAAATAAAAAAGGAGAAAAGAATTGCATTAATGCCTTTCCTTATGGCAGGTGATCCTAATTTGGAAACCACAGCCATGATTTTGTTAGAACTTCAAGCAAATGGCGCTGACATGATTGAGCTAGGAATTCCATACAGTGATCCTTTAGCAGATGGACCGATTATTCAATTAGCAGCTTCTCGAGCTCTTTCTGCGGGAACTTCTCCTGACAGGGTTTTTGAAATGTTGTCTGATTTGAGAGATCAATTGACAATACCAATAATTTTATTTACTTACTCCAATCCACTTATTAACAAAGGGCTGGAAGAATTTTGCTTAAAAGCTTCGGAAGTGGGTGTCTCAGGACTTGTCGTTCCGGATCTTCCTTTAGAGGAAGCAGAGAAACTTTCTGAGATGGCTGAAGCTAAAGAAATTGATTTGGTTCTATTAGTTGCTCCTACTACACCCAAGGATCGTATGAAAAAAATTGCAGAGACTTCTAATGGATTTACTTATCTAGTAAGTGTTACTGGAGTCACAGGAGAAAGGTCTTCACTAGAAGATAATGTTGGTACTCTTGTTAAGCAACTAAAACACTCTTCATCTAGTCCGATTGCTGTTGGCTTTGGAATCTCGGAAGTAAAACATATTCAACAAGTTAGAGAATGGGGAGCAGATGGTGCAATTGTTGGTAGTGCTTTAGTTAAAAGAATTGCTAATGCTTCTATGGGAATGAAAGTCGAAGAAGCTGGTTCTTTTTGTAAAGAACTAAGGGCAGCAACTAATTGATGTTTTTTAAAATGGCAACAGATCAAGCTGAACATCGAAGTCCTTTCTATGTTTATTTTGAGAAATATTCTCTTTATTTAATTTGAAAATTATGGATCAATTTGTCCTTTGGGGGTCTTATTGTGAAGATGCTCTAATAAAGAGAACACCTTTTAGGGAAGAGCATCTTCAAAGACTTTCATTACTTAAAGAAGAAGGTACATTAATAACATTAGGACCAACAAAATGTAATAGATATGTTTTTGGGATTTTTAAATCTGAGGACATTGAGCATATTAGAAGTCTTATCAAAGAGGACGTTTACTGGAGAGAGGGAATATGGACTGATTTCGAAATCTACTCCTGGACCCAAGCTTTTTGAGCTTGTTCCCAGACCCAATTAGCTACAAGTTGATCGCCATTGTCTCCTAATACGTCTTCATAGCCACTCATTATTCCTATCCCTTGTCTTGCTATCTTGGCTATAGCTTCTGGATTGTCAATTCCATTACGCTTTAATGATGAAATTTTCAAATTCTTTGACCTTCTGATTATGTTACCGCCATTAATGTGACATGCAGAACAGTTGTGTTTGAAAAGATTTTCCCCTAAATCTTTCTCAAAAGCATTGAGCTCTTTCGGCAAACATAAATAAAAAAATGTGCAACAAAAACTGATTAGCAAAAAGTCTCTTATTTTTATGAAAAAAAAATTCAAACTTTTTTTCATAGACTTGTAAATTTTATTTTTTGAAATTAATTTTTGAAAGATCCTCACAAATTTCGTCAAGAAGATCAAGTTGACCAGAAGAATTTAATTCAAAGCTTTTCTTTGTTGTCCCTCCTCCTCCGTTTGTCCATAACTCTTCAACTTCACAAAGTCGATTCGCAATTTTTGGTATACCACCAGAATTAAAATCTTTTTTTAAAGATTCAATTAAAGTTGGCATTCTTGCTGAAGGGAGATTAAGAGTTTGGCAAAGTTCCGATTGCGTTCTGCCAGTCTGTTTCAACCAATCTTTGATAAGAAGTATTAGATCTTCTTCGATATCTTTAGACCAGCGTTCTTTGCTCATAGAGGGAACCATTTATCTAGCTTAGATTTTGCTCTGAACCTTATTTCTGGAGTGATGTGATGTTGCCAAAGACCAATTACAGCAGTTAGAGCAACAAGATCATCGCTAAAACCAGTGGCAGGAATGAAGTCGGGAATTAAATCAACAGGAACAATTAAATAAGTAAGTGCTCCCATTATGGATATTCTCACTTGGGGAGGAGTTGAGTTGTCAATGATGAGTTCAAACCCCTCTAAAGCAGGCTGTGCAATGACTCTGCCTGCTCTTAATAAGATCTTTTTAAGTATGCCCTCGTCGATAACAGAACTTTCAAGTACTTCTGCTTCAAATACTTCTTTATCTGAGTTTCTTGAACTAACCACAATTAAATACTTGTCTCTAAAAGACCACTTTGAATCCCTGTCTTTCTCAATTTCCTTAATGCGCGTTGTACAACTTGTCTGCAATATTCTCTGCTGCAATTCATTTGTCTTGCTACTTCAGCTAAGGTCCTCCATTCATTAGATCCATCAAGGCCAAATCGAAGACTTAGTATTGTTCTCTCCTTGGGTGTGAGATTTGATTTATCTAATAATGACCAAGCAGAAGCACTTCTTTCTGCTAATTCGGCTAGTTCCATAGGAGGTACCTCCTCACTTGGAAGAATATCGACAAGCTCTGAGGGATCTGCTTTTGATTTGACTGCACCTTGCAAACTTACTGTGATACTTCTCAACTCGCATGCAAGCAATTCTTCAACTTCCTCTATGGGGATTTTCATTTGTATTGCTATTTGATTAGTTGAGGGATGAACTCCAAGTTCTTGCATTAGTCGAGATTTGGCAGCACGAAGTTTTGTTAGCTTTTCATTTATATTTACAGGGATTCTTATAGTTCTACTTTGTGTTGAAAGCGCTCTATTTAGTCCTTGCCTAATCCACCAATAAGCATAAGTTGAAAATCGATGGCCTCTTTTGGGATCGTATTTCTCAACAGCTCTCGTTAACCCTAGGGTCCCTTCTTGAATCAAATCAAGGAGGTCAAGACCTTTGCCTTGATAGCGTTTAGCCAAGTTCACAACAAGTCTCAAATTCGCAGTGATCATTTGATTCTTGGCACGCTCACCTGATTTAATTTTTTTCTTTTCTGCGCTTGAATACTCGCACTCTGGCCCATTTCCACCAGCTTGTTGGCAGCGTTCATTAAGCGCAACCATTGCTTGCACTTCTCTACCCATCGTGAGCTCTTGCTCTGGTGTGAGCAATTGGTGTCTTCCTATTTCTCCAAGAAAGTCGCTTAATGAACTCACGATTTATTCCTCCTTGTATTATCAACCTAGAGAGAAATTGTTTACTTTCAATAGGCGTAATAAAGTGTTCGGAATTTATTATTTATCCTTTATCTATTCTTAATGCTTTCACTAGGTCAATTTAGCCAAAAAAAGCTTTGTATGATTTTTACTGGCCTTGTTTAAAATGCGTTTAAATAAATTATTTTTTAATAAAAATATCTTATAAACCACTGGTATCAATGATATTTTAAAAGTAGTTTTTTGAACTATCAACCTCTTTAAAGATTTTTTAGTCTCCAATAATTATTTATAATCGCAATCTCAGATTTAAGGAAAACGTTTTTTTAGCAAAGATTTAAGAAAATCGGTTGATTTGTTTTTTTCTCTTTCAAGACTTTTTTATGAATTTAATCCTTTCTCTTTTACCAAAGAAACTTAATTTATAAATGAAAAAATAATATTAAGTGTTTCTTCTTTCGCTACTGATTTCTTCTTGGAGCTCCTCTTCTTTTAACTAAAACTTTCAGAACGTCTTCCCAGGAAACATTTTGATGGGCTAAAGAAACTTGCATATGGAAAAGTAGATCGGCAGCCTCATTAGCAACTGAAATAGGATTTTTATCTTTACAAGCCATAATAAATTCTGCTGTTTCTTCGCCTATCTTTTTTAGGATTTTATTATTGCCTTCCTCTAGGAGACTATTTGTATAGCTGCCCTCTTCAGGATTACGTTTACGACTCTCTATCACTTTGAATAATTCACTACATGCATCAGATGGAGGGTAAAGAACGTCTTCATTTGTTTCTAAATCTTTAAAGAAACAACTTCTTTTCCCTGTATGACAGGCGATTGAACCAATTTGCTCAATTGATAAGAGTATTGTATCTGAATCGCAATCAGTTCTAATTCCTTTCAGTTTTTGAAAATGACCGCTCGTTTTCCCTTTGTGCCAAAGTTCTTTCCTTGACCGACTCCAATAGTGAACTTCACCAGATTCTAATGTTTTCGTAATGGATTCTTTGTTCATCCATGCCATCATTAAAATTGAGCCATCGACCCAATCTTGAGCTATGGCTGGAATCAGTCCATTTTGATCAAAATGTAGATTATCTATAAAAAGCATTTTTAATTAAGCCAAATAGGCTTTTAACTCTAATTATTTAAATTTAATCCTCTATTGGTTTTTTATTCATCTTTTTATGACGATTAAAGATATTCCATTTAATTGCTCAAAGCATTTTAAAGACTATCCATGCTCACACCGTCAATGGAAACATAAAGGACATTGTCGTTATGTTCATGGATACAGTCGAAGCTTTACCTTTTGTTTTGCTTCAAACGAACTTGATGAAAATGGCTTCGTTGTCGATTTTTCAAGTCTGAGGCCTTTGGAAGAGAAATTAAGAGAGCATTTTGATCATACTTTTTTAGTAAATTTTGATGATCCTCTTCTTGAAATATGGAAAGACCTTCACTCTAAAGAAGTACTAGATCTTAGAGTTATGAATAATGTTGGTATGGAATCAACCGCTGAATTAGTGTGGGGATGGGCTAATGATTTATTATTTTCAAGAGAAAAAGGTAGATCTTGTTGTTGGAAAGCAATAGCACATGAAAATGATGTTAATTCCGCTTGTTATACCTTCCTCCCTGAGTGGTTCAATCCTGAAGATAGTAAGACTTCTTGTTGAAATACAATTAACGTTTAAAGCTTTTTAGTTGAAAATTAATTTTGAGTCTTTATTTTCTATCTTTATAGTGCTTCCTTCTTTATATTTGCCTTTAAGTATATATTTTGCTATTTCACTTTCTAATTCTTTTTGAATAACTCTTTTTAAGGGTCTAGCACCATAACTTGGGTTGTATCCAATTTCAGTAATCAAAGATAAGACATCACCATCAATTTCAAGCTCGATTCCTTTGGCTTCTAACCTTTCTCTTAAACGGTTTAATTGTAAATCGACTACTTTAAGTAGAGTTTCTTTTTTAAGCGGTTCAAAATTAATTATTTCATCAAGCCTGTTTAGGAACTCAGGCCTGAAATTTGATTTCAGTTCTTGATTAATAAGTTCATCTATATTTGTCGACGGATTATTAGTTACAACATTTTCAGAGATTAATTCGCTTCCTAGATTACTGGTGAGAATAATAATAGTGTTTTTGAAATTTGTTGTTCTTCCTTGTCCATCAGTTACTCGGCCTTCGTCGAGTATCTGTAGCAATACATTGAAAACATCTTTATGTGCTTTTTCAATTTCATCGAAGAGCAAAACGCAATAAGGTCTTCTTCTTATTGCTTCTGTTAATTGTCCACCTGCTTCGTAACCAACGTAACCAGGAGGAGCACCAATTAAACGACTTATAGAGTGTTTTTCCATATATTCAGACATGTCTATTCTAATTAGTGCATTTTCACTATCAAAAAGTTGAGAAGCCAAAGCCTTTGATAATTCAGTTTTACCAACGCCTGTCGGTCCTAAAAATAGAAAACTAGCTATTGGTTTATTTGGATCACTAAGTCCTGTCCTTGATCTTTGTATGGCTGATGATATGGATTGGACGGCTTTATTTTGACCAATAACTTTTTTATGAAGCTCAGATTCAAGATTGAGTAATTTTTCAATTTCAGTTTGCGCAAGTCTTTTAACTGGGATAGATGTCCACTTTGCAATAATTTCAGCTACATCATCAGAGACAACCTCCTCTCTCAAAAGTGATTTCTCAGTATTGTGAGATGAATTTTTTAAATTAAGTTCTTTAGATTTTAAATTTTGTTGATAATTCACAAGGGTGCCGTATTCAAGTTCAGCCGCCCTGTTGAGGTCATAATTCCTCTTTGCTTTTTCTATTTCTAGTTGTACTTTTTCTATTTCTTCTTTAAGTGTTGAAATTTCTTCGATTGACTCTTTCTCTTGTTCCCATTTCTTGTTTACTTCAATTTGATTTTTTGTTAATAAAGCTAGTTCCGTAGTAATTAATTCGAGTCTTTCTTTACTAGAAGAATCTGACTCACCTTGCAAAGATAATTTCTCCATCTCAAGTTGGATGATTTTTCTATCAATCTCATCAATTTCTTCTGGTTTTGATGTTATTTCCATCTTTAAACGTGAGGCTGATTCATCTATTAGATCGATAGCTTTATCAGGTAAAAACCTCTCGGGTATATACCTATCACTCAATATCGCCGCAGCTATTAGAGCGTTATCAGAGATACGAACACCATGATGGACTTCATACCTTTCTTTTAGTCCTCGTAAGATTGAAATCGTATCTTGGACTGAGGGTTGTTTTACAAGTATTTGCTGAAATCTTCTTTCCAGCGCAGGGTCTTTCTCAAAATGTTCTCTATGTTCATTGATGGTTGTTGCTCCAATACATCTCAGTTCACCTCTAGCAAGCATTGGTTTTAGGAGATTACTTGCGTCCATTGCTCCACCACTCGCTCCTGCTCCGACGACAGTATGAATTTCATCGATGAACAAAATTATTTTTCCTTCTGAATCTGTGACGTTTTTAAGAACTGACTTAAGTCTCTCTTCAAATTCACCACGGAATTTTGCACCTGCTATTAGAGCCCCCATGTCTAAGGAAATTAATTGACGGTCTTCAAGGGCTTTAGGAACATCTCCGTTGATAATTCTTTGTGCTAGACCTTCAATGATTGCTGTTTTACCCACTCCAGCTTCCCCAATCAATACGGGATTATTTTTAGTTCTACGGCTAAGTATTTGAATCGTTCTTCGGATTTCCTCATCTCTTCCAATTACAGGATCTAACTTTCCATCTCTGGCGGCAGAAGTAAGGTCTAGGCCATACTTCTGAAGAGCTTCGTAGCTATTTTCAGCATTTTTCTGGGTCACTTTTTTGTCCCCTCTAATTGCATTTATAGCCTTAATAAGGCTGTTTTTGTTGATTTGATTTTGTTCAAATAATCTATGACAAACTCTCTCGTCATCAAATAGGGAAATCACTAAATGTTCGCTTGAAATAAAATCATCTTCGAATGATTGTTTAATGTTTTTTGCTCTTGAAATTGAAAAAGATATATTTTTGCCAAAGAAAATTGATTCTTGAGCTTTCAGCATTTTTGGTTGGTTCTTTATAAATTCTTCTATTTCTGTAATTAGCTTTCTTATTGTCCCGCCGGATCTTTCTATTGCTTTTATTGCAATTTCATTTTTCTTTAGAAGAGACCAAAGAAGATGTTCTGTTTCTAAAGTCTGATGTTTTTCAGTTAATGCTAAGTCTTTTGCATCAATGATCCCTTGCCAAGCACTGTTAGTAAAATCATCAGGATTTACCTTCATCCTTAAAGTTAATTGACACTTATATACTATTCAACTGTATTGATTATATAAATATAAGAAAACCGACCTATTTTGATTTGGCAAAATACATTTGTGAGATCACTTTAAGTTTTTGGAACTAATTATTTGAATTTTTAAAATCTAAATTTTATATAATATAGACATATTATTCATATTGATTAGCATTTTTAATGAAATTAAAACTCTCCCATTTGATGGCGAATTAACATTTTTTCTAAACTAAAATAAATCATATGATGTTTTAATTCGCAATAGTTTCTAATCTAAAAAAAAATTATGCTTCGTTCTTTTTATTGAATTTCTAAATATATTTTTTCAAAAAAAAAGATGGGGGAGCCCCCATCTTTAATAAATTCTTTAGGAGATTTAGTTGACTACGATTTTCCCAACCATTCCTGCACCCCTATGAGGCTCGCAGTAAAAGTCGTATGTTCCAGATGTGCTAAAAGTTCTCTCCCAAGACTCTCCTGGAGCAAAAGCTAAATCTGGATGACTTAGATCATCATTTCCGTCAAAAACGGCATTATGAGGAGCAAGTTTGTTGTTTACAAACTTTACGGTGTCGCCAGCGCTTATGTTTAGGGTGCTTGGTTCAAAAGCAAGCATTCCTGCATCGGTGCCAAGCTTAACTTCAACAGTTGAAGCATTCACATTGGATACGCCAATTACTAGAAATGCAAAAAAAGCAAATAACGCTGTTGAAATAGAACGAATCATGAAATTAATTCTTCTTTTTTTATAATTTTACTACCTTAGCTTCTGATTGACATTTTAGTGTTTAGTTAAACCAGAATTATGTAAAACTTGACTTAGAGTTTTGGCATAGCTGATACCCCCAAAGGTTTCAGGAGAGGTTATGGGCTCATGTATAAAGTGTTTTTGTCTAAGACTGAATCTATCCCAGTTTGTGATTTGAATTGGAAGTAACATCGTTAAAAGTTCAATAAGCCAAGTCCAAAGAGGGATTTGAGGGACTTTACTCATTCCTTTCCATTTTAGAAGCGTCTGAATTACCACATCAATACTTATATAGGGTTGCCCTAAAACGAATTTTTTTATTTTAGTGCCAGTAACATCTTGTGCAGGTTTGAAATTAGAGGTGGCTAAATGCCCGCAAATGAAAGCAATATCTGCCGCGTGAATAAAATGAAACCTTGAAAATAACTTTATCCATCTTGCCAGCCAGATCCATTTCAATGCATCTCTAAGGCCTTTGGTCAGATAACTAGTTGGAAAATTACTTTTTCCGTCTAAACGACCACCAAAAACCAGTGTTGGGAATACAGCTATGATCTTCGTTGCAAGCTCATGTGATTCAAGCTCTCTGAGGCATTGTGCTTTCGTTTGTATATACTCTGTTCCATAGGTAAAAGCTTCCGGTAACAAATTTAAGTTTCTATCAAGAACACTTGCAGTTGAGAAATAAATTATTTGCTTGATATTGGAAGGATTTAGTAAATTGAGCAAATTTTTTACGGCATCAATATTTACTTCTTTCGCTCTTTTAGGATCACCCCAAGCAGTTGCAGTATGAATAACTCTGTTGACTTCTGAAATTTCTTTCTTGAACTTATTTGATTGTCTCAAATCTCCGACTAAAATTTTAATCCTTGGATTTTCTAAATTTATTGCAGTTAATTTTTTTGGATCTCTAACCCATAAAAATAATTCTGAACTTGAGTTTTCGATTAGCCAATTTGCTATGTATTGTCCAACACATCCACTTGCACCAGTAATCAGAATTATTTCGTTTTTCAAGATGAAACTTTTATAAGTTCATTGACGTTTTTGCCAGCTTCGAAAAATACTCTTGCATTTTCCTCTGGCGTCCCAGGAAGTATTCCATGACCAAGGTTAAGAATATGTTTTCTACCTTTGGCTTTTTTGACGACATCAACAATTCTTGATCTAATCGCATCAGGAGTACCAAACAAAAGTCCTGGATCAACATTTCCTTGCACTCCTACTGCTTGAGGCAGCCTTTTTAGTCCATCCGCCATATCAACACTCCAATCTAAAGAGACTATATCTACTCCGGTTTGTCCCATCCTTTCAAGAACTCCGGCACTGCCAGAGATATATAAAATCATGGGTGTGTCTGGATGTTTCTCTTTTACTAAATTGACTACTTTTTGTTGATAAGGTGCAGCAAACTCGTCATAATCTTGTGGACTTAATTGTCCTGCCCATGAATCAAACATTTGAACTACTTGGGCTCCAGATTCAATTTGATAGGACAAATAGTTCGCAATTGATTCTGCAAAGTGATTTAAAAGTTGATGCAGCAGTTCTGGCTCTTGGAATGCCATCGCCTTTATAACTGCATAATTTTTGCTGCTTTTCCCTTCTACAACATATGCAGCAAGAGTCCATGGAGCACCTACAAACCCAAGAACTGCAGCCTTGTTCCCAACGCTTTCTCTTAGCCTTCCAAGGACTTCACCAACAAAAGACATACTCTCTTCTGGTTGAAGAGGTTTTAAGTCTTTTACCTGCTTGAGGCTTCTTATTGGGTCATTTATTAAGGGTCCTTTACTTTCAACGATGTCAAAGTTGATTCCCATTCCAGGAAGAGGAGTCAAGATATCTGAAAAAAGTATTACTCCATCTGGTTGAAAAGCTTTAAAAGGTTGCATTGAAATTTCATAAGAAAGATCTGGGTTTTCGGATCTTTCCCTGAAACTTGGATGATTATCACGTAGTTCGCGATATACCTTCATGTATCTCCCCGCTTGTCGCATCATCCAAACCGGGGGCCTATCAACAGTTTCTCCGCGAGCGGCACGAAGTAGTAAAGGAGTAGTTTCGTTCATTATTTTGTCCTTTTAATCGAAAAACTTACATGAAGCAGTAACTTGAAAATCATGAAATACGTTCTCTGCAAAAGTTCGTTATACCTTTTGAATTTTTACATCCGGACCACAGTTATAATTAGGTTATGAGGCAAGGTTGAAACATTTCTATTCGAGGAACGTTAATTCTTCTTGGATTTATGCTTTAGAACCAGAACGCTAAGAGGAGGGAGGCAAAGATCTATAGAATTTTCATAACTATGAATGTTGTATGAATCTGTCGATTTCCCTCCCATATTTCCTAGATTTGAGCCTCCATATTGACTCGCATCTGTATTAAAAATTTCTTCATAGAATCCATCAACAGGCACACCTATTCTGTAATTAGAATGGTTTTGAGGTGTAAAGTTTGCCACTATTACTAACCATTCTCCATCAGTTTTTTCTCTTCTCATGAAACTGATCACTGAATTTTTATTATCATCGCAATCAATCCACTGGAATCCGTATTCGTCAAAATCATTTCTCCATAAAGCAGGTTCCCTTTTGTATAAAGTATTCAAATCATCTACTAATTTTTGTATTCCTTTGTGAGGTTCATAATTTAGAAGATCCCATTGCAAATCATCCCAAACATTCCATTCTTGGCGCTGCCCAAATTCCATTCCCATAAATATTGTTTTTTTACCTGGATGTGTCCACATATATGCAAGCAAAGCTCGTGTATTTGCATACTTCTGCCAGTCATCGCCTGGCATTTTGTGTAAGAGATGACTTTTCCCATGAACAACTTCATCGTGGCTTAAAGCAAGCATAAAGTTTTCGGTAAAGTTATAACAAATGGAGAAAGTAATGTTGTTTTGATTGAATTGTCGAAACCATGGATCAATTTCAAAATAATCGAGCATATCGTGCATCCAACCCATGTTCCATTTTAGGTTGAACCCTAGTCCATCCATGTCAGTTGGCTTGGTTACACCAGTCCATGTGGTTGATTCTTCGGCAATAGAAAGTGCACCTGGAAAATGTTGAAAAAGAACGTGATTAGCCTGTTGTAGAAATCTGACTGCTTCAAAATTTTCATTCCCTCCATCTTCATTAGGTATCCATTCACCCTCCGGACGAAGATAGTCTTTGTAAAGCATTGAGGCAACTGCATCAACGCGTATTCCATCTATATGAAATTGATCAAACCAGAAAATTAGATTTGCAACTAAAAAATTACGAACTTCATTTCGACTGTAATTGAAAATCAATGTTCCCCATTCTTTGTGCTCACCAATTCTGGGATCTGAATGCTCGTATAGATGGCTGCCATCAAAATAAGCAAGCCCATGCTGATCTTTAGGGAAGTGGCCTGGGACCCAATCGAGAATGATTCCTATTCCCTCTCTATGGCATGAATCAACAAAGGCACGAAACTCATCTGGTGATCCATATCTACTTGTAGGCGCATACCAACCAGTTACTTGATACCCCCATGAGCCATCAAAAGGATGCTCTGAAATTGGCATAAGCTCGATATGAGTGAAGCCTCTCTCTTTGACATAGGGAATGACCTTATTTGCCAACTCTTTGTATGTAAGCAATCTTGAGCCAGGCTTCATGTCTGCTGCTGGAACAGGAGCTCTATGCTCCCCGTTTGAGTTAACAAATGGATCTTCTGATGATCCATGCATCCAGCTCCCTAAATGCATTTCATAAACCGATATCGGTTGATCTAAAGGGTCTTTATTGTCACGCTTGGATATCCAAGACTGATCATTCCATTGAAATGAATCGATTCTTGATATTACTGAGCTTTTTGCAGGCCGTACTTCATGTTGAAAACCATAAGGGTCGGCTTTTTCGTAGCAATGTCCTTTTTCAGTCCTGATTTCATATTTATATAAATCTCCCTCACCTAGACCAGGTATGAATAGTTCCCAAATTCCTCCTAGACGTTTTTGCATAGGGTGATGCCGGCCATCCCATGAATTGAGATCACCAATAACGGAAACGCTGTTTGCATGAGGCGCCCACAAGCAAAACATAACCCCCTGCTTTTTATCTATTTCGGTGAGGTGAGCACCCATTTTTCGCCATATGTGATGGTGATTTCCCTCCGCGAAAAGATGTCTATCAATTTCACCCATCCACTCTTTTCGGAAACTCCAAGGATCATGTTGAACGTGATCAATTCCTCCTCTATTTACTTTTATTTGATAGTCAGTACCAGGATCTTTTTCTAAAACCCCCTCAAATATCCATTCATGGTTGGGATTTTGTAGCTTAATTTTTGTTTCTTTTGTTATTAATTCAACTGCACTTGCCTCAGGCATCCATATTCGAATTATCCATTTATCTTTAAACGGTTGAGGACCAAGAATAGAAAAAGGACTTTCATGTCTGCATTCAGAAAGTCTTTGTCCGTCATCTCTCAAAGAATCTAGAAGAATAGACATTGACATGACTTATTTCTGAAATAGCTAGTTAGCTTAATCCTATGCCAGTAAATAATGAACCCCTAAGAGGAAATAAGTGACTCAAATTTAAGTTTTGAATTTGAAAGTAAGATTGAAATTGTAGTCACTAAGCAGTGAGGACTGGGCCCCTCGCATAAATATTGACTTTTTCCAGGATTTATTCCAATTGCTGGCCATCCAGATCCTGAGATTGAAATTCTCAAACAATCTCCCTTTTTAAATGTTGCGAGAACTGGTTGAAGTTTGATTTGTCTATTACTTTTTATACCTTGAGCACAATCGGCAATTCTGATTACACCAGTCGAGAGTTGAGTGACAGTATTCTCAACTCCACAAGGAATTATTGATAATGCAACGAACAAATCAAAACTTTCCCTATCGCACTTTGTCTCTAAAAAAAGTGTTGGGATACCCTCTAACCTAAGATCCTTCAAAATAGGGTCTGATGTAAATACTGCGACATCAGGTCGAATATCAAGCTTAAATCTGTTCGCTTCACCAGCTGTATCACTAAGATGTCCTCCGATTGCTGGTATTGGTCTCCATGGGTCGTGAACCAAATTCACTTCACTATCTGCTTCTAAATCAGAATTCGGGACTAGGCATCCTTCAAGATGATTTATTGAGGCTAAACCTTCGCTACGTAGATTCCATATGGGAGTTTTATCTTGAATCGAAAGCTCCCAACTTTTAGTGGTTAGATTCCAAAGATTGATTGAAGGTAAATGAATTTCTTTGTTTTTTCCTTTTAAATGAGAATCAAAAAAATCTAACTGGGTGCGTTGTGCACCCTCCCACCATTGAAGATGAGTAGCAGGACCAATTAGTAATTTAGGATTGCCGCCTGCCTTTTTGGATTTCTCAAAAATATCTAAAATCCCTTTTAAATGAGGATCCCACCAGCCCCCAATTAGAAGCAAAGGTTTATTTAACCAGCTATCTAATGGTTCATGAGTTTTCCATTGAGGAGTTTTGCTATACGAAAGATTTAACCATTTATATCCCATCCCATCTGGGTCATTCTTTTTAAGTAAATCATGACCGTTATATAAATATTTTTTCGATTCAAGATTTTCACGGATTTCGTGCCAAGCTGTCCAATTCTTCTCTCTTTGTGCTTTTTGGGCGGCTAATTGCAAACCCCATCCAATTCCTAAATGCCACCAAAACGCTCCTCCTTCACAACTCCAATGTTCATTCTCTGAAAGACCTGTCATTGCAGGAATAATGCAATCAGGTGGAGGGCTACCTTCCTCCGCAATGAGTTGTGTTAACCCTTGATATGAAAAACCGTATGTTCCTAGTAGACCGTTGCATTCAGGCAAGGATCGTACCCAATTATGAGTTTGACTAGTGTCTGAAGCTTCTTGACTGAAACCTGAAAATTCTCCTTCAGATCCACCTTGACCTCGTACATCTTGTATGACAACTAGATAGCCTTTGCTAGCCCACCAAGATGGATGAGCATATGTAATTGTAGAAGCAATTTCTCTTCCATATGGCTGGCGCATAAGTAAGACAGGCCATGGCCCTTTCCCCTTAGGCGACCAGATTCGAGATTTTAGTAATGTTCCGTCTTTAAGTTTTAAGTCTTCGTCCCTGTATCTTATTGAATGCATTATTTTTTTAAAAAGTGTCTGGGCAATAAAGACCTCTTACGTACATAGAAAGGATCTCAGCATCAACCTCGCTTATATTCTTTAGACTTGAGATTCTCTGAATAGATTTTTGTGAGCCAGATGAAATGTTTTCTTTATTCAGTTCTCTAAAACTTTTACAAATAGACTTTGCTTCATCAGGATTCCTTTTTACACCTTCAAGAAGTCTTGATTGAGCCATTGCATTTTG
>QCHR01000014.1 GCA_003277985.1 Prochlorococcus sp. AG-402-G06
AGGCTTTTTTATTGTTAAATAGAAAAATCTATTTCGATGTTTTAAATAACAAAATAATAAAACAATTTCATTCATTAGTTTTATTATTTTGTTTTAGAAGCACACGTGATTCAATTTGGGCTTCATAAGGGTCAAGCTTCTCTAATCTAATCAAATCTTCATATGGCTCAGGATTACTTTTTTTGGTTTTTCTCATTGTATTTATAGTGATAAAAAATCTAGCTTTATTATATTTTTCATGCGGCGTGGTCAAATCTCAAACCCCTATCCCTACTACCTTTATACCATCTCATTTGATGAGTAATACGATGTCCATTCGGGTACAAGTAATTAAGATTTTCACTTTGAATTAGCTTTTGGTTTATATTAACTTTATCATGATAATTATCATCACTATTTTGAATTGATTTCATAGAAAATAAATTATTTATACTATTTAAAACTTGAGGTTCATGGATTGACGTTCATCATGAACAAAATGATGATTCCAAAACTAATCGTTCAACTAAAAGATTAACTACATAAAAAAAATGCAGTTGATTCAACTGCATTTTTTTTATGTAAAGTCAATTTTATATATTTATAATTTAAAAATATTTAAAAGGGAAAAATATCTTATCAGGTCCTGCAAGCATAACTGAAGCAGCAATAAGAGCAGTGACTACTTGCACTCCAATAAATTGCTTCTGAAGGTACTTATAAGAGCCTGATTCAGAAAGCTCAACTGATGGCTCATTTTCAGGTAATCCATAATAATAAATTTGAGAAATCTGAAAAAAGATCACCAAACCTGCAATTGCAGCCAAAGGATTAAATCCACCAAATGTGATTGTTGAGAAAGGAATTGTTGAGTAAACCATTAAAAAGGCATTGCTCTTAACTGATAATCATTACAGCATTAATATCCAAAAATGCTTAAAGAGCTAATAGACTGAAATCTAAAATTAACTAAAGTTTTTAAAATATCACTGATTTCGGACCTGATTCTGAACTTTAGAAGGACTGGTCCTTAAATTTCAAACATTCTCAAAATTATAATTAATTGTTTTTGGGTCTAGCTTTTGTAACTCTTATAGCCCTGCCCATCCATTCAACATCTTGAAGGTCATCAATAGCTTTTTGTTCTTGAGCATCATCCCCCATATCCACAAAAGCGAAACCTCTTTTTCTTCCTGTTTCCCTTTCTAATGGCAGTTTGCAATTCGTAACTTCACCATAACTGCTAAACACCCCAACAATATCTTCAACTTCTGCATCAAACGAGAGATTCCCGATGTAAATAGTCATTGGATAACGGACCTATGAAGTAATAATGAATGGTCCGAAAAGGGGAAAACCTCAATAATTTGGCTAGTAAGCAAAACTTGAAGAAAGCTATTTGGATAATTCAAAAAATATTCTAGATCTTTTTCTCCCAAAAAGGTCAAAACAAAAATATGCTTTATCGTCCTGTAAAATTATCTAATAGAATATTTAAACTTTTGACACAAGTAACTGTTGGAGAAAACGAAGGCATTGAATCAGCACTTCGCCGTTTTAAACGTCAAGTTTCCAAGGCGGGAATCTTTGGAGAATTAAAGCGCCTTCGTCATCATGAAACTCCTGTTGAAAAATATAAGCGTAAATTGCAACAAAGACGGAGAAGCAGAAGAAGGTGAAACGCACCTTTTAAAATATGAGAAAATCATAATTTCAACGCCCTTATTAACTTAATCAAATGGAAAGAGAAAACTGTTGGGTTTGGTTTAAAGGTTCACTCAAAGAAGGAGGGCATTGGAAAGGAGGCTTTACATATAAGAGAGATGAGAATTCAGGGGTTCTTATTCAAAACCCTTCATACGTACCATGTCGTGTCCCTCATTGGCGCGTCAGCACTACAGAGCCCTTGGATAAATATAAAGGGCCTGAAATACCAGAAAACTCTGTTTGGAAAATTTTATAAATTCCATAGACATTGTTTTGCAATTTTTTGATTCATTACTATTTAGAATTAATCAAAGGAGCTAAATACTTAACGAACGCTGGAGTAATTAATAGAACCGCTATCAATCTAAATGCATGAATTGCCGCTACTGCAGCCCCCACTCCAAGCTCTGCACCAACAAGACTCATACCAAGAGTCCCTCCAGGAGCAGAACCTAGCAAAGCTATTAAAGGGTCGATTCCAAATAAACGAACTACTAGAAATCCAACAACTAGACCTGTAATAATCAATGTAATCGTAATCAAGATGGCTGGTCTCCAAAGAGTTTGTAATTCTGCAAGAGTATCCTTATTAATCCCCGTTCCAATAACAGTCCCAACCCCTATTCCCAGTAAAGTTTTAGTGCCCATAGGCCATTGTGCAGGCTCAAATTGACCGCTTATGCTCAAGCATCCTGCCGCCAAAATCGAGCCAAGAAGAGGAGCTGCAGGAATGCCACTTAGAAGCATCAAACTACCTAGAGCAGCACCACTAAGAATGTATATGATCAAAGTCATTGGAGGATTCATAATCCAAGTATTAAATCTATATTCTTAGTCTGATCTATTTTTTGTTTAAACCAATTGATCAAAATCAATTTAAAAAACCTCTAAAAAACTTTGCCTTTCAATTAAATTATTGTCTTACTGCTTACAAAAATCTTGAGAACGACCTCTATGGCTAAGTTTTGGGTGTATTTGCAATGTGATTGAATTTTCTTCCTTTTAACTATTGATCGAATTTTCAATCAAAAAGGTCAACATATTGTTAATGTTTAGATATATATGATTATTTTTGATATCAATAGATGTCCTGATGAAAGCAAATTTGACTTCTGAATTAAAACTTACTGGACCTAAATCAGAGGTTAAAATCTTATATGTCAGGCTGCCTTGTAATCCTATTTTCCCCATTGGGCCAATTTATTTAGCCGATCATGTTCATAAATGCTTTCCAAAAATTCAACAATCAATTTTAGATTTAGCTTCATTACCCATTTTAGACGTCGAAAGAATACTTATTAATAATATAAAAAATTTCAAACCTACATTACTAGTTTTTTCATGGAGAGATATACAAATTTATGCACCTGTAGACGGAAGGGGAGGAAATCCATTACAAAATTCATTTGAAGTCTTTTACGCTCGTAATCCTCTCAAAAAAATTCGAGGCGCTTTAGGTGGTTTTCAACTATTAAAAAGTCATTATGGAGAAATTTGGAGGAACCAAAAATTAATTAAAAATGGTTTAAAATGTGCAAAGAAATATAATAAAAATGCATCATTAATATTAGGTGGTGGGGCTGTTAGTGTTTTTTATAATCAATTAAAAAAATCACTTCCTAAAGGTACTATTATATCACTAGGTGAAGGGGAACTATTAATAGAAAAACTAATTAGGAATGAATCTATTATTGATGAAAGATGTTTTGTAGTTGGTGAATCACCTAGAGAAAAACTTATTCATGAGAAACCAAATAATATAGTTAAAACAGCATGTGATTATAGCTATATTCAATCTATATGGCCCGAGTTTAAATGGTATTTAGATGGTGGAGACTTTTACATTGGAGTTCAAACAAAAAGAGGTTGCCCCCACAACTGTTGCTATTGTATTTATACAGTTATTGAAGGTAAAAAAGTAAGAATTAATCCAGTAAGTGAAGTTATTAAAGAAATTAAGCAATTATACAATCTTGGTGTTCGTGGCTTTTGGTTTACCGACGCCCAATTCATACCTTCCCGAGGACACATTCAAAATGCTAAAGATATTCTTCAAGGTATCTATGATGAGGGCTTGAATGATATCCATTGGGCCGCATATATACGAGCTGACAATTTAGATGAGGAGTTAGCAGAATTAATGGTTCGAACAGGTATGAGCTATTTTGAAATTGGAATAACTTCTGGTTCCCAAGAGCTTATTAGAAAAATGAGAATGGGATATAATTTAAAAACTGTTCTGAAAAATTGCGAACTTCTAGCAAAAGCTGGTTTTAAATCACAGGTTTCGGTTAACTACTCATTCAATGTTATTGACGAACGTCCTGAAACTATTAGACAAACAGTTGCATACCATAGGGAATTAGAGAAGATTTTTGGAGTTGATATTGTTGAGCCTTCTATATTTTTTATAGGACTTCAACCACATACTTTATTAGAGGAGTATGGCCTCCAGAAAGGCTTATTAAAACCTGGTTATAACCCTATGAGTTTAATGCCTTGGACTGCTAGAAAACTCCTTTGGAATCCTGAGCCGATGGGCAAGGAATTTGGAAGGATTTGTTTAGAGGCATTTGATACAAATCCAAATGATTTCGGTAGAACAGTTATGAACTTATTAGAGAGAGATTATGGAGTTTCCTCTTTAAACGAAGCATTAACTGTAGAGGCTAAGAATCGTCCCGTTCTTGCAAAAAGCCTTCTTTGAAAAAATATAGTAATTAATAAAATTATTATCCCGATAACGCTTCCAATTGGATTCACCATATTTTTACTTGGTCCCAAGAAAAAATATGGAATATCACTAGAAAAAACAACCAATCCTGAATCAATCAAATACCAAATACCTACAAATCCACCATGCAAACCTATAGAACCCCATAACGATCCTTTATCAATAGTTCGTCTTAAAGTTAGGACTAATCCAAAAAGAAATAGACCAATAAAAAAAGGAATCAAAGCTAATAAACCAATATCAGATCTATAATGAGCAAGACTAAAAATTATAGATTGAAAAATCATTCCTCTTCTCAATCCAAACAAAAGAACCATTTCCTCCATTAACCACCCTCGAAAAACTATTTCCTCTGCAAAAACAATTCCCACTATCAATAATATTGCGTTTAGTAATTCAGTAAATTTAATATAGTTGACTTCATCAATCCAACCACATAAGAAAAAAAATAAAAAAAGAATAAGTAGAAGAAAAACTGAAAATATTAATCCACTAAAAAATATTTTTAATGCTATGAATTTATTTTTAAAATCTAATCCTATAGACACCCATAGATCATTAGTTTTCCATCTAATACTTCCCCAACTAGGTAGAAGGCTTAAAAACAATATGAATGTTATTATTGTGCCTATAATACTTAAATTATTAGAACTAATCTCTCTATTAAATAGGTAAAAAAAATGACTAATAATCCAACCAGTAGGGTATAAAAATAAAAAAAGCGCAAGTGTTGGCACCCATTGCATCTTTTGATGCAACCAACTTTTCCATAACCTGATAATTAATGATTTCAGCTTTCTAATTCAATTGTACTTGTTAAGCCTTTTGCCTTTAAAGATTCAGAGTAAAATTCAGCAGGCTCTAAATCACAAGTGATAACAAGTCCAATACCATTATTATGCGTTTCCAACATTATATTCAAAGCATCCTGTTCACTTAATTGTGGAACTACCTGTCTTAAAGTTTCAACTACATAATCCATAGTATTGACTGGATCATTATGGAGTAAAACTTTATATTTGGGAGATATTTTTCTAACTCGCTGAACTTCCCGATCAATTACAGCAGTATCTCCATCAGTTTGCCTTGCAGAATCAACCATAATTAAGCTGTCTAGATGAATAGCACTTTTTAAAAAGAAACTTACCATGGGATTACTCATTAAAGTTTTACTATCCTTTGCATAGCTTTTTCGACATTTTCTCTACTGTTGAAAGCAGATAATCGAAAATAGCCTTCTCCCGCTGCCCCAAAACCACTTCCTGGAGTACCAACGACATTTGCCTTTTCAAGCAAAAAATCAAAGAAATCCCATGAGCTCATGTTTTTAGGAGTTTTTATCCATGCATAAGGGGCATTGGTCGCTCCAAAAACTTCAAATTCTGCAGCAGTTAAATTTTCTTTAATTATTTGAGCATTATCCATATAAAAACTTACTAATTTTTTGATTTGCTTTTTCCCTTCTATAGAGTAAGCGGCTTCCGCTCCTCTCTGAACCAGATAACTTACCCCATTGAATTTAGTACTTTGTCGACGATTCCATAAGGACCACAAATCAACCTCTTCTGAACCTGCTTTACCTTTTAAAGACTTAGGAATAACTGTAAAAGCGCATCTTGTTCCAGTGAAGCCTGCATTTTTTGAAAAAGAGCGAAACTCAATAGCACAATCTTTAGATCCCTCAATTTCAAAAATTGAATGAGGAATCGAATCATCTTGAATGAAAGCCTCATAAGCAGCATCGAAAAGGATCAAAGAATTATTTTCTTTTGCATATTTAACCCAAGACACTAATTGTTCTCTAGTTGCAACTGCCCCAGTTGGGTTATTGGGAAAACAAAGATAAATCAAATCAAATTTTTCTTGTGGTATTGACGCCTCAAATCCGTTCTCTGAATTAATTGGGATATAACTTAATCCTGCATATTCTCCTACTGAGTTTGCTTCTCCTGTTCTACCTGTCATCACATTAGTATCAACATACACAGGATAGACAGGATCAGTTACAGCTATTTTATTAGCCTTCCCAAGAATATCTAATATATTACTGCTATCGCATTTGGAGCCATCTGAAACAAATATTTCTTCTGCTGAGATCTCACAACCTCTAGATAAATAATCATTTTTAGAGATACTCTCTCGAAGCCATTGATACCCTTGCTCTGGACCATACCCCCTAAAGCCTTTATTTGTTCCCATTTCTTCAATAGCCGCTTTCATCGCTTCGCGACAAGCCAAAGGAAGGGGTTCAGTAACATCTCCTATTCCCAGGCGGATTAAATCAGCATTTGGATTCTTAGAGTTAAAGTCTTTAATTCTTCTCGAAATCTCTGGGAAAAGATAACCTGCTTTTAATTTCAGGTAATCAGCATTAACTTGTACCACTTGAAAATCGCCAAGATTTAATCCAAGGATAATCCCTTAAACGCCTTCAAATCCTTAAATATAGATGATTCCATAATGAAGAACTAATTTTTAACATGACCTCAGACTTAAAGCAATCTAATTAAAAGTAATCCTGTGTTAATATGTTTGTAGAACTAAGAATAGGGTTTAAATCCCTAAAGTTCTTAATTAACGTCAGTTTTTATTAAAGAGACAACTAGATTAAACGTTGGCATCTCCAACGATTTCAACCGGATTATATTTAATTCCCATTCCGAACAGTATTCAAAAATCTCTTTAATTTACTTTGCGTTAAAATTTTCCAAAAGTTCTATTTGCAGTTTTCTGCTAATCAATTTTTTAATAGCTTGAAAAAGCTCAACATTGTATATGCCCCAGCAAATTGTAATTGCTGAGCATTTGCGAATTGCCGCTTTGCTCACTGATGAGAGAATAGATGAATTAATCGTGGCTCAAGGTAGCTACCAAATTGGAGATGTTTTCTTAGGAACAGTTGAAAATGTTCTTCCAGGAATAGATGCCGCTTTTGTCAATATTGGTGAAAGTGAAAAAAATGGTTTTATACATGTCAATGATTTAGGTCCACTTAGATTAAAAAAAGCAACTGCAGGAATAACTGAATTACTCGAACCAAAGCAAAAGGTTTTGGTTCAAGTAATGAAAGAGCCCACTGGGTCAAAAGGACCTAGATTAACTGGTAATATAGCTCTTCCAGGTAGATATCTTGTACTTCAACCTCATGGACAAGGTGTAAATATTTCGAGAAAAATAAGCACAGAAAGTGAAAGGAATCGATTAAGAGCATTAGGAGTATTAATTAAGCCTCAAAGTACTGGGCTATTAATAAGGTCGGAAGCAGAAAGTATTTCTGAAGAATTTTTAATTGATGATCTTGAAAATCTTCTTAAACAATGGGAGCTTATTCAACAAGCATCTGAAAGCTGTACTCCGCCAATTCTTTTAAATAGAGATGAAGACTTTATTCATAGAATTCTTAGAGATAATATTGGTCAAAATGTTACTCAGATTGTTGTAGATAATACTCAAGCAATTGGTCGAGTTAAAAGTTTCCTTGACAAGGATAGTAAGGATTTGGCGATAGAATTACATAATGATTCACAAAATATACTAGAAAAATATAGAGTTATTTCTGCAATCAATGATGCTTTAAAGCCCAGGGTTGATCTACCTTCAGGTGGATACATCATAATTGAGCCAACAGAAGCATTGACAGTTATTGATGTCAACTCAGGCTCATTTACACGATCTGCAAATTCCAGAGAAACAGTTTTATGGACTAATTGTGAAGCAGCTGTTGAGATAGCAAGGCAATTGAAATTAAGGAATATTGGCGGGGTTATTATTATTGATTTTATAGATATGGATACAAAAAGAGATCAACTTCAATTATTAGAACATTTCACATCTGCTATCAATGGAGACTCAGCGCGACCACAAATCGCTTCGCTGACAGAACTTGGGCTGGTTGAGCTAACTAGAAAAAGACAAGGTCAAAATATATATGAATTATTTGGGAAAGTTTCTTCTAACTCTCAAGGACAAGGTCAACATACAAATATTACTATTCAAGATATAAATCCCACAAACTCATCGGAAGCGGGAGTGATTAATTCAACATCAGTAGCAGATGATGATGTACAATCATTACAAGAAAATAATATTAAAAAGAAGCGTATAAATAAAGCCAAAGAGACAGAAACAAACATAATTAATGAAGATAAAAAATCACCTATAGATAATTCAAAATCTATATCCAAAGAAACAATTGCAGAAGAAATTACTAAAGATAATAGCAATAAACAAGAAAATAAAATTATTGATATAACTATGAATAAAAAAGAGGAGATGGTCTATAGCAGTATGGGATTTAATCCTATTCTTCTTTTAGAGCAATATCCAATATCTGAAAACTATACGGTTAATATAATCAGACCTGGATTAGAGCCAGAGAGAGTCAACAATAATAAAATTTCTGAGGGTAACCAATATAAAAAAATTGACAATACCAATACCAAAAATAAAAAAAACAACAAGGATATTATTCGTCTTAAAAATAACAACTCTATTGAGCAAAATTCAAACAATTTTGTAGAAAAAGAAAACGTCGAAGAAGAAAATATAAATCTAGATCCAGATGAAGAAATAAATGAATTAAATAGTTCAAATAATATTTTAATCAACGAGAAGAATGTATTAATTCCCCCCGAATCACAAGATGTTAATGACGATCCAAGAAGAAAAAGAAGAAGATCTTCCGCTTCTTCTTAATTATGGAAGCTAAAGAATCTCTAATTGCAGGGGTTGATGAAGTAGGTAAAGGTTGTTTATTTGGTCCTGTTTTCGCTGGCGCTGTAATCTTAAACAAAGCAAACGAAAAAAAGCTCTTAAATATAGGCTTAAAAGACAGTAAAAAATTAAACCACCAACAAAGAAATAAATTAGTTCCTTTAATAAAAAAATACTCAATAGCCTGGTCAATAGGCCAAGCTTCAGCAAGAGAAATTGATAGTCTCGGTATCCGAGAGGCTACTGAGAAAGCAATGCTTAGAGCATTAGAAAAATTCCCATCTCCACCAGAATTAATTCTTGTAGATGGAACATTAGCTATTCGCTTATGGCCCGGAAAACAAAAAACACAAATTCGAGGTGAAAGTCATTTCGCCTCAATTGCTGCTGCGAGTGTTTTAGCAAAAGAGACCAGAGATGAATTAATGAAACGACTTGCTCTCAAATACAGTATTTATGGAATAGATAAAAACAAAGGTTATGGAACTGAGATTCATAGAAAATGCTTAATTAAAGCAGGTGCTTCAAAACTCCATAGAAAAAGTTTTCTCTCCAAATTCGAAATCGATTAAATTTTTTGTGTAACTAATTTTCTTTACACCAATTATTAAAGTCGACAATCAGCTGCTTCTCAACCCTTGCCTTTATTCCTAACAAAATTCCATTTAATATAGATTGACCAGTTTTCTCAAGCATTTTAGGAGGAATTAATCTCAATAATGGAGGCTGACTGACTGTTACACCCAAAAGAGCTTCGCCTTCGAGAGCTGATGGCTTTGCCTCTAAAATTGCATCTAAAGTTAAATCAAAATCATCAACTAATCCCAAGCCATCCAAGTGGCTTTCGGTGACATACATTCTGATTTTCCTCTCAGTATTTTCCACTTCTATTGATACGACTGGATTTATTTGAAGTTGAAAAACCTTAAAACTTGTGACTTCGTACTTAAATCTCCCTGGCCCCAAAGGGGTTAATTTTTCAGGATCAAGCATTGCTCCTACAACTCTTTCCTGTTGTAGGAGATAATCAGTTAGTTGCTCCTTATTATCTTGAACAACTAGATCAATTTTTTGTCGTGCTGTAAAGGCAAGAGACATTATCAAAAACTTGCTCTGTTTGATCTTATCGGCATTTACCCCATTTTTTTTATCTGATGTCAACTCGAGTGGCCTACCTAGGGCCTAAAGGAACATACGCTGAGAAGGCTGCAAAAGCTCTAGCAGCCCTGGAGAAGCTGGAATCACCAGAGTTTTCTCCATGCAAAGGTTTAAGGTCTGTAGTAGATAATCTTGCAAACAATCTTTGTGAAGCAGCCGTCGTACCAATTGAAAATTCAGTAGAAGGTGGGGTTACCACAACATTAGATTCTCTATGGAGACATAAAAATATATTTATTCACAGAGCCCTAGTACTCCCTATCAAACACTCATTAATGAGTAGCGGATCTATATCGACGATTTCAGAAGTTCTTTCCCATCCTCAGGCCATAGCGCAATGCAGCCAGTGGTTAAACGACAATATTCCAAATGCAGTCCATTTACCAACTAATTCAACGGCAGAAGCTATAAGGATGGTTAAAGGTAGCTCATTTAGAGCAGCGATTGGATCAAAAGATGCAAGTGATGAGCTGAGAATTCTAGCTTATCCTATTAATGATATTGAAGGTAATTGCACTAGGTTCGTTCTTCTTAGCAAGAACAACATTAAAGTAGACGGCAATAAAGCAAGTATGGCTTTTTCTCTCAAGTCAAATAGTCCAGGGGCATTACTAAAAGCATTGAATTGCATCGCAAATCTTGGCCTGAATATGAGTAGAATTGAATCTCGCCCCTCTAAAAGGGAACTAGGCGAATATGTCTTTTTCATAGATCTTGATTTAAATAATAATAAACAAAAAGACTTTGAAAAAATTACTAAAGAGTTATCTCCACTATGCAATCAAATAATTAATTTTGGATGTTATTTCGGATCAGAAGTTGAGTAATTTATCCTCTTGATTTGAATACTCCGAATTTCATTAAACCTCTTGAAAAAGACCATCTCATCATTAGTATTGTCGGGATTTCTCTAAATGCCTTTAGAAGAGATCTAAAACCTAATTTCACAATAGATGAAGGTCTTCTAAACCCTTCGTATATCGATTCATTCCAAGATTGAATTGTGTATTTTGTCCAATTTGAAGTCTCTATAGGACTTCCACAATAGGGACTATTTAATAAATTGTTTTTAAATCCTTCAATACTTGAAAATTCAGGATGTGTCCATTGGATTAGCAATTGATTCATAATGAACTTTTCCAATAAATTTAAAGGATGCTTTATTGAGTCTCTTTGATTCCAATCTGCAACTGCCAAAAATCCACCGGGCCGAAGAACTCTTAGCATCTCATCTGCAAATGTTTGTTTATCAGAGATATGAGGTCCCGCTTCAACACTCCAAACCCCATCAAAACTTCCTTTTTCAAACTTTAAGTCGAGTGCATTCATTACCTCAAAACGACAAATTTCCTTATTAGCTGTTAGTTCATTCGCTCTTTTAATTTGTTCTTGACTTATGGAAATACCAATGACATTAAATCCATAATAATCAGATAATATTCTTGAACTTCCACCTATTCCACAACCTACGTCTAGCACCCTTGATCCTCTCGGTAGTTTATTTAAACCACTCCAACGAACTAATTCATGAACAAAATCTACTTTAGCTTTCCTAAAGTCTTTTTTCATTCTTGGTTTTTCGTAAAAGCCAAGATGAATATGTTCACCCCAAAGGTTTTCTAATAAACGGTCATTAGTCCATGAATCATATGAGGATGCAACGCTGTTAACAGACTCATATTTGCGACTTTTTATGAGCCACTGAGTAGTTAACGTGAAAAGAAAGAAAGTACTGAAGATACAAATTAATATCCATTGCATAATTAATTGTTTGCTTGATCAGCGTTTGAGAAAGTATCTTTTAAAGCAGTTCTGGCAGCTAGTTGTCTTCTTGTGTGATCAAGAAGTTCATATTCTCTTTCCAAGCGGTGGAAGGTACTTGTTAATTCTAATAAACTTTGCTGTTCACTTGCTACTGGACCTCCAAGATGTGCCGCTATCCAAAAAGACAACTCTCTGGGAATATCAGGCAAAGAATCAGGGAGTTCCTTCTCAGATTCAGTTAATTTTGAAGTAAGTGCAACTACATCTTTAAGAGCAATTGCAACTGAGTCCTTTAGCTCCAAAAGTTTTGTTTGATCAGAAATTTGTTCATCATCAACCCAACTAACTAGTGCGTTGATAAATGGAGTTTCACTAATAATTTCTAAGATTCGAAATCTTTGTTGTCCAATGGTAACAATGTTACTTCTACCATCTTGTGAAGTTTGATGCTTAATGATCTCAGCACAACAACCAACATCTGCCATTTTTTTTGCAATTGGATCCCATCGAACAACTCCAAAACGGCTATCAGACTTCAAAACCGATTGAAGCATAACTCTATAACGAGTCTCAAAGATATGGAGAGGCAAGTACTCCTGAGGAAAAAGCACAACCTCAGGCAATGGGAAGAGTGGTAACTCCCTAACTGAAAGTTCGCTCAAATGGGTATTCCTAATTAAACCTATCCTAGATAATCAATCTCAGGTTTGAGAGAAAAAGATCTAGAGCTTAACTTCTATATCAACTCCGCTAGGTAGGTCCAACTTCATTAATGCGTCTATAGTCTTTGCTGAAGGACTATAAATATCAATAATTCTTCTATGTGTTCTTGTTTCAAAGTGCTCTCTTGAATCTTTATCAACATGAGGCGATCGAAGAACACAATAAATTTTTCTTTTTGTAGGGAGGGGAATAGGCCCTATCGCTGAAGCAGCTGTTGTATCTGCAGTCTCGATTATTTTATCGCAGGATAAATCGAGCATTCTTCTATCAAAAGCCTTAAGTCGTATACGTATTTTTTGCTGTGCAATTGCAGTTGACATAATGGAATTACCAAAAGTTAATTAGATTTTCGAGATTCTTTTGAGAATGAACTAGTTGAGTTCATTTGTTTATTTAATTTAGAGGATGACCTGAATAGATTACAAGTCACCCTCAGCATCAATTACTCAATAATCTTTGAAACCACTCCGGCTCCAATGGTACGACCACCTTCACGGATTGCGAATCTCATTCCTTGCTCAATAGCAACAGGAGCTATTAATTCTCCAGTCATTTTAATTCTGTCACCGGGCATAACCATTTCAACATTACTTCCATCATCAGATGTGAAAGCTGTAATTTGTCCTGTTACATCGGTAGTACGAATGTAAAACTGAGGACGATATCCAGCAAAGAAAGGGGTATGACGACCACCCTCTTCCTTTTTCAATACATAAACCTCACCTTCAAATTTAGTGTGGGGAGTAATAGATCCTTTTTTAACAAGCACCATTCCTCTCTCAATATCTTCTTTTTGAATACCTCTCAAGAGAAGCCCAACATTATCTCCAGCCATACCTTCATCGAGAAGCTTTCTAAACATCTCTACTCCGGTAACAGTTGTAAGTCTTGTATCTCTAATACCTACAATTTCAACCTCCTCTCCAACAGTTACTTTTCCTCTTTCAATTCGGCCAGTGGCAACTGTTCCACGACCAGTAATAGAGAAAACATCTTCAATAGCCATTAAGAAAGGCTTATCAATTTCTCTTTCTGGTTCTGGAATTGAAGAATCGACAGCGGTCATCAAATCATCTATTTTCGTCTCCCAATCTGCTTCTCCTTCAATAGCTTTTAATCCTGAAACTTGAACAACAGGGATGTCATCGCCAGGGAAGTCATAACTTGTGAGAAGTTCACGGATCTCCATTTCTACAAGTTCTATCATTTCTTCATCATCGACCATGTCACATTTGTTTAGTGCAACAACAAGTGCAGGTACACCAACTTGCTTGGCCAAAAGAATGTGTTCTTTTGTTTGTGCCATTGCTCCATCGGTAGCTGCTACGACAAGAATTGCTCCGTCCATTTGAGCAGCACCTGTGATCATGTTTTTTACATAATCAGCGTGACCTGGGCAATCAACATGAGCGTAATGCCTGCCATCAGTTTCATATTCAACATGCGCAGTGTTGATTGTTATACCGCGTTCACGCTCTTCTGGAGCTCCATCAATTTCAGCGTAATCTTGCGCTTCGGCTTGACCTTTTTTGGCTAAAACCTTGGTGATTGCAGCAGTAAGTGTTGTTTTGCCATGGTCAACGTGGCCAATAGTACCTATGTTGACGTGAGGTTTGTTCCTCTCAAACTTCTCGCGAGCCATTTTTTTTAAAGAATCGGGGGTTGGTTAGTAAATTTTAGAGATCAGGAATTGCCCTGATTCTTGGAGATAATTGCTTCAGCAACATTACGAGGAACTTCCTCGTAGGTGCTGAACTCCATTGAGAAAATACCCCGACCTTGAGTCATTGATCGGAGTTGAGTGGCATAGCCAAACATTTCGGCTAATGGCACTTTTGCCTGGACTTTGGATTGTCCATCTTCGATGGATTGACCTTCAACCTGACCTCGTCTAGAGGACAGATCTCCAATTATAGAACCTAGGAAGTCCTCAGGCACTTCTACCTCAACTTTCATCATAGGTTCTAGAAGGACAGGATTGCACTTCTTGATTCCATCTTTGAAAGCCATTGAGCCGGCAATTTTGAAAGCCATCTCAGATGAGTCAACATCATGGTAGGAGCCATCAACCAAAGTAACTTTTACATCAATTAAAGGATAGCCAGCAATTACACCAGACTCACATGTTTCTTTCATTCCCGATTCAGCAGGTTTTATATATTCTTTCGGTACTGAACCACCGACTATTTTATTGACGAACTCAAAACCAGTCCCTGGTTCTCCTGGCTCGACTTCAATAACAACATGACCATACTGACCTTTACCGCCTGTTTGTCTCGCAAACTTACCTTCACCTGAAGAGCTTGCTCTAATCGTTTCTCTGTAAGAAACTTGAGGTGCTCCAATATTTGCCTCTACTTTAAATTCTCTCAACATACGATCAACCAGAATCTCTAGGTGAAGTTCACCCATACCTGCGATTACAGTTTGATTTGTCTCTTGATCGGTACTTACTCTGAATGTTGGATCTTCCTCGGAAAGGGATGTTAGGGCTTTTCCTAACTTTTCCATATCACTTTTAGTCTTGGGCTCTACCGCAACTGAAATAACTGGTTCAGGTATATATAGGGTTTCAAGAACAATTGCATCTTCTGAAGCACATAAAGTATCTCCGGTTGTTGTGTTTTTGAGACCAAGCACAGCACCAAGATCGCCAGCTCTTAATTCATCGACTTCCTCTCGGTCATCAGCTTTCAAAATTATCAATCTTGATATTCTCTCTTTTGCATCCTTAGTTGAGTTAAGAACATAGCTTCCTTTTTCAAGGACACCGGAATACATTCGAACAAAAGTCAATTTCCCATAAGGATCTGCCATTACCTTAAATGCAAGCGCGCTGAATGGAGCGCCATCATCTGAAGGCCTTACAGCTTCTTTTCCATTAGGAAGTAAACCTTGAATAGGAGGCACATCAACTGGAGCAGGCAGATAATTAACCACTGCATCTAATAACAACTGAACTCCTTTATTTTTAAAAGCAGAACCACATAACATTGGAACCAAGCCATGCTTGAGAACTCCTTCCCTAATGCCAGATTTGAGTTGTTCTATTGTCAATTCTCCATTTTCTAGAAAAGCTTCAAGTAATTCCTCCTCAGTTTCGGCTATTGACTCCATTAATTTTGATCGCCAATCAGAGACCAAATCAACCATGTCTGATGGAACATCAGTCTGCTCAATATCTTTTCCTAAATCATCTTTGTAAATATATGCTTTATTTTCTACAAGATCAATTATGCCCTTCAAGTCATTTTCCGCACCTATAGGCAGCTGAATTGGAACTGCATTAGCTTTTAATCTGTCTTTAATTTGACCGTGAACTTTAAGAAAATCTGCTCCGGTTCTATCCATTTTATTGACAAATACCATTCTAGGTACCGAGTATCTGTCTGCTTGGCGCCAAACTGTCTCAGATTGTGGCTGTACCCCACCAACAGCGCAGAAAACAGCGATAACACCATCAAGAACTCTCATAGAACGTTCAACTTCTATGGTGAAATCAACGTGCCCAGGGGTATCAATGATGTTGATGCGGTGATCGTCCCAAGTTGTAGAAATCGCCGCAGCTGTAATGGTAATACCTCTCTCTCTCTCTTGGGCCATCCAATCAGTGACAGCCGCCCCATCATGAACCTCTCCCATCTTATGAACGACACCTGAATAGAAGAGGATTCTTTCAGTACAAGTGGTTTTACCAGCATCAATATGTGCAGCAATTCCGATATTTCTTACTCGTTCCAAAGGAAAGGCGCGTGCCACAGAAAATACTCCGACTAAAGGGCTTTAAAATGCGCATGGACTCTACAACTCAGCATGCTAAAAAAGAAATATTTTGAGGATTTAAATAGAAAAATTTGACCTAAATCAATAACGATAGTGAGCAAAAGCTTTGTTTGCTTCGGCCATCTTATGGGTCTCTTCCCTCTTCCTCACTGCATTTCCAGCTTCATTCGCAGCATCCATTAGCTCCCCAGCAAGTTTTTGAGCCATGCTTCTTCCATTTCTTGATCTTGAGAAATTTACCAACCATCTGAGTGCCATCGCAATCCCTCTTTCCTGTCGAACCTCCATTGGGACCTGGTAAGTAGCTCCACCTACTCTTCTCGCTCTCACTTCTACAAGAGGTGTGACATTTTTCACTGCTGTTTCAAATAACTCAATCGGATCTGAACCAGTTCGTTCGTTGATCAAACCAAAGGCATCAGAAAGTATTTTTTGAGCTGTTGATTTCTTACCATGTTTCATCAATCGATGGACCATCATACTTGCCAAACGATTATTGAACTGAGGATCAGGGAGAACAGGTCTTTTTTCTGCTGCGTTTCTTCTTGACATGAAATTAAATTTGTATAAAGGGAGAATTCAGTGAATCAAAATAATTTTTTATTCTTTAGGAGATTTAGCACCGTATTTTGATCTTGACTGTCTACGGTCTTTAACCCCAGCTGTATCAAGAGTTCCTCTAACTATGTGATATCTAACTCCGGGCAAATCTTTAACCCTCCCTCCTCTGAGTAAAACTACAGAGTGCTCTTGAAGGTTATGACCAATACCACCGATATAAGCAGTAACTTCAAAACCTGAGGTTAATCTCACACGAGCTACTTTTCTTAGGGCGGAGTTTGGTTTCTTGGGAGTTGAGGTATATACCCTTGTACATACGCCTCTCCTTTCTGGGCAACCTCGCAAAGCAGGAGATTTCGTCTTCGTTTTTAGAGTCTTTCGCTCTGTTCTGATCAACTGTTGAATGGTTGGCATTAATTTAATATTTGGTCTAAGTTCGACCAGATTCAACAATTCTCCAGATTACTCGGTCAACCACCCAAATTCGTATTTTTCATCAATTAATATTTTATTTTTATTCAGGTTTAAGCATAACTACAAATATTTTCAAGAAAGTATTGAATAAAAAACTTAATGGTCGACAAAAATGTTTAAGATGTAACTCTAGGAACTATCAAATCAATCTAATCATCTATTTCAAAGCTTGCCAATAGCACTTTTGTAAGAAAAGAAAAAATAGTAAGTTAAAAAACATGCATCAACGACTCTCAAGTTCAAATTGGCCTTACTGCGATAGCACCTATCCAGATGCCTTTTCTGGGGAGAAAGATTCTTGTGGAGTGGGCTTCATAGCTAGCGTTGAAGGCAAACAAAATCATTGGGTGTTAACTCAGGCACTACGTGGCCTGAGTTGTATGGAGCACAGAGGAGGATGCGGAGGAGATAGCGACTCTGGAGATGGAGCAGGTATTTTATGTGAAATCCCATGGTCATATTTCAGGCTAGTTTGGGACAAGGCTAAAGATTGCGAACCCCAATCATCAGGAATAGGCATGATGTTTATGCCTAAAGACCTAAAGAATAGAGAAATAGCGAGAAATATATGTGAGCAGGAAGCTGAGTCTTTAGGCTTAAGCTCCCAAGGATGGAGAGATGTTCCTGTTAATGAAGAAGTTTTAGGCAAACTTGCAAGAGAGAATGAACCCTTTATTACACAATGGATAGTAAATACTAAGGATCAAGAAATTAATCTTGAGACTTTACTTTTTAGATTAAGGCAAAGAATTTCAAACCGGGCCAATTTAGAATTAAAGAGCGATAAATTAGGACTCTATATATGCTCTTTGAGTAGCAAGACAATTGTATACAAAGGAATGGTCAGATCAGAAATATTAGCTCCTTTTTATACAGATCTACAGGACGATAGATTTGAAGTTTCATACGCGGTTTACCACAGAAGATTTAGTACAAATACTTTGCCAAAATGGCCATTGGCTCAACCCATGAGACTTTTAGGTCACAACGGAGAAATAAATACATTATTAGGAAATATAAATTGGGCAAAAGCAACAGAAACAGATATAAGTTCAGTCTGGAAAGAGAATGCAAATGATCTAAAACCAATTGTCAATAATTTATTTAGTGATTCAGCAAATCTTGATTTAACTCTTGAATTATTAGTTCGAAGTGGAAGACCCATAACTGATAGCTTATTAACTCTCATACCAGAAGCTTTTAGAGATCAACCTGAATTAATAAATAAACCTGAAATAACTGCTTTTTATGAATATGCAGCTGGAACTCAGGAGCCATGGGATGGGCCAGCATTAATAGTCTTTACTGATGGAAGAAATGTAGGAGCAACTCTTGATAGAAATGGACTTAGACCAGCTCGTTATTGCATCACTAAAAATGGTTATGTTGTAATGGGATCTGAAACAGGTGTTGTTGAATTAGATGAGCAGCTAATCCAAGAAAAAGGTCGTCTTGGACCAGGGCAAATGCTGTCAGTAAATTTAGAAAAAAAGAAGATTTTACGAAACTGGGATGTCAAAGAAGAGTCAGCGAGCAGATATCCATACTTAGATTGGTTAAAAGCAAATCGGATCAATCTTAATAACCAAAATTGGGAAGTAAATAATAAATTTGATAAGCAGGAGTTACTGCAGCAACAAATTGCATTTGGTTTTAGTGCAGAAGATTTTGATTACATAATCAATAGCATGGCAGCAAATGCAAAAGAACCAACTTATTGCATGGGAGATGATATTCCGCTAGCCATACTTTCTAGTAAATCACATATTCTTTATGACTATTTCAAGCAAAGATTTGCACAAGTCACTAATCCACCAATTGATCCTCTTAGAGAAAAACTTGTTACTAGCTTAGAAATGCATCTTGGCGTTAGAAAAGCACCATTATCTCCAAAAGCAGACTCAGCAAGACTAATTCATATTAAATCACCAATAATTAATGAAAAAGAATTAACTTCAATAAAAAAATTAGGGCTTAATTACAAGGAACTTTCGACATTAATTCCTGTTAATAATAATGAATTAAACTTAGATAAAGGCCTTGAAAATCTATGCCAAGAAGCAGAAGATAGTGTAATTAATGGTAGCGAAATTCTAATCCTCTCAGATAGAAATATTAATCGAGAAAGATCCTACATTCCTCCTCTACTTGCCGTTGGAGCAGTTCATCATCATTTACTCAGAAAGGGACTAAGGCTAAAAACCTCGTTAATTATAGACACAGCTCAATGCTGGAGTACGCATCACATAGCCTGTCTGATTGGATTTGGAGCAAGTGCAATTTGTCCTTGGTTGACTTTAGAAACTACTCGCCATTGGTGGCAATTACCAAAAACACAAAAACTTATTACCAATGGGAAGTTGTCAAATTTATCTATAGATATTGCGCAAGAAAATGTTAAGAAAGCAATGGAAGATGGATTAAGAAAAATACTTTCAAAAATTGGAATATCTGTTCTAGCCAGTTATCATGGAGCACAAATCTTTGAAGCTATAGGTATTGGTGCAGATTTAATTGATTTAGCTTTCAAGGGAACAACAAGTCGTATAGCAGGGCTAACTCTTAGAGAATTATCAATCGAGACAATTTCATTTCATAAAAAAGCTTTCCCAGACCTAGCGCAAAAAAAACTTGATTTCAATGGATTTGTTCAATATCGAAATAATGGAGAATTTCACTTAAATAATCCTGAAATGTCGAAAATTCTTCATGCTGCAGTGAAAACTGGGCCTGGATATGACCACTTCAAAACTTATCAACAACTTCTAGAAAATCGCCCTCCTACTACCCTCAGAGATCTCCTTACATTTAAGACAGCTACTCAGCCTTTACCTCTGGATCAAATAGAGAGTGTTGAGAGTATTTGTCAAAGATTTTGCACCGGTGGAATGAGTCTAGGGGCTTTATCTAGGGAAGCGCATGAAGTCCTTGCAATAGCAATGAATAGAATTGGAGGCAAAAGTAATAGTGGTGAAGGAGGAGAAGATCCTGCGAGATTCAATGCTCTCGAGGATGTTGATGAAAATAATCAATCAAAAACATTACCCAATCTCAACGGGCTGGTAAATGGAGATACTGCATGTTCTGCAATTAAACAAATTGCGTCTGGCCGATTTGGTGTCACTCCTGAATATTTAACAAGCGGAAAGCAATTAGAAATCAAAGTAGCTCAAGGTGCAAAGCCTGGAGAGGGAGGCCAATTACCTGGACCAAAGGTTGATGAATACATAGCCAAGCTCCGTAATAGCAAGCCAGGAGTAGCTCTTATTTCTCCTCCTCCTCATCATGATATCTATTCCATAGAGGATCTTGCCCAACTTATTCATGACCTACATCAAATAAATCCAACTGCAAAAGTCAGTGTAAAATTAGTTGCTGAGATAGGGATTGGCACAATTGCAGGCGGAGTAGCAAAAGCCAATGCTGATGTCATCCAAATTTCAGGGCATGATGGAGGTACAGGTGCATCTCCACTTAGTTCAATTAAACATGCTGGTTTGCCATGGGAACTTGGATTAACCGAAGTTCATCGCTCTTTATTAGAGAATGGTCTTCGGGAAAGGGTTTTATTAAGAGCTGATGGGGGTCTAAAGACAGGATGGGATGTACTTATTGCAGCCTTACTTGGAGCAGAAGAATATGGCTTTGGAACAGTTGCAATGATTGCCGAAGGTTGCATAATGGCGAGAATTTGCCATACAAATAAATGCCCAGTCGGCATAGCAACTCAACAAGAAGGGTTAAGAAAAAGATTCCCTGGATTACCAGAACATGTGGTTAACTTTTTTGTCTTCGTAGCTGAAGAAGTTAGACAATTGATGAGTCAAGTTGGAGTAGCAAAAGTTGAGGACCTTATTGGAAGAACAGATCTATTAATCAACAGAAATCTAGACTTAACAAAAACAAAAGAAATTGACCTATCTAGCCTGCTCAAACCTTTGGGCACCCCAACAGATCGCTCATGGTTGAGTCACGAAATAGAAGCTCATAGCAATGGAGAGGTTATTGAGAATGCCTTACTAAAAGATGAAGAAGTTTCTAATGCAATTCAAACTCAAGGAAGCATCACTAAAAAAATTCCAATTTTTAATACAGATAGAAGTGTTTGCGCACGAATCTCTGGAGTAATAGCTAAAAAATATGGGAATAAAGGTTTTAATGGAGATTTAAATTTAATATTTAAAGGTTCAGCTGGGCAAAGTTTTGGTGCATTTATTTTAAAAGGAATGAATATTTCTTTAATAGGAGAAGCTAATGATTATGTAGGAAAAGGCATAAACGGAGGTTCCATTACGATTGTTCCCGAAATTATTAATGAAACATCTAATACTCAGGTAATACTAGGTAATACATGTCTATACGGAGCAACTGGTGGAAAATTATTCGCCCTTGGAATAGCAGGAGAGCGTTTTGGTGTTCGCAACAGTGGAGCTCATGCTGTTATTGAAGGAGCGGGAGACCATTGTTGTGAATATATGACTGGGGGAGTAGTTGTTGTGCTTGGAAAAACTGGAAGAAACATAGGAGCAGGAATGACAGGAGGCATAGCTTTTATTCTTGACAAAAAAAATGAACTTGACTTAAAAATGAATAAAGAAATTGTTGAAGTCCATCATCTAACTTCAACTAACCAAGAACAAGTTTTAAATGACTTAATTATTGAATATCAGCAGAAAACTAAAAGTCCTTTTGCGAAAGAAATTCTTTCAGACTGGTCTTCATGGAAAAAATTATTTAAAGTAATTGTTCCTCCAAGCGAAAAAAATAAATTAGGTATTCAGGAAGCTCTGGAAAAAGCGACAATATAGACAGATAAGAATGCCTATATTTATTAAGACAGAGAAGTTTACAGATAAAACCTTAGAATTATCTAATGCTGAGAGGAAAAAATTCTTATTTATGCATAAAGAATGGGTCAAAGATATTACTAACTCCGGCAAATATATCCGTAGCGGGTATTTAATAAATGAGAAAAGGATGCCAGGGGGTGGCGGTTTATTAATTCTTGAAGCGCAGGATTATTTAACGGCAAAAAAGATCATAGAAAATGATCCTATGATTAAACATAATTTAGTTATCTGGGATCTTCAAGAATGGATATCAATTGATGAAAGTCAATCAAAGTTTTCAAATCATCTTGGATGAGACATCATTAATTTTTTTACTTCTCCTGCGTGATAGCTACTTCTAGTTAAAGGTGAACTAATTACCTGCAAAAATCCTAATTTATTCTCTCCCTCCAAACGGTAACTATCAAATTGAGAAGGAGATACAAATCTATTAACAGGTAGATGTTTTGGTCCTGGTGATAAATATTGGCCAATAGTTACTATATCAACTTTATTGAGATGCAAATCATAAAGAACACTCAAAATCTCTTCATCTGTTTCCCCTAATCCAGCCATTAAGCCAGATTTTGTATAAACTCTTGGCCAGCCTTCACGAACTCTTTTTAATAATTCCAAAGACCTTTCATATTTTCCTTGAGGTCTAACTCTTGGATATAATCTTGGAACTGTCTCGATATTGTGATTAAGTACATTTGGAGCGGCATCCAAAATAACCTTCAAAGCATCCCAATTACCGCAAAGATCAGGAATTAAAACTTCAATAGAAGTAAAAGGGGATCTACTTTGAACAGCCTTAATACATTTCAAAAATTGACTAGCACCCCCATCTTCTAAGTCATCACGATTGACGGAAGTTATAACAACATGAGTTAAACCCATCCTGTAAACAGCTTCGCCTAAACGATCAGGTTCTGATGGGTCTAAAAGCCTTTTCGAATTATCAAATGAGATATCGCAATAAGGGCATTTTCGAGTGCAGGCAGGACCCATTATTAAAAAAGTAGCAGTACCTCCTGCAAAACATTCTCCAATATTTGGACAACTTGCTTCCTGACAAACGGTATTGAGTTTTAAGTCAACTAATAGATCAGCAACATTGCCAATCCTCTCTTGCTGTGGTGCCTTAACACGTAACCAGTTGGGTTTAAGCAAAGCTCTTTTAATAACAAACTAACTTTAGAAAGAATTTCCAAATTGACTTGATTTTTTTAACTTCTTCTAAGCTTGATTACAAGAATAAAGCTGAAAACTAAGTATTTGATTTTTTTTCTAAGTAATAAATAAAAAATTACTTAGTAAAATAGCCTCTTGGCGTTAAAAATCTATTGTTTTTTATAACACTCTGGCTATTCCCAATAACCAAAATAGTAAGCATATCGACCTGATCAAATGGCAAAGTTTCAAGAGTATGTATTTCTATACTTTCATCTGGCCTACCAAGCTCTCTAGCGATAGCAACAGGTGTACATGGTTTGCGAAATTCGATTAATAAATCAACAGTCTTTTTTAACTGCCAGTCACGTTTTTTGGATTTTGGATTAAATACTGCGATAACAAAATCACCTATGGCTGCACTTTTTATTCTCCTCTCAATTTGATTCCACGGAGTCAAAAGATCACTCAAAGAAATCGAGCAGAAGTCATGCATAAAAGGAGCACCTAGTTTTGCAGCAGCCATCTGAAAAGAGCTAATACCTGGATGAACTTGAAATAAAGGCCTTGAATAAATCTTTTCATTTAGCCAAAGTTCGAGAGCTAGCCCTGCCATTCCATAAATTCCACTGTCGCCAGATGAAATAAGAGCAACTCTTACTCCCTCTTTTGAAAGATCAAGAGCGTATTTACATCGATCTTTTTCAAAAGTTAATTCTGAATCAATACGGACCTGATCAGGACGACGAATTGACTCCAAATAATTTAAGTAAGGGGTATAACCGATCCAAGCAGAGCATCTAGTTAAAGCTCGACGTGAGTCAGAAGTAAGCATTTCCAATTCCCCAGGTCCACTGCCAATTAAATGCAATTCGCCTTTATTCGGTGCAAAGGGAATGGATACCTCAACTAACGCAATTGTTACAGCCCCACACTCATCTTCTTTGGAATAATAGATTTTTTTTTCTTGTATTAACCTTCCAGATTGAGCTCCTAACAAAATTGCTGCTGCTTCAGCGACTGAAGCAGTGCCCATTTCATTAAAAACTACATTTGAAGGAGTTGGCACTTTGACTTGTGAAAGTTCAAGTGAACTAAAAAAATAAATTGGCCATTCATTTTTTTTTGACAAATTCAATAACCCTATTTCATCATTTTTTTTATCGATAGTTGCTAAACCAGAGATCGAATGAATTGATAAGTCATTTTGATTTAAAGATTCATTAATTGCCCTTTGAATGAGCTTTTCATCTGTATTTCTCTCACAACCAATTCCGATGATTATTGTCGGTGGATGCCATGAACATATATTCCTATTTTCTTGACCTATGTATAAGTCGATATTTTTGCAAGATAGTGGATCATTTTTATCTAAAAAAGAGAAATTGGAACAACCCTTTAATGTCTGCCACAATTTTGATCCTTTTCCTTGAAAAACAATATTTTTTTGTTCTTTAGACTGACTTATCATTAATTTTCGCCAATCAACATTATCCCCTCCTCTTTTCCAACCCCATCCTTCCCCAAAACAATCCAAAGGTATTCTTCTCTCTGTAAATGAATCTGAGGTGGAAATAACTTCTGCTTCTAAAGCAGCTCCCAGCTCAGTAGCAAATCGATCTCCGCCTTGCTTATGGCCTCCTAAAAGAGTGATAACATTGTTAGCTCTTGAATCCATCACTAGTATTGCTGGATCATTTTCTTTAGATCTGACAAAAGGAGATATGAGCCTGACTACAGCGCCTATGGAACCTAAAAAAATTAATTTATTATTGTTCTGCCAATGATCTTTTAAAAAATCAATTGGCGAGGATTCAACCAAACCTTCAATTTTTTTTCCCAAGGAAAGAGTTGAACCATTTGATATAAAGATTTGATCTACGTGATTGCTTGCTTGCAATCTCTCAAGCAAAGGCAAAGCGCTTAAAGAAAATCCATATGCAATCCTTTTTGGGGTTTTTACTAATGTTTTTTCCAGAACTAGAGATAAAATAATTTTTTTATTTATACAAGCTAGCTTCTTTAATAAAGCTTTAGTAAAAATCAAAAAACAAAAACCCTGAAATAGCGTTTAAATAAATTTTTTGAAATTAATAAAAAGCTCTTATCAAGAAATCCAATGGTATTTTTACCTAGCCATAAACATCTAACAATATTTCTCAAAGCCAAGAAAGCTAGATATAGATAATGTTTTAGCTAATTAATGCCTACAAGAAATAAAGATTCTAGACCTCAAAAACTTTTTTACCTGCACTCCAATAATGGAGAAGATTTACTAATTAAGAAAAACAATGGATTCAATGACCAATTAAGAATAAAAGTGTAGAACATTTGTTACATGCGTCCGTAGTAACTGACTGTCTACTTTATGCTTATGACATAACCCTTATATAGGTTTTCAAGTAACTTCAAAGGTAGGTCTTGAATTCCTAAAATCTTTCACCAAGTAATTCCACCTTATAAGTAGAATTACTTATTAAAGATTTCACCCTAATCTTTTCAAGGTTAGGCCCCCAAAACCTCGATCACATTCCTGAAGGAATCACTCGATGACCATTAGCCCACCAGAAAGAGAACAAAAAAAAGAACCAGTTCTCGATAAACCTATCGAAACTGATGCAATCCCTGTAGATTTTTCCAAGCTTGACAAGCCTGGTTTTTGGTCAAAATCCCTTGCAAAAGGTCCAAAGACTACTACATGGATATGGAATCTTCATGCTGACGCGCATGATTTTGATACCCATGTTGGAGATCTACAAGAAACGAGTAGAAAAGTATTTTCTGCTCATTTCGGCCATTTAGCAGTCATCTTTATTTGGATGAGCGCAGCTTTTTTCCATGGAGCTCGCTTTTCTAATTATTCTGGCTGGCTCTCCGACCCAACTCATGTCAAACCAGGCGCACAAGTTGTTTGGCCAATAGTTGGTCAGGAAATGCTTAATGCAGATTTAGGCGGTGATTATCACGGCATTCAGATCACATCAGGAATTTTTCAGATGTGGAGAGGCTGGGGCATTACCAATGAAACCGAGCTTATGGCTTTAGCCATTGGTGCATTACTAATGGCAGCAATAATGTTGCATGGTGGCATATACCACTATCACAAAGCAGCTCCAAAGCTTGATTGGTTCAGAAATCTTGAATCTATGCTTAATCACCATATAGCTGGTCTAGTGGGATTGGGCTCTATCGCTTGGGCTGGGCATTGCATTCACATTGGAGCACCAACTGCAGCACTGATGGATGCAATTGATGCTGGAAAGCCTTTAGTTATTGATGGTATTCCAATAGCTTCAATTGCAGACATGCCTCTTCCACATGAGCTTTGCAATCCAGCCATCGCAAGTCAGATATTCCCTGGTCTAGCAGGCAGAACAGTAGAAAATTTCTTTACGACTAACTGGTGGGCATTTAGTGATTTTCTTACTTTTAAAGGTGGTCTAAATCCTGTTACTGGGAGTTTGTGGATGACAGATATTTCACATCATCATTTAGCTTTTGGAGTTCTAGCTGTTTTTGGTGGTCATTTATATAGAACAATGTTCGGAATAGGACATAGCCTCAAAGAAATACTTGATAATCACGCTGGAGATCCAATTCTTTTCCCCGCTCCAAATGGGCATAAGGGAATTTATGAGTTTTTAGCTAATAGTTGGCATGCTCAACTTGGTCTAAACCTTGCAATGATTGGGTCCCTGAGCATAATAATTTCTCATCACATGTATGCGATGCCTCCATATCCTTACTTGTCGATTGATTATCCGACTGTTTTAGGTCTATTTACCCACCATATGTGGATAGGAGGATTATTCATTGTTGGTGCAGCAGCTCATGCTGGTATTGCAATGATTAGAGACTATGACCCAGCTGTTCATATCGATAACGTTCTAGACAGAATATTAAAAGCAAGGGATGCATTGATTAGTCATTTAAACTGGGCATGCATGTTCTTAGGTTTCCATAGTTTCGGTCTTTATATTCATAACGATGTAATGAGAGCTTTAGGAAGGCCTCAAGATATGTTTAGCGATACAGCAATACAGTTGCAGCCTGTTTTTGCTCAGTGGATACAAAATATTCATCATTCAGCAGCTGGTTCTACTACCCTTGCTGGAGCAAACGTAAATCTTCAAAGTGGCTTAGTTAGTGAGGTTTTCAACGGTTCTGTAAGTCAAGTTGGAGGAAAAATTGGAATCGCTCCTATACCACTAGGGACAGCTGATTTCATGATTCACCATATACATGCTTTTACCATCCATGTCACTCTGCTAATTCTTCTAAAAGGAGTTTTATTTGCAAGAAGTTCCAGACTAATACCAGACAAAGCAAATCTTGGATTCAGGTTCCCTTGTGATGGCCCTGGTAGAGGAGGTACTTGCCAAGTATCTTCTTGGGATCATGTTTTCCTTGGATTGTTCTGGATGTATAACGGTCTATCAGTAGTTATCTTCCATTTCTCATGGAAAATGCAAAGTGATGTATGGGGTTTGACAGGAGGCAACTTTGCTCAAAGTTCCATAACTATTAATGGATGGCTTAGAGACTTCTTATGGGCTCAGTCATCTCAGGTCCTAACAAGTTATGGTCAACCTATAAGTATGTACGGTTTGATGTTCTTAGGAGCGCATTTCGTTTGGGCGTTTAGTCTTATGTTCCTATTCAGTGGTCGTGGTTACTGGCAAGAGTTATTTGAGTCAATTATTTGGGCTCATAATAAACTTAAGTTAGCTCCAACTATCCAACCAAGAGCTTTATCTATTACTCAAGGTCGTGCAGTAGGAGCAGCTCATTTCCTCCTTGGAGGAATAGCTACAACTTGGGCCTTCTTCCACGCTCGCTTAATCGGTCTCGGCTGACCCTCTCTGATTTTTTATAAAATGGCAACTAAATTTCCATCTTTTAGTCAGGGTCTTGCTCAAGACCCTACAACCAGAAGAATCTGGTACGGCATAGCTACAGCTCATGATTTCGAAAGTCATGACGGCATGACAGAAGAGCAGTTATATCAAAAACTCTTCTCTACTCACTTTGGTCACTTAGCCATAATTGGTCTTTGGGTGGCTGGAAATCTCTTTCACATTGCTTGGCAAGGAAACTTTGAGCAATGGGTGATCGATCCACTCCACACTCGTCCGATTGCTCATGCAATTTGGGATCCTCATTTTGGTCAAGGGCTTACTGATGCACTGACTCAGGCAGGAGCTACTTCGCCAGTTAATGTCGCTTATTCAGGCTTGTATCACTGGTGGTACACAATTGGAATGAGAACTAATGAACAACTTTTTCAAGGTGCAATCTTTATAAATATTCTTGTTTGCTGGTTATTGTTTGCAGGATGGCTGCATCTTCAGCCTAAATACAGGCCATCATTAGCCTGGTTCAAGAATGCAGAATCTCAACTAAACCATCATCTAGCAGTTCTTTTTGGATTCAGCAGCATTGCTTGGACGGGGCATTTAATTCATGTAGCCATACCTGAGTCAAGGGGTGTCCATGTTGGCTGGGATAACTGGCTAACTGTTATGCCTCATCCAGAAGGTTTAACTCCATTCTTCTCTGGGAATTGGGGTGCTTATGCTCAAAATCCCGATTCTCTTGATGCAGTTTTTGGAACTACTCAAGGAGCCGGAACAGCAATATTTACATTCTTAGGTGGTCTTCATCCTCAAAGTGAATCACTTTGGCTAACTGATATTGCTCACCATCATTTAGCTATAGGAGTTGTATTCATAATCGCCGGTCATATGTATAGAACTAACTTTGGTATTGGGCATAGTCTTAAAGAAATTATTGAAGCTCATAACACAAGTCACCCAAAAGATCCACATAGAGGTTATTTCGGGATAAAGCATAACGGTCTTTTCGAGACAGTTAACAATTCACTGCATTTTCAGCTTGGTCTTGCACTTGCTTCTCTTGGTGTGGCTTGCAGCTTAGTTGCTCAGCATATGGGGGCATTACCTTCATATGCTTTTATAGCAAGGGATTACACTACTCAATCAGCCCTTTATACACATCATCAATACATAGCAATGTTCTTGATGGTTGGAGCATTCTCCCATGGAGCTATTTTCTTTGTTAGGGATTATGATCCTGAGCTTAATAAAGACAATGTTCTAGCAAGAATTCTAAGTACCAAGGAAGCTTTAATTAGTCACCTAAGTTGGGTAACAATGCTTTTAGGCTTTCACACACTTGGGATTTATGTTCACAATGATGTTGTTGTAGCTTTTGGAACACCAGAAAAACAAATTCTGATTGAGCCAGTTTTCGCCCAATTCGCACAGGCTGCTAGTGGGAAAATGATGTATGGATTTAATGCTTTGCTAGCAAATGCATCAAGTTCTGCATCCATAGCTGCTAATTCCATGCCAGGTAATCACTACTGGATGGACATGATCAATAGACCAGATGCACTTACCAATTTCTTACCTATTGGACCTGCAGATTTCTTAGTTCATCATGCGATTGCACTAGGACTCCATACAACTGCTTTGATTCTTATAAAAGGTGCTCTTGACGCTAGAGGAACAAAACTAATTCCTGATAAAAAAGACCTAGGTTTTGCTTTCCCATGTGATGGTCCAGGCCGTGGAGGTACTTGTGATAGTTCTTCTTGGGACGCTACTTATTTAGCTATGTTCTGGGCTTTAAATACTATTGCTTGGATTACCTTCTATTGGCACTGGAAGCATTTGGCAATTTGGATGGGCAATACGGCTCAATTCAATGAATCTGGTACCTATTTAATGGGTTGGTTTAGAGATTACCTATGGCTGAATAGCTCCCAGTTAATTAACGGTTATAACCCTTTTGGTGTAAACGCTTTATCTCCATGGGCTTGGATGTTCTTATTTGGCCATCTAATATGGGCGACTGGGTTTATGTTCCTCATCTCTTGGAGGGGATATTGGCAAGAACTTATTGAAACTCTTGTTTGGGCTCATCAAAGAACTCCAATAGCTAATTTAGTTGGATGGAGGGATAAGCCTGTTGCATTATCAATTGTTCAAGCTCGATTAGTTGGTTTAACTCATTTTACAGTTGGAAACTTTGTAACCTTCGGAGCTTTTGTTATTGCCTCTACCTCAGGTAAGTTCGGCTAACTCCGTATTAAGAGCTTCTATAAAAAACACTGTCTTTATGGGCAGTGTTTTTTTATGGAAGCTACTATTTATTAGATTATCTATTAATAGTTATGAGCAAAATATAAATCAATTTAATATAAATAATTAGGTATATAACCCTAAACGAAACAAAGGAATTAATCCAAGAGAAAGCTTTTAGAAAAATATAATTCAATAATATAGATAATTAAAAAGCCCCTTAAATAAGAGGCTTTTTAATTATCTATATTATTTTAGAAAAGATTTTAAGCTCCAAGCAAATGATATTCCTTAATCAACGGGAGAACAGTATCTAGATGCAAAGTACCTATTAGCAACCAAGCAAAAACTACACCGCCTGTTCCTCCTAACCAAAATCCGTTTGTAAAATCACTCCATCCTGCTCTAGTAAATAGATCAGAAGGAGGATTAGCTACTGTTGCATCAGGAGGTTGTACATTAGGCGCCTTACCAGCAGCATTATAAAGAATAAAAAGAGCAGTCAATATTTGAATAGCTCCCACGCCGCCAAGTAATCCAGCCGTCAAAGCGAAATCAGTATTCCTAAGAGGGCCTGTCATAGAAAAAGGACCAAATAGTAAATAACCAAAAATTGCTCCTGTTTCAAGACCTCTAAAATTTGGCGATAAGCCCTCTCTATAAACAGGAAGATTATTGATAATCATCTTTGTAAACCAACCACTGTTAACTGGAGTTTGGAGATTACCAACAGTTGGGTCTGAGACTGTTTTCACAGCCCACTTTTGCATAAGTGTTTCTTGAGATTTAGTCATGTGCTAAAAGAATTGGTAGAACATTTAGTTTTTGAAATTACTCAGTAGCGGTTATGTACCTACCAATCAAAACAATGAAAACAGCTGGACCCATTATTCCAACTAAAGGAATCAGAATAGCGGGAAGCAAACTTGAGGCCAGTTCACTAGTCATTACTTATTTCAATAAATCTCACTTTATTTTATAGAATTATGATCTAATCAAACCAAATTCAACCCATTGATGACATAAAAGTTCAATCCGTATATCTTCTTTACCGAAGATGCATTACTAAACAGTTTTTCTTATCATGAATCAAGTTTTTGCTGGTGGTATAGCGCTAATTATTGCTTTAATCCTTTGGAGTTCAAAAAAACAATCAAAGCCATCAGCTTTTTTCAAATCTCAAAAGGATTCTTTTTCAAAAGATCAAGTCACATCAACTACTTTGGTAATCGATAAGAGTTTAAAAAATCAAAAATCAATAAAACTGAATAATCAAAAATCCAAGTCTTTGGCAAATCAATCTTCACTTAATTCGATAGAGACAAAAAAGCAATTAACTAAATTAATCTCTAGCAATCCGAGTGATCGTTTATTGGCTATTCAAATTGCTGTTCAATGGAACAACAAGAAAGCATTACCTTTTTTAAAAAGGGGATTGAAGGATTCTGACAGTAGAGTTGTTATTGCATCTGCTGCGGGTATTTCATCTTTTAAAGGGAAGACTATTGAATTACATCAAAGATCTCAAGCTTCTCGTCCTCCTCGAAATGTATCTCTAATGCGATAAATTGGTCTGTTTTGACTTTCATGATAAGTGCGGATCTGAAGCTCTCCAAGCAATCCAAACCCAAAAAGTTGAACGCCAGTCACTGCAAGAAGTAAAGCAAAAATAAGTAAAGGTCTATTTCCTATATCCTCTCCTAAAAGTTTGATAGTTAGTAGGTAAAAACTTGTTATTAAACTCCCAATAATTGCAAGAATCCCTCCAAAACCAAAAACATACATAGGTCTAGTTAAAAATCTATTCATAAACCAAACAGTCAATAAGTCCATTAACACTCTGAAGGTTCTATCTATTCCATACTTACTAGATCCAAATTTGCGAGCTCTATGATTTACTTTGACTTCAGTGATTCTAGCTCCTTCAATATTGGCTAAAACAGGTAAAAAGCGATGCAATTCCCCATATAATCTCATATCTGTTAAGACTTCTTTCCTATAAGCTTTTAAAGAACATCCATAATCATTAAGTCTAACTCCAGTAACTTTCCCAATCAATCTGTTAGCAATTTTTGATGGAAGCTTTCTACTGATAGCTGAATCTTGTCTTCGATATCTCCATCCGCTTACCAGGTCAAATCCATCCCTTATCTTACTAACTAATAAAGGGATGTCTGCAGGATCATTTTGCAAATCACCATCAAGCGTAACTACTATCTCACCAGATGAAATATCAAACCCTGCTGCCATTGCTGCAGTCTGTCCATAGTTTTTACGTAACAGAACTCCAACTAATTCTGGTATATCAAAGCTTAGTTTTCTAATTACCTCTGCGCTTTTATCTGACGAACCATCATTAACTAAAACTAATTCAAAAGTTTCTTGCATAGGCTTTAAAACTTCTAATAACTGATTCACCAAAAAAGGAAGACTTTCTTCTTCGTTATAGATAGGAACAACTATTGATAGTGCGACATTAGAATTCATTCAAAACTCCTCATAAGGGTCAATTAATCTTCTTTAGAGTTTTTCACTCTGATAACAAGAGATCACTCTTCCAGCAGATCTAAATTTAGATCTGTAAAAAGAAGCAATTTTCCCAAGGTTCGAGGGAAATAAACCGTCAATCTCTATTCCATTATGCCCATCAATTACCCCAGAACTATGAATAAAAAAACCATTTTCAATATGCAATCCCACATGAGTACACTTTTCAGATGATCCAAAGAAAAGTAAATCACCGGGTTTTAATTCTTTGCCAAAAGCTTCAATATCAAATGGAACATTTTTACAGAATTTTTCCTGCTGATAAGCATCTCTTGGTATCCAAATTCCTGAACTTGCAAATGCAGATTGAACCAAACCAGAGCAATCAAAATTGGGGCCAATAGTTCCACCCCATAGATACTCATTACTCATTTTTTTTGCAGCCTTAGCCCAAGACAATATCCTAGGAATCTCAGAAATAATTTTCTCTTCAGTAAAAAATTCAGATTTCCAAGATTCTATTTTTGAAGCATTATGAGTTAATTCAGAAAATCTAAACCAGCAAATATAGTCATCTTCCAAAAGACGCACTTTAACTCTATCAATAATTTCCTTATTTTTAAAATTAGATTCCAAACAATCAATCAATTGAAAACACCTACCAATACTTGCTTGAGTAACTAATTCATCACTATTTTCACTTTTAAATCCATCAATATTTATTCGGAGTTTCCACAAACTTCCCAAAACAAATGAAGCTTTAGTTAGCAAAACCTCTAAGGTCATATTAAATTATTCTCGAGCGCTATGGCGTTCTACCGACAAGACCCTGAGATGGCCTATTGCCTAAAAGGTCTCCTCGATAGATTTGAAAAAGAAGGTCGTCCAAACCTTCAAGAAAATATTGCAATAACTTGCATACGTTATGACAAGCAAAATCCATCGACATCTAGTGGATATGGGACAGGTTGGCATTCAAACAGAAATTTTTATCCTGCAAGCGTAGTAAAGATAGTTTATGCATTGGCAACACAGGTATGGATACAACAAGATTTAATTGTTGACTCAGAAGAACTTAGGAGAGCATTACATGAAATGATTGCAAACTCCAATAATGATGCCACAAGTTATATTTTAGATCTTTTAACAGGGACAACAAGTGGTCCATCTCTTAATGAGTCAAACTATGAAGCATGGAAAATCCAAAGACAATTAATAAACCACTGGCTTAATGATCTGAGATGGCCTGAAATAGAAAATTGGAACTGCAGCCAAAAGACGTGGAATGAAGGCCCTTTCGGCAGGGAAAAAGATTTTTATGGAAAAAAAAATGAGAATCGAAACAGTATGTCAACGGATGGGACTGCAAGGATCTTTGAATCATTTATGACTCTTGAAATGCTACCAAAATTAGAAAGTGACAATTTAAGAAAAAATTTTCAACGCTCACTCGATCCCGTTGGTCGCAAGCAAGATTTAGAGAATCAAATAGATGGTTTTCTAGGAGAAGGTCTTCCTTTAGCTTCTAAGCTTTGGAGCAAAGCAGGTCTAATGAGTGAGGTTCGCCATGATGTTGCATGGTGGGAAGCACCTAATAAGAATCCTATGCTTGCAGTTGTTTTTACAACTGGAAAAGAATTAATCAAAGATCAATTTTTACTCCCTGCGATTAGCAGTGAATTAAACAAATTAGCTATTTAGCAATAAGCAAGATTCCAGCGAATAAAATCGATCCCAAAAGGAATCCAACAGCCAAAAGAACGGCTATTATTGGTGTATTTAAGTAAACAGATATCGTTGCGAGTTGGTTTCCCTTTGCTTCAGACACCTTTAAAACTCATAAAAATCATCTTGATTAAAGCATCTAACTATGCCAAAAAACAAAAAATGTTTAACTGATAAAACAATTTTTAAAAAATCAAAGAATTATTAATGGTATAAAAAATAATTTAAATAAAATTTGATTTTTGCTTCTTATTTTGTGAAATTTTAGAATCTATTTTACTTTCACTTTTTTTTATTAAACCCTCTTGTTTCTCTATTTTTTTATTTATTAATTTCTTATCTTCTTTCATTAAATTATTATCTAATGATTTAATTTCTTCTAAGCTTTTTGTATCAATATTTTCTAGGATTGTTTCATCAATAGATTCAACATCATCTATTACACTGATATTTAGATCTTTTTTTTCATCAACTTTTACAATATCTGAAGTTCCAGGGTTATTAAATAAATCAATATCAAATCTACCTTTTGCAAAAGAAACTGAGCAAAATACTAGTATTGAACAGAAAATAATAATCAGAAAGATTTTCGACAATAAACTATTTATTGGAGACCAAAATACTGTTACTTTAGCAGCCTCATTAGTTTGTTTAACTGTATCGGAAGAGCTACTTAAATCTAAAAAAATATCTTGATTAATCCAACCTTTATTAGCTTTCCTATAGGGAGACTCACTTTTAGTGAACTCAAACACTTCTTGGATTCTGTCTTTAAGCACAGCTTACTTTTATCTCAAACTACAAGAACGAAAACATAGCAGAAAGTTTGAATAAAAATTTGCTTTCACATAGATATTAGTGAAATTGAATTACCCAGCAATAAAGACCATCGCAGAAACAAGAATAGCTGAAGCCAAAATCCCAATAGAAGCTATTGTCACTATCTTTCCAGTATTTAAAGAGACTGATACCGTTAACAATTCAGTTCTTGAGTCACGTTTCTGTTGTGAATCAATTTGAATTCGAGAATTAATTTTTTTGTTGGCTTGAGCTCTCTTATCGGCTAAAGCTTTCTTCTCTGCTGCGGCTTTCTTCTCTGCTGCGGCTTTCTTATCTGCTGCAGCTTTCTTATCGGCTAAAGCTTTTTTATCTGCTGCAGCTTTTTTATCTGCTGCGGCTTTCTTATCTGCTGCAGCTTTCTTATCGGCTAAAGCTTTCTTATCGGCTAAAGCTTTCTTATCTGCTGCGGCTTTCTTATCTGCTGCAGCTTTCTTATCTGCTGCGGCTTTCTTATCTGCTGCAGCTTTCTTATCTGCTGCAGCTTTCTTATCTGCTGCGGCTTTCTTATCGGCTAATGCTTTCTTATCTGCTTGAGCTGTTTTCGCTTGCACTTTAAATACAAAAAATTTGCCCTATTCAAGCACTCAAATCACAATGATTTTAAAAATATTGGCTAGTTGAAATGAAGTAATGCAATAGATTTTATTTTTCAAACCTCAAATATAGATCTTTTGCACTTAATAAAAATGAAGAGGGAGGTATCCCTAGTAGGAGAACACCGTATGCGTTAGCAAGCGATGGCGAATTTTTTTGAAGTACCCAAATCTCCTTACAACACTCCTCAAAAAAACTTTTTCAAAATTAGAGGAAACTAATTACAATTGAATAGAGAAGTAGAATTACTTTGATGAAAAACTTTCAAAGCAATCTATGAGGGATTCTGCTAGGAAAGGTCCAGGTAAGAAGGATTTCACTGAACTTAAAACATTCTCAGTTCCATTTACCTTAGGAGACATTAAAGAAAATATCTCTCTTTCTAGCAATAAATCAAATAAAGTATCAAAAGAAAGAATAATTAATCAAGCATTTAAATTTCATGCAGATGGTAATATTCCAGAAGCAGCAAAATGTTATCGAAATTTTATAGATAAAGGTTTCAAGGATTACAGAGTTTTTTCGAATTATGGAGCTATTCTTAGAAAATTCTGCAAATTAAAAGAAGCGGAAATATATCAACGTAAAGCAATTGAACTTAAACCTAATTTTGCAGAAGCTCATTATAATCTAGGAAACATATTATATGCTCTCAGAAAATTAGAAGAAGCTGAAATAGCAATACGCAAAGCCATTGAAGTTAATCCTAATTACTCAGATGCTCATTCCAACCTGGGAAACATATTAAGAGATCTTGGCAAATTAAAAGAAGCAGAAATTAGCACACGCAAAGCAATTGAAATTAATCCTGATTTCGCAATTGCTTATCTCAACCTTGGAGGAATATTGAGAGATCTTGGTCAATTAAAAGAAGCAGAAATTAGCACACGCAAAGCAATTGAAATTAAGCCTAATTTTGCAGAGGCTCATTACAGTCTTGGGGGCATATTGAATAATCTTGGTAAATTACAAGAAGCTGAAATAACAACACGAAAAGCAATTGAACTCAAACCCGATTTCTTCCAAGCGCATTCAGCTCTAGGAAGTTTACTAGGCGAACTTGGCAAATTAAAAGAAGCCGCAATATCAACGCGGAAAGCGATCGAAATTAATCCTAATTTTGCAGAGGCTCATTACAATCTAGGAGGAATGTTGAAAAATCTTGGTAATTCAAAAGAAGCAAAAAGTGAATTGATAAAAGCAATTGAATTAGAACCTAACTTAACAAAAGCTGTTGAGCAATTAACCAGGGAACTGTATTTTGATCAAGAATATGAATTAGCAATAAAGTATCTACGGGAAAGTAAATCTTTTTATTGTC
>QCHR01000015.1 GCA_003277985.1 Prochlorococcus sp. AG-402-G06
AAAATGAGTTTGACGCTGTAGTTATAAATGAAGATATAGAAAAAGCCTTCAAGGAAATTGAAGGCTTAATGGGATTGAAAACTAAAATTTAATTAATAATTGATATTTTTAAAAAGACATTGGGTGGAAAAGCAAATCCGGTACAAATCTATTGAATTCTACAATAATGCTTGCAGTTAAAGTGATCCAAATCGCTGCAACTACCGGTGCTGATCTAAACCATTTAGTACGAAATAATTGAAACATGAGTAAGAAAAATTAAGTGATTTTTTTAATTAGATAAAAAGTTTTTTAGCCTCTTGGACCATTAAGAGAGACATTATTATCTTTTTCCCTTAGTTCTCCATTTTTCCCCTCTCTATTTGCTTGTAGAGGCCAAGCTGCTCCTCTTTTTAAGCATTGCCAAGCAAGATCAGTATCAATAATGATTTCATATTCTGCAGCATTCTTTTTGCCTCTAACAGCTCTTACATACTCCCTACCTGACCAACCAATAATACCGGCAATATATATAAACATAACTCCAGGAATAAGTAGATCTCCTTCATGACCCCGGTTTATCCATGCACCCCAAGGCTCAATAGGCGGTCCAATTATTAAATGAGGAAGCCCATCGTCTCCACATAATGCTTTGCTATATCTTTCAAATCTTTTTATCGCCTGGTCAGTGGAGGCGGCGCTTGCTCTTTCTTGAAAACGGGGGTTATCAGCACAAGAAACCAAGGCAGAAGCAGTGAAATCTGTAGGAGCTCTATCAGCGTTTAGCGCTGGACCTGGCCTTGCATTTGCTATTGGAGCTATTCCCAAGAAAAGAAATGCTGAAAGTAAAATGGATAAAAGACGACTCATGAGTTCTGATTTTTATCTGTTGCCCTGTTTTAATGGGATTTCAATACTAAACTTAGTTGATTACTAGCGATAAATGTCAATAATTTTATCCCTCGAAACAAGTTGTGACGAGTCTGCAGCGGCTTTAGTTACTGATGAAAAAGGAAAAATTGATTTAATAGGGAATGAGATAGCTTCACAAATTGAAGAACATGCTAATTGGGGTGGGGTTGTTCCGGAAATTGCTTCAAGAAGACACTTGGAAAATCTTCCATATTTAATTGAAGAAGTTTTTGCAAAATCTCAATTACAAATACAAGATATAGATGCAGTAGCTGCAACTGTTACTCCAGGATTAGCAGGTTCACTTTTGGTAGGATCAATAACTGCAAGAACTTTGGCGAATTTGCATCAAATTCCATTTTTAGGAATTCATCATTTGGAGGGACATCTCTCATCAATATATTTGTCAGAAAATCATCCTAAGCCTCCTTTTTTAGTCTTATTAGTTAGTGGAGGACATACTGAATTGATCAAGGTAGATCTTCAACATAAGTATCAACGTCTTGGGAGAAGTCATGATGATGCTGCAGGAGAAGCTTTTGATAAGGTTGCAAGACTACTTGGACTTTCATATCCAGGTGGGCCTGCAATTCAACAAATAGCTAAATCTGGAGATTCCAAAAAATTCTTATTCCCAAAAGGGAGAGTATCTAAGCCAGAAGGTGGTTTTTATCCGTATGACTTTTCTTTTAGTGGTTTGAAAACCTCTGTTTTTAGGCAGATAGAAAAAATCAGATCAGAAAATAAAAAATTACCAATAGAGGATATAGCTGCAAGTTTTGAATACGTAGTGGCGGAGGTCCTAGTAGAGAGGAGCATTCGATGTGCTCTTGATCAAGGTCTAAATTCTCTTGTATTAGTAGGTGGAGTTGCTGCAAATGTTCGATTACGGGAAATGATGCTTGCAAAAGCATCTGAGCATGCAGTTAATATTGCTCTTGCACCAATGGAATTTTGTACTGATAATGCGGCAATGATTGGTGCGGCAGCTTTGTTAAGATTGTCATCAAATAATATTCAAAGTTCAATGGAACTAGGTGTTTCCGCACGTTGGCCATTAGAAAAATCTGATTTACTTTATGATTCTAAACCTCCTTTTTAATCAATATTTTAAGTTTTAAATTTTTCTTATGTCTGTAAATCAAGGAAATGAAGCAAATAAATCCACTAGGCTTGCAAGCTCAAGTGAGCTTAATTCATGGAAAAGAGGATTCACTCCTCAAGCTGAGATATGGAACGGTAGAATGGCAATAGCAGGTTTAATTATTGTATTAACTATTCTTTTAGCATCAAATTTAATTTTTTCTGGCTAAAAAAAATATTGGTTTTAGAATGATATTTAGTTCTAATTTTTTGTTTGTCATTTTGCTTATTTAGTGAATGTAAATCTTATCGTTGGATTTTAAAAAGAGAGTTATTAATTGGTAAAAAGACGGTAGTTTTTATTGGCTTGAATCCGTCAAGAGCCAATTTATCTACTAACGACAGGACTCTAGTAAGGATAATTAAGTTTTGTTCGAGATGGAATTACAAAAATATTTATATAATTAACCTTTTTGGACTGATTTCCAAGTCTCCTATTCAATTATCAAAAAGCAAAGATCCAATTGGTGAAAATAATGATTTTATTACTTTAAAATCATTAGAATTTTGGAGGGAAAATAGTAATTGCGATTTGTGGTTAGGGTGGGGTGATAAAGGACAATTAAAAGGACGAGATCGTAAAGTTTTAAAATTAATTAAAAATTTTTCAGATTTGAAGTCAAATGAAAATAATTATTCCAAACGTGTTTTAAGTCTTGGCCTAAGCAAAAAAGGTAATCCTCGCCACCCTCTCTATATGCCTAATCAATCTTTCTTAAGACAATTTGATCTGTAATTTTTAAATTGGTTTTGCAGTTATTTTCTAAATTAGAATGTATAAATTATTTTTGGATTGAAAGGGTTGCTACTCTATAAGAATATGTAAGTAAAATCAGCTTATTAACTTATTTATTTTCTTAGATAGATTTAATGGATACTCATTTATGTCTTCATTGCTAGTTATTTATGACTCCTGAGCGGCTGGGCTTGCTCTGGGGTATCACAGTTTTTTCTGGAGCTGGAGCAAGATTACTTTCAGTTTTAACAGGACTTCCTGGGGTAGTTTTATTGTTGCTATCTGGCTTGTTGATTGGGAGATCAGGTCTTGGATTGGTTGAACCTTTAGATCTTGGTAAAGGTTTGGAGACAATAGTTGGTTTGCTGGTAAGCCTTGTTTTATTTGATGGTGGATTAAATCTTCGATTTCCAGGTGGGGCAATTAAGTCAATAGTTCTAAGAATTTCTTCAATTAGATTAATTATTTCTTTAGCAGCTGGCTTCCTTGCTGCTCACTGGTTTGCAGGACTTGGCTGGTCAGTAGCAGGAGTTTATAGCGCAATTGTTCTCGCTACCGGGCCAACTGTTGTAACTCCATTAGTTCGACAAATTCGACTTGCCTCTCCATTAAGTGATGTTCTAGAGGCTGAAGGGTTGATCCTCGAACCTATCGGAGCAGTTCTTGCGCTTTTGTTGTTAGAACTCGTTGTTGGCGATTTGCATGGCTGGAGAGAACTATTTCTTGGTTTGCTTTCAAGGCTTGGAGGAGGAGTCTTAATTGGATCACTTGCAGGCCTGTTTCTTTCAGAAGGTTTAAAGCGTTTACGTTCTGAGCCTTATATCGGGATCAGATTGCAATTGACTCTCGGAGTAATTTTCTTGCTTTATGGGGTATGTGAATGGTTATTACCTGAATCAGGATTGCCTGCATCTGTTGCAGCAGGTTTTGTTGTAGGACAAAGACCTTCTACTGAGGCGAATGAACTTGATAAATTAATAAGAGAATTAGCTCAGTTAGCAATAACTATGCTTTTCCCCCTCCTGGCAGCAGATGTTTCATGGGGGGAATTGAGTCCATTGGGATGGGGTGGGATAACTTGCGTTCTCTTTTTAATGATTATAGTTCGACCAATCGCTGTATCAATTGCTACTTATGGATTGCCTCTTGATAATAAACAAAGATTGTTTCTTGGTTGGTTAGCTCCCCGTGGAATAGTTACTGCTGCAGTTGCGTCTTTATTCTCTATTAGATTGGAGCAAGCAGGTGTTTTAGGGGCTGGAAAACTTCAGGGATTAGTTTTTTTGACAATATTAATGACTGTAGGAATACAAGGTTTAACAGCGCAACCTTTTGCAAAAATGTTGGGTTTATTGGATGAAGAGAAAGATTTAGATAAACCGACTAATTCGGGCTCTATCTTTACTGAATCTTGAGAGTAAAACCCAACTTTGAATTAAATCAGGACCGTTAAGAGTTCCAAAAAGTGCAGCTCTAAGGCTTTTCATAACAAGACCTTTTTTCACTTCGCAGTTCTTTGTCGCCTGATTTATTAAATCAAGCGCTTCATCTTTACTGAATTTTGAGGCATCTGAGTTTCCCAACTTTTCAAGAATAAAATTTAAAATTTCTGCAGCTTCTTTTACTTTCAATTGCTTTCTTCCATCATCACTTAAAGCTGGTTCTTCAAAAAAAGGTTTAGCTTGATCAACCCCATCATTAATAAGAACCATTGAAGGTCCTATTAAGCTTATGAGATTGATCCCCCATTCTTTACTTGGAAGGTGCCATCCATTCTCTTTAAACATAGGATTTAAATTTTCTAGTAATGTTTCGGCTGGCATCTCATGGATTACTTGAGAGTTGAGCCAGTTCAATTTGTCCCAATCAAATTTTGCTGAAGCTTTATTAACCTTTTTAAAACTGAAAATCTCTGAAATCTCCGAAATTTTGAATCTTTCATTAATTCCTTCTGGAGCAGACCAGCCAAGTAGAGTCATATAGTTTGCCATCGCTTCAGATGTGTAACCCATTTTTTTGAATTCAGAAATTGAAGTGACCCCATCCCTTTTTGAAAGTTTTTTGCCTTCAGAATTTAAAATCAAAGGAGTATGTGCGAAAACTGGAATACTTAGTCCAAGGGCTTCGTAAAGGAGAATTTGCTTTGCTGTATTTGCAAGATGATCTTCTCCCCTTATTACATGGGAGATTTTCATTGCTGAATCGTCTGCTACAACAACCAAATTGTACAGGGGATCTCCAATTGAATTTGCTGGTGCTCTTCTTGCAATGACCATATCACCGCCTAAATCTTTTCCACTCCAATTCATTTCCCCTCGAATCAAGTCATTCCATGAAATTAATTTTTGATCACTGATTTTGAATCTGATAACAGGTTCTCTTCCAACCTTTATAAATTCTGATTCCTGCTCTGGAGTTAAGTTTCTATGCCTATTGTCATATTTTGGAGCTAAACCATTTCTCTTTTGAGCTTCTCTCATTTCATCTAGTTCAGCTTCTGATACATAACACCTGTATGCAAAACCTTTATCGAGAAGAGTTCTTATGATTTTTTTGTGTTCATTTACTCTTTCACTTTGAATTGTGGGGGATTCATCCCAGTTGATTCCTAGCCATTTGAGTCCATCAAAAATGTTTTTTATGTACTCTTCTTTTGATCTTTCAATATCAGTATCTTCAATTCTTAAGAGAAAAGTCCCACCTTCTTTTTTTGCAAATAGCCAATTAAATAGTGCTGTTCTCGCTGTTCCTAGATGAAGCGTTCCAGTTGGACTTGGTGCCAATCTTACCCTAACTGTCAAAGCTCTAATTTGATTTAGATACGGGACCGACGGGATTCGAACCCGCAACTTCCGCCGTGACAGGGCGGTGCTCTAACCAGTTGAACTACGGTCCCAGATTTAGTCCTTAAAAAGGATTTTATCTTTCATTAGAAATCCTTTCCATTGACCCAATGAGTATCATCCTAAAAACGCCTTCTAGTCAACTAAGAATTAATTTTGTTGACTTAAGAAAACTATCTTTATGAGGTTTTTTTCAATCTAATTCTCTTTGAAGAGAGATGCTCATGAAATAAAACTAAACAAGTAGATGATTTTTAAGGACGAAAACCTGCAGGCTCTATGAGCCTAACTTGATTCCCACGAGCTGTGAACTCGCGGCCTTGGTCGCTTTGAACTACTACACGGCCACCTGATTTTACACGAATAACTCGAGCTCTGACCCAGCCTAATGCAGCTGATTCAAGAACTTTTACGACATCGCCAGGTTGAAGATCCAACTCCATTCTTTAAAAAAGTAACTGCAGAAAGGGTTTTCGAACGCGCCGTGGAGGACTTGAACCCCCGACATCAGGTTTTGGAGACCTGCGTTCTACCAACTGAACTAACGGCGCATTTTATATGCCCTTTAAGTCATTGTTGTCCAATGACTTTTGATTGAGGAGGCCGAAACCTCAGCGGTCGAAGCGCTGCTTTACGCGTGTGGCTTTGCCCACTCGCTCACGCAGATAGAAAAGCTTCGCTCTTCTTACTTTACCTCGGCGCTCAACCTTAATGGATGCAACCTGAGGACTGTGAACCAGAAAAATTCTTTCAACTCCTATTCCTTGGAAAATTCTCCTAACTGTAATTGTTTGATGAATGCCTCCATGTCGCTTTGCTATTACAACCCCTTCATAGGGCTGAACCCTTTCCTTATTACCCTCACTTATCCTGACACCAACACGAACAGTGTCTCCAACGTAAATATCTGGGAGATCTTTGCTTTGTTGTGCATCTTCAAAAGTCTTTATTATTTCTGCAGGAGAGAGCTTTTTGATTGAGATTTTCTTTCCTATGGTTTTTTTATCTGAAGCAATTTTTACTCCAGATGCCTCTGAAATATTTGATTCATCTTCAACTTTTACCTCTTCTGATGAGGTTTCTTGCGAATCAACGGACATCACCAATTAATTTATTTTGGCCGAATTCATATTGTACCCGCTGGTTTCTCAAATTAAAAATTTTTTATATATCTATGATATTTCCATCCCTTTTTGACCAGGATTTTCCCAACTAGCTTTTTTTAGTCATTGAGTGATCGTTTTTAAGGAATTTCATCTTTTCTACTTTTTTCTTTGATATAGAAATTTTCTTAAAGAAAAGAATTTTTTCAAGAAAAATGTCCCTCTTCATTTGATAGTTTAAGTATTATTAGCTTGTTAGTAATGCAAATTTTGAGATTTTTACTTTTTTCAAAACAATGAAACTTTTTTCTGATCTTCTTTCTTCTGCGAACAAAAAAAAACCTATCAATAATGGCCCTGTTATTAAACAAAGGAGAGGTGTTGAAATTAAATCTTTAAGAGAGATAGAAATTATGCGTAAATCAAGTAAAATAGTTGCAACTGTATTGAGTGAGATTAGAGATTTAGTTAAACCTGGAATGTCTACTTTGGATTTAGATAACTATGCTGAAAGACGAATAAGAGAACTTGATGCTAAGCCAAGTTTCAAAGGATATCATGGTTTCCCAGGTAGTATATGTTCAAGTATCAATAACGAGGTTGTTCATGGAATACCTAGTAAGACTAAAATTATTAATGATGGAGATTTGCTCAAAGTAGATACTGGAGCTTTTTATAATGGTTATCATGGAGACAGTTGTATAACTATATGCGTAGGTAATACTTCAGATAAAGCAAATGAATTAAGTAAAGTTGCTAAAGAGGCTTTGATGCTTGGAATCAAACAAATTAAGCCGCAAAATAAACTACTTGATATAGCAGGAGCAATAGAAGATTATGTTAAAGCTAACGGTTTTAGTATTGTTGAAGATTATACCGGCCATGGAGTAGGTAGGAATCTTCATGAAGAACCTTCTGTATTTAATTTTAGAACTAATGATTTACCAAATGTAACTTTAAGGGAGGGAATGACTATTGCAGTTGAACCTATAATTAATCTTGGCTCAAAGTACTGCAAGACACTTCGTGACGGATGGACAGTAATTACAAAAGATGGAAATTTATCTGCTCAATGGGAGCATACTGTCTTAGTAACGAAAGATGGGTTTGAGATATTAACTGATAGAGGAGATTAAATTTCTTTTAAAGGGGGAATTAATTTGAGTAGATTTTATATATAAATCTTGAATACAATATTCTAATTGATTCAATAATTGGCATTAATAGATACGTTATTGGATTAGGTGAAACTATTATTAAATAATCCTCTTTTTCTGCTTTTTGTAATATTTTTTTTGCTACCAATTCAGGTTTCATTATCCCTTGAGGATTTAATTGTGATTTAAAAGGACCTAAGATTAATTTTTTGATAATAAAATAATTTCCTTTTTCCATTAATAATTTACTTTTCTTTAAACTTACAAGTTCACCTATTAAACGTTTTGTTATTTCATATACCGGACTAAAAGCTATTTGAATCTCTGCTTCAGATGTGTTTACCCATACTTCTTTTGAATTGTAATCATTTTTATTTTTAGATAAAGCCAAATCCTCAAACATTTCTATTAATCTCCAATGACTAAGAGAATTTATTTCTACCGCTTTATTTATTTCATTTGAATCAATCATTCCTTTTGGATTAAATCCATGATTAAGTATTAAAATGTCAATATTAGCGAGACGGCTTGAAAGGAGTCTTTCTTTTCCGCAGGACCAAATAATCCATTCATTCGGAGTGTTTTTATTAGATTTACTATTATTTTTTTTTGCATGAGTTAATCCAACCACATAAGCCCCTTTTTTTTTCAGTGCTTCAATAAGTGACTTCCCAAGGGCCCCATTTGCACCAGTTATAGCAATCTTTAAACCTTTAAACCTTGAGTCGACTGACAAGTTTTTCTTCATTTAGTTGAATCCATTGTAATCCGTGCAAAAAATTTGGAATTAATGGAGAATAATTGTCTAATTAGTATTTTATACAGATTTAGTGTTGAGAACTTTTTCAAACAGCCTAAACTTATAAAGTTATTAATCTCAAATCTGATCTTTAATTAATGAGCAAGACCTTTCTAATTGGATCATGTGAACCATTTAGTGGTAAGTCAGCATTAGTTCTTGGTATCGCAAGAAATTTAATTGCTTCAAATCATTTGGTTAGATTTGGTAAACCTTTAGCCACAAGCCTGGAATTAAATGTCTCTAAAAAAGGAGACATTCAAGATATGATTGATGATGATGTCAGGTTTGTTGGCGAGACATTACAATTAGCCTCTGAAAATTTAATACCTTCTATTCAGTTTTTGTCTGCCTCTACTGCTAGCAAGAGGATTCAAGAGAATATTTTAGATCCTGGGAGTAAATTTGATGAGTTCAAATTATCTCTTAGTTCTTCTGATGAGGCAATCAATATTCTTGAAGCAGCAGGGAGTTTGCATGAGGGACTCTTATATGGATTAAGTCTTAGTCAACTCGCCAAAGGTTTAAATGCTAACGTTTTGCTTGCTCATTTTTGGCAAGATAGTAGAAGTATTGAAGCATTATTGGAGGCTAAAAACCAACTTGGAGATCGTTTGAGTGGTGTTGTCTTAAATGCTGTGAACCCTGATCAAATTAAAGATATTAAAGAAAATGTCGTTCCATCTCTTAAGTCACTAGGTTTAGATGTCTTTGGAGTAATGCCTAGGTCCCCTTTGCTGAGGAGTGTAACTGTAGAGGAATTGGTGAGACGTTTAAATGCTCGAGTTATTTGTTGTTCTGACAGACTTGAGTTGATGGTCGAAACTTTGAGTATAGGTGCAATGAGTGTTAATTCTGCAATGGAATTTTTTCGAAGAAGGCGCAATATGGCGGTAGTGACAGGAGCTGATCGAACAGATATTCAATTGGCGGCTTTGGAAGCTTCTACTCAATGTCTCATACTTACAGGTGCTGGCGAACCACTGCCTCAATTGATCAATAGATCGGAAGAGTTAGATGTTCCATTACTAAAAGTTGATAGAGATACTCTCTCAACAGTTGAGGTTATTGAGCAAGCATTTGGCCATGTTCGTCTTCATGAGACAGTAAAAGCTACTTATGCTTTTCGTTTAGTACAAGAACACTGTGATCTTGATCGAATCTTTAAAACTTTAGGAATTTCTTCTTCAGTTCATGAATAGTGGCTACGTTATAAATTAGTAAATTAGGATGTCCTTGAGTCGCTCACTCGATCTTCCTGCATTGGGACGAGTTGATACTCTCGCTCAGGAATTGGCCTTGTTGAAAAACGAGGGGAACAGAAGAATCGCTTTTCTAGGCAGCAGACATGTGCCTGTTGTTTCTATCCATATAGTCGAATTAATAGCGAGGTCTTTGGCTGAAGAGGGCCATTCGATAATTACTTCGGGTTCTCAAGGTGTAAATGCTGCTGTGATTAGAGCGGTCCTAGATGTAAACCCTTCACTATTAACAGTTTTGTTGCCTCAATCCCTTGATAGGCAAACTTCTGAGGTTAAGGACCTTCTTGGTAGTGTTTTACATCTAATAGAGAAAGAAGACAATAATGATTTACCCTTGCCAATGGCAAGTAGTCTTTGTAATCAAGAAATTATTAACAGATGTGATCAATTGATTTGTTTTGCATTTCACGACAGTGAAACATTATTGAGTAGTTGCCATAGTGCTGAAGATATGGGAAAAGTTGTGAGTCTGATGTTTTTTGATTGATTTGTAATAAAAGACAAATTATCGACTTCTATATATCTTTGAGAATATTAAATATCTCATAAGTATATTTATAAGCAATTTGGCTTTTTTTTCATAAGATGGTGGTAACAAAGAGAAATTTTTATGCCCTCTTCTTATTCTTTTGACGTGGTTTCAGAATTTGATCAGCAGGAATTATTAAATGCTATTGATCAATTGAGGAGAGAGGTCGATCAAAGGTATGATCTCAAAGACTCAAAGACAAAAATTGATATCAAAGAAGATGAATTATCTATTGTTTCTCTAAGCGACATGACAATAGAATCTGTTAAAGATATTTTATTACAGAAAGCAACTAAAAGAAATTTATCATTAAAGATATTTGATTTTCAAAAGATTGAAACCATAGGAGGAAATATGGTAATGCAAATTGTTAAATTAAGGAAAGGATTGCCTCAAGAAACCTCAAAAAAATTAAGCAAGTTAGTTCGAGATAATTTGAAGAAAGTAACTGTTTCTATACAAGGTGATAGTTTGAGGGTTACCGGTAAGAGTAAAGATGATTTGCAATCTGCTATTAATTTAATTCAGACGCAGGAAAAGGATTTGGAGATAGCTCTTCAATTTCAAAATTATAGATAGTAAATTAATATTTAGAAACTTTGGCTCTTGTGCTTTTTAATTATGGATCCATTAATACAAAAACTTTCTAAAAAAGCAATTGACTTATCTGGAAAGTCAAAAAAAGAATTAGAAAGAACATGTTGGATGATTGTTCATGAGTATAAGCATGGTGCTATGCCAACTGAATATGATATTAGAGAGATTGATGAAGATTTGTATTTGAAGGTTTTGCGTACTGCTAAAGAGATTATTTAGAACGAAAATAAGAATACTAATAACACTCTAAAATCTTATTTTGCTAAACCCTAATTGTAATGTAAATATTTTTTCTATCTAACAATTTTCGCAATACTCTCTAAATCAACATAAAATCTTTTTAATTAATCTTTTTTATGACAACTCCATTTCGTAATGTGACTCCGAATGGACCAGGTGGAACAACGACTCTTCTACTTGTCCTTTCCTTTACGGGCTTTTTGCTTCTTACACAAGCATTTTTTGTGGTCCCTGCTGGACAAGTTTCAGTTGTGACAACATTAGGTAAAGTCAGTGGTGGATCACGCAAACCTGGTTTGAATTTTAAGATCCCTTTCGTTCAAAATACTTATCCTTTTAATGTTCAGACACAAGTTAGACCTGAAAAGTTTGATTCATTGACGAAAGATTTACAGGTTATTTCTGCTACTGCAACTGTTAAATATGCTCTAAAGCCCAGTGAGGCTGGAAGAGTATTCAAAACTATCTCTTATAATGATAGAGAGATCTATAACAGGATTATTCAACCATCCTTACTTAAGGCTCTCAAATCAGTTTTTTCAAAATATGAGTTAGTAACCATAGCTAGTTCCTGGAGTGATATTTCTGAATTAGTGGAAAAAACAGTTGCTGATGAACTTAATAAGTTTGATTATGTAGATGTTCAATCCCTTGATTTAACTGGTTTAACAATTGCAGATGAATACAGAGCAGCTATTGAAGAAAAACAGATTGCTGAGCAGAAACTATTGAGAGCTCAGACTGAAGTTAAAATTGCAGAACAAGAGGCTTTGAGGTATGACACATTAAATAAAAGTCTCGATGATCAAGTTCTTTTTAAACTGTTCTTAGATAAATGGAATGGGGAGACACAAGTTGTACCCTCTCTGCCAGGCAGTGAAGCAGGCAATGTTCCTGTAATCGTAGGTGGAAGAAACAGATAAATAGTTAATTTTAAATAAAACCAACTTAAATTATTAATTAAAGTTGGTTTTATTTGATCTCAGCAAAGCTTTCTTTAAAAGCCTTTATTGTTGCGCTTATATCATCTTCAGAATGAGCTAATGATGTGAAACCAGCTTCAAATGCACTTGGAGCTAAATAAACGCCTTTTTGTAGCATGAGTCTATGAAGTTTGCTGAAACGTTCTGTATCAGCAGATTTAGCTTCTTCAAAGTTCCTGACTGGGCCTTCACATAGATAAAAGCCAAACATCGCACTAATGCTCTGACCATGAATGGCGATGTTTGATTCTTTAGCAGCATTAATGATTCCATCTAGAAGCTTTTTTGTTATTGCTTCTAATTTTTCATAAGTACCTTCTTGCTTGAGAAGCTCAAGAGTTTTAATCCCTGCTGTCATAGCAAGAGGATTGCCGCTCAATGTACCTGCTTGATACATTGGTCCAGATGGAGAAACCATTGACATAATTTCTTTACGGCCGCCATAGGCACCAACTGGGAGGCCTCCACCAATAACTTTACCCATCGTAGTTAAATCAGGAGTGACTCCAAAACGCTCTTGGGCCCCTCCATAGCTAATTCGGAAACCAGTCATTACTTCATCAAAAACTAAAAGAGCTCCGTTCTCTTGCGTTACCTCTCTTAATCCCTCTAAAAAGCCTGGCTCAGGTGTTATGAAGCCTGCATTCCCAACAACAGGTTCCAAAATGACTCCTGAAATAGCATCAGGGTTTTCAGCAAATAGCTCTTTAACTGCTTCAAGATCGTTATAAGGAGCAGTTAGCGTATTGGCGGTTGTGCTTCTTGGAACTCCTGGTGAGTCTGGCAGACCAAGCGTTGCTACGCCCGAGCCAGCCTTAACCAAAAACATATCAGCATGTCCGTGGTAGCAACCCTCAAACTTGATAACTTTATCCCTTCCAGTAAAAGCTCTCATTAAGCGAAGAACAGCCATGCAAGCTTCTGTTCCGCTATTCACAAAACGAACCATCTCAACGCTTGGGACAGCATCGATAACCATTTCAGCAAGCTGGTTCTCAAGAGCACAAGGTGCTCCAAAGCTAGTACCTTTCTCGATAGTTTCTTGAAGAGCTGCTATTACCTCAGGGTGGGCATGCCCGCAAATCGCAGGTCCCCAGCTACCTACGAAATCAATGTATCTGTTTCCATCTACATCCCAGGCATAAGGACCTTTAACCCGATCAAAAACGATTGGATTACCTTCAACGGATTTGAAAGCCCTTACGGGTGAACTGACTCCACCAGGCATTAAATTTTTGGCAGAGCCAAAAATTTCTTCAGATCTTTTTGTGTTCAACGCGTCTGTCACGGCACCTCAGCGAATGAGCTCATAAACACAGTCCGCCATAATGGCCTAAAAGTGACTGATTCGTCTAAATTTTTGAATCTGTTCAGCATCTGGTTATTTTTTTTAATCTTTAAAACTCATATCGTTAGAATTGGTATTAGGCTTGAAAAACATGTGAGAGAAAGACTTTCTATAGGATCACAACTGTTAAATTCAATGTTTTTTGGTTGATTGTGAATATTTGATTTGTTAATTCTGTGATGATTTGAAAATAGAAATAGCGTGATTTTTTTAAAAGAAAAAATCATTTTCATCTTCTGAGGGAGGCCATCTAATGTCAACAACTACAGGTGCGTGATCACTTGGTTTTTCTCTAGATCTTGGTTCTTTGTCAATCCAACAACTATTGGCACAACTAAGAATATCTTCTGTTAAGTAAATATGATCGATTCGCCAACCCTTGTCTCTTTCCCAAGCTGAATGGCGATAATCCCACCAAGACCAATTTTTATCTCCAGGTTCAAATATTCTAAAAACATCGTTTAATTCGCCTCCTAAAGCATCTTTAAGTAATTTTCTCTCTTCAGAAGAAGCCATAATTGTCTCATTATAGTTATTTGGTGTATGTATATCTCTATCCTCAGGGGCAATATTGAAGTCTCCTAATAAACATATAGGCGTATTATTTGAATAGACTTGACTTAGATAAACTTGTAGACATTCTATCCATTTTTTTTTATAAATAAACTTATCTGAATTTATATTTGATCCATTTGGAACATAAACATTTATTACTCTTATATCATTTATTTCAGCGCTTATAATCCTTTTTTGCTCGCTTAATATAGATGAATCTTTACAGTCCTCGATTACCTGATTAAAACCAATCTTTACATCATTAATTGGGAATCTACTTATTATTGCTACTCCATTGTATGATTTTTGCCCTGAGATTGAAACCTCATAACCAATGTTTGAAAAAATTTCAACTGGAAAAAATTGATCTTCTGTTTTTGTCTCTTGTAAGCAAAGAATGTCAACATTGTTGGCTTCGAGCCATTCTTTGACATGATCTATTCTTGATCGAATAGAATTAACATTCCAAGTTGCAACCAGCAAGAATTTAAATTTTATTACTTAAGTTATTATCATGTAAATTCAGACAAAAGTTTAGTTTTGAATCAAACCGCACGTTTTTTTCATGTTCAATTAATTTTGGCTTTTGCTTGCCTAGCGCCAATTTTAATTTCGGCAGGTCAAAATATATTTGCTTCAAAAATAACGAAAGTATCTGAAGTTAAAAATTATTCAACAGATGAGAAAAGAGATATCTACAGTACTTTTGAGAAAGTCGATCAGGTTGATCAGGGTTTACCTTTAGATCCATTTGATTTAATGAATCGTCTTAAAAAAGCAGGAGCGATGAATAATGCCACAACTCCGTCAGATGCACTTGATGAAGCTCTCAATGCATTTGATCAGTCTCAGTATGAAAATCTACCAAATGAATAAAATCACAATAATATTTTCCAGGATTTTGTTAAATTCAAGGCTGGTCACTTCTGGCCCGTTTATTAATTAGATGCAAAACCATCCGATCCCCTCGGTTACTGATCCATTTCAATACAGAGCAATTGGAATAGTTAGAGGTGTTTACAAGCCTCAAGATGATGACAACTTTACTCGAGGAGTTCTAGTTGATTCTAAAGGCAATGAAATAGATTCTGTTGTCCTTGGGAGAGTCCTAACTTTGATTCGTAATCATGTTCCTTTGGAAAAACCACATCTTTGGGTTGTATATCCACGATGCAGGAATAATCAAAATCTTCATTTGCAAATTACAGGTATTTGGGAACCAAGTACTTTAAAAAAAGATTTTGTGGAGAGCGAGGGATTGAATGAAGCTTCAAATTTGAAAGTTGATTCTGATGATTTGTTGGAAGGTGATGATTATTTCTCAATAAGAGGAGAATTGATTTTTACTAAGCCAGAAGAGAAGGAGTTAGTTATAAAAATCCGTCAAAAGCCAAGAAATCAAAAAAAGAAAGCGCTACCTTTTAAAGTTAATCTTAAGGGTGAAGTCCCTATGAATTACTTGAAAAATTTTATTAGTCTCAATGTTCGTCGTGTTGATTATCAACTCTTTGTTGAGGACTTTCAAATAATAGGTGCCGTTTCTCAACAACCAAATAATAATAAAAGTAGAAAAAATCTTAAAAAAGAGAAATAAGTGCTTTTTTTTTAACTTTATTCATATGTATTTTATCTATAAAACTGATTATAAGTTTATTTGTAAATGAAATCTATTTTTATTGATTGTAGTCTTGGAATATCTGGAGATATGCTGGCATCAGCATTCTTTGATTTAGGTGTTCCTTATTCTATTTTCTCTGATAACTTAATAAATTTAAACATAGATAAAGAATATAACTTAGAATTTAATGAGGGAGATAGTCAAGGAATAAAAGGAATTATATGTACAAAAACCGAGATTCAATGTAAGGAACTATCTAGAAGTCTTAATGATGTAAAAAACTTACTTTTGAATTCAAGATTGAATGATTATGTGAAAAAGAAATCTATAAAGGTTTTTGAAACTCTTGCCGAAGCAGAAGCAATTATTCATGGGAAGAAAATTTCAGATGTTCACTTTCATGAACTAGGTTCAATTGATTCCATACTTGATATTGTTAACGTTTGCTCCTCTATTGACTTTTTAAAGCCAGATAATATTTATTTTTCAAATCCACCTGCAGGGAAAGGAATTGTATCTACTTTGCATGGTCTTCTGCCGGTTCCAGTCCCTACAGTTCTTGAGATAGCGAGGCAAAAGAAAATTCCATTAACGGTGCTCGATGATAAATATTTTGGTGAAATAACAACCCCTACTGGCATCGCTTTAATAGCAACTTTTAAAGATAACTTTGGTCAGCCAGATAAAATAAATATTAAAAAGATTGGTATAGGCTTAGGAAGTAAAAATATTTCTCGACCTAATTTTTTAAGAGTTATGTTGATAGATGAAAATTCTGACTATATAGAAAATAATCAGCCTTCTTATGAAAATATAATTTCTCAGGAAGCTTGGATTGATGATTCCACACCTGAAGATGTTGCGGTTTTAATCGAAAGATTAAGATCTGCAGGCGCTATAGATGTTGTTTGTTATTCGGTTGATATGAAAAAAAATAGAAAAGGTATATGTATACAAGCTATTGTATACCCCAAGAATAAAAATTTACTTAGAGAAGTTTGGTTTAACTATAGTACAACAATAGGAATAAGAGAAAATAAGATTAGTCGCTGGATACTTCCAAGAAGAACAGTGAGTCATAAAACTAAATTTGGGATAGTTAATATTAAACAAGCAATGAGGCCAAATGGTCAGGCTTCAATAAAAATAGAACATAAAGACCTGACTAAAATAACTCTAAATACTGGTATTCCAATAGATGAGATACGTCAGAAATTAATTATAGAATTATCAGAATTTTATGAATTAGATGATTGGTCTTTTTGATACTGAATTGTAATATGAATAAAATTGTACGAAATAATTTTGTTTTTGGACTTATCTCTAAAATCAATATTAAACTTTTTATAACATTAATTTGTTTTTTATTTATTGGAACTTCAATATATGGAAATTTTGAGTCTTTATCTAATCAGATAATTACTAGTGAAAATATATTTTTGCTATTATGCGGCATTATATTTAGTTTTTTAGGTATAATTATTAATGCTTATGCATGGAAGCTTTTAGTCAATAATATTGGTTGTAATATTAATAATTTGAATATAGTAAAACTATTTTTAACTACAAATATATATAAATATTTGCCAGGAGGTGTATGGCATTTTGTATCTAGGTATAATACTTTGCGGTTAGAACTTTCAAATGAAAAATCAATAGAATCTATTTTATTGGAGCCAATCTTAATGCTAATAGCAGGATTTGTTTTTATACCTTTTCGTGGTTTTAATATATCTATTTATATACTTTGCTGGTCATCTACTTTAGTCTTTTTGCCAGCATTTAGAAGATTTCTAATAAAAAAATTGAAGGCAATGAAGGCAACAATTTTTACTAATAATGATAATATTAAAGACAGAGATTTAGCACAACATAGCCAAAATTTTTCGATAAGGATAGTTTATCCATATAAGCCACTATTTGTGGAAATCATATTTATTTTGTTTAGATTTCTCGGCTTTTTATGTTGTATAAATGCATTTTCTATTGGTTCAATAATCACTCATGGTGAATTAATATCTTCCTTTTCCTTAGCATGGATAATTGGCCTTATAGTCCCAGCAGCACCTGGAGGATTAGGTGTGTTTGAATCAGTGATTCTATTTAGTCTTGGCTCACATTTGCCAGAGGCACCTCTGTTGGCATCATTACTTTGCTATCGCCTTGTTTCAACAGTTGCTGATATATTGGCAGCTTTGATTTATCCAGCGAAAAAAATCTTTAAATTTTAAATATCAATGTTAGTTATTTCTGTGATTTAAGCTTGGTATTAGGGCTAAAGAGGCTATTAATCCCAGACAAATTATTATAATTGAAGGTAAGATAGATTCTGCTACTCTTTCATCTCCTGCATATTGGAATATACGTACTGAAAGCGTGTCAAAATCAAATGGTCTTAATATAAAAGTTAGTGGTAATTCCTTTATTGTGTCAACAAAAACAAGAAGTATACCTACCAACATAGGCCCTTTGAGAAGTGGTAAATGTATTTTTAAAAGGACCTCTGACCAGTTCTTCCCTAGATTTATGGCGGCGTTATCTATATTTGGAGAAATCCTCTCAAAGCCAGCATCCAGCCCACCTTTCGAAACAGCTAAAAATCGAATGCTATATCCCCATATTAGTAAGCTTAATATGTTTATTTGCCAGATACTTCCTTTAAAGGAAAGCAGAGCAAGGGCTAAAACAGATCCAGGAATTGCATAGCCAATACTGGATAAGAAGGTCAATATATTGAGCCATTGATGATTATGCCATCTCTTAGAAATTGATAAAATCAATGATATGAATATCGTGATTAATGAAACAACTAAGGCTAAACCAAAGCTCCTAATAGTTAATCCAATTAAATCTGTATTGAAGCCTTGATTGATTTGATCAATGTTTATTATTGCCCATGTAATTGGAATTCCCAATGTAAGCATTGGAGGCGTAAAGGTTATAAATTGAGCAAGGAATAGCTTTACACCTTTTAATTCCCATTTTGGTGAATCTCCACTATTTATGCCGTCTGTCCATCGTTTACTTCTCTCTCTTGATTTGCGTTCAATTGCAACTAATAGAAAAACTATAATCAGAGCAAATAACGAAAGAGCTATGGCACCTGAGGGCTCACCTTCCTCTACCCAACTCTCAAGTATCCCAGCGGAAATACTTGGAATATTTAAAAGTTGAACGGCACCTAACTCATTTATTATTTCCATAGCCATTAAAGCTAGCCCAGCAGTAATTGAGGGGATTGCTATTGGCAGAGATATTCTAAAAAAACTTTTCCAAGGACCTATCCCAAGAGTTCTGCATGCTTCAATTTGTTTTCTTCCGCCTTTATCAAAACTTTCTGAACTTAGTAGAAATACATATGGGTAGGTTGTGAATGCCATTATTAGTACACCCCAAAACAGACCGGTAATTCTGATGGAATTTATGCTGCCAAGGTCAATGAATGTAGCTGCTAAAAGATAAGCTGGAGTTGCGAAAGGAATTAGTTGGCAAACTTTAAGTATTTTTCTGCCTTTAAAATGGCAATTGGCTAAAATCCACCCATTTGCTATACCTAAAAACCCTCCAAGAGTTAGAGAAAAAATCAATAGTAAAAGTGTTCCTTTTATTTCATTAAGATTGGCTGTCGTTAAATAAATAGAACCTTTTTGAATACCGTAAAAACCCTCTCTTACTAGACTAAATAACGGACATAAAATAAAAAAAGTTAATAGGATGACTAGGAACTTTAAAATGTTGCGACGATCATTTAATCCCATTGAATTATAGATAAATTTAATATTTTTTTCTTTTTTAAAGTTCTTTGAATGTGATTTGATTTTGTTCAATTTATTCTTAAATTTGGTGTTTTGTAATTATTTGTCAATACATGCATTTAATTGAGAAAGTATTTTCTCTTTATCTAATTCTTTTCCAATAAAGACAAGTTGATTATTTCTTTCTTCTCCCCATTCACTATCTTCAATAGAAATTCTTTTACCAGCGAGGTGAAAAACATGTCTTCTTTCACTTTCGCTGAACCAAAGGATACCCTTCGCTCTGAAAACACTACTTTTTAATTGATTATCTAGAAAATATTGGAATTTTCTAAGTGAGAAAGGTTCTTTAGTTTGAAAAGAAACAGAAATAAAATCTTCAATTTTATTATCTTCTTCTGAGTGTTCATGTTCATGTTTATGTTCATGTTTATGTTCATGTTCATGAACTGAGTCTTTTTGATTTATAAAATCAGTTTCGAATAGCCCCACGCTTAATAATAGATTAAGAGGAATATCCCCTTTAATACTTTTTAAAATTCTCACATCATGTTTTATTTCTTTTAACTTTACTATGGTCTCTTCTATACTTTTGTTGGTTACTAAATCACATTTATTTAGAAGTAAAATATCACCATAGATTATCTGGGATCTTCCTATTGAACTTTCTAAAGCAACATCATTAAAGTTCTCAGCATCAATTAAGGTTATAATAGAGTCTAATCTTGTATGATCTCTTAAATCACTTCCAAGTAATGTCATTGCGACTGGGAGAGGATCAGCTAATCCTGTAGTTTCAATAATAATGTAGTCTAAATTCTTGTTGACATTAATTAACTTTTCGATTGCTTCTACTAACTCACCATTTATAGAACAACAAATACATCCATTACTTAGTTCTATCATTTCTTCTTCAGTCTTAACTATTAACTCATTATCAATTCCTATTTCACCAAATTCGTTAACTAATACAGCTGTTTTTATACCTTTCTGATTAGTAAGTATATGATTTAACAAAGTTGTTTTACCTGAGCCTAAAAATCCTGAAATAATAGTAATAGGAATATTGGTTTTGGAAACTATATTTTCTTTAATGTTGGATTCAGTTGTGTTCATTTTAATTGGAGCAAATAATAATTGATTAGGTATTGATTAATTTATCAATAGACTCAGCAAGCTTTATATCATTAGTAGTGATTCCGCCTTTGTCATGAGTTGTTAAATATATTTTAACTTTATTGTATGTATTCTGCCAATCTGGATGATGATCTATTTTTTCAGATAAAAGGGCGACCTTACTCATAAAACCAAATGCATCAATAAAATTATTAAATATAAATTCCTTCTTAATCGTTTTATTATCTATTATCCAGGAAGGGTTCTTTTCTATAAAAGAATCTAGTTGAGTTTGCTCTATTAGGTAAACCATGAGTTTTTTTATTTTATTTTAATTTAAATCAAAATCACCAATTGCATGCAATTGTAATGACCTTGATTTATTTGATGCTCTGTGTTCCCATATATATATGGCTTGCCATAAGCCTATTTCTAATTTGCCATCAACAACGCTAAAGCTTAAATTATTTGAAGTCAGCATTGTTCTTATGTGAGCAGGCATATCGTCTAAACCTTCTTCTGAATGAAGATATTCTATTTTTTCACGATTTCTGTCAATTGGATAAACTCCCTCCTCAGGCACAATAGCCTTCATGTAGGCTGATAGGTCTTTTAGAACATTAATATCCGCATTTTCATTTATAATTAGACTACAGCTTGTATGCTTTAGAAAAATAAGAAGTATTCCTTTTTTGAGCTTTTTATATTGGATCCAATGATTAATATCTTTTGTTATGTCAGTAAAACCTTGTCCCTTTGTCTCGAAATCTAAAGTTGATAAGATCTGTTCCATTTCTACTAAACTGCCTAACCTGACTGGATTAGATATTAACAGGTTTGTTCCTTCCTTATTAAGTTAAAGTATTTTGACTACGAGCTTATAAAAAAGATATAACCTTTTGAGTTTTAAATCATGAATAATTTAATTCAGAACTTATGATTTAAATTATTTTAAATTGATCAAATACTGATCTCTTTTCATTAATTTGATATTAGGATTACACAAATATCAAATGGAATACTTTGTCAAAGTCTGCTTGGCAGCTTCTGGGTGATTATCTAAAAGATACGCAGTTGTTGGGATCTATACAAAGCACTCTCTACTGGGATCAAAATACATCTATGCCCATTGCTGGTTCCAGTTGGCGAGGAGAGCAATTAAGTCTTTTGGCGAAGCAACTTCATGCAAGACAAAGTTCTGAACAATTTGAAATTTTAATTAAAGAAGCTAAATCTGAACTTCAAAATTCTAAAGAAAAAGACGAGTTTGAATCACAACTCATTACAGATAGGTGTAGAAATATTGAGTTGCTTGAGCAAGATTTAAATAGACAGAAAAGTTTGGATCCTCAGTTGGTTGTTGAGCTCGCAACAGCAAAGTCTGAAGGTTATATGTGTTGGCAAGAAGCTAGGAAGAATAATGATTTCAAAAGCTTTTCTCCAGCTCTTAAGAAATTAATTTCATTACGAAGAGAACAATCCAACCAGCTTTGTGAAGAAAGAAGTTGCTGGGAGACACTTGCCCAGCCTTTTGAACCAAACTTAACGATTAATCGTGTAAGAGAACTATTTGAACCTTTAAAAAAAAGACTGCCAGAATTGATTCGGAAGGCTGAGACAATAACCAACAAAAAGATAAAAAAATGGGATTTAGCAATTAACGATCAAGAAAAACTTTGTCAAATACTTTTAAATGATTGGTCTAGGGATCCTTCTAATACAGCTATAGCTAAGTCCCCTCATCCATTCTCCATAACTTTAGGTCCGGATGATTATCGAATTACGACTCGAATAGTTAAAGGTCAGCCACTTTCTTGCTTATTAGCTACTGCCCATGAGTGGGGGCACTCTCTTTATGAACAAGGCTTGCCTTCTGAAAGTCACCAATGGTTTGCATGGCCGTTAGGTCAAGCAACCTCTATGGCTGTTCATGAGAGTCAATCTCTATTTTGGGAAAATAGAATTGCTAGGAGTTTTTCATTCGCAAAGTCTTTTTGGCATCATTTCGAGAATGCAGGTGCTCCAATTCACTCTGGAGAGGATTTATGGATCAATCTAAATCCTTTTATTCCAGGTTTGAATCGAGTAGAAGCCGATGAACTCAGTTATGGCTTGCATATAATGATTAGGACTGACTTGGAAATTGATCTTCTCGAGAGAGGACTTTCTGTAGAAGATCTGCCTGGTGAATGGAATAAAAGGTATTTGAACTTACTGGGTGTGTCGCCAGAAAATGATACTGAAGGATGTTTGCAAGATGTGCACTGGAGTGAGGGGATGTTTGGTTATTTTCCTTCTTATTTGCTTGGTCATCTTATTAGCGCTCAGTTAACAAAAACCCTTGAAGAAGATTTAGGAAAAATTGAAAATATTATTGAATCTAAGGAAATCAGTAAAATATTGGGTTGGCTTCGTAAAAATGTTCATCATTATGGTAGAAGTTTAGATTCCGAGGAACTTGTAAAGAAGGTCTCTGGAGCAAAATTATCACCAACTTATTTTCTTGAATATTTAGATAATAAACTTGAAAAGCTTTCTACAATCTCTAATTAAAATAGACATATATTGCCAAAAACATAAGCTGAGCATATCTTTTGTTGAAACTTTTCTAAATTATGTGCCACAACTCCGTTTGCATTTACAGTGTTGATTTACCATGTAAGAACATCAAAAAATACCATGGCTAACCTTGACCAATCACCTAGCAGAACAATGCCTAATCTGCTTCATATATTGCCTGCGTTTGCCAATGAATCTGAACTTAGAGTCAATACAATTGTTGAGTTAAATTCAAATACTATAAATAAATACGAACTTATTACTGAAACAGGGCATCTAAAGCTTGATCGGGTCGGATATTCTTCTCTGGCCTACCCTTTTGCTTATGGGTGTCTTCCACGTACATGGGATGAAGACGGCGACCCATTAGATATCGAAATTGTGAATGTTACAGAGCCTTTGATCCCTGGTTCAATTGTTGAGGCGAGGATTATAGGAATAATGACTTTTGATGATGGAGGTGAAGTGGACGACAAAGTTATTGGTGTAATAGCTGATGATAAGAGGATGGATCACATACAAAGCTTTGAACAACTAGGTAAGCATTGGATTAATGAAACAACTTATTATTGGGAGCATTACAAAGATCTAAAAAAACCAGGTACTTGTACTGTAAATGGTTTCTTTGGTATTGAAAAAGCAGTTCAGATTATTAAATCCTGTGAGGAGCGTTACCTATCTGAAATAGATCCTAATTTAATTAATTAAATTTTATGAATAATTTAGGCCCTTGCAGACTTGAATATCTCTTCTAATATTTCTCCTGCTCCACGGCCTTTTAATTCATTGGCTAAGTCTATTCCGATTTCCTCGGCAGAGCTTACCGATCCTTTTTTTATATCTCTAATTAATCTTTTACCATCTAAACTTGCGACCATTCCTTCAAGAATTAATTCATCGTTGTTAATTTCCGTTCTAACGCCTATTGGAACTTGACATCCTCCTTCAAGCTCTCTGAGGAAAGACCTTTCTGCTAAACATCTTTTAGATGTTGAGGCGTGTTCGAGTGTCTTTAAAATATCTAGTACCTCTTGTTTACCACTTACACATTCAATACCAAGAGCTCCCTGCCCCACAGCATGTAGTGAAATATCTGTTGGAATTAGCTGATGTATTCGATTAGCAAAACCAAGTCTTTGTAATCCAGCAGCAGCCAAGATAAGACAGTCATATTCTCCTGAGTCAAGCTTTTCTAATCGTGTAATAACATTTCCTCGTACATCTTTGAAAACAAGATGTGGATAATGGTATCGCAATTGAGCTAGCCTTCTTAAGGAACTAGTCCCTACAACAGAACCCTCTGGCAGAGTTTCTAGCTTGTGAATTTTATTTTTCTCATTAACTACTAACGCGTCCGAAGGGTCCTCCCTTTCTGTTATGCAGCCCAGAATTAATCCATCTGGAAGGTGTGTAGGTAAATCCTTAAGCGAGTGGACTGCAATTTCTGCATGACCTAGAAGCATTTGAGCTTCAAGTTCTTTAGTAAAAAGACCTTTATCTCCTATTTTTGCTAAAGCTACATCAAGTATTTTGTCTCCCTGCGTAGCCATTGCTTCGATTGTGATAGCAAGATCAGGATGCGCTTTTTGTAGTTCATCTCGTACCCAGTTCGTTTGAACCATGGCCAGCTGGCTTCGGCGAGAGGCGATGCGCAGTTGGTCTAGTGTCATTAGCAAATATTTTCTATTTCTTTACCTTAATCAGTCAACCTTACCAAATTAAAATTCTTGGAAAATAATTTAATAAGGTTGATGTGAAACGAAATCTATGATTTAACCAATATTTGTATTGAGCTGAGGAAAGTGAATGTAATAGTTTACTTTTTTTAATTTAGCTTGATATATTCTTTGAGAACCCCGTTTCTATTTGGATGACGGAGTTTTCTGAGAGCCTTAGCCTCTATTTGTCTAATCCTTTCTCTCGTTACATCAAAAATCTGTCCAATTTCTTCAAGGGTTTTCATCCTTCCATCGTCTAAGCCATAACGAAGTCTTAGAACATCCCTTTCTCTGGGGCTTAATGTAGCGAGAACACCCTCTAAATCCTCTCTTAATAAAGTCTTTGCGACATCTTGTTCAGGATTTTCTATGTCTGCTTCTATAAAGTCACCAAGCCTAGAATCTTCTTCTTTCCCAATTGGGGTCTCAAGAGAAATGGGGAGTTGAGCGCTTTTGGCAATGAATCTGAGTTTCTCAATCGTCATTTCCATACTTTCCGCGATTTCTTCCTCGGTTGGTTTCCTTCCAAACTCTTGACTTAAAACTTTAGTGGTTTTCTTGATCCGTGAAATTGTTTCATATAAATGCACAGGCAAACGAATTGTTCTGCTTTGATCTGCAATTGCTCTGGTAATAGCCTGCCTGATCCACCAGGTAGCGTAAGTTGAGAATTTATATCCTTTCTCATGATCAAATTTTTCAGCTGCACGAATGAGACCAAGACTTCCTTCTTGGATTAGATCTTGAAAAGACAACCCTCTATTCATATATTTCTTGGCAATTGAAACTACTAATCGAAGATTCGATTGCACCATTTTTTCTTTTGCTCGTCTACCAAGCATCAATCGCCGGCGGAAGCGAGTTAATGGCATTTCTGCAAGAACTGCCCATTCTTTTACTGATGGGAAATGGCCATTCTCACTTTCGAATTGCGCAGCTTCTTCCTCTAATTGAAGAAGGTCAGCTATCTTTCTGGCCAATTCAATTTCTTCGTCTGGCCTGAGAAGCCTTATACGCCCAATTTCTTGGAGATAAACCCTTATCGAGTCTTCTGTGTAAACACCCTTTGGCCCTATTTTTATGCTTGCTAAAGCTTTAGCAGCTGCTTCTTGAGCACTCGATAGCACTGAGGCATTATCGTCATCATCATCTAGATCGATATCTGCCTCAGTTACTTTATTTGCTTCAGCAATTAATTTATCCGCCTCTAGATCTAAATCAATTTTTAGATCATTTGAAGATTCTTGAGGAAGAGTTTGGGTTTCTTTGGTCACGTTTAATTTGGCAGCTGTTTTTTTAATTTTTTTGGAATTATTTTTAGTTTCTTGATTAAGAGAGATATCTTTAGATGTCATTTTTTCCTTTAACATGATTTACACGATGGTGTTGTGGTCTTTTGCAGATCTCAGGTTATTACCCGAAAAAATGGTCGGAATCTCCTAGAGATAATATTTCAGGAAAAACTATTTAATTTGTAAAAATTCAACAGAAACACTCTAATTTGAGATTGTCCTTAATCGTGATAAATCTTGCGAAAAATCACATGACATCAATATGGACTTGAAATTATGAAGGATGTTTTGTTGAGGAATGGAAATGTGTAAGCAAGTAAGTCAGGGGATTTCTCAGACCGGCTTATCTCAGAATTGGATTTTTCCTATTCCTGATAAAGCTCATAGTCTTCCCTCTGGGTGGAATTTTGCGAGTTCCACAACAGCTTTAAAGCTGTTCACAAGCTAATGGTAGAAAAAATTTCTAAAGTCGGCAAGTACTAATAAAGATATGAATCCTTTTATATTTGATATTTGGTTACATGTAGGTCGTGAAGGACGATGTTTTTCTTATCAAGACGGAAATAATTTAGGTATTGATTTAGGAGATGTTGTGACAGTGCGCCTGAAAGGGAAACTCATGCAAGGGTTGGTCGTAGACAAAATGAAAAAAAATATAGCTAGCACGCACCAAAATAGAAAGAATTTTTCGCTGAATAATGTAGAAAAATTGGTTCAAAAAGCAGCTATCAAAAAGGAATGGAGAGAGTGGCTTGAAGAAATTGCTCTTGATTTATATGTGAGTGATTTTCAGATGCTTAAGACCGCGCTACCTCCTGGTTGGTTAGGAAGGACGAAACTATCTAATAGACCAAAAAAACTCTGGTGGGTAAAATTGTCTGGCAATAATCATGAGGGAAAGGTATCTTCTCGACAGATTGAGTTAAAGAAAAATCTTCTATTAAATGGAGGAGGAAAATGGCAAAAGGATTTAGAGGCGGAAGGATTTTCTTCTGTATTGATTAGAAACTTTGTCTCAGTTGGTTGCGGAGAAAGAGAAAAACGTCTGTTCCTTGAAAACTCTTTTGATGATGAAGAATCTAATGATAAAAAGATTTTAAAGCTTGAGGAGCCCCAACCTTTAACGTTAGAGCAAAAATTAGCAAAAGGAAAATATGAATCTCTTTCAACTGGATCAGCTCTTTTGCTTTGGGGTATTACTGGATCTGGTAAGACGGAGGTATACCTACAAATTGCAGCGTTTGAGTTATCCAAAAGTAGGCATTGTCTTATTCTTACACCCGAAATTGGGTTGGTACCGCAATTAGTTGATCGCTTTCGAAAAAGATTTGGATTAAATGTTTTTGAATATCATAGTAATTGTTCTACTAAAGAGAAAATTGATACATGGAAGAGATCTTTAGACACTAAAAAACCTAGTGTTTTCATTGGTACTCGATCAGCTATTTTTCTACCATTATCCAATTTAGGATTGATAGTTCTTGATGAAGAACACGATAGCTCTTATAAACAAGAATCCCCAATGCCTTGCTATCATGCAAGAGATTTGGCTATTCATAGAGCAAAAAAAATAGGAGCTAAAGTAATACTTGGAACAGCAACTCCATCTTTAAATGTTTGGAAAAATTTAAAACCCCATGGAAATGTAGTTGTTGCGAAATTAACTCAAAGGATTTCGAATCGTAAATTACCAACGGTTAGTGTCGTAGACATGCGAGAAGAATTGGCTATTGGGAATCGAAGCTTAATTAGTAGATATCTTAAAAAACAGCTTTTGAGTATAAAAGAGAGTGGTAATCAAGCTATTATTTTAGTCCCTAGACGTGGATATAGTAGTTTTTTAAGTTGCCGAAGTTGTGGAGAGGTCGTTCAATGTCCACATTGTGATGTTGCGCTAACTGTACATCGATCCAAAGAGGGGAATCAATGGTTGCGTTGTCATTGGTGTGACTTTCGTTCGAAAATGAGTGATAAATGTGGAGAATGCGGTTCTAATGCTTTTAAACCGTTTGGGACTGGAACACAAAGAGTGATGGATCATCTAGAAAGAGAACTAGAGGGAATAAGTTTATTAAGGTTTGATAGAGATACAACTAGAGGCCGTGATGGCCATAGATTGTTGCTAGAAAGATTTGCTGATGGTGACGCCGATATTTTAGTAGGTACTCAGATGCTCTCTAAGGGCATGGATTTGCCAAAAGTAACTCTTGCCGTCGTCTTAGCAGCAGATGGTTTATTGCATCGGCCTGATTTAATGGCTACTGAAGAAACGCTTCAACTATTTATGCAATTAGCTGGTCGTGCAGGGCGAGGTGAGCAACCTGGAAAGGTTGTAGTGCAAACTTATTGTCCTGATCATCCAGTGATTCTTCATTTGATTGATGGGAGTTACGAAGAATTTCTGAAAAAAGAAGAAAAGACTAGAAAAGAAGCCTCGATGGTTCCATACAGTCGAGCCTGCTTATTAAGGTTCTCTGGCGATTCTTCAGAGTTGACATCAAATGGAGCATTTGATGTTTTTTCAAAAATAAAGAGTGCTTGCAGTCAAAAAGGTTGGAAGTTAGTCGGTCCAGCTCCTTCATTAGTTGAGAGGGTTGCAGGTAAAAGCCGTTGGCAACTTCTTTTATATGGTCCAGAATCAAGTCATATACCACTCCCTTATGGACCTGAATTATGGAAAGATTTACCAAAAGGAGTAACTCTTTCGATTGATCCTGATCCTCTACAATTGTGAGTTTTATCTTTTTAAGGTGGTAGCTCAGGGAAACCAAAGCCCATTTGGAGACGAAATCTTTGAAGGGATAAGCTCAACAAAGTTAAAGCAATTATCAAGATAATCCCAACTGAAATTTGGTTCCATTTCCAATTTGAAATCTCCAGTTGATTAATCTTTCCAATTTCAAGAGGAAAGAAAGTTAAACCTTGTTTAAAAGAGGGTTCTAGAGGTTTTGTTTTGAAATTATTTTTATTGCCAATGTCATTAATTACTATGCTTAGTTTTAATCCAGGGATTTTTGGGATTTCTCTCAAATCAAAATAAATCTTAAAATTTTGACTTGTACCAATTACCCAGTTTTTGTTGTTTGTAATTATTTCAGGTTGATTTATATTGAATCCGCTAGCCTTTGACGCGGCTGAAGCTATTTGCAGAAATAATTTGTTTGTATCTTCAAAACGAATAGTTGGTGATTCAAAATGCTGCTTATTCTCCTGATTTTGAAGTCTTAAGACACTTTGTTCTTTAGTAAGATTGTCTTTAAATTCCATCTGCCATGGAATTGATTCGCCCGAATTACTATCTATATCAAGTGAAATCTTTAGCCGATCTGGACCTGTAACACTCAACTTTGTTGACATTTCTACGCAACCACTCAAAAGGAAGGTTAATAATAAAATACTTAACAAAGTTATTATTGAAAATCCAAATCCTAGATTTTTTGTTGGACCAGTTGGAGGATAATTAATTATCTCCTCCTTCTTTCTCGTTTTTGCAAATGACGATTTCAGAGATGGCTCCATCTCTATCTTCGGTATTTCTACAGACCAGTTTGACGGTCTTGGTAAATATGGAGCATCAAGTATTGACAGAAGCTGTTTAGCCTGTTGACGGACGCTCTCTTTTTTATTGTGGATCAATGTTTGACAAATATTGATTGCTTTTTGTTCATCGCTTTTACCCATGTAGGCAGTAACAATAAGTAGTCTAAGTTGTCCTCCTATTTCAGTCTCTGCTTGAAAATCTAGAAGTAAAGGTTCAATTGACTTAATGCAAAAACTGTAGTCACCTTTTTCAATGGCCGCTTCAGCCGCTTTTATAGCTGAAGCTATATTTGACATTTAACCTCTACCCATAACCATTGTTCCAATACCTGCATCAGTGAAAACTTCTAATAGAAGTGAGTGAGGCGTTCTTCCGTCAATGATATGGGCAGCATTCACTCCCTGGGCAAGTGAACGTATACAACATTCAACTTTTGGTTTCATGCCTGCTTTAACTATTCCTTTATCAATTAATTCTCTAGCTTCTGAAAGACGTATTTTTTCTATTAAGGAAGAAGGATCATTCCAATTCCTTAAAATACCAGGGGTATCTGTCAAAAGGATTAATTTTTCTGCACAAAGTGCTGCCGCAAGTTCCCCAGCAACAGTATCAGCATTGATATTGTGCGATCTGCCATCAGAAGAGTTGGCTACACTAGAAATTACTGGTACGTAACCTTCTTCTAGAAGAGGACTTAATATTTTTGTATTTACTTTTGCAACTTCTCCAACAAGACCATGACTTCCGCCTCCAAGCGTTCTTGCCTCAATAAGTCCGCCATCTATTCCACATAGTCCAACAGCCAATCTTCCGTGATTGTTTATTCCACTTACGATCTGTTTATTTACTCTTCCAGCAAGAACCATTTCTACGACATCCATGGTCTCGGTATCAGTAATACGTAAACCATCAAGGAAAACTGGCTTTATTCCTAATTTTTCTAACCATTGGTTTATTTCCGGGCCACCACCATGAACGACAACTATTTGTACGCCAACAGACGATAGAAGAGCTAGATCTCTAAATACTGCATTCTGAAGTGTTTTATCGGCCATTGCTGATCCCCCATATTTGATTACAATTCTTTTATTTGCAAAACGCTGTATATAAGGAAGCGCTTCACTTAAGACGGAAACTCTTATTGAGTCTTTTTCCGTAAAGGGTTTATTTAAATTCTTACTATGATTAGTTTGTTGGTTTTCTTTATTCATTTTCTTGGGACTTCTCTTCTTGTTTTTGAGGAAGTAGGATTAAATCTAGTTCACCGGGTGTGGGACAAAATAATTCAGCGCACAAACCTTTAGCAAAGAATCTTCCTAAACGTTCTTTTTGAGCATTCCATCTTTCTAAAGAAACTGCAGCCATTTCAAATCTCATTCGTATTCCATAATTACCCTCGTTAACCAACTCTTCTACTTCTATAAGTTGGGGTGGATTGTCTATGTCCCAAAGCTTCAATACTCTTAGAGATGCTTCAAGCTGGCAAGATTGACCATAGCGCCATCTAGTCACATCTTTAACTAGTTTTCCTAGCTCTTCAGGAGCTTTGTCCCTCTCTGATGCAAACTTAGTCGCCGGAACTATTCTTAGGGCAGGCGGAACTTCAGTCGTTTTCAGCGATATACCTATTAGGAAAATAGGTACTCCATAGAAGAACGTTGGAACACTGAGGTTTGTTGCATCAGTGAAATAGGCTGTTAGGCCTATTAGAGAAAGGGATGCTCCTCCGATGGTGATGAGGCTTGCCGGTGAAAGAAGTTTATTCATGAGTGTAATTTTGGCTAAAATCTTGGGCAGATGGGTTTTTCAGGAGACAGTCTCATGGCCTCACACCAAAAACAATTTTCTGAGTTAACTGAACTTGTTGAAAAATTAAACAAGGATAGAGCTTGGATCCTTGAACAATTAGATAAAGGCAGCTGGCCTGAATTTAGACCTGATCTGGCGGCTTTGGAGAGAGAATTAGGTCAACTTTTGACTAGGGCTACAGAATATATTGAAGAAAATGGTTGATTTTTTCAGAATGGAATGTCATCTGTATCAGGAACTAATGGTGAGCTGTCCCATTTCACACCGTCGTTTTTTGAGGAATTTTCTGAATTGCTTTTTATATTTGAGTTAGTTTGAGAAGGTATTGATGAAATAGCTGTTTTCGAAGAAAAGGGGTGGATTCGAGAAAGAGTAAATTCAGCTTGTTTCTCTTTGGTACCATCCTGGCGAGGGACAGTATTCATTCTCAAGCGACCTTCTATTACTAATTTAGAATTTACTTGAACTGTGTTTTGAAGTTCTTCTGCTAACTTTCCCCAACCAACTACCTTAATTGCGCAGGGAGGGTCATCAGCACGGAGGCTGTCAAATTCAACTTCAACTTCAGCTAGCGGGGTTTTGTTGTCTTGGGTAAAACGAACTGTTGGAGACTTCTTTACCAAAACCTCAAGCATGCAATGGTTCATTTTTTTCCCTTTAGTTATTGTGGTTTATCTTGATGGATATAAGGAAAAAATGCCAGCCACATCTTTGGTTGTTAACAGGAACAGGCGAAGGTCATGTCTTTGCTGAGTCTTTATTGAAAGAAGGCTGGAAAATTACTGTTAGTGTTGTTTCGGATAGAGCCTCTATTCCATATGAAAAATTAAATTTAGAGAAAATATTAATTGGCGCTTTAATTAATGAAGAAGAGATCAGGAGAGTCATATTAAACGAGAGAACTCATCAAAATGGATTTCATTGTGTTGTTGATTTGAC
>QCHR01000016.1 GCA_003277985.1 Prochlorococcus sp. AG-402-G06
AGATAAAATCTGACATACGGAATTTAGCTTCTAAATCAGATATGTCGGATGGGTAAACTCACCAAAATCTTGTTAGAGGAAATTAGTAAATCTGCTGGTATGAATAATTTTTCCTTATTCGATAAGTTCTCTTGCTTGCTTATTGATTAATTGATAAGTGTCAAAAATAATAAAATTGAGTAAATAGCTGTTATTTTTCTTTGAATTTAATTATTCGTTGAGATTTTATGTCTCAAAATTCCTTTTTTCAATTTTTAGAAGAGCAGTTGTTTGTACTTCAAGTTTTTTGAACTGTATTGATATATACATTTATATTTATTTGCCTCTCTCTGGGAATGTTTTTGTATTTTTAGATACCTAACTAATTAACATCTTCATTCATATTCTATAAAGTTATTCGGGGTTGATATGTTTAAAGATTATCAACCTAAAAAGGGCTATGATGAATACTTTTCTTCTGATGATTTTTTGCCAAGATCTTCTCTAGAGCCCTTACTTTCCTCTTTAGGAGATATGGGATTAGATCAATTAAACATAAGTCATGAAATTGCTAGGAAGCTTCTTCTTCGCCACGGAGCAACTTTCCGTCTCAATGATTCCGGTAACAAAGGTTCTGAAAGAATCCTCCCTTTTGACCCTCTCCCAAGAGTAATTGGTGCTTCAGAATGGTTGGATTTAGAGCGAGGTCTTATTCAAAGACTAGAGGCAATAGATTTATTTTTAGCCGACGTTTATGGAAAACAACAAATAATTAAAGATGGGATTATTCCAAGAGATCTCATAGAGAGTTCTGATGGATGGAGACCTGAGATGAAGGGCTTTGTTTTGCCACTAGGAAAATGGTGTCATGTATCTGGGCTTGATCTTATTAGAGATGGCAAAGGCGAGTGGCTGGTTTTGGAGGATAATCTTCGCTGTCCGTCGGGTGTCGCTTATTTTTTAGAAAATAGATTAGTTATGAAAAGGATTTTCCCCAACCTTTTTAATGGAAGAGTAGTTAGACCGATAGATGATTATCCTTCATATTTATTGAAATCTCTCCAGGAATTAGCAGTTTGGACAGATTCGCCAAAAGTTGTTCTACTCACTCCTGGAGTTTTCAATAGTGCATATTTTGAGCATAGTTACTTAGCTCAACAGATGGGAATCCAATTAGTAGAGGGAAGTGATTTAGTTTGTCAAAATCAAAATGTTTATTTGAAAACCACTTCCGGCATTAAAAAAGTTGATGTCATATATCGTCGAATAGACGATGATTATTTAGATCCTAACTTCTTTAGAAAAGATTCAATGCTTGGAGTCCCAGGTCTTATTGATGTATTAAGAAAAGGTCGAGTGGCTATTGCAAATGCCCCTGGAACAGGGCTTGCAGATGATAAATTAATTTATACTTTTGTACCTGATATAATTAGGTATTACTTAAAAGAAGAACCACTAATTAATAATGTTAAAACATATGTTTGTGCAAGATCAAGTGACCTTAGATTCGTACTAGAAAACCTTGATAAATTAGTTGTAAAAAGTGTATCCGAAGCAGGTGGGTATGGAATGTTAATTGGCCCACATTCATCCCAAATAGATATTGATAAATTTTCAGCAAAAATAAAAGCTAATCCGAGAAATTATATAGCGCAACCAACATTAGATTTATCTACAGTTCCATCACTTAGTGATGGCGAAGTTTATCCCTGTCATGTTGACTTAAGACCCTATGTGCTCAGAGGTAAGAATACTTGGGTAAGCCCTGGAGGATTAACTAGAGTAGCCTTGAAAAGAGACTCTTTGATTGTTAATTCATCTCAAGGAGGAGGTTGTAAGGATACTTGGGTAGTTAGTAAATAATAAAAATGTTACTTAGCAGAGTCGCTGAATCACTTTATTGGATTAATAGATATCTGGAACGTGCAGAAAATATTTCTAGATTTGTTGAGGTAAGTGAGTCAATGGCACTAGATTGTCCTCCTGGGAGTGCTGAGCCTTGGTTGCCTCTCGTCGACGCAAGTGGAGATAGAAATAAGTTCGATGAAAGTTATGTAAATAAAACTCCAAACGATGTGACAAATTTTCTTATTAAAGACAGAGAAAATCCTAATAGTATTTTAAGTTGTATTTGTATGGCAAGAGAAAATGCTCGTCAAATAAGAGATGTGATTACTTCTGAAATGTGGGAACAAATTAATAGTTTATATTGGAGTATTCAAGAAGGAGAGGTCCTCTGGCATCAACCTGCTCAAGAACAATTATTTGAAATTAGAAGAGGGTGTCAATTATTTTATGGAGTTACTGATGCTACTTTTAGTCATGACATTGCATGGGATTTTAGTAAGTTAGGAAGATTAATTGAGAGAGCTGACAAAACCTCAAGGATATTAGATGTAAAATATTTTTTACTTTTACCAAATCTAAAAGAACTTGGAGGAGCCTTAGATGAGCTTCAGTGGATTTCTTTATTAAGATCAGCTGGCGCTTACCAAATGTTTAGGATATCTGAGCAAGGATCAATAACGCCAAATGCAATTGCTAGCTTTTTGTTGTTGGACCCTATTTTCCCAAGATCAGTAAGATTTTGCCTTGAGGGTATTAAAGAATCTTTGTGTAAAATTCAAAACTCGCCTGTTTCTGAAAAACCAAATGATCTTGAATGTTTAATTGGCTTATTGCTTTCAAAATGGAGTTTTGTAAGAATCGATCACTTAATTAAAGATGGTTTACATGAGGCTATTGATAGTCTTCAAATTGATTTAAATAAGTTGCATGATCTTATACATGGTATTTATTTTAGAAATGACAAAAGATTTGATTTTGAATCTTTGCAAGAATGAAAAAGAAAATAATTCATACATTAGTTTATACTTATGAAATTCCTGTATCACTTGAAGAGCATTTAATTTGTCTTAAACCTAGGTCTAATGAATTTCAGAAATTATTTAACTTTGGACTTACGATTACCCCCTATTCGCATTCTATTTTCCCTCTGCTTTCAGAAAATGGTGATGATACTTTTAAAGTTTTTTTTACTGAGCCCACGAATTCACTGATTATAAAAGCAGAGAGTGATATAGAAACAATCATTCACCCAGATTTATATCGTTTAAAAAATAATTATGACTTAAGTTTACCTCTAAAAATTGAATCCAATAATCCATTAATTGGATTTATCCAAGGATGGTTCCCAAATGGTCAGCATGATCCTGCTGCTATTAAAATCGCCCAAGAGGCCTTAGCTGGAATAAATAATAATGTATTGGATTTTTTATATCAATTAATTGAATTAATTAAAGATAGAGTTAAATATACACCAAGGCATCTTGGCCCAGCATGGACTTCTGGAAGGACTCTGAGCGAGAGAGTTGGTTCTTGTAGAGATTTAGCAATATTACTAATGGAGACTTGTAGATGTGTAGGGATACCAAGTCGTTTTGTTAGCGGATATCAATTTTTGGATCAACCACCTGAGAAGTACGAACTCCATGCATGGACAGAGGTTTTTATCCCTGGTTTTGGTTGGAGAGGGTTTGATCCAAGTGGATGTGGACTTGTTAATGACAACTATGTTGCTTTGGCTTCTTCTTCTAAATCTGAACACGTAGCACCAGTTAGAGGAAGTTTCATTGGTCCTTATGACTTGAAAACCGAACTAAAATGGAATATCGAAATTATTTGACAAAGCTTATAAACCTTTACTATTTAAACTATTTTTACTATCAGAAATAGTTTAAATAGTAAAACTATTATTCTTGGTGTAGTGAGAAAAATTTATCTTAATTACTATTGTTATTATTAAAGAAATGACTATAGTTAGCCAAGTCATACTTGCCAATCAATGACTAAGAGTCAGTTTAATATAAAGATCTCAAAAGAATTGTTGATTAGAGTTAAGAGACAAGCAATGATGTCGGGAAAAAGTTTAACTGAGCATATTACCGATTTAGTTACAAATTCATTGACCGAGAATGATAATGGGAATCGTAATTCTTTTTCAGTTGATAAGATTAAGGCCTTTGAAGAAAGGTTATTGTCTTTAGAAGCAATAGTAAGTAATAGGGAATACTTGAGTAAAAAACTACAACCATTTACTAATTCAGAAGCTATTAATTGTACGAAATTTATGAGAGGTGTTTTTTATAAAGAATTAGAAAAAAGAAATTTTGATAATAAGTCAGTCGCCTTCGATGATTTTCTTGAGTCAGTACAAGCTTATGATCAGTTAGATAATTCATTTTCTGTTCGATTGAGAGAAATATTGCTGAGCGATAATCCCAATCCTTGGACCGGAAAAGAACTTAATGAATTAACTGGTGACGATAAATGTAATTGTTCGATTAGAAAAGGTTTAATTAATTGGACTGGAATAAAAGGATGCCCTTCACAGCAAGAAATATGTGATAAGGGAGAGGCGTTACTTTCTATGATTTAGAGGAATATTAAATATCTTGTATAAGCTTTTCGCTTATGTCCCACAATCTCTTTCTAGAAGTCTTATTTAATGCTTTTGGAGCATTTCTACATTTTTTTGGAAACCCTCTGAAGTTAAATCTAGGCCCATATTGTTCTCCTCCTTTAGCACTAGGCAATAAAGCGGCGGCTATTTGAGGCAAGGCGCCCATTTTCGCGCTTTGAAACATAGGGTCCATCAACTTATATGCAAGTTCTTCTTGCCATGATTGATTCGCGGCAACTGATTTTGGTTGCAAGTTTGTTCGCGCAAATCCTGGATGAGCAAGTAGTGATGATGTTTTTGAATTCTTTTCTTCAAGTTTTGAATTGAGTTCTAAACCAAACATTACATTTGCAAGTTTGCTCTGCGCATATGAAGCCCAACGATCGTATTTAAGATTTCCTTGCAGATCGTCCCATTGGATTTTTCCAAAATATTGAACGCCTGAGGTTACGGTGACAACTCTCGAATTGTTTCTTTCTTCAAGAAGTGGTAATAATTGCAAAGTTAAATACATGTGTGCAAGATGATTGACAGCAAACTGTATTTCGAAGCCTTGGGTACTAAAGGTCTTTGGCGGAGCCATTATTCCAGCATTGTTTATTAAAACATCTAAGTAATTAAATTTATTTTTTATAAACCTAGCAATTTCCTCAACGTTCTTTAAATCGGATAAATCTAATTCAACTAGCTCAATCTTCCCAGAAAAATTAAATTTTAAAAGCTTTTTTTTTGCTTCCTCTGCTTTGATTAAGTCTCTGCAACCCATGATCACTGTTGCACCCTTTTCTAGAAGGAATTTTGATGTTTCATAACCAAGTCCACTATTAGCTCCAGTGATTAAGAATACTTTCCCATTTTGAATTTTGATTTCATCTAATCCAACCATAATGGAATCAATCTTTTTGTTTACTATAATTATTATTTGATTTGATTGTGGTAGATGAGGATTATTAAATTTGTATTGATCAAATTTTAATTTATAAGATTTTAGATGTTATTAAGTTCATAATATGAAGTTTTAAATTTATAAAATCCTGTATTTGCATAATGCCAATATCTAAGATCTTCATCTCTGTAGATATAATTAATAATAATTTGATTTTGTTTAGCGTATTTATTTATCAAATCTAGATTATGTCCGACCCCTGGGTAGATAACATCAATATACCTTTGATTAGCCAAAAGTGTTCCTATTTCTGTTGATTTTCTCACTACTGAGTTTGGTATCAATTTATTTACTTTTTCAATTAAATCTTGTTTGAATTGAATGACTTTTTCACTTAGTTCAATCTCATTATTAATGTATCTATTGCTCAATATGTAGACTTTTGCGTATGAATTAAATAACTGTGATCTGTTAGAAATATTCATATCATTGTCGAACATTAATAGCATATTACTATTAGGTAGATTACTTTTAAATGGAAGTATATTTGCTTGATGTTGGTTTTTTTTTATGATATTGATTTTGTTCGATATGCTAATAGGAGTGTTTCTGAATCGATTTACTGTGTACTTTTCGATGTTTTCTTTAGAGGCTAAGTAAGGCTTATTATTTGTGTGCATACCGGCCACCCATCTCCAACTAAGTGTATTTGATGAAGCATCCCCATCAAATAAATGTTTCATGAAAAGCCTTGCTCCTAGTTGCCAAGGAAGTCCCAAAGTAAAAATCCATATACTTGCAAACCACATCCTTGAGTGATTATGTAAATAGTTATTTTCTCTAAGCTCCTCTATCCATGCATCAAAGCAATCTATACCTGTATTACCATCCATCGCAGAATTAATTAAGTTTGAATTGCTTGAGTTTTCTTTGAAATTTACATACTCAAACCATATTGATTTATAATTTTCAAGATAACCCTTCCAATAGATCCTCCAGAGAATTTCATCAGTATACTTTTTCTTCTTATCAAACATTTTTAATTTTTCAAGTATATCGTATTCGTAAAGAATTCTATGAGATGTATATTTAGAAATCTGAGAAACATTAGTCCTATTTTCGATCCCGTAATCGTAATTTCTTAGTTGATGGTATGAAGCAAGATGATTGATAATAAATTCATCTAATAAATTATTAGCATCTCTGAAAATATTCATTTGAGTATTAATGTTTACTAATTTCTCATCATTGAAGTTTCTTTAAAGCTTTTATAGCTTCTTTTATATGAGCTGGACCATTTAAAAGGTCTTCAAATATATGTTTGATTATTCCTTCAGAATTTATTATATATGTTACTCTTCCTTCTATAAAACCAAGGGTTTTTGGTACTCCAAATCTTTTTCTAAGAATATTATTTTGGTCGCAAAGTAATGGATACTGAAGTTTATTTTTACTAGCAAATCCAAGGTGACTTTGAGCACTCCCGTTACTTATTCCCCAAACTTCAGCACCAAGAATTTTAAATAGATCATATTTGTCTCGGAAGCCACAAGCCTCAATAGTGCAACCAGGAGTATCGTCCCTTGGGTAAAAAAACAAAACTAGAGACCTATTAAGTTTGTTGGATGTTCGGATATTTCCATTTTGATCTTTCAAAGAAAACGATGGGATTTGATCACCAATCTTTAGCGTCACTCCTTTAAACCAAACACAAATTATAATTGACTATTTTTATTTTGAGAGCTTTCTTTTGGTGTAAGAACATCACCTAGACCATATAGTAGGAATTGATACTCAGATCTGAGTTGTAATTATTATTTTATTTTAGACAAGAAATCATTAGCATTACGTCTGTGGGTCATTTTTTTATAGGGGTCCATTTTTTCTAGATTTCTTAAAATCATAGACAATCGGTATTGGTGCTTGAACTTGCTTTTATAGTCATCTACAAATGTCCAGAATAGACTATCCCAGATTGAGCACCAATCTTCAGATTTATAGTTTGACATTTTTTTAATATAATTAGAGCTCGAAATATATGGTTTAGTTGTAAATAGTCCTCCATCTGAAAATTGACTCATTCCATAAACATTTGGAACCATAACCCAATCATATGAATCTATAAATAACTCCATAAACCATTTGTATACTTTATTTGGATGGAATCTACATAAAAGCATTAAATTTCCAATTATCATTAGTCTCTCTATATGATGAGCATATCCTGTTTCTAAAATATTTTTTATTGAGTCGTCTAAAGGCCTTATCCCTGTTTCACCAGTGTAAAAACTAGATGGTATTGGTTTATCCTCAAAATCCCAGAAGTTTCCATTTCTTAGTTCTAAACTATTACGTTTATACATTAATAGGATAAATTCACGCCAGCCAATAATTTGTCTAACAAATCCTTCATAGGAATTAATCCCAATATTATTGGATTGATAAAAATCCCAAGATTTTTCTATTATTTGTCTTGGAGTAAGTAATCCTGAATTAATTAATGGAGAAAGTACACTATGCCAAAGTGTCCTATGGCTTGAATGTATTGCATCTTCGTAATCTCCAAACAAATTTAATCTTTCAATTAAAAAATTATCTAACCATTCTTCTGCATCTTTATGAGATATAGGATAATTAAAGTTTTCATGGCTCCCATAATAGTCCCCATAATTAATAGAAATATCCTTCTTCGCTTTATCTACAAACTTGTTTGTTTTTATATTTTTTATTATTGGTACATTGATTGACTTTGGTAATTTCTTTCTATTCAATTTGTCAAAACTCCATTCTCCCCCTGTCGGTGAGCCATCATCTTCAATAAGAATATTTAGGTTTTGTCTTTGACTCTTATAGAATTTCTGCATTCCATAAATCTTTTTTTGATTAAGGATTTCTTCAGATATATCCTTGTAAGTTAAAAACATTTCACTAGCTATGATTTCTAATTTGATATTATTTTTTAATGAGAAATCTTTTGTTCTTTTTTCTAGTGACCAATCAAATGGTTCATAGGTAATGAAATGTTTAAAACCTTTTTCCAAAAGATAATTAAGATTATCTTCAGTCCTTGTTTCTCTTTTATGTTTTATGTAAATCACACTAAGACCTTGTTTTTTTAGTTCTTCTTCGTAATAGTCCATAGTCGCTTTATGGAAAATAATTTTTTGACAATGAAATTTTTGCTTCCACTGACTATCAGAACCAAAAAATAAACTGTCTTGAATTAAAGCAACGTGTTTAATCTCAAGAAATTGCTTTTTTATTTTAAATAATTGATTTGGAAAAATCAGGAATATTTTGAGCACTGTTATTGTTTAGAAAAAATTTTTACTTCTTGATAAGAATCTAAGAAGCTAAATATGTTGATTAAAATAACTAAAAATTTTTTTTAATGCGAAGAATTTATTATTCATAGTTAACTTTGTTTTTTCTTCTTCGGCATCTTTCAGAGCAATAAATGACATTTTGCCATTCCTTAGACCATTTCTTCCTCCATTGAAAGTCTCTTTTGCACTTTGGGCATTTTTTTATCAATTTAAGTTTCACTTTTGGTTTGGTGATTTGAATCTTGTTTTCTGATCTGTGAAACCATGCTTCAACTTCCTTCCTGAAACTCTTTTTCTCCACATTTTGAATGAAGATGATTTTAAACTCGCTCGCATTAACTGAATTACTTCTTTCTCTTTAAGGTTGAATTGAAAATCGATCGCTTCAAAAGGAGTTCTATCTTCCCATGCCATTTCTATGATGCGATCAACTTCTGCGGAGCTCAATTCTTTAATTATCATTTTTATTAATATTAAACTTAATCTATATGCAACTTGTAAACGTGTAGGTACGTATATCCCTAGTAATTTTATTAGATTTATAAAAAAGCAATTTCCAGTAAATTTTGTTTTGGATGTATGAAATGAATTATTTATTCTCGCACTCAGGATTATTTTTTGTTATGACAGATCTTGTTGATAGGAATTGAAGTCGAAGTTCGTTTTCTGTCAACACTGGAAGAGCGCTTGCGCCCTTCCAGTAAATAAATTATGCAATAGTTAAGCAGAACTTATCTAAACGCATCGTACTAAATTATTTAACTTATCTTCATAGTCTTTTTTGTATAATAGAGCACAAATTTTACTGTTAAGTTTTACTTATGTACGTGTATAAAATGATATTAGATTATTAATCATTGCCGATTTTTTTGTGTTTTAGATAGTTAAAAAGTCTACTAACTTGTAGTGTGGAAAATATATATTCCTCCTGATTTCATATGCAGACCTATGGGAATCCAGATGTCACCTACGGGTGGTGGGCTGGTAATTCAAGGGTTACTAACCGCGCTGGAAAGTTTATTGCAGCCCATGCAGGTCATACGGGCCTAATTTCATTTGCTGCGGGAGCTAGCACTCTTTGGGAATTGGCAAGGTTTGATCCCTCCATAGCAATGGGGCATCAAAGTTCTATCTTTCTTGCTCATCTTGCATCTATTGGAATTGGATTTGATGATGCAGGTGTTTGGACTGGAGCGAATGTTGCTTCAGTAGCAATAGTCCATATTATTGCTTCTCTTGTCTATGCAGGAGGAGCTCTTTCTCACTCCCTGCTCTTTGATGGAGATTTGGCTGATGGGCCAGGACCTACTACTCAAAAATTTAAGCTTGAATGGGACAACCCTGATAATTTGACATTTATTTTGGGTCACCATCTTATTTTCTTTGGTGTCGCTTGTATTGCCTTTGTTGAGTGGGCCAGAATTCACGGAATTTATGATCCAGCAATAGGAGCTGTTCGACAAGTTGAGTACAATCTTAATTTGACAAATATTTGGAATCATCAGTTTGATTTCTTAGCTATTGATAATCTTGAAGATGTTTTGGGAGGCCATGCGTTTTTAGCATTTGTTGAGATAACTGGTGGAGCTTTCCATATCGCAACTAAGCAGGTTGGAGAATACACAGAATTTAAAGGAGCTAATATCCTTTCTGCCGAGGCTGTTTTATCTTTCTCATTGGCAGGTATTGGTTGGATGGCGATTGTCGCAGCATTCTGGTGCGCAACAAATACAACGGTCTATCCCGAAGCTTGGTTTGGAGAACCTTTAGCTTTGAAATTTGGTATTTCTCCCTATTGGATCGATACTGTAGATGTAAGTGAGAGCACTGCATTAGCAGGTCACACCACACGAGCTGCTTTAACAAATGTCCATTATTATTTTGGATTCTTCTTTTTACAAGGTCATTTATGGCACGCCATTCGTGCCTTAGGCTTTGACTTTAGGAGAGTTACAAATGCTGTTGCTGGTTTAGATACGGCACAAATTACTCTAAATGACTAGCTGATTCAATTACTTGGATACCCAATAAAAAGCCTCGTAATATTTGCGGGGCTTTTTTTTGGTTAATAAATTGACCGATATTTATTAAGGATTCTCAAACCCTTTTTAAAACTGGTCTTATTAGGGAAAATTAAATAATAATCGCAGTTCTTTTATTAATGAGCTTTGAACATTAAATAAAGACCTTTTACGATTTCAAGCAAATTTATTGCACTAAATGTAAGGTAGGTCGAATTTCGACTTCAATTTCCTCAATTATGCAGACCTACGGAAACCCAGACGTCACCTACGGGTGGTGGGTTGGTAATTCTGTCGTAACAAATAAGTCAAGCCGATTTATTGGCTCGCATGTTGCTCATACAGGATTGATTTGTTTCGCAGCGGGTGCAAACACACTTTGGGAGCTCGCTAGATACAACCCAGATATCCCAATGGGTCATCAAGGAATGGTAAGCATTCCGCATCTTGCTTCTATTGGTATTGGTTTTGATCCAACCGGAACAGTGTTTGATGGAACATCAATTGCTTTTATCGGTGTATTCCATTTGATTTGCTCAATGGTTTATGCAGGTGCTGGGCTTTTGCATTCACTTCTTTTTAGTGAAGACACTCAAAATAGTTCAGGTTTGTGGGCAGATGACCGTCCTGAGCATCGTCAGGCATCTAGATACAAGCTTGAATGGGATAACCCAGATAATCAAACTTTTATTCTTGGACATCATTTGATTTTCTTTGGTGTTGCATGTATATGGTTTGTTGAATGGGCAAGGATTCATGGAATTTATGATCCTGCTATTGGCGCAGTTCGACAAGTCGAGTACAACCTTAATTTGACCAATATATGGAATCATCAGTTTGATTTCTTGTCTATTGACAGTCTTGAGGACGTAATGGGTGGCCATGCATTCTTAGCATTTGTTGAAATCACTGGTGGTGCTTTCCATATCGCTACTAAGCAAGTTGGAGAATACACAGAATTCAAAGGGAAGAACATTCTTTCTGCTGAAGCAGTTCTTTCATGGTCTCTTGCTGGAATTGGTTGGATGGCAATTATTGCAGCTTTCTGGTGTGCAACCAATACAACTGTTTACCCAGAGGCTTGGTATGGAGAAACATTAGCTCTTAAGTTTGGGATCTCTCCATATTGGATTGATACTGCTGATATGACTGGTGTTGTTAGTGGTCATACCTCCAGAGCTTGGCTTGCGAATGTTCATTACTATCTTGGTTTCTTTTTTATTCAAGGACACCTATGGCATGCAATACGTGCTTTAGGCTTTGATTTTAAAAAGGTTACTGATGCAATTAGTAATCTTGATGAAGCAAGAGTTACTCTCACTGATTGATTATCTGAGTCTTTCAGCATTAAAAAAGAGTCTCGCCAAAAGACGAGACTCTTTTTTTTGCAAAAAAATTAAAGAGGTTTTAACTTTCTTTAATTTTTGTAGTTGTCAGGCTTAGCCCAAGGATCGATCCTTTTTGAATCATCAGAATAGTAGAAGAATTGAGAAGCTCCAAAAACTGCTCCAAGTCCACAAAGAGCTGCAGCTATATTAAATCCACCGGATGGTTTGATTAAACCAATATCTGATGGGTGTGGAAGCTGAGTGGCAAAATCAAGAAGGTGAGAAAAATCAATCATTGAGTAAAAAAATTGTTTTTATAGTTAACCCAGGTGGCCACTATGCCAAACCCGTGTTTGAGAATATTACATTAATTTGAGAACTAACATTGAAAAACAAAATTTTCTTAGTCATTTAAAACCCTTTCGCTCGAGTTTTCTTCTCAGAAGGAGAAATTTGATCACCTTTTCTTTTAGATGAGTAATTTTTCTGAAAAAGATAAAAAATCACTGCTAAAAGAGAAACTCCAAGCAGAACAAACCAAATTATTGTTGCGATATACGGAAGTCCATGAAGGTCTTGCAACTCAAGTTGTAAAGCAGATTTCATTTTTGATATTTAAATTTTTCTTGAGTATTTCCATGAAAACCTAGTTTAGTTGGGGTTTAAGCCAATTTGAAGAAAAAAAACTTTACTACTTCTTTATACGCCTTATAACTATTGGTAGTTTTTGAATTCAGCTGCCTGTAAGGTGTGGTCACCGTATTACGCCAAAAAACTTAAATCATGCAGACCTACGGAAACCCGGATGTCACCTATGGTTGGTGGGCTGGAAATGCTGGGGTTACAAACAAATCAGGTAAATTCATTGCTGCACACATTGCTCATACTGGCTTGATAGCCTTTGCAGCAGGTGGAAGTACCCTTTGGGAACTAGCGAGATACAACCCTGAGATTCCAATGGGACATCAGAGTTCAATCTTTCTTGCTCATTTAGCTTCAATTGGTATTGGCTTTGATGAGGCTGGTGCTTGGACAGGTGCAGGAGTCGCCTCTATTGCCATCGTACATTTGGTTCTTTCCATGGTTTATGGAGCCGGTGGCTTATTGCACTCTGTGCTATTCGTTGGCGATATGCAAGATTCAGAGGTCCCTCAAGCCAGAAAGTTCAAACTTGAGTGGGATAACCCAGATAATCAGACTTTTATACTTGGTCACCATTTGCTTTTCTTTGGTGTTGCATGTATTTGGTTCGTTGAATGGGCTAGAATTCACGGGATTTATGACCCTGCTATAGGTGCTGTTCGACAAGTCGAATACAACCTAAATTTGACCAATATTTGGAACCATCAGTTTGATTTCTTGGCTATTGATAGTCTTGAAGATGTTTTGGGAGGCCATGCTTTCTTGGCTTTCTTGGAAATAACAGGTGGAGCTTTCCATATAGCTACTAAGCAAGTTGGTGAATACACCAAGTTCAAAGGTGCTGGTCTTCTTTCTGCTGAAGCAATCCTTTCTTTCTCTTGCGCAGGACTTGGTTGGATGGCTGTAGTCGCAGCTTTCTGGTGTGCACAAAACACAACTGTTTACCCAGAAGCTTGGTATGGCGAAGCATTGATCTTGAAGTTTGGTATTGCGCCTTATTGGATCGACAGTGTTGATCTTTCAGGAGGTCCAGCTTTCTTTGGTCATACCACTAGAGCTGCTTTAGCAAATGTTCATTATTACTTTGGGTTTTTCTTCCTTCAAGGTCATCTATGGCATGCTTTAAGGGCTATGGGATTTGATTTCAAGAAAGTTCTAAAAGAGCCTCTTCCTGCTCAACTGTATTGATTTTTTAACAAAATTGATTGAAAAAAGAGAGGATTAAATCCTCTCTTTTTTTGTGGTTTTTTTTCTTCTTGGTCTAATAAACTCTTGCGAAGCATTGATTTGAGAAAGATAATAAGAATTCAGGTCTCTTTTATATCGGGAAAAAAGAATTTCAAACATAACGACCTTTAACTATTCTGCACATATCAATTGAACAGAGTGTAATCTGCACCCATATTTCCCTGATTCGCTTAGAAATTATGCAGAGCTATGGAAATCCAGACGTTACTTACGAGTGGTGGGCTGGTAATTCTGTGGTCACAAGTCGTTCTGGTCGATTCATCGCCTCCCATATTGGGCATACAGGCTTGATCGCATTTGCGGCTGGAGGAAGTACCCTTTGGGAACTTGCTCGCTACAATCCAGAGATCCCTATGGGGCATCAAAGCTCCTTATTCTTGGGGCATCTTGCTGCCTTTGGTGTAGGTTTTGACGAAGCTGGTGTTTGGACTGGTGTTGGTGTAGCAGCCGTAGCCATTGTTCACTTGGTTTTATCAATGGTTTATGGAGGTGGTGCTTTATTGCATGCAGTTTATTTTGAGGCTGATGTTGCAGATAGCGAAGTTCCACGAGCTAGAAAGTTTAAATTGGAATGGAATAATCCAGATAATCAGACGTTTATCCTGGGCCATCATTTATTTTTCTTTGGAATGGCTTGTATAGCCTTTGTTGAATGGGCAAGAATCCACGGAATATATGATCCAGCTATTGGTGCGGTAAGACAGGTCAATTACAATCTTGATTTGACGATGATATGGAATCGTCAATTTGATTTTATTGGAATTGATAGTCTTGAAGATGTTATGGGTGGCCATGCATTTCTTGCTTTTGCAGAATTGACCGGTGCAACTATTCATATGGTTGCGGGTTCAACTCAATGGGAAAACAAGAGACTTGGTGAATGGAGTAAGTACAAAGGAGCTGAATTGCTTTCTGCAGAGGCAGTCCTCTCATGGTCTCTTGCTGGTATTGGTTGGATGGCAATTGTTGCAGCTTTCTGGGCTGCTACTAATACAACCGTTTATCCAATTGAGTGGTTTGGTGAGCCTTTGAAGTTACAGTTTTCAGTTGCACCATACTGGATAGATACAGCAGATAGCACTGGCATAACAGCTTTCTTTGGTCATACAACTAGAGCTGCTTTAGTTAATGTTCATTATTACTTTGGATTTTTCTTCTTACAGGGTCATTTCTGGCATGCTTTACGTGCGTTAGGTTTCGACTTTAAGAAGGTTTCTGAAGCAATTGGTAATACCGAAGGCGCAACAGTCAGGGTTGAAGGCGCTGGTTTCAATGGAAGAGCTCCGAGATAGATTAAAAAAAAACAAAAATATCCCTCCATTTGGGGGGTATTTTTTTGTCTATTTTTCAAGTAAAAATAGCTTTTATTGTAAAAAATGAGAGAGACCTATAAAGACCTCTAACTATTCTGGTAAAAACAATTCCAAAAAGTGTAAGGTAGCAAAAATTTCGACTTCAATTCCTTAATTATGCAGACCTACGGAAACCCAGACGTCACCTACGGGTGGTGGGTTGGCAATTCTGTGGTGACCAATCGCGCTGGTCGATTCATAGGGTCACATATCGGACACACAGGCCTGATTTGCTTTGCAGCTGGAGGAAGTACCCTTTGGGAGCTTGCTCGCTACAACCCAGAAATACCAATGGGCCATCAAAGTTCCATTTTTCTTGCTCATTTAGCATCTCTTGGCCTTGGCTTTGATGAAGCTGGAGTATGGACCGGAGCTGGTGTGGCAACCATTGCTATTTTTCATTTAATTTTTTCAGCCGTATATGGAACGGCTGGATTAGCTCATTCACTCTTATTTGATCCGGACTTGAAAGATGGTCCCATCCCTACGACTAAGAAATTCAAACTAGAATGGGACAACCCAGATAATTTGACATTCATTCTTGGACATCATTTGATTTTCTTTGGGGTTGCAAATATTTGGTTCGTAGAGTGGGCAAGGTGGCACGGAATTTATGACCCAGCCATAGGTGAAATCAGAACAATCTTCCCTGGGTATGGTGATTTTGGAATGGTTTACGGACATCAGTTCGACTTCCTAACCATTGACAGCCTTGAAGAAGTAATGAGCGGACATGCATTCTTAGCATTCGTTCAAATAAGTGGTGGTGCATGGCACATAGCTACCAAACAACTAGGCGAATATACTGAATTCAAGGGCAAAGGATTGCTTTCAGCAGAAGCAGTGCTTTCATGGTCTCTTGCTGGTATTGGCTGGATGGCAATTGTTGCTGCATTCTGGTGTGCACAAAATACAACTGTTTATCCAATTGATTGGTATGGAGAGCCTTTGGCTTTGAAATTTGGTATTTCTCCTTATTGGGTAGACACAGGAGATGTCTCAGACAGTACCGCTTTTTTAGGCCACACAACTAGAGCAGCATTGTCAAATGTTCACTATTACTTTGGATTTTTCTTTATCCAAGGTCATATCTGGCATGCACTTAGAGCCATGGGGTTTGATTTCCGTCGTGTTGTTGGATCAGTAGCTTCTCTCGCAACAACTGATAGTTAGCAGAGTCAAACTCAAATTTGAATCAAAAAGCCTCATCAAATTTGATGAGGCTTTTTATTAGAAAAAATTCTTTAATTAAAAATTACTCCGTTTTAATATCATCATTTTCGTCATCAATTGAATCTTCAGGAGATCTTTCTAATTCGCTAGTTGGGAGGATTTCAGGTTCAGGGATGGCTTCAGGTTCAGCAATTACTTCAGGCTCAGAGACAGCCTCAGGTTCAGCGATGGCTTCAGGTTCAGCGATGGCTTCAGGTTCAGGGATGGCTTCAGGTTCAGGGATGGCTTGAGGTTCAGCAATTACTTCAGGTTTCGAATCTGTTGATTCATCTTTCAGTTGAGTTGGTTCTTGATCTAATTTTGCTTGAATTAACTCTTTAATTATTAAAAAAAGCTTTTTAAAATTTGAAAAGAGTTCTTTAAAGTTTTCATATATTTCTCTGAGAATGCTTTTAATTTCTTGAGCTTTCTCCCCTTTGTTGAAGAAAAGTAAGGCGGTAACTACTAATACTGAGATTAATATGAAAATAAATAGTGCACCCATTTTTTTTTTCAGTTAGATATCATTAAGATCGCTCCTATTTGAGGGGCTAACAAGTGTTTATTTACATTGAACAACGAAGATAGCCTTTCTTTCTTAATTTTTAACCCTTGTGAGGATTGAATTTTTCATGAATACGGTCAAACTTACTATTTTTTTTGATGGAGGTTGCCCTTTATGTAAAAGAGAGGTCGATTTTTTGCAATCTAGAAATCAAGAGGGGCACCTAAGATTTATTGATATTAATAGTTCTGATTTCTCTTTAGATTTTAAATACGGTATTACTTATAAACAGGCGATGGAGAGAATCCATGCTTTAAAAAGTGATGGTTCATTAATTAAGGATATTAACGTTTTTCAAGAGGCTTATAGTTTGATTGGTTTGGGTTGGATTTATGCTCCAACAAAAATCCCCGTTTTTGATAAATTTATTGAGTTTATTTATGGTATATGGGCAAAATATAGATTAAGACTAACTTTTCGACCTCCTCTCGAAAAATTATGTGCTGAAAAGGATTGTGAACTCTTTTAATTATGCGAATAGTTGGTAAATTTAATTAAAAATTTTTCAGCATTAGTTACACAAGATAATAAATTTACTATCCAAAAGTTGAACCATTGAATCCCCAATTTGAGGCTTTAACGTCTAAAAATTCAATATAAATCCTATTAGTATTGATATTGGTTTTAGATGCTATTAAATCGCACAAAGACTTGCTCATCGAGGAAGGGTTTAGTGATCCAATTGATTTAACCTTGATAAAACAGCATGGTTCATCTGATCCACCAAATGTCATCTTTGCATCTCTTTGGATCATCGTCATTACGAAATTTTCAGGTTTTCCTGTTAAATCAGCAATCATTTTTGAAATATCTTTTTGGAGCAAATCATCGTTTTCTACAACACTTTTGGAGGATGTGTTGATTTGAATGAATGGCATGAGTGAATCAGTCTTTGACAGATATTAATACTCAAATGGGAGATTGATTTTTAAAAACATAGAGAGATCCAAGCTCCACACCTACAAAGTTATTGATAGATATATTTTTCAAATCTTAAAAAAATAGAAAGATCCTGTTAATTCTACTGTTAGAGCCTCAATAATTTTGTTTTTCTAGTAATTTGGTTTGGTCTTATTGTAAAAAATGAACCAGAATTTTCAAGCCATTCTTCAAAAAACAACAGAAGATAATACTTCAAACGATCAAACTTTTTTACTCAGTGGTGCTTTGATATTTTTTAACGTGTTTGTCATGTTATTCGTAGGTCTATATTGGATGAACCCAGTAATGCATGAATTTATCTCTGGAAGACCTCTTTTGTAATATTCATTAGATAATTCCTCTTACATTAATTTGTCTTATCAATGCACTTAAAATTCTTTGATAGGAGAGATAATTGCATTAATCAGGTGGATTATCATTTTTACTCATGAATTTTGATCTTCTTTTTTCAAAAATTATCAAATATCTGCTCACCTTTTTAATCATATTTTTTGGTGTGAATCCAGTATTTGCAGGTGCCAATGTGGCAGTTAAGGGTGAGGGTGACGAAGTTCCAAGCTACGTTCGATCCGACATAACTGGATTCGATTTTCACGGTGAAGACTTACATCTGTCCTCAATCGCTGGTGCAATGGCAAGAGATGCCGATTTCAGCAACGTAGATCTTCATGGAACAACGTTAACTTTGTCAGATCTCAAAGGTTCAAACCTCAATGGTGTAGACCTCACCGATACCCTTTCTGACAGGGTTAATTTTCAGAAAACAGACCTTAGGAATTCTATTTTAGTAAATATGATTGCATCTGGTAGTAGCTTCGCTGGTGCTCAAATTGACGGAGCTGATTTCACCTTTGCGATTCTTGATAGTGAAGATCAAAGAAACCTCTGTAAAATTGCTGACGGTGTAAATCCAACTACAGGCGTTTCTACTAGGGCTAGTCTTGAATGTAAGGGAGATAAACCTTCTATGCCGGCTGCTTAATATCTAGGCAAAGATTGAAAATATTTGTTATAAAAATTGAATTATTTGCTATTTTATTTTTTTTTAGTTTTCTTAAGAAAAGTTATTTAATCTATCGTGAAGTATTTTTGGCCACATCGATCTAAAGCAAAAGGGTTCTCAATTAAAAATCTTGTTCATGACTATCGTTTAAAGATCTGCAACTCCAGCATGTCTTTAAATGAAATTTCAGATCAACTTCTAGATGATACAAATTTAATATCTATGAAAGAAGAAAAAGAAGTGAGTATGATTGCTAATCTATCTATCAAAAGAACACATTGGGCGAATAGAGATTTTTCAGAATACAAGGAGGCTGCTTGAAGTTTATTTTTTTGAAGAAATATTTTTTGTATCTTGTATATTTTTAGTAAGAGGAATTGTTGATAAAATAAAAGATACGACAAATAATAATGTAATACCAACAAGGCTCCAAAAAGTTAGGTTAGAAAGCTCTAACTCTCCAAATGAGACTGTTAGGTATAAATTCAATTTTAATTGAGTGATGAATTCTTGATATGATTTTAGCAATAATTAGTTTATTTATAATGATTACTTTTTGTCTTTTAAGATTTACACATATTTTTTCTTTCCATCAGCACTTATTTTATAAATACCTCCTTTTGGTCCAACAAAAAGCATCTCGCCATTGATTTTTGATTTACCAAATTTACTTAATCTAGATCTATGAATATCTGCTTTTTCTCTAAGTTCATCCTCTGAATACCATGTCCCTATTGGGATGTTTTTACAAGGGTCAAGTAAAAGAGAGTTTGTAAATTCTTCAGATATCCTTTTACGACGAACATTTATATTTTTGAACCTTTTTTTAAATCTTTCCATTAAACTTCTTCTATTGTAAAATTTTTTTCTCTTATTTGAAATTAAGAATATACATAATGATAATAAAAATATTGTGATTAATTTCACTATTGATAATTATAATCTTCTTTAATTAAAGCAACTTCTAGAAATAAAGCCAGTTGATTTTAAATTGTGAAATAGCTTTCTATTGAGTTTGCTCTTTATTTTCTCTTGATTATTAAGTCGAAGCCTAGATCGGTTTTTTTTGAAAGTATTTCTTTTTTAAGAATACCTTTTTTAACTAAACTGATCATTATTATAATTGATTCAATAAAAATAGAAATAATTGAAAATATTAGGATTATAAAGTTATTAGTAATAGAATAACTGTCGTTTGGTTTTGGTTTGTTATTTTCTTGCTTTTTCATTTTAGTAAGGCCCGTAATGGGTTGAGCATTCAGCACCGCAATATGCACCTATCTTAATCGCTTGTTCTAAGTTTAGCTTTGCTGAGAGAGCAGTAGTAACAGCTCCCGCGAAGCAGTCCCCGCATCCATAGGTGTCTATTTCTTTTGAGCTAGGTTTAATAGATTTATATTTTTGATTTTCAGGATAAATTGTTCCACCTGATTTCCCTTTTGTCGCTATGTATATATCTGGTCTAGGCATAAGCTCTTCAAAATTTATTTTCTCGCCAGGATCAAGACCGCTTCCAATTAATGCGTTGAGTTTAACTTTTGACATCTTTAAAATATTCGTGCCTATCCTGGGAGTGGCAGAAAGAAATTTAGCTTTCCTGGCAAATGTTATTCCTTCTTTGTCGGTAGCGGTAACAAATATCCCATCGTAATTTTTCATATCATTCCAAGAGAGATTGTCAGAACCGGTTGGCTGTAATCGCTCTCCAATAACTGTAATTGCTCTTTCACCATCTTTACTAATTAAGCTAATACCTTTTCTAGTTGGTTTCTCACGCCAGGCTACTTTTAGATTTAAACCAAGTTTAGTAAGTCTTTCGTAGCATTTTTCACCATAATTGTCTTTACCTAATGAGGTGATTAAGTCAACAGGTCCATTTATCAATCTTGCCATCTGAATAGCTGCGACGGCGGCACCCCCTGCAGCCTCCTCAAATGAATCTTTTGCATGCGAGATTTGTCCCGCCAATGGAAGTTGATCAACCTTTAAGAATGTTACCCATTCGACATGGCCTATCACAGCTAATTTAAGTTTAGGTAGGCTAAGTATTTCTTTAGATTCATCAATTTTCATTCTTAACTATAAATATTATTTCTAATATACTTAGTTAGCTACATAGGAAAAACTATGATATTTTTTTATTCATAAAATACACAATCTCTATAATATTTTTGATATATTATTTATTATTAAAAAAATTCCTATGATAAGACAGATTAAATGGTTGAAATGGGTTTATTTGTTTTTAGCTATATTAGGAGCTGTTTTACCTACACTCGCAAATATTGAATTTGCAAAAAGCTATGGTCCTGCTTTTGATATTCAATTATTTATAGAGTTAGCCAATAATAATCCAGCTTCACAGTCTTTATCTAGGGATCTGTTTGTAGGCTCAACAGCTGTATTTGTTTGGATAATTTCAGAATCAAAGAGACTAGAGATGAAAAATCTATGGATTGTTATAGTAACTACATTTACAATCGCATTTGCTTTTTCAGCTCCTCTTTTTTTGTATCTAAGGGAATTAAGAATTGAAGAAATGAATAGAAATTAAACTATACATACGATTATTTATTTTTATTTGATATTCTTACAAACAGGAACTAAAAGCATACAAATAAGACTAATGATTAACCATAGTTGAAAGGCTGTATCATAGTTGTCGATTAATTTTCCAGCCATCCATGGAACTGTTAATGAACTTATCCCAAAACATTGAGAATATAGGGCTATGGCAGAACCTCTATGTTTAATTGGAGAAGATTTTATAATTGCATCTGAAGCTGATGGTAGGAATATACATAGAGAAATTGTTAGAGGTATAAAAGCTATAAGTATTAATAAATAACCGTCAAACAAGAAATTGGAAAGTGATAATAAAATAAAACCTATTAGTAGTGATATTAAACATAAACTGAATTTAAAAGATGAATTTTTATTCCTTAAAATATAGCCTACTGGCCACTGAAAAATTGCAAGTAGAATAAGTTTAATTGTTACTAAAGTTGCTACTCTCTCCTCTGTAAATTGTGGCCTTATTATCCCGCCGTTAGCCAGGTCTAGTGGAAGAATGCTTTGCAATAAACTCATTACACCGGTTACAAAAAGAGTTATCAAAAACAAGGGAAATAAATTTATTAACCATCTTAGATTAGATTTTTTCTCTAGGTTTTTATACTTAACTTCTAAACCTTCTCTGATCTTTGAGTCGGCCTTTATTTTATATATAACTAGCTTTTTTAATAGAATTTTGAATATAAATAACATACATAAAATATCTATTAAATATATTATTCGTGTAAATTCAAAATACGTTCCTAAAGTACCTAGAAAGACCCCTAAAGTTACTCCAATAGCGTCAGCACTTCTTGCAAGAGAATAACCTTCACTTGATTGGATTTTGCCATTGCAATTAAGTGGTATTGCTATTTCGGCAGAAGGCCAATAAATACCTGCTGCAGCTCCTAAAAAAAACTGCCCACAAAGGTAAGCTAAATAATTTTGAGAATAAAAAAGTATAAAATCAGATAATATTGCTATTAAACATGCGACTTTAATTGCTTGCCCATAGCTAAATTTTTTGTCAAGTAAATATCCTGTTCCAAATCTTGTAGTTATTCCTGCAAATGCAGCTGTGGTTATACCGCTACCTATTTGCTCAGCTGAAAAATTTAAACTATTGAAAATTATCGGACTTAAATACAATACCCCGCCAGCTCCTATTGCTGTCCAGAAACGAGCCTTTATGATTAACCTTAGGGATACTGGGAATTTTCCCCAATAATTGCTAAAACTAGAAGTTGAGAACAAATTCATTCATTAAAAAATTAGTCGTTCTTGGAACAGTCGGAAGCTTACTAGCTCCCTATTGTTTTTATCCAAAACTTCATGCGGCAGAGAGATTTGAAATTCATTTCGATGGAATGTCTATTCCAATTTCAATAAAAGAATTGATTGATTGGAGTAATGGTGCAGAGGAGAAAAATTCAGAATTAGCCAGTTGGCTAAATTTACTTGGCTTCAAGGAAAGGAAAGGTTTAGCAAAGTTTTTAAATACACCTTTGGTAAGAGATAAAAGTATGGCGAGACAAATTTTGAGAAGTTGGTCAGGTCGAAAATTACTTGATGAAGTAAGTGATCTAATCCTTATGGATGAAGACAGCACTGGCGAAAGTGTTCTAGATACTTTGGAAAAACTTCTAAATGAAAAGGATGAGGTTACAACTTTTGATCTTCTAAATTCTCTCTCTGTTAAAGCAATTCATATTGATTTGGATGGGTGGATTGAAGTGGCTAATAATTGGAGAAGTGAATTTAATAAACAACAAAAACTCATAGCTGACTTGGTCTTAATTGATGGGTCATCAATTAAAAGAGAAGAAATCAATGTTTTACCTCTTGAAATTAAAGAAACTGAATATGAATTGATTTCCTTAAAGGTTTCTCATCGAAATGAGCCTCTAGATTTAGAGGTTTGGAACCCTTCTTCTAGGAAGAAAATCAGAAAAAATTGGGTTCTTTTAATGACAGGGTTGGGAGGTGATCGTAATCATTTTAATTGGCTTGCTAGAAGTCTTAGTCACAATGGTTGGCCTGTTGTTGTGCTAGATCATCCAGGAAGTGACTCATTAGCATTAGAAGCACTTGTAAAAGGAAGACTTCCTCTCCCTGGTGCCGAAGTCCTCCCTGAACGTGTTAACGACATAGATAGTATCCTCAATGCAAAAAAATCTGGAAAAATTGATGTTTCAGTTGAGAATGTTGTCTTGATGGGGCATTCGTTAGGAGCGCTCGCTGCTATTTTGGCTTCAGGAGTAAAAATAGATGATCAGCTTGAAAGTAGATGTCAAAAAGTACTTGATAATCTTTCTCTTTCTAACTTATCTTCACTTTTACAATGTCAATTAATAGATATTACTTTGCCAGAGAGGGAAGGTATAGAAAATCTTTCAGCTATTGTTGGCATGAATAGTTTTGGGAGTTTTTTGTGGCAAAAGACTTTAGAGAATAAAATAAATATTCCTCTTTTTTTCACTGGAGGTACTTTTGATTTAGTTACACCATCTATTAGTGAACAACTAGGATTATTGCTTGCTTTGAGTTCAAGCCCATTAAGCAGAGTACTTTTAATTGAGGGAGCTAGTCATTTTTCACCTATTAGAGTAGAGGGACAGATGTATAAGTCTAAAGGTAAGGACTTATTTAATCTCGGAGAATCAATTGTTGGATATCATCCACTTTCTGTTCAGAGCTTATTAGCTTTTGAGATCATAAGTTTTCTAGAAAAATTAGAAGAGAATAAATCAATCCCCTCAAATACTAATTTAACTAAAGGTGAGCTTAAGTTTCATGTTTTAGACAGGAATATAATTGAAAAACTTGTCAAGATTCAATAGCTAACCCTTGGATCAATATATGCGATAGCTATATCTATTCCAACACTAATCATGACAACAAGGCTTGATATTATAACAACTATCCCTTGCACAACAGGATAATCTCTTTGGTTAATAGCCTCTTGAAGACCAAGAGCAATTCCAGGCCATGAGAATGTTATTTCAATTAAAAGGGCTCCACCAATTAAAGAAGAAACTGTTAATCCAGTAATTGTTAATATTGGGAGAAGTGTATTTGGTAAGGCATGCTTAACTAATATTCTGGATTCATTTATTCCTCTACTTTTGGCGGCCTCGATATAATCTTTTTTTAAAACTTCCTCTAGATTTAATCTTAACGAACGACTGAATATTCCGCTTAATAATATGCCTAGGGTGACTGAGGGTAATATTAAATGTTTAATAGAGCTAAAAACGATTTCAATGTTTCTGTCGAAAATACTATCTAAAAGTAAGAAACCAGTGATTTGGGGCGGAGGAATAGCACCTGGAGGTAATCTTCCACCAATGGGTAGCCAACCTAGTAAAACTGCGAAGATAATTTGAATTACCATTGCCGCCCAAAATGGAGGGAGAGCATAGGTCCCAATCCCAAAAATCCTTCCCGAAAAATCTATTCTGCTTTCTGGTTTTACTGCACCTAAAAAACCAATTAAATAGCCTACTATGGATGCTAATAATATTGAAAATATAGCTAATTCCAAACTTGCCGGAAGAGACTTGGCAATAATTAGTTTTACAGGTTCTTGAGTATTTAATGAGATTCCTAAATTTCCATGAATCAATTGATTTAAATATTCAATATATTGATCAATTAGAGGTTTATCTAATCCAAGTTTAATTCTTAGGCTTTCTCTTGCAAATTCATTGGCTCGGTTACCTAGAATTGCATCTACAGGATCGCCTGGTGCAATTCTTAACAATATAAAAACTAAGCTAGAAATGATCCATAGCATAATTGGCAATAGAGTTAATCTTGAAAAGATATATTTGAAAAGTTCCTTTTTAGATGACAAAACTAGTTTCTTTTTAAGTTTTTTAGAATAATTAATCCATTACTTGAGAATTCTGGTTGACTTATATTTTTTAAAGACCAAGCTTTAGGATTAACCAGCCAAATTGGTAAGTAGGCACTACCTTGTGCTGCAAGTTGTTCAACTTTTATTAAATTATTTAATCTCTTTTCCCCCTTTAATTCTTCACTTTTCTCTAATAGTTCTTGGAGTTTATGATCGCCCCAAAAACTACCACTGAATACGGCCTCACCCTTCAGGCAAGTATTCTTAATTATTTCATTACAACTTAATAAAGGAGTTAAGTATGCTTCTGGGTCAGGATATGCTCCAGTCCAATCTAATATAACTGCCTCAAAAGCACCTTCTGAAAGTTGCTTGTAAACAGTAGTTGACTCAACTCCATTTAAAGTGATTTGAATACAATCAGATAAATCTCTTTTTATTTGATCTTTCCATGTAAGAGCAAGTAATTTATCAGCAGGTACATTTGATCTAAATGTTAATGGAATAGAAAGAATATCTGTTTCGCAATAACCTTCTTTTTTCAATAAGGATCTTGCAATATCAGGGTTATATTTTGGCCATGACAAAAATTCTTTTTTGTGTAATTGAGGAGGGACTATTGATCTTAAGGGTTCTCTAGTTCCAAAACTTACTTGTTGACTTATTAGTTCTCTATCAATTGTGTAGGAAAGAGCTTGCCTAATTTTTTTATTCTCTAAAGGTAATTTATTACTTTTTAATGTAATATATCCTATCTCTATGGGATAACCTTCTCCTGCATTTAGTTTATCTTTTTTAACCATATTATTTAATGTTAATCGCTGTATATCATCTATAGAATTAGAGATTAGGACGTCAACTTCCTTCGTTTTTATAGCCCCAAAAAGAGTACTAGAATTACTATAATTTATAAAGTAAATTCCATTATTTTTAGGCTTTTCGCCCCAATATTTGTTGAATGGCTTGATTATTTGTTGACTTGAGTTGAAACTTTCTAAGAAGTAAGGGCCCGTACCTATAAAATTTTTATTATTAAAACTATCTTTATAATTTGAATATGAATTAGGAGATACAGGTGTTAAATTTACAGATGTTAAAAGACTTTTTAAAGAACTCGATGGCTTTTTTAATTTGATTCTTATGAGAAATTCATCTTTGACTTCAATGCCTTCTATTTTGTCATTTAATAGATAATTTAATGTTCCTATTTTTCTGAAGCGATTAAGGCTAAATGCCATCGCTTCTGCATTAAAAATACTTCCATCATGAAAAGAAATATTTTCTTTTAGTGGGATATCTATTAGTAAACCATTCTTACTTACTTTTGGTAAATCTTTTGCTAATCTTGGGGAAAGATTCCCTTGCTTATTTATTTTGTATAGAGTATCTCCGAGAGCACTTAATATTTGTAGTGTTCTAAGAGTATTTGCTTGAGCAGGATCAAGGGATTCAATTTTACCTGCACTTGCAACAATAATATTTTCTCTTTTCTTCTGCTGAGCGCACGATAACTGAAAGAGTATTAATAAAATACTTGAGACTTTTAAAATATCTTTTATATAATTAATTTTTATCATTTTGTATTCGATTCTAGAATTATTGCTATCTAAGAAAAATATTTATTGATTAGGATATACTTGTTTAATTGATATCTCAAATACAGGCGATCCATTAGGATTAAGTGGCCATTCTCTGACCCAACATTTTTCATAAGCATTATCTATCCCTAGTACTTGAAAAAGTTCTTCTTGATTCTTTAAGTAAACGCAATCTCCTTGATTAATATTTTTTTCTGTTTCTTTTTTGGCTTTCTCAATTACGTTTTTAGATGTTTTCATAGTTTGGTTCCGAAAAGAAATTTAAAATAAATTTCCTTTGTTCTTTACATATAAGTAGCAACTTAATTCCGATTTGACTAGTTTTCGTTAGCTAAAGGCAACCCATCGTTGCTGCAATTCTCTTGACTTGTGACAAGTTTTCTATATCTGAGAGAGCCTCTTCAAGTTGACCTTGATTAATCTTGTGAGTAATAACTACTATCTCTGCTTCTTTATTCGTTGCATCAAATTGCACAATTGATTCAATAGATATTTTTTTCTTTCCAAAAATAGTCCCGATTTCTCCAATTACTCCTGGACTATCTTCAGCAATAAGCCGAATGTAATTCTTTTTAGTTATTTGTTTCTTTTCTGCTACGTGACAACTCCTCCAACCTTTCGCTGATAAAAGTGGGTCTAAGTTAAGGATTTTTTCTTCACTCATAGACTGGATTCCTGCAATGTTAAGTATGTCTGCAACAACAGCTGATGCAGTTGGACCAGAACCTGCACCTGGTCCGAAAAACATTACTTGGCCAATGGGATTCCCTTCCACAAGGATTGCATTGTTCACTCCATTCACCCCTGCTAATGGATTATCTTCGGGTACTAATGTCGGCTCAACCCAAACAGATAGTGGTTGACTGTTTTCGATTTTTGATTGAGTTTCGTCCTTTTCAGATATTGCTAAAAGCTTGATCCCGTATCCTAACTTTCTGGCGTAATTTACATCTATGCCCTTTAGGAGATTTATTCCAGTTGTTGGTATGTCAGATCGATTAATTACTCCACCAAAGGCAAGGCCACTTAGAATAGCAATCTTGTCAGCTGCGTCGGATCCCTCTACATCAGCTGCTGGATCACTTTCTGCATATCCAAGCGCTTGAGCATCTTTTAAAACATCAGCATAATCAACTCCTTCTTTATCCATTCTGGAGAGTATGTAATTAGTTGTTCCATTTATTATTCCGCTTACTTTAGTTATCTGATTTCCCCCTAAAGATTGCTTTAGAGGCTCAATGATTGGGATTCCGCCTCCAACTGCCGCTTCGATAAGGACATAAACACCAGCGGCTCTTGCTTCGTTTGAAATCTCTTCACCATGTCTTGCGATTACTGCTTTGTTGGCAGTAACAACAGATTTACCTGCTCTTATAGCTTGGATGATTAATGATTTTGCTGGCTCTATCCCACCCATTACTTCAACAACTATTTGAATATTTGGATTATTTACTATTTCTATTGGGTTTTTTGTAAGGATTGAATCTGGGATGGATATATCTCTTTTCTTTTGTAGATTCCTTACGGCAACACCGATAAGTTCAAGTTCTCCAACTAATGGATGTCTGTCTTTTGGACTATTAATGATATTTGCGACTCCCTGACCAACAGTTCCTAGGCCAAGTAAACCGATACCAATTTTGTTCATGTTTTTATAAGGCGATAATTTTGTTTAAATCCTATTTATATATTCTCAGAGCTAGGAAGCGATAGATTTTTTGCTTGAGCTTTCATTTTTAGGAATATGTTGAGAAAACCATTCGCTCGCGATGGCGTCAAGCTTTTGCTTAGTCCTGTCATCTCAATAAATTTTTCATTTATAGAGAGTACTTCAAAAGGTGTTAGATCATTCAAGCCTTTAATTAAAAACGCTAGCAATCCTTTTGTTATGAGTGCGTCTGAATAGCCTTTCCATTGAATTTTTCCATTCAAAAGAATTCCAAGAACATATACTTCTGAAATGCATCCTTTTACCTTAGTAGTTTCCAGGTGAAGCTCTTCATCTAGCAAAGGTAAGCTTTTAGCTAGCCATAAAATATATTCATAACGCCTTTTTGGATCGGCAGTTGATTGTAGACGTTCTATAAGATTATCTAATGAATCACTCCCATAAGTATTGACGAAAGATTTTTCTTTGATTTCAGTCACCTTTAGTTTAAACAATTTATATATCTTAAAGCCTAACTAATTATTTAGTTGCTTCAATTTGATGTAGACCTTTTTCGCTAATCCAACCATTAAATGGAACGTCCCACCTGTCTCTAGGTAATGGTTTTTTAGATATGCAATTATTACTGATAACTACAAATGATGGTATTGAAAGCCACAAATTTCTTTGTCGAAGACGGTCAAAGTATCCTCCTCCGTAACCTAATCTGTATCCTTCTTGATCGATAGCTATAGCTGGGACAAATAGCATGGAAATATCATTAGGTTTAATAGCATGTTTATCTATTGGTGCAGGAATATTGTTTGAATCCATCTCTAATTGATTATTTGTCCAAGAGTGATAGCTCATACCTTTAGATTTAGAACTCGATGGTAAAGCAACTTTTAGTTTATCAATGTCTTTAATAAATCTTATATCTACTTCACTTTTTAATGGCCAATAAATACCTATAAATTTCCCCTCAGCATGATATTTATTTAATAGGAGATTTAATGCTGATTTGACATTCAACTTTATTTCTTTATGTATTAAAGATGAATTTGAATTACGGATTAGATTATATTCCTTTCTTTTTAGTTCTTTTTTTAATTTAATATTACTATTCATATTTTTCAAGAATAATATATTTTAATTATAGATTGAATTATTTAAGATAGATTCCAGTTAGTGCTATAGCTAGGGCATCTGCAGCATCGTCTGGCTTTGGCGGTGAAGTTATTCTTAGTTCATTCATGACAGAATTTAACACCTCGTTTTTATCTGAATGACCATAACCTGTGACAGCAAGTTTGATTTGCATTGGTGGAAATTCTTGAATTGGAAGATTGTACTTTCCTAAAGTCATCATTATCACTCCGCGAGCCTGAACAACACTAATAGTTGTGCTAGAGCGATAGAAAAAAAACTTTTCTACTGCTGCAGAATTCGGATTCCATTTGTT
>QCHR01000017.1 GCA_003277985.1 Prochlorococcus sp. AG-402-G06
TAAGCAGGGATTCCTGTTGGATCAACAGATTGTCCTTCTGATTGATTATCAGTTGGATCTATTGATTGATCAGAAACTGGGTTACTAGAAGTCATATAAGAACCTAAAAAATACCTGGAATGATTTGACCTGTTGTTGCGTAAGCACCGAAAGCAGCAATAAAGCCGATCATTGCCATCCAACCATTAAACTTTTCTGCTTCTGGAGTCACGAGATTAAACTCAAATAATGGCCATGAATGTAAAGGAAAAGTAAAGGAATGTAAAGGGGTCACCCGTACACAGCAAAAGTTATCAGGGGTATTAGCTGAAGCAATATTTTTTATCCACGGTCTAAATAACAATTCCACTAACTTTGTTGAACTTAATTCAACTAGATGGATTTAATACCAGGTGTAGTTCTTTTCTTTGGAGCCATTGGAACTGTGGCTTTACTTGGTTGGGATACTTTCCAAAATCGTAAGCCAATTACTAAAGCTGAAATGCAGCAGTCTCTTGGAACTAGAGCAGCTAAGCCACAACAAAAGAGAAGAGGGTTATTTAACAGAGGATAATTATGGGTGAAATTCAAACATACGCTTCAAACTCAGGAGATTTTAATTTCCTTTTCGTTCTAATCATTGTTGGGACTTATCTTATTTATGAGGTTGGAAAGGCAATAATGGACAACAATGATGATGATGACATGGATGGAGGAATGACGATGCGTGTAGCAGATGGAGCACAGGCCTGAATTGACTACCAAAATAATATGAACTAATAGACAACCAAAATTTGTCGTCTCTAAACAGGTTCAAGGGTGAATTGAATATATAATTAGTCATCTATTGAATTAAAAATTTTGAGCGAAGAAAATATCAAAAGAAAAATAGATGCTTTATTAAAAGAACTTCAGGAGAAGACAGGAGTTTCGGATGAGGAGATGGACGAATTTAAAAAAATAATGGAACTAGCAGATTTTTCACAAGACCAAGAATAATTTAGGTATAAATCGGGATGAATGAAGGTTTAGCGAGATGTGAGTTTTGACCAAATAAGCAGTACCAACACGTTAAGCAATGCATATCCAACAGCAATTTGAAGTTGGTAAAAATAACCAACAATCGAAGAGGATCCCACAATGATCAAACTAGTAATAAAAATATCTCTTGAAAAATTCACCTAAAAAAATCAAGCACTATAAATATTCAGATTGAAAATAAAATCAAGAAAGTCGTATTTGATTTTCAATCGAATAAGCATTGCTTGTGCAGGCCTCATTGCCTGTAACTTGAGAAACAGCAATAACGAGAAGACTTAGAGAACCAACTGCTAAAGAAATTGTTCTAATAGCACTGGCTTTCTTAGAGATTTTCTTGCTCATATCAAAAAATCTTGATGTAATAAGAATATGATAACTATCCAAGCATAAAAGAGTATCCATTGATACCTAGTAGAAATAATTACCTAAAAATTATTAGAACAGTTCTGAATAGAGCTAAATCAATTGGAAACTAGATTTAAATTAATTACTTTATTTACAAGCTTGCGATGGTTGTTGGGAGCTTTCTTTTAACAGTTCAATCCAATCTTGCAAAGAATTTAATGAGTCAATATTCAATTGGTAATAAACCCATCTACCAGTTTGCCTATCGGTAATCAAACCTGCGTCTTTTAAAACTTTTAAATGAAAAGATATTTTCGATTGCGCCAATCCAATTTCATTAATCAAATCACAAACACATCGTTCTCCTCCTGAAAGAGACTCAATGATTTGCAATCGCAATGGATCAGATAAAGCTTTTAGCAATTTCCTGGCCATTGCATTTTCAAGAACTACTTCGCTCTTTGTCGCTGTGGCCATCACAGAAGAAAAAATATAATCACATGATAAAACAAACCGCAGAAAAGGCTTGCATCGACAAACCTCTATACATCAATATAAATTGATATGAGGAATATAATCCTTTATTGATTCACTCAATCAACTCAATTACACGTTATGCGAATCGGTATTAATGGTTTCGGTCGAATAGGACGACTTGTTCTAAGAGCGCTCTGGGGTAGAGAAAATATCGAGATTACACATATCAACGATCCATTGGGTGATGCAAAGGGAGCTGCGCATTTACTTGAATTTGATTCAGTACATGGTCGTTGGAACAAAGCAATAAGCAACGACCAAAACAACCTGAGTATTGAAGGCCAGTCAATATCCTTTTCTAAGGAAAACGATTTCATAAAAGTCCCATGGTATGAGTCAGGGATAGAGCTAATTCTCGAATGCTCAGGAAAATTCAAAACCCCTCAAACATTAAATCCATATTTCGAAACTCTCGGGATGAAAAGAGTTGTCGTTGCATGTCCTGTTAAAGGTGAGATCCAGGGAGAGGATACTCTAAATATCGTCTACGGTATTAACCATGATTTATATGAGCCCAATAAACATCGCTTAATAACAGCAGCATCCTGCACAACTAATTGCTTGGCTCCAGTCGTTAAGGTCGTTAGTCAAACCTTTGGTATTAAGCATGGAAGCATCACTACACTCCATGACCTAACAAATACTCAGGTAATCGTTGATTCATTTAAGCCAGATTTAAGAAGAGCCAGAAGCGGATCACAAAGCTTAATTCCAACAACGACAGGATCAGCCAAAGCGATAGGGATGATATTCCCTGAATTACAAGGAAAATTAAATGGTCATGCAGTTCGAGTTCCTCTCCTCAATGGATCTTTAACTGATGCTGTATTTGAATTAGAGAAAGAAGTCACGCAAGAAGAAGTCAATCATGTGTTCAAAAAAGCTTCCGAAGAAGAACTAAAAGGAATACTTGGTTACGAAGAAAAACCACTTGTATCAATCGATTATGTCAATGACTCGAGAAGTTCAATCATTGATGCTCTCTCAACCATGGTGGTCAACAAAACTCAACTGAAAGTCTATATTTGGTATGACAATGAATGGGGTTATAGCTGTCGAATGGCAGATCTCGTATCACATGTAATAAAGCTAGAAAAAGAATAAAAATAAAGCATGAAATTATCGTCATTACAGCAATATGGAATCGTAACGACCAACTATTGGGCATTCACACTGACAGATGGTGCTCTAAGGATGCTAGTGATTTTTCACTTTCATAGCCTTGAATATACAACCTTAGAAATCGCATTCTTATTCCTTTTTTACGAGTTCTTTGGCGTTATCACTAATCTCTATGGTGGATGGATTGGAGCAAGATATGGATTACGTCTAACACTATGGGTCGGGACTCTTTTACAAATCGGTGCCTTATTGATGTTGATACTAGTTTCGAGTGGTTGGTCGAAACTTTTGAGTGTCATTTATGTCATGGTTGCTCAAGCGATTAGTGGTATAGCAAAAGATCTCAATAAGATGAGTGCTAAAAGTGCCATCAAAACTGTCGTTCCAGACTCCTCAGAAGAAGATGGTGGAAATAATCAATTATTTAAATGGGTAGCTATCTTAACTGGTTCCAAAAATGCACTCAAAGGAGTTGGCTTCTTTCTTGGTGGATTGTTGCTGACCAGTTTCGGTTTTAATAAAGCAGTTGAATTAATGGCTATCGGTTTAGGTCTGTCATTTCTAATGACATTAATTTTGCCTGGAGATATTGGAAAGATGAAAAACAAACCAATCTTTAAAGACTTATTTTCTAAATCTCAAGGGATCAATGTCCTCTCTTTTGCACGCTTTTTTCTCTTTGGGGCAAGAGACGTATGGTTCGTCGTTGCACTACCTGTTTTTCTTGAAACGTATCTAAATTGGAATTTTTCTGAGATAGGAGCTTTTCTAGGATTGTGGGTTATTGGTTATGGTTTTATTCAAGCGTTTGCGCCGTCTTTAAGAAATTTATGGGGAAATAAAACAAGCCCAGGAGTTTCTTCTGTTCAATTCTGGAGCGCTGCCTTAACTGCAATACCAGCGCTAATAGCAATAGCACTATGGCGACAAAGCAATCCAGAAATAGCAATTACAGCTGGATTGATATTATTTGGGTTCATATTTGCAATGAACTCATCAATACATTCATATATGGTTCTTGCTTATACGGACAAAGAAAACGTGAGTCTAAACGTCGGCTTCTATTACATGGCAAATGCGGCAGGGAGACTGATTGGTACGCTCTTATCTGGTGTCCTATTTATGCTTGGGAGCAATGCCTCTATAGGAATGCAACTATGTTTATGGTGTTCAAGCCTATTTGTATTTATCTCATTGTTGACTAGTTTACGACTACCACCAGTTTCAAGTGCTATAGCTATTGAAAAGGCCTAAGATACCATATCAATTAAAAATAAATTAAATATCATGCAAGAGAAATACTACTGAACCTCTGATTCTCGGTCATATTTAAGTCCAACTTCATTCATCCAAGCTGCTTTCGTTTTACAGTTTTTACCATGCTCGGCTAGATGTAATCCCTCAATCGAAATAAATAAAACAAGTAGTGAAACTGGAACCCACCAAATGGGTGATCCAACTATTTCCTTCCAATTATTCATTGATTCTTTCTTTTTCATATTAAAGAGCTTTTTTTAAGCTTAAGTTAAGAAGTTACTAGCAAGCAAAAAAAGACAATAAAAAAAAGGAGGCTATTGCCTCCTTTTTAATTTATAAGGAATTAATTCACTTGCCAATACGCTTTACAGCAGCGCGAGACTTGGAAAGAATATCACCTTTTAGAGGAACAAAGCCAAGAGAAGGAGCCTTAGCCTGGGCTTTATCACTTAGTAGGTAGTTAAGTGAATCTCTAATGGCATCAGTGTTTCTACCATTACCAGTTTCGTAAGCAAGAATCCATGTAAGGGTTGCGATTGGGTATGCACCCTTGGCCTTAGGGTTAGAGTTATTACCGGCTAGATTTTTATCTAGTTGTATTCCATTAAGAGCAATCGCTCCAGCCTCGGTAGTTGGCTGTAAAAACTCTCCTGATAAATTTTGGAGAGCGGCTGCTTTGATTTCACCTCTAATATATGACTGGTTTACATAACCAATTGCACCAGGAGTGTTACGAATAACGCCAGCAACACCAGCATTACCTTTACCACCAACACCAGCAGGCCAGGCGACAGATTTACCTGTTCCTAGAGTCCATGTCTTAGAGAAAGCCTGCATGGAATTTGTAAAAGCCTTCGTAGTACCGGAGCCATCAGAACGATGTGCCCAAGTTAGTTTTCCTTCAGGGCAACCAACGTCTTTCCAGTTTGTAATTTTACCCATAGCAACACGAACAGCTTGCTCTTGAGTAAGTTTAAGATCGCAATCGTAGTTATAACCAAAAGCAATAGTGCCACCAACCATTGGGATTTGAACTAATCCCCGCGTAACTTTTGCAATATCTGTTGCTTTCATCGGATCATCAGACGCACCGAAATTAACGGTTTCATCAATGAAAGCTTTACGGCCAGAACCTGATCCAACAGCTTGATAGTTAACACGAGGTCCACGCTCTTTAGCTAAGTCAGAGAACCATCGAGTGTAGATTTTAGCGGGAAAAGAGGCTCCAGCTCCGCTGAGTCGAGCACCCGCAAAGGCACTTCCACCAGAGCCAAGAATAATTAAAAAGGAGAGGACAAGACTCTTCTTAGCAAAGCTCATCAAAGGTCTGCGACGTAAAAGCAATGAAAGCATAGGACGTGAAGGCACTAACATTGATCAATATTTATTGATATAATCAATATAGCTTGATATAGGACTTGCGGCAAAAAAAACTAATTCAAAATAAACATATCTGTTTAATGGAGCGAAGCGGTATATTTATGACCAATATTAGGGCTGATGCTTGGATGAAAACCAATCATTAGATCAATCAAGCATTTAATAAGAAGTTGAAAAAACAAGTAAAATATCTTCTAATAATTTTAGTTTTGGTAATATGTACACCTATATATGTTAGGCAATACGAAAATACATATACAGATCCAAAAGAGCGAAAAGAGCTATCTGCTTCCGGAATATTTTTAGATTAATTATGATAAATTTACAAAAATATAAAACATAAAAAAGGTTTAAGTATATAAATTTAGACTAAAGTGAAAAATAGAGAGAAGGATTGAAGAAAAGAGGAAACTAAATGAGATGGCCACCGAATGCAGCTTGGACCTCAGCCGTAAAAAGAGAAGGTTATCGACATTTTGAAGTTAAAAGCTATGGAGGCAAAAAAGATGAACGGTGGGTAGAACTATTTCCAGTTAACAACAACGAAATTCTTATAAGAGTTCCATGGTCGGAATTAAAAACATATTCAAAGTGGACGAGTGGATGGCTTCAGTTGCCAAAAGATGAAGATTGCGATGGCAACTAATCTTTAGAGAAAATAAAAAACAGATATTTAAGTAATTATTCCTACACGGCTGACAGTGGTTTGTTCTTATATTTTTTGAACTTCTCAGGACAACCTTCTTTTTATACTGAGCTTTAGAAGGTTGTTTCTTTGAATAAAAAACGTCAGTGCTCCTCCCCAGAAGCCAATCAATCGATGACCAGTGCAATTGATTGCCTGACGTATATTCATCCTAGATTTTCTTTTTCATCAATAGTTCTGTAGGACCGTACGTCTTAGGTAGGGAAACCGTAGAAAGATTAAACCTCTTTCAATTAGACATTTAAAAAGGGCCCTAGGGGGCCCTTTTTCTTTACCGATTCTTTGTAGAAGCTTCTGGATATTGGTGGCCTGGGGCCAAGTGTCTAGTAGAAAGGCTTTTTACTCCGTTAGGGCACCTAAACGATGCAGAGGAGTTTCGACTGAATTGACGCACCTATATCATTGATCCTTGTCGCATCAGACGAATAGCCCACTTATTCATTGAGAATGTTGGAGCAGGAACCAGAATTCAGTTCGCTTCTCTTAAATACTCAGGTGGAGTGTCGACCATCAATGGTGCCTCTGAGCTCAACAAACGTATCTTTGCTCTATTCGCACCTCAACGCAATCAGCCTTAATGCCCATTGCATTTCCACTTAACCTGATCAAAAATAGTAAGTTTGGGGTCTAGCTAAGATCTATTCAATAAATCAAAAACATGAATCAGTCTCCAGAGAAAGAGAAGGGAATGAGCTTTATTAAAAAAGCTGGTAAATGGGCTCCATTAGTTGGAGGAGCATGGATTATTCTAAATATTGTTGTTCCATTAGCTCTTCTTCGTATTCCAGCAGTCCAAAAATACTTAGTAGTACTTGAAGACAAACTCCCTTTTGATATTCCAGGTATTGGTTAGATGGCAACAGAGATTATTTGTTTTTTCTTGCTTGGTATTGCAGCACTGCTTCTAAATGCTGGACTCGACGCTCAAGTTCTTCCACTCTTTTGGCTAATTCTTCCATTAGTAATCAAATTAAGTTTCGACAATATAACCAGAAAGAAAGCTCTCCTCATCAACAAAAAAACGAAATAAGGGCTAAGGTCGTGAAAAATTAGCCGAAAAGCTTTGAACGAGTTACAAGCATTGACGCTATCAGGAGCATTAGCTGTATTTGCTATCACCTGGCTTTTTTTTGGTTTTGGGGATGATGATGATGATGGAGGCGGGATGATGAGACCTGTCAGACAAAATGCCGATTAAACATCAGTAGGGAATAAGGAAGAGAAAAGCCTCAATTTAGAGAAGACAATCCAAAAGGTATTTTTACAAGTCCTAAAGCTAATCAACCTTCTGATAAAGCATTAGCCTAAGTAATGAGAGCATGGGTATATGAAAAATTTTCTAATCAAATTAGCTTTATTCGTATTCATTGTTTTCTCTGGATTGAATACTGCTGATGCTGTATTACAAGGTTGGGTACCACCAGAAGATTATGGAGAGGGTGACTCATATGAAATGGGAATGGAGCCTGAGGATGACGCTGAGGGGATGGACTCACAAAGTGAAGAGTTGAGTATGGAAGATATTTTTGGGGATGAACAAGTTTTTCCTTTTCCACCAGGCCTAGGCAATTAATCAAACGCAAACATTCTCTTTAGTAATGTAGATGCAGATAACCATCTAACTTTTAAGTTTGTTGAACTAATGGCAGCAATAAAAAAAGACTCAGAGCCTCTAGATAACTTATCCAGTCAAGAGATAGAGGATATTGTCAGATCAAATGAAATCTTAGATCAAGAAAATGAAAAACTAATCCAAGAAGAAGAAATAGAGGCTCAAAGATTCTCAAAGACAAAATCTACAAAAAGATTGCTTAGACGATTAAGAAGATCTCCGCTTGAAGTGATAAATCGATCACTCTTTTTTGTATTCATTGGTAGTTTTATCTTCTCCTTTGTCTCTGTGTACTCAATCAACAAGTCGTGGTTTGTCTTTTATGTCATCAGTGCCTTCTCATGTATTTTATACACTCCAAATAGACAAGCCCTCAAGGAACTAATTGCAGCATGGCCAAATATCGAAGATCTTTTAAAAAAAAGAAGTCTATGGAAATAAATTATTTAGACTTATAGACCATTGATGTGAAAATTATTTACTGAGGTAAGACTAAACTATTCTAAATTCAAAATTGATTAAAAGGTAATGGATAAAAAAGGAGCCAAAGGGTACTGGATCTCAACGGCAAAAATTATTAATCAAGAATTATTTGATGAATATGTCGAAAAAGTTGGGCCATGGCTCAAAGAGAATGGTGGGGAGGTATTTGCGAAAGATACAGACCCAAGAGGAAAAGAAAAAACTGAAGATTCAAACCTTGCAGTCATTTGTGAATTTCCATCTATGCGAATAGCTGTAGATGCTTATGAGTCCAGTGAATATCAAGAACTTTCTAAGCTACGTAAAGCAGCCACCGTGAATGCAACGTTCACAATTATGGAAGGAATGGACGAGGCAACAAAACTTAGAAGAGCAATGGGAATGTAGATAGTGGCATCAAACACCTCACTATTCATTTCATATAAATGTATGAATTGATCAAATAATTAATAGCATTAAAACTTTAGGAGGCATATTCAGATGAGTTCACAAAATAGGAGTGACGATCTAGATCTAGTCAGCAAAAACCTTGAATTAATTATTAGTTCGAGTAACTACCAATTAGCCCATGAAGATAGAGAGTTGCTCAATAGTGATGAAATGAGAGGCGTGCGAATGCTTCTAGAAATAAATAAACCAGAAAAAATCTTGGAAGAGCAGAATATTTTATCAACAATCATCGTCTTTGGAGGTGCAAGTTTATCTGATAAAAGCTCTATAGATCACAGAATTGAACTAGTTAAGAACTCTCTGACGAAAGATCCAAGCTCATCGAATTTGGAGAGAGAATTAACACGACTAAAGAATTTACAGTCAATCTCTCATTACTATGATTCTGCTAGAGAATTCGCGAAGATTGTCTCCAGACAAAACCAAAAAGAGCATTGTAATTCACATGTAATTGTCACTGGTGGTGGTCCGGGGATTATGGAGGCTGCCAATCGAGGTGCTTTTGATGCGGACTGTAAATCAATAGGATTAAACATAAGTCTCCCAAACGAGCAACATCCCAATGCATATATCACGCCTGGGCTTTGCTTTAAATTTAATTATTTCGCCTTACGAAAATTCCATTTTGTGATGCGATCAGTTGCAGCTGTCTTTTTCCCTGGGGGATTTGGAACATTTGATGAACTCTTCGAATTACTCACTCTTCGTCAAACAGGAATGAAAACAGAAATTCCAATTATTCTTTTTGGTCGAGATTATTGGTCGAAAGTGATCAACTTTCAATTCCTTTCAGATCACGGACTTATCTCAGATGAACACATGAATCTCTTTCAATACGCCGATAGTGCTTCAGAAGCATGGGACATAATCAAACAATAGCCCTATCATCTGGTAATGGATTGGAAGACATCACTAGATTGGTATTGCTCAGGTAACATTCTTGAAAAAGAAGATGTCGACCTTTTAGAGAAACACTATCAAGAAATAATCAATGAAAGCGATTCGAATCTCTCCCCAGAAATAGCTCCAAAACATATTTGTAACCAAACAAATATTCCAGAGGGAAGTTCTTGGATCACAGCAGTTGCAGTAATACTTGATCGATTAAATCCAGTAAAAACAGGTAAACCAAGAAGTTTATTAGTCGATCAATTAAGAAGAAAGCAAAGCAGTTAAACCCTCTTTATACAAAAGAGTTGAACATAAAAGACCGGAAGCCCAACAAAGTCCTCTAGCAGGAGGAATATCGCCAACATAAGCACCAATATAGATAAACCTCACAATTGGGTGAACCCACGCAGCTATTACGGCCACAGGAGACACAACACCGGCAATCAGACATAGCAAACATGCAGGAGCATGAAGAGTGATACTCTCCCAGCAATTTTGATGACACCAGACAGCTCTTTTACCAAAATCTGGAAGTTCATCAAACAAAGCTCTTGGCGCACTCATATTCTCAGCCGAATAACCAGCCTTGACTCGGCCATACGTTAGTGGTCCAATTGAAATCAAGACAACAACGGCAGACAGGCATAGGCTCCAAGCAAAAGCTGTTTCCATGGAATTCACAATTATATTTTGAGCCTAAGTGAGGCAGATTCAAATTGCGGTTAAAAAGGTGTGTTGAAGATTGCTTTTAGAACAAGTTGTTCAAACCAAGTTTTCAAAATGATGATAAAAACACAATATTTAGTTAATAAACTTGTTATTCTCTAGGAGTCATAGAGAGTTCAGCTCGACTAAAACATCCATTATTAAAATAATTCAACCATGGACTGGGATTCTGCAAAACAACATTGCACTGAGCGAAACTGGCAATGGTCATTGGAATTAATCAATCAGGCTCAAAAGGAGATGCAAGATTTAGAGACAAAGCTAAAAAAATGTGAGGATCAACAGAAAGCTAATCGTTTGTATAACGCCTGTAATTACTGATGGAAGAGATGAGCGCAACAATAGTTCCATTGGGTTCACTTGCTTTTTTATTTGCTGTGATTTCCGTCCTTGTGTTCCTTAGGAAGGCAAGTATCGCAAGACAAGCTGATGCATCCATAAAAAATAGAATAGAAGCAAAAAGAAATGAAAAGTCAGAGACTCTTGAAGAACAAAAAAAACGTTTAGAACTTTTGCTTAAGAAATAAAAAGATACCTATTTACAAATTATCGTCGCTTATTTTGCCAATCCTTTTAATCGGATTAGATCCATCTCTATGATTTGCTGGATCAAATGGGAAATTTGTATCTGGACCTAAAAGATCATCAATACTTTTTGAATCCATTGAACTTTGACCATTTTCAATATCAGCATCCATTGCCATTAAAACCGGCTGAGCTTCAACTGACTGGAAGCAAACACACATCACTACAAATAGAGACAGAAATAATCCAAAACAAGTTTTTATAACACTTTTCATAAAGAAGCAAAAAGTTTAACTATTTCATGAAGGAAAGTTTATCTCCTCACGTCTAATAAAATCCTAGTCTTCAAAAAGAAGGCAAGCAGGTGAAGAAGGATTTAAAGCACACTCTTTCTCCCAGTAGGAAGCAACCGCTGTCATTCCTCTTTTAACTGCCTCGTGTTTCATGCCGATATCACCCATAGCATCGTTAGGAACACTAAATGAAGTTTGAAGTTTCATAGTTTCTCTTCAATTAATCTTGGTATAAACCATCAAGAAGGCCTATGGCAAGGGAATTTATCCTTATCTTTCTTACAATTTATATAAAGGCACCATTTGTTATGTTGTTAAGAAAAAAATTTAATTATTGAAAACTGATGAACTGCTGCAAAAAGAAAATCAACCAAAGCAATTAAAGAGTCAAATTAATGACTTCGACAATAATATCAATAATGATATTAGGCATCCTCATAACAGGAATTTCTGTTTGGTGGGTCAGAGCAACCCTTAAAGAAGGTAATAAGGCACTTGAAGAAAGCCAAATAGAAAATCAAGACAATTAAAATCATTTATAAATTTAGATTGCCAAAAATTTTGTGAAAAAGATTTGAACATTAAGACCAAAAAAAATTCCTCCACTGTTGAGTGGAGGAGATAACGAAACATTCATCAGACCAACTATCAGCTACTTCTTATTAAGAGCAGCCTTAACCTTTGCGGGAGACAACGCCTTTAGCTCCTCTTTTAGTTCGTTTTGACGTTCATCAAGAACTTTAATACGTGCTTGATAACTCTCTTCTAATCTCTTTCTAGAGTCCTCGATGTTATCGAGTTCCTCTTGACGTTGATTACGCTTTAGCTCTTCAAGCTGGCTATCAGAAACTACATAAACAGTTCTGGCAGGAGCTATTAAAGAATCAGAGAAAAAAGTGTCGAAGAGTGAAGTGTACATAACTTTTCTTTCGGAGTACATAACTACTCTGTCTTAAATTAATTTAGTTTGGAATGAGGTGAACCGAAGAAAATTATTCGGTAACTATCACTCACTTCGGTTGCTACTACTGAAAAGTTAGGTATACCGACCACTAAACTTACCCCAAAGACGACTTTCAAAAGAAACAACAAAAATAATGGCTACATATTCGCTCTTACTAGGAATCATTGTGATCATCATTTCATGGAAATTCTTCAATGACTGGGCGTCTGGTCTGGCAGGATTTATTTACGGAGGGGTCTTATTTTGGGGTATCAAATTATTTATTCAGCTGATCAAAGCTTTATTTGGATAAAAACAATGATGCTATTGAAATTAAATGAAACTACTGAAACCATGTCTTAACCCCCAAAAGATAGTTACCAAAATCGCTGACAAAGGAAGAGCAATGGCAAGTGTGATATTGATTGTCCTAAAAGTCTTACCAACTCCATTACTCGTATCTTTAGACGGATCTACGATAAGTGGCATGGCGAGTACGTATTTTTTTTATTTATAGACGCAAATTCCATTCAATTGGTTAGATTGTCGTAATTATCGAGACAGTCTCATGTATTTATTAGGTCTAGGACTATTAGTTTTAAGCACTTGGTATCTGATGAAGCTATACACAAATTTCAACAATGATCCAATGGCAAAGAAAGAAATCGATCACGCATGGCAAGAAGCTAAGAAGGAAGCAAAAGGTAAAAATCCTTTTGCTCCAGGAAGGATTAAAGAGGCTCTCAATGCATATAAAGCTGATATGAAAAAGGAAGACACCTAAAAAGAAAAATCCAAAGAGACGATAATTAGTAGTACATAAAAGCTAAAATATAAATTTATTAATTTCTTAGTGACACCCTCTTTGGTTTTAATGGATTATGTAGACAGAAAGACATTGAATAACGAACAACTATCATATCTCGAACAAGTTTTAAAAGCCTCAATTCAGAAATTGAAATTCACAGGAATCAAACCTGCTATTGCCAATGATGAAATATGTGATGCAGCTCTCCTTTCCCAGGGTTCATATGAAATAAGTTGTATTGCATCCATACTCGATATGCTTCAGCCAACAAAAAAACCCATGGAGCGTAAAACAAAAGTATTCAACGCTTTATGCAATGCTGGGTTAATAGTCACTGATTAAATAAAAGGCGAACCTTAAAAGACAAATTAGGACAAATATTTTCAAAATAACTATGAAAAGCCAGTGAGAGGCATTGAACCTCTCATGCCGCCTAGACGGTCTGGTGAAGTTTTATTTGGCAGCTTCAGGTGCTTTTCTGGCTTTGCGTGCACGCCTAGCAGGCCTACCAGCACTTGGCTTGACGACCGCAGAAACCTCGACTTTAGCTTTGGCTGCAGCCTTTTTAGCTACAGGCTTTTTAGCTACTGCCTTCTTTGCTGTAGCCTTTTTAGCAACTGCCTTCTTTGCTGTTGCCTTTTTAGCAACTGTTTTTTTTGCTGCAGTAGCTTTTGGAGCAGCTCCTTTACGTGTCCGATGAGAAAGAATTAAAGCCCATTCATCAGCACTAATATTTGCTGGCTTATTTCCATGAACCTCAGAAACTTTTGCTGCTTTTTCGATATCTTTAATTAGGTTTTTCCAAGAAGCCGCGTATCGTTTATCAGACTGAGATTTTGCTCCGCTTTCAACAAGGGTTTCAACGACTTGAGAAGCAGTGACCTTTTTACGACGTCTGTTAAAGATCTCCTTTTGCAAGGTAGCGATCAAGGCATCACCTTTAGCACTAACTTTGATGGATAACTGAGACATAACTCAATAATTACTTTCTTAATACATCTATCACATATAGGGTATTAAATTCAATAGTCAATGGTTAATCGACTACTAATGTTTCATATATCTAACAAATTCAACTTAAAGTGACACGTTTATACCAATTAAAATTAATCGAAAATTACTCGACATTGAGAAGAAAATCGTATCTAGTGGGTGAGAGGAAACCCTAAACAAATACAAGAAACTGTTAGCCAATAGGGGTCATAAACTGATGAAATATCGTATGAAACTCATACAAGCAAATTAATCAAGTCAGAGCCTTAGGCCACCTCTGGACACCAACCAATCTCTCTCTCTCGTTGCTGAATCCAGAGATGACAACGTGAGATCAAATGATCTCCATGAGGAATTAAACGACGATGAACATGACAGGAAAGAATTGTTCTGCAATGCTTGTCGCTGGAATAATTGAAATGTTGACATGTCATGCAAACGCGAGCTGAACATGTTTTTTTGAGAATCCCTTTCTCAAGGAATTGCCACTCTTCTTCTTGATCGAAGATTTGATCGGTGTAAGCTTCTTCGGAGCGAGTCGTAGACATTGTCCAATACCAATAGGTTGCGCTACGGCAGATACCCATTCCTCAGCCTTAAAAACAGCATACGGGGAAGCAGATGGAGTCATTTACCTTTAGCAGTACACATGTACTAGCAAAGAAAAATAGGTATTGTCAAGTCATCTATTTCAAAACATCTAGAAAATGTATTCTCCAATACCAGGAATTAAGCAGACCAAAGGTTAGAACTCGACACATATTACAAAGAGATAAAGGGTAATTAAAAAATATAAACGGATAAGTCCAGTCAAGAAAAACCAATAAAAAAGCCCTCATCTTATGAGGGCAAATATTATCAGCCGAAAGATCCCCATCACCCAGCTCCCAAAAATAATAATCAAATCAATCAGATTAGGCAACATTAAAGCACCATATCTTTCACCTCAGACTTAAACGAACACCATCAGTAGGGGGGGGGGTGATTTATCAAAGAAATAGGGTTAGAAATAGTATCCCCATCACCCAGGCCCGTAGGACACCATACCTAGGGTCTTTTTTATTGGAAAAGCTTGTCTAGACCGATTTGATTATTATTAAGGTCATAGGAACTGTGGAAAACTTTTGTTGTTTAACTGAATTTGTCTTCAAGAAAAGCAGTCCATACCAAGATATTAAGAAAAGGTAGCTTATAAAGGTTTAAAAACGATTAATTGAAAAATCCCTTTCAATTGAGTAAAAAGGTTCTAAATCTCCTAACGGAGAGGAGAAAGACAATTTCACTCATGAAAATGGAATCTATCGAATAAATACAGTTGAAATCCACTCCACATGATTGATCTCAAACGGAATAGCAAAAAAATACCAATTGAAGCAACAGGCCTTCGAAGCCGTAAGTCTTCTCTCTATGAGCCAAATCAAAAAGAAGATTTCAAAATCAGCAGAGGTCGGTTCTCAAATTTCCTTACTTGTCAGAGGTGTTTTTATCTCGATCGGGTAAGAGGTCTCGATCCTCCAGGGACACCAGGTTGGACTCTCAATGAAACCACTGACCTACTACTCAAAAAAGAATTTGACTATTGCAGACAGAAACAGATTCCACACAGAATATTTGCATCTAATGGACTATCTCATGTTGTTCCATTTGATCATCCTGAAATAGATAACTGGAGAAACTCTCTTAATCGAGGACTGATGCATCGTTACAAGGATACAGGAATAATTTTAACTGGAGGTGTAGACGATATTTGGCAAGACACTATTACAGGGCAACTAATAATTGTGGATTACAAATCTCAAGCTAAAAACGGACGAGTTGATAAGAAAGATTATTTAGATGATCCATTTCACGAGGCCTATAAAATTCAAATGGATTTTTATGCTTACTTGCTCTCGGGAATGGGTTTTAGTGTTCATCCAACATCTTATTTTCTTGTTTGCAATGCAAAAAGGGATGAAGATGAGTTTAATAAGACCATGCGTTTTGATGAATATCTTGTTCCTTACAAATGGAGCAATGATTGGATAGAGAGTCGTCTAGATGAAATGGTGGCACTAATGAATCAGCAAGAGATTCCAGAATCAAATCATTCCTGTAAGAACTGCGCCTACGCAGATCAATATTCGAAAATAATATTTTCAGGAAATACAGGTCAAAAAGAAATTACTCAAGGAACTTTGCCATTATTCTAAGAACGCTAATAATTTAAAAATGATTCTGACCATAAAGCCTCTAAAGGATTAACGGTATGTGCGGGAGATACCAGCTGATAAACGATTTTATAAATCTTCCTGATCTTTTAAAAAAAGATATGCCAAGAGGTTTGAGTCAAAAATATGAACCTCAAGTATTAATCAAGCCAGGGTCTCCAATTCTTGTTCTAAAAAATGAAGGCAAGACACAAACATCAATAATGCTTTGGGGATTTATTTCTGAGTGGAGTAAAGACCCTTTCGACAACACAAGTCCAAAACCATTTAATGCTAGATCCGAAAGTGTCGAAGAAAAGAAACTTTTTCGTGCAAGTTGGAAGCATAAGAGATGTTTAATACCAGCAAGCGGATTTTTAGAAAAAGGTCACCTAATACGTAGAAAAGATTCTCAAACTTTTTGGTTAGCTGGACTTTGGAATAGATGGATGTCTCAAGAAGGAAGTGAACTAGAGAGTTGTTGTGTTCTAACAACCGAACCAAATGATTTAGTAAAACAATTTCATAACCGTATGCCAGTAATTATTCCAAATGGACTTGAGGAAGAATGGATAGCTTCAGTGAAAAACGCTCAAGACCTGAAAGCTTTAAAACCACTAATGACTAAATGGGACCCAGAAGAATGGGAAGCCGAGCCAATAAACAAACCTAATGCCAATCAATTGTCGTTCCTATGAAATAAAGACAAAAAGAAAGGGCTTATTTAAGCCCTAGAGACAGTTGTACAAGAATCACTAAATCAGTGATCGTGATGGACTTCAGCCGAACTAGGCATTTCATGGGCAGAAGACAATCTCTTCAATGATTGAGAGCCACAAATAGCAGACAGCGCGATCACAACCAAGGATGCAGTGCTTAACAATTGAAGAACTATCGGGAGATGTGAATTAATTCGTTCTCTAAAAGTAGTCATTTGGGAAGTTAATTAACACTCCATTCAAGCAAAAAGAATAAGCACCGTCCATAGCATGAGTTTTTGACTTAAATAGCTAAAAGCAAAAAAATAAGCATAAATAAATTTAGTCCAACTGTTATGAGTGATGTACTTGGTTTAAATTCTTTAACCAAAACTAAGGACTCAATCTTTTAATGATTTCTAATTATGACCTGAAAATTTAAAAGTCTCACAAAATACACAATGAAAATTAAATATTGAAAGGAAAAACATGAATAAAAAAATGTACAATTAATCAACGTATTAACTCAAAACTTCTCATGGCTGAAAAAATAATAAAGGCTAAAACCACTCGACGTCGGATATCTGATTAAGATTATCCAAATAAATGGACGAAAAAAGAATGGATCTTCCTTCTCTAGACAAACTTAAAGAATTAGAAAAAAGCGCAAGAATAGAAGGGAGTGGAATTGAATTTGACTCTCTATTAGGACTATGGAAATTTAATTCAGTTTGGAAACAGGGATCAGATACAGAAGACTCAATTTCAAGCACTTTGCTACAGGTTCTTTCAGCGAGCCTAGAGTTGAAGAAGGATACACAGAATCCAGAAGTAGAGAAATTTACTATTGCCAACGCAATTAGATTTGGATTACTAACTCTGAGATTTAGTGGGTACGCAAATTTAGAAAGGAAGCAGCCATTATTACCATTTACTTTCGATTGCATTCAAATAAAAGTAGCTTCATTGACTATCTTAAAGAGATCTTTACCGACACCGGATCATAAGAAGAGACCATTTTTCGCACTAATAGCGATCGATTCACAAGGTAAATGGTTGTCAGCAAGAGGTAAGGGCGGAGGACTTGCTCTATGGATACAAGATAAATAAACAAAAAACATATTATCCAAGTTTATTGAATAATATGTTTTCAGAATATTTTTTCAAAAAGGTAAGATTCCTACCCAGATATTAGTAATTTGAAGAATCTCCGTTAAACGTAAGGACATTAAACTATGACTTTATTTCTGAGTGAAATCCTATCAATGGAATTTGGATGCTCACGAACAAATTTGTTGAACTCAATTGCTAGTTGCCTAGCTTCAAAAGCATCGATAGCATAAAATCCTAACTCATGTCTGTTATTAGCTAAATCTCGATAGCTAACTGCATATCGTTTGCAGGACGTGATTGGTCTTGATGGCATTTTTCTGAACTTGTTGCCACAATCTTAGTAATAAGTAAATAGCCCCTGAAAGAAATCTACCGAACAGTTTTTGCATAGGTAACCGAATCTAAATCAGTTAAAGATATTGATTTATAAGATCTCAATGAATGTCCGAAGAAAATCGTTAATGATTATAAGTACAAGAAAATGTAACTTAAACTACTTTTTTATAAACTTTAAAGTTATTTTGAAAGAATAAAAGAGAACGAAGTCCCGAAATAGTCAATTATTAGAAAAACTAATTACATAAATAATATTTCCTAAATAGGTTTGGTATTTCTCCCTACATACAATCAGTGAGTAAATAGTTACATTTAGAATAATTATTTTAGTTTAATTAAAGTTATGACTTTAGATACTTATAAAGCCATAGTAAAAGCATCAGAGCAAGGGAATTTATGGGGACTTAAGCGGACTGATTACTAACTATGATTAAATTCACCAAATTTAAGTTTATTCAGCTACTTATATTGTGGAATCTCCCGATTCTAATTTTATTTATCGGAATAATATCGATTCCTATTGAGATATCTAATTCAACTTCAATTTTTTAAAAAAGAAATATCACTACTTAAAAATTAAGAAGTTACTTTTAATTATAAAAACTTAATCAATAAATGGAATCAAGAAAATTTAAATAGGTACAGCTATTAATAGACTAGAATGTTTGAAAAGAATCAAAGTCAGTAATAGATGTCTGCTTATACCTTAAGTACGGGGCAAGTATTCTTATTAAGCAGCTTTAAACTGCACATTGCTGTTGTCAGTCCAAGTCCAAGCTGACTTCTCCATTGTAGATAGATCAACTCTGTGGCTCGCCATCCAGTCACCATTTGCTTCAACAAATTTCTCAATATTTCCCTCTGGGTGCTGATGGATAACAATGATTTTTTGAGGGTCATCATTACTGCACCCTCTGTACAAAGGCTGAATATTAAACTCTCTATGCCTTCTGGTAGCTTCTTTACTATCGAAAATTGCAGCCCACTCATCAAAGGTGCTCTCGACCTTAAAAGTAAAAACTGAGGTGACAGTTGAAGACATCGATAATTTTTAATATGAGTAAACAATACCCAAACAAAACAAAACTGACTAATAGTTGTGGTAAAAACTAGATATAAAAGCAAAAGTTCTGCTAGAAATAGCTAATGCAGATACCAAGAAAAACTCTCAAACGAATCATCAACTTGATTGTTGTTTTAATTGTTGCAATTGTTGGGTTCATCAAAGTAAAACACCCATTTAGCTATTTAGTTGGTGTCCCTGTTGCTAGTTGGGTCGTTTATCTTTTATGCAACGCAATGTGCACAGATATTCTTTTTGGAGAAAAATTAGGCTGTTCAGAAAAAAGTATTTACAAGGAGAAATAAGCTAGCTTACAAATCAATAAATTCTCAACCAAAGAATAAACCTTTATATACAGATCATTAGTAGTACTTACAAAGATAAACCTAAGTTAAAATAAAGAAATAAATCAATAAAACTAATGTTATTTGCTTTAGTCAGTTGGAAATAATCTTTCTTTTATCTGAATTAATACCATGTCTTTTAATAGGCTATTCACTCGGACGATTTAAAAAAGATCTATCTCTAACGATTTCTCGTCCTCTTATTAGCTATGGAATTCCCATCAGCTTGATAGGGATATTACTTAAGTCTGGCCTTGAATTACCTTTAATAGAATCTGCTGCAATAGCATTAGTAGCTATTGGTTTTTTAATGACTATATTAAATCGACTCCCTGGCATAAAAAACCTTATACCAAACAGAACTCTTCAATTAGGTAGCGCATTTGGGAATACGGGGTATTTCGGAATACCAGTTTCATTAGCACTGCTTCCAAATCATGCTTTGATTTACAGCATAGGTTTTGACCTTGGTGCGACATTAGTAATTTGGAGTATCGGACCAATACTGCTAACAGATCCTTCAAAAGTTTTAAGTACTAATAGATATTGGAGGAATGTCATAAAAGCAATATTTAGCAGCCCAGCGGTAAAAGGATTAATTGGCGCATTAATTGTTCATTCATCACCATGGGATGAACAAATAACAGAATTACTATGGATACCTTCAAGGGTTGTAATTGTTTTAGCACTAGTAATCGTTGGCATGCGTCTAAGTTGGCTGAGGAAAGCTAATCTCTCAAGAATAAAAATACAAATAATTTCAATAAAAAATGCTCTAATCATGAAACTGGTTGGATTACCAGTCATTATGTTGATCATTTCCTCAGCAATCAGATTACCGAGCGTCATGCGAGAAGCTTTAATACTTCAATCAGCTGCGCCAACAGCAATATCTGTCTTACTAATATCCCAAGCAGCCTCAAGAGACGAAGAGGAAGCCACATCTCTTGTTGTCTTGAGTACGATCATCGCACTCATATCAATTCCTGTTTGGTTGATGATTTTAAGATTGTAAAAAGTTAACAACTATCGCCTTTTAACTCAGTTTGTCTAAGTTATAAGAAATACTATTTTTTTAATGACCTCAGCTACAGCAACAAAAGCAACAGCAAGGAAAACAGCGGCAGTAAAATCATCAGCAGTAAAATCTCAATCAATTTATTCATCAACTCAATCAAGATTTGCCAGTTCAAAGCTAATTCAAAACCTAGGCTCATCTAATGATGGGGTTCAATTCGATTATTCAAGCTCGTTAAGAACTGCATTTGGAAGGGATTAAAAGAATATGGACCTTTTAAAAACACTTTTTACGGTTTTCATGTGTCTAGGTATCGGTTGGGCAATCTCTAAAGGGATCATGTTTGGTTTGACTCATATTTAATATGCCTAAAGAATGGCATCCTACAAATGAAGAACTTGAAGTAATAGACACTGAATCGATTCAAGTTAAGCTCGCTTGCGAAAAAATAAAAGAGCATACAACTGCTAATAAAAAATATATTTTAAAATGCTTAGCGAAATAGCAGATCATTATCAAGAAAATTAATGGCTAAAGATTGGGAACCAAAAGAAGAACATCAAGCAGTTATTGCAAGGAGTATAGAGTTTATTTCTGATGAATTAGCTGAGTTACAAGCGTATTTACATTGTCCAAATTCATTTATTGTTGAAATAGCTAATAGGGTAGTATCTGAGTATAAAACAAATCAAATCATCATTAGAAGAGACGAAGAATAAATGGAATATCTGCAATCACATGATTTAAACCAATTGGGTCTTTGGACTCCTCTTATCGGAGGTATTCTTCTGTACGTTGGCTTAAATCTAAAAATCACAGAAGTTGATCCTAATGAGTAACAAGGATATGAAAAATGAGGAAAACGAAAACAAAAGCTTCAATTTAAAAGAATTGTAGTTTGGGATGAAACAAGGAACTATTGAACTAATTTTTTTTGCTCTGATTTTCTTGAGTCTTCAATTTTGGTGGATAAGGATGACAATTAAAAATGGTCGAACTGGAGAAGTAGATAAATGGGGGCAAAAAGCAACCAAAAAAAAATTAAATGAATTGGAAAAAGCGAAGCAAGATTTAGAAAAAATTTTTCGATCTTAATTTTTAATTGTACTAAACGTCTTTAAATAATGAACTATCAAATTTTGCTTGAAAGCTACGCTGCAGGTCAAAGTATGTGTAAAGACGAACTATCATTACTAGAATTAGAACTTGATTCTCAAATAGACTCTATTAAATTTTCTCGCACTCAAGGTTGCACAAAAAAAGCACCAAAACACATTTGCGAGGCTGCTCAAGTATGTGAAGGTAGTAGTTGGATCACCTGCTTTGCTTCAATACTTGATAAGACCAATCCACTTTCTCTTGGGAAGAAATCAAGAGGAGCTAAAGTCAAAGATGCACTTCTAGATAACAATTATTTAATGAAATAAAGTAAGAAAAACAATTATAAATTCATTATTAAAAGACAAATTATTATCAATCAAATCCAATGAACAATAGTGAAAGTCCTGAAGAGAGGAAAAAACGATATAAAAGTCTTTCAAGTGCAGAAAGAAAAATGTTGATTAGAAAGAAACTAGAGTTACAAGGTTTAACAGAGGGAAGCGGTGTGAGGGAAAAGGATCAATCTTCTTACGACAAAGAAGAAATAATAGATTTAATTCTATTAACAAGATGTTTTCAAAAGAATAAATTTCAATAACTCACCCAATCAAAATTTGTTTTAAGAAGTTAGTGCCTGCAAAATGGGGATATGGAAAAACCGATAATAAAAAAGAAAATTACCTTTGCAAGGTTTGCTGTACGTACTCTTGCTATTTCTGCAAGCACCCTCGCTCTATTTGATTTTCTAAAAGGAGACTATCAAGCTGGAGGGCTTTTGGCACTTGGATGGTTAACAATCGTGATAGGGGAAAAAAGGATGTTTAATGGGGAGAAGACCAATGAAGAAAACTAAGAAAAGTTCCAACTGTAAACTATCAATAAATAGATCTAAAAGATTCATTCAGCTTTTAATACCCATGCCACCATAAAGAAGAAAACTGTATATAAGTCTTTAAATAATCATGCATTTTATTCCAACCCATTAGTTCTATGAGTGAGCCCAAGAAAAAGAAGAACTTCAATTTGACAGAAATGAAGTTCAAGTTTAATGATCTATTTACTGGAATTGCGTTGCTGTTGTGTGCATTTTTATGTGCGTTTAGCCTTGCACTAATTGCAATAAGATTAGGGCCAATAGCTAAATGGGCTAATTATCAGACTATTTGCGTTGAACAAGAAAGTTTAAAATCTCCAATCGAATGGGCGGTACGTAAATGCAATGGAAGGTCAAAAGTTTATCAAGTGAAATGAAGGCAACTCAATTAAAGTTGAGTTGAGAATTTTCAACATTCAGATAATCTCGTTTTTCTTAAGAAGCAATAACATCAAATCAATTGTTTGTTTAGAGCCAAAACAATAGAAATCCTGCCAAAAGTCCAGACATATGACCTAACAAACTAATTCCAGGTAGGAATGACCAAATAATTCCAATACCTGTGAGTACAGAAATAGATTTAAGTAGTCTTGGATCTTTCTTTAACTCGCATTCAATATAAACAAATTTTTTCTTTCCATAAATTGTAGTCATTAGAATAAACGACTCGATACCAAATAACACGCCACTAAAGCCAATAGCTAAAGACATAGGATTTCTATAAACCAAAATATCAACGCACCAACAAATTAACGCTTGGAGAGGCATTATCAATGAAATAAAAGCAAGAAAGAAATAATCACTTTGAAGTCTTAAAGATTTAAGAAAATATCTAGCTACGATTATTCCAGAGATATTTGCCAATAAATGATTAAAATCATCATGAAAAAAATGGGATGTAATAATCCTGTATGGCTCATAAAACAAACGTCCAGACCAATAAGCAATGTAAGTCTTATCAATAATTCCTAAGAAATCTGTTGCGATGAAGCAAATAGTGCAAGCCAAAAAGGGGACAAAATATTGCCAATCATCTTTTGAAATTTTCTCAAGCATTCGTAAATAGATTGGCCAATAATCAAATTTTACTTTGTGGATATGATCAATTGAAAAGCGACTAGGATTAATTCTTTAACAACGAAAAAAAGGTAAAATATTTACCAATCAAGAAGTTCATCAATAAAAAAAGAACTAAAGCCTAAGGTGAACAAATCTATCATCGATATAAATGAACATTGATTTGAAAAAGAGACTAAATCTCAATAGTTATGAATGGTGGAGAAACCATCGAAGATTTGTAACCCTTGGATTGTTTCTGGCATTTTTTGCTGGCTATGTCAGAGGTCCTTCAGCGAAAGACTTCAAAGTTAATGATATTTGCGGACGCCTTAGCGCTGATTTAATTACAGGGGAAGAGGCTGCCAGAGAATTAAAATTAGGAAAGAAAAGAATCGATGGTCTCGAAGGGGAGCAAGCTGATATTACTAATCACTACTATCACGCCAAGTACTACTGCCAAGGCTACACAAAAGGCAATGTAGGCTTAGGATACTAATAACACATTTACTTAAATAGCCAGAGAAAAGCTTTGCACTTTTCAAGCCGCTTTGACGGGTCTGGCTTTTTGACTATGCTTTTACAGCTTTAGGGCTAACTTTTCTTGCACGCCTCGCTGGTCTACCTGCTAAAGATTTAGAGGTTCTCTTTGAAACTGAATTAGCACTTGAAGTTGCTTTTTTAGCCTGAGCAGAAGCTACGTTCTTAACAGCTGTCTTAACTTTAGAAGTCTTAACTTTTGCTTTTGAAGCACTCTTCGCTGGAGCAGCTTTAGATACTGCTTTCTTTGCAATTGCTTTTTTAACTGTGGTTTTTTTGACAGCGGCGTTTTTAGCGGAGGGTTTTGCTGAAACCTTCTTAGCACTAGCAGTCTTACGAGTACGGTGAGAGAGAATCAAAGCCCACTCATCAGCACTTAAATTTGCAGGCTTATTACCATGGATCTCAGAAACTTTTGCAGCTTTCTCAATATCCTTAATTAAGTTTTTCCAAGAAGCGGTATAACGCTTATCAGATTGTGATTTAGCACCGCTCTCTACAAGAGTTTCAACAACTTGTGATGCAGTTACTTTTTTTCTTCTTCGGTTAAAGATTTCCTTTTGAAGAGTAGCGATCATGGCTTCGCCTTTAGCGCTAACTTTGATACTTAATTGAGACATTGAATTAAGAATTACCTATATACAACATCTAGCACATTGTGGGTATCCAGACCGAACAATCTATTTACATGTAGATGTAAATAGCATTTGCTTGAGAATAATTTACATAAAAAATTATGCAAAAGAAGGCTTAAGGAATATAAAAAACAAGTCATAGACTTGTATAAAAAAAAGATAGGTAAAGTCTCACTTAACGAGAAAATGACTATCAAGAAAGTATTAATGGTTTATTGATTATCAAAAAAGCAGGCGGTACTAATCAGTATTTGGCTTTAAAACTTAAAATACAAAAATTACTCAAGGACTTAGCCATCTATTGCAAATGTTCTCTCTAATTTTGCTTTAATTTGCTTTAAAGACGGTTCTGAGACCTTAAGAATTTTTTTATAGAAACCAAAAAATTTAAGACACGCCAAAGGGACAAATATTGTCAGTAGTAAGGTTTTGGTTGGAATCATATGAGAGTTATAAACCAAATCAAGGCGAAACACTCAAATCTTACTCGTTAAAGCTATTTATAAAATCATGGTCTTTAGAAAATATTAGTTAAGGTCAAGATAATTAAAACGAATTAACCAAGAAATAAAATGCAAGACAGGAAGGATCTCAAAGCCATTATTTATAAGGTGGCAGCAGCAACAGATAGAGGTCAAAGAATGAACGCGATGATCGCTCCGATGTACCAAAATAAATTAGCAGAGATGAATAAACTAGTTGAAGACCTACTACCATTATCAGATGAAATAACTCAGAGTTCTATTGAGGGTGAATGGGAGCTTATTTATTCATCAGTCGAATTATTTAGAAGCTCTCCATTCTTTTTAGCCATTGAAAAGGCATTAAACGACAAATCAAAAAGCGATTTATTTTTTAAACTTCATCTTTTACAAGTTGGATCATTTGGTTTATCAACAGTAGGAAGAGTCGGACAATATCTCAATTTCAATAAAGGGGAAATGATATCCACCTTTGATACCACTATCTTTGGCCTTACAACTATCCCAATCCTTGGATGGTTCAAGCTTTTACCTACCTTTGGTGGTCGAGTCATAACGCTGGCTAAGCGACTTCAACTAAAAGACAAAATCATTTCAATGGAGTTGGAGAAGACTAAAGTATCAAAGGTTGATGGACTGGGAAAAATACCTTTTCTAGACGGTATTCTCATGGAAAGGTGGTATCCAGTAAAGACCGTATGGAAACTTTTGCCATGGAATAAAGAAAATCCACATTGTGAAATCAGCGTGATCTATGTTGACGAAGATTTAAGAATCATTAGAGATATGTACGGAGCATTATTTGTTTATATACGTCCATCACTTCCTCTTCTTGACCAAACAAAAATCTAAGAAAGTTCTTTTTTATATACAGACTTCATAGAAGCAGTTCTGAAGAATTTGTTGTAGAAACTCTAAAGAAGAAAAATTTCTTTAAAAAAAACTAAATGAAAAATCCAGATGTAATTGTAATTGGAAGTGGTATTGGAGGATTATGTTGCGCCGGATTACTCGCTAAAGCAGGCAAAAAGGTCTTAATTCTCGAGGCTCACTCAAAGCCAGGAGGAGCTGCTCATGGTTTTGAGAAAAATGGTTATAAATTTGAATCTGGTCCCTCTCTTTGGAGTGGGTTAGGAACTTGGCCTACGACAAATCCGTTAGGTCAAGTCCTTAAAGCTCTTAACCAAAAAGTTGATTTAATTAAATATCGGGACTGGAATGTTCAAATTCCTGAGGGTGACTACACGATTGGAGTTGGAGATAGACGATTCCTCGATCAGATCTATTCAATTAGTGGAAAAAAGGCCCTTCAAGAATGGGATCAGTTTATTCAAGTGATTAAACCAATAGGAGCTGCAGCTAATGCAATTCCATTATTAGCACTTAATCAAAACAAGGATACCGTTTTTCAGCTCTTTAAACGTAGCAAAACACTCTTCACTCATTTGAAATCATTCAAATACTTAGGTGGTGCTTTTGGGAATTTAGTTGATGATCATCTTAAAGATCCATTTTTAATAAATTGGGTTGAATTACTTTGTTTTCTAATAAGTGGGTTATCTAAAAACGAAACTAATGCAGCAGCTATGGCAACCCTTTTTGATGATTGGTTTAAAGATGATGCCTATCTGGAATATCCAAAGGGAGGAAGTGAATCAATTGTTAATGCTCTATTAAATGGAATTTACTCATTTGGAGGAAAGCTTAGACTGAACTCAAAAGTTAGTCAGATAATAATAAAGAGAAATAAAGCTATCGGAATTGAGTTGCAGAATGGTGAGAAGGTATATGCAGATCATATCGTGAGCAATGCAGATATTTGGAGTACTCTTGATTTAATACCAAAAGAAATATCTCAGAAATGGAGAAATGAAAGATCAAGAACTCCGAAATGCAAGTCATTTCTTCATCTTCATCTTGGGTTTAATGCAGAAGGACTAGAAAATATCCCACTCCACTCAATATGGGTTGATGATTGGGCAAGAGGTATTACTGCTGAAAGAAATGTAGTAGTTCTCTCTATTCCCTCGGCATTGGATCAATCAATGTCTCCCCCTAATAAACATATTCTCCACGGATATACTCCAGCCAATGAGCCTTGGGAGAAATGGGAAAATCTTAAAATAGGTACTAAAGAATATGAAAAAACAAAAGAGGATCGGTGCTCAGTGTTCTGGAAACCAATAGAAAGAATAATACCTGATATTCATGAAAGAATCGAAATAAAAATGTTAGGGACACCACTTACTCATCAAAGATTTTTAAATACAAAAAATGGAAGTTATGGACCCGCCTTGTCAGCAGCAGAAGGGCTTTTCCCAGGTAATAAAACTCCTATTAAAAGTCTATTGATGTGCGGCTCATCTACATTCCCAGGAATCGGTATACCGCCTGTAGCCGCTAGCGGTGCTATGGTCGCGAATACAATTCTTGGTTCCAAATTCCAAAGGAATTTAATTGAAGAATTAGGAATATAAAAGCGCCTATAGTTTATTGACAATTATTTAAGGTCAATAGTCCAACGTCTTTGCCCCATTCGATCTGATTCTGAATAGCAATATGCAATCAAATCACCATTTCTTCTCCTAACTGAACATTCTAGGCCGTCCTCCGTTTTGAAGAAAGCGGAAGTTGCCGGTGAGACGTCGCTTGAGAGAGTAGACCCAAGATTGTTTAAGATCAAAGACCAAATCAAATCTTCATTAGCATCTTTGCTAGCTGTGAATTGCATTTTCTGACGACTCCTTTGTAGTGGAGACTGAGTCTGTATTCAAGATATCAGAAGCAGGAATACCCTTCGCAACGGAACCAATTAGTGTTTTATGAGAATCAGGATCTTTCTTTAAAGTAGTAACACCAAGATCATTTTTAGATATCAAAATAAAAATAATTATCCCAACAAATGTCAAAATAATTCCTAAAGCCAAAGATGAGTCCATACTTAAAATTTATTATATGATGACAAACTAATATGAAAATTAAAAACTATAGCTCTAAATGAACGAATATATGTCGGTATTAATGCAACTATGATTTATGGATTGACTATTTCAAAGTAAAAATAATCACAAAAATAAATCATGTATAAAATGAACTTATAATTAGTAAAAGTTAAAAGCCGTAAATTTATACATTGTTGGATAATCCTTCAGGTTTGCATTTGAAAAATGTCAGAAGATAGTATGAATTCTAGTGACCCAGAAACAGCAGCGCATCATTGGTTCCCATTCTTGAGATATAAGAAAGAATGTGAAGCTTCTGGAAGAGATGTCAGTGTTAATGAATGGATGAGAGCTACTGGACAGCTTGATGCAAAGATTGCACATGAAGAATCGGTAGCATTAGCAGCAAAAATTTCTGCAGAAAAAGAAGCCGATAAAATGCGAGCAATCGAGAAAGAAGCTTTAGAAAAAAAGACTCTACTGAAGGTTGATGATAAGAAGAGCAAAGAAATTTCAGAAAGGGATAATGAATCAAATAAGACTAAAAGTACATAGTAAAAAGAATTAAAAAAGGGAGAAAACTTACAACCTTTTAATAATTTGAGTTTCAAACAAAATATATGGTAATAATAATAAATCGACTTCAATTAAATGACTTTTGCATTAGCAGCTAATGAACTTGGCGTGAGTTCATTGACCATCAATCTTGTACTCGTAACAGCTATAGTCGTTTTACTAGGATTACCAACTATTTTCCTTCTTAAATCAAGCCAAGGAAAATCAGCATTTTAATATTCTACAAAACTAGTTGATTTCTAATAAATAAAGGCATTTATTTTTTTGCTAAAAAAATACTAGAAAGTTTTATTTTATACAGTTAGTGAAATAAGAGGACAAGGTAGGTAATCTTGGTATTTACATGAGAAAGATATACTAACCTAGGAGCCATACTAGATAATATAAAAATTTTCTAATGACTAACTCACTCAACAAAGCTTTTACAGGAGCAATAGCTCTAGCTCT
>QCHR01000018.1 GCA_003277985.1 Prochlorococcus sp. AG-402-G06
TATTTCTTTCATCTTATTTTTAGCAAGTTTTAAATTATCGTTTGCATGAAATTTAATTATTTATTTATTCGATCCAGAAATATATCTTGAACAGATAGTTGCTTTTTCGCTTTTTGTTGTAATTCCTTGCTATCTAGTTGAGTAATAAGTTCTGAAATTTGGCGTGAACTATATTTTGTGCCGATCGAACCTAGTGCTATTAATGCTTGTTCTGCAATGGGATAGCTACCATCTAAAACGAGCTGTCTGAGACGATCGATAACAGCATCTTCATTACGCCTTTGAAGAATTTTGATTCCTTTAATGACTACTTCATCTCTAAAATCTTTTAGTGGTTCATTAACTAATTCTAAAAGCTCAGTTTCATTCAGTAAATGAGATTTGAAACTTAGGAGTTCTAACCCAGCTATTCTAATGGCTTGGGATTTACTCTTCAAAATTATTTCTAATTGGCTGGAAGTTAGTACAGCTCCCCAGCAAGCAAGTGCTTTTACTATATTTATATCTAGATCTTTTTGCTCATCAAGTTGATTGAGTAAGAAATCTCTTGCCTCAATTTGATGGCAGATACCAACTGCATAGATCAATTCAGGTTGTCCGCCATATTTTTTGATTAATGATTGGATTGATGCCCAACCTTTATCAGCTAAAAAACCTAGACGTTCGCATAATAAATGTCTTATCTCATAAGGGAGAGATTTCGAGTAAGCTTGTTCAATCCATAATGGATCTTTAGGTATATTTTTTTTATTAAATCTATCCCGAATTTCTTTCTCATTTAAAGTAGCCATCTTAATCAACTTTTTCCTTCGCTGAAAAATTTTCAATAAGTATCTGTTTCAGAGTATTTTTTATTTCATATTTAGGAACTTTTTTAAGATGAATTTTGCCAATTTTATTTGATGGTCCTTGTTCACCTCCAATACAAATATCATAAGCATCAACTATTTTGCCTTCAGAATCTCTTCCTTTTTTGCCTGTTAACCCAATTGCACCCATATATGCTTGACCACAACTATTTGGACATCCAGTCCAATGAAGTTTGATTTCATCATCTAGGTCCAATTCCTGATCGAGCAGTTGAGAAACTTCTAATGCAGTATCTTTAGTATTTGTTAGAGCAAAATTACAATAGGTATTGCCAGTGCATGAAACAGTTCCTGCTGATAAATGTCCAGGATTCAAAGGGAATTTATCTAATAGGTTTTCTTTTTTGAACTCTTCTAATTTGTCCTTAGGAATATCCGTAATTATTATATTTTGATCTTCTGTTAGGCGTATATCCCCTGATCCATAATTTTCACTTAGCAAGGCAATATCTTGAAGATCCTCTGAGCTTAATCTTCCTACTGGGATGTGTAATCCAGCAAAAAATATATCTTTTTGTTTTTGCTGATTAATACCAAGAAAGGACCTAGGGGTTTTGCAAAAGTCACTACCAGGATCAGTCTTAAGTTTTCCGAACCGTTCTTCAACTAAATCTCTAAAATTTTCAATTCCAATTTTGTTCAAATACAATCTAAATCTTCCTTTAGGTCGAGCAGAGCGTTCTCCATGATCTCTCCAGAGACTTAAAACAGCATTTGTAAACTCACAAATTTTATTATCCTCAATCCAGACGTTTAGTGGAATGGCATAGTCGTTTAATACTGATGAAAGTATTCCACCCACCCAAACACTAAATCCTAAAATATTATTCACTTTTACAGGTAAAAAGACTAAATCGTTATGTAAAAGAAAATTATCTTTTGAACCTGCGATTGCAGTATTCCATTTCCTAGGTAAATTTGAAAAATCTTCATTCCCTTTACCATTATTTGTAAGATAATCATTTAATTGATTTACATAATCTCTAGTGTCAATTATTTCTTCAGGATCAATACCCGCTATTGGGTTACCAGTTATATTTCTCGGATTATCGAAACCAGATTGAATACTATAGATTCCAGCTTTATTTAATCGCCTAAGAATTTCCGGGAAATCACTTATTAAAATTCCCCTAAGTTGAAGACTTTGTCTAGTTGTTACATCACAGCTCCCACTGTCTCCGTATCTTGCAACAATTGAGGAAACAATTTTTAATTGATGTGCATTTATAACACCATTTGGGACTCTCAGCCTAAGCATGAATTTACCTGGTGTTTTTGGCCTCCAAAACATCCCATACCATTTAAGCCTGAGCTCTAGATCAGTTTTATCCATCTCTTCCCAGCCTATTTTTGCGAAATTTTCAATTTCTTTACCAATTAATAATCCATCTTTAGTTGCTTTATTTTGTTCAATCTTATTTAATTTTTTCTCTTGCAAATAAGATTTCATAACTTGGTTGCGACTCATCATTTAAAAATTAATATTTTCAAAGCAAAATGGTATCCATCAGATTCATGGTTGCTTTGAATTATTGAATATTATGAACCTATTAATCCCTAAAACTGGGACTTACTATGTAGCAAAACATACAAAATCTTGAACTTCTCTTGAAAAAGAAAAATGTAGTTTTTGATACAATTAATGCTCTTATTTTGTTGTTTTTTGGTTAAATAATCACCATCATCTCGATGATGGGTTTTATTAGTAAATTTTTATTTATTCTCCTTATTAAGAAATTAGTTCAATGAACAAATCTTCTAATAATTTATTATTTTTAAAAGATAGTAAATTTTTTCAAGGCATACAAAAGAAAAAGAATAAAGTCTTTTCTAAAAGAGATATTAGATTAATAATACATGGTTCGAAAAATGGTTTTGTTCATCCTATTATGGATATTATCATCAATCAAGTTCAAAAAAGAAGAGGTAAATTAGTAGAATTAGAAGTCTTGACTGAAAATTCTTATCAAACTTCTTCGTCAAAGTTTATTTGGCTCGTACCCTTATTCTTATTACCAGGTAATCATGTCAGGAAAGACGTTCCTTTGATAAGAAATAGATTGAAAAATGAACTTATCAATTCTAAATTAACTCCTTATATTGGATCGTGGAATAATTGGATTAATATTCTTGTTGAACTGATAAAAGTCGAGAAAAAATCAGTTACCCCAGTTCTTTTGCATCATCCTTTGCGATCAAAGATTGCATCTGATCATATGCTATTCTTAGGTAATAGGCTAGGAATACAAACTGCATCTTGGACACAATGGGATAAATTTTTAGAGAAGCCCAGTATGAATTATTATCCAATACCTTATACATTATTGCCTACAGAAAAAACAAAATCTTTAAATAGAAAAGATTCTATTTCTTCTTTGCTTGAAATCAAATCTTTTAGAAATGGTTTAATTAATTTATTAAGTGAGCTGCCATAATGTTTGTCAATTCGTTTAACTCTGCTTCTTTCTTCCAGAAAGCTAGTTCTAATCAGAATAAAAATTATCTTCTAATACCTTATCTTTTAATTCCAAATAAGAATATAAAAATTGATAGTAATGAAGAACAGCTAATATGCTTTATTGAAATCATTAATCGTGGCTTTGTATATATTTTTGGGCAATTGCTATGAGTAAACAGGAATTTGGTACTGTTTATCTAGTAGGAGCAGGCCCTGGTGATCCCGATTTATTAACCGTGAAAGCACAAAAATTAATCAGTCAGTGTGATGCTCTTGTATATGATTCATTGGTTCCATTAGAGTTGATTAAATTAGCAGAAGCTAATTGTCAACTTCACTCAGTAGGTAAGAGGCGTGGTCATCATTCGGTTCCTCAGAGGACAACGAATGATATCTTGTTTGATTTAGCAAAGAGTTGTTCTTGTATCGTCAGATTAAAAGGAGGTGATCCATTTTTGTTTGGCAGAGGTGCTGAAGAAGCGGCATATCTTTGTAAAAAAGGTGTTCTTGTAGAAGTTGTTCCTGGAGTTACCGCTGGTATAGCTGCTCCTGCTTATGTTGGGATACCTATCACTCATAGACTGGCTGGATCTTCAGTTACTTTTGTGACTGGACATGAGGGGATTGATAAAAAACGCCCAGCTGTAAATTGGAGGTCTTTAGCGAAATCAAGCGATGGAATCGTTATATATATGGGTGTTCATAATTTAAAATTTATCTCAGCAGAGTTAATTGCTGGTGGTATGAATCCTGAGACTTCTGCGGCAGTTATTGAGCAGGGGACTGTAATTGGTCAACGTTATATTAAGAGCCCTTTGGTAAAGCTTTTTGAGCGAGTTCAAGAAGAAAATTTAAGCTCTCCTGCGATTGTTGTAATTGGTTCAGTTGTGGACTTTCAAGTCGAAGCTTGCTCTCCAAAGCCAGCTGAAGTGACATTCCCAATTCCTATTTAGAGAGTGTTTAAAATATTATTTTTCTTGGATTTTAATAAACTTAACCAAAACTTTTTAGGGTTGGTTGATATTTTTAATTCTTTTTTGTTTATTTTTTGAATTGGACGACAACTCAAGCTATTGATTAAAAACCATTCATCATTATCTTTTGGCGTAGCTTGAATGCAGTTCTCTTTTATTATGTTTAAATCAATTCCTCGTTGACGCATTATGCCAGGTAGACAACCACTATTAGATGGTGGAGTCAACCAATTATTGTCTCTTTTTACTAATATATTTGCTGTCGTGGCGCAACATATTTCACCTTGACTATTTAATAACAACGCATCATTAAAACCTGCGTTTTTTGCTTCTATGCGTGCTTGAATTCCCTGGTTGTATGAAAATGTTTTACAATAACTCAACCGGCTAAAAGAATTTCTTCTTTCGGTTTGACTAATTATTGTAGATATAGATTCAAAATTTGGTTGATAAGAATCTATCTCCAACCAAAAATTATCATCGTTTGTTTGACTTATATCAATTCCGCGTTTTTTTGATGCTCCTCGAGTCCAATTAATACGAATGACTCCATTGACGTTATTTAATTGCGATCGGTTAATGCCATCTTCAATGAGTGAAATCAACCATTCTTTTGGTGGTGGTGAATTCAGTTCTAAGATACTTGCACTTTTTTCCCATCTATTGAAATGCTCATCTAGCAGTTGTGGCTCTCCATTCAAAATTAAAATCGTTTCAAAGATACCATCCGCAAAGTTCAGACCTCGATCATTAATTGGCACTTTTAAATCGTTAAAGTTTCCCCAGTGACCATTAATCCATCCTAATTTTTCGTTCTTATTTTCAGTCATGTTAATGCATTTAAAAGTGGCATTAATTTCCAATTCATTTCTTCAGCTTCTTTTTGACTATCTGAATCTGCAACAATTCCACATCCAGCATGAGCAGTAATAGTGGATTCTTTAATCATTAAAGATCGAATCAGAATATTGCTATCAAGGACCCCATCCCAATTGATATTTAATATTGATCCACAATATGGACCTCTCGCTGTTGGTTCAAGTTCATATAATCTTTTACATGCTCTAAGTTTCGGTGCTCCTGTTACTGAACCTCCTGGCCAGCAGGCTTCAAGCAAGTCAACCCAAGTTTTATTTGTATTGAGTCTACCTTTAACTACTGAAGTGAGATGATGAACTTGTGAATAGCTTTCTAAAACTAGTAGATGGGGAACATTGATTGAACCAGGTTGGCATACTCTTCCAAGATCATTTCTTAGTAGATCTACAATCATTACATTCTCAGCATGATCTTTTGGACTACAAATAAGCTCTGCTGCCCAATCAGCATCTTTTTCTGGATCTCTATCTCTGGGTCTAGTTCCTTTGATTGGTCTCGTTTCTACCTCACCACTGGGTAAAGCTTTTAAAAATCTTTCTGGTGAAGTTGATATAATAGCTTCTCCTTTTGCCATCTGATCGCCGATAATTACTCCAGCAAATGGAGCAGGGGAGCATTTTTTAAGTTTTGAATATACATCTATTGGACGCATAGATTCTGGTAATGGGGCTTGGCATGAGGTAGTTAGGTTAGCCTGAAAAATATCACCGTTCGCAATCCACTCTTTGATCTCATCAACTCTTTCAGAATATTCTTGATTTGATAATTTCCAGTCCCAAGATTCTAGGGGAATAATATGTTTGAGTTCTGTTTGTGTTGTCGCTTTAGAGTGAGCTTTGGAAAGCTTTTGATGAAAAGCATGCTTCAGAAAATTTTCCATAATTGAGATGCGCTTTTCATCTTTTCCTTCTAGCCATAGCTTTTTCTTTTGAAGATCAAATTTTAATATAGGATCATGACAGGCTATCCATAAAGTTGCCATCGAACTTGTTTGCCATGGATTTTGTGGCTCTGTCCAAGATGCAGCTTCATAACTCAGCCAACCAGTCCAATGCCCTGGCGGTAATTCGCGTAAAATTTTAAAAGGATTTGAATTCTTTTTTGAAATTTCTAATTCTCTAGAACAGAACTGTTCTAAAGGATTAATTCCTAAGGTTACCCATCGACCTAAATCACTCCCATCGCCATCAAGCCATATAAACCCTGCCTCTCCCCATTCTTGAATTAATTTGTGAGCTACAAGCTCAGGGGAGTTCCACTGACATAGTATTCGTTTAATTTTATTCACTAGATATTTTGACTACATAGATCTTCCCGATCTATTTCTTTTAATGCTTTATCTCTAATACGACAACTATCACATCTACCACACGGTTTACTTTCACCTTGATAGCAACTCCAGGTTTTTTCTATAGGAATTTTTAAGCGTAATGCCTCTTGAATGATTTTTGTTTTTTCCCAATCTAGTAGTGGAGCCCAGAGTTTTATACTTTTTCCCTCACGTCCTACTCTGCTGGATAAGTTAGCTAATTCTTGATAAGCCTCTAAATAATCTGGTCTACAGTCTGGATATCCGGAGTAATCCATTGCATTTATGCCTAATGCGATTCGATTGGCTCCACGAGCTTCTGCAAGACTCAACCCAATAGCAATAAAAATAGTGTTTCTACCTGGAACGTAAGTGTTAGGAATAGTATTTTTTTGTATGCCTTTAGTGGGTATGATTTGAGACGTGTCGGTCAAGGAGGAGCCACCCCAAGAAGATAAATCAATCTTTATTCTTATATGATCCGCAAGATTTAAATCTTTTGCTAAAGTTTCTGCTGCTTGTAACTCTTTAAGATGTCGTTGACCATAATCAAATGATAATCCAATTACTTTTTGTCCAGCTTCCATAGCGATACAAGCAGCTGTAGCTGAATCAATTCCTCCTGACAGTAATGCAATTGTTGTTTGTTTAATCATTATTTTTGTTTTTAAATCTAATGAAGCAAAATCTCATTTATTAAAGATGGTCATAGCACACCTAGCCATTTGTGAGTTTGCATACTTAGTCTCCAATCCGGATTGGTTTTTACAAACTTGATAGCAAGTGCTTGCCCCTCTACATTTTCCCATCCTGCTTGTAAAAATAACTGAGGTTTAATTTTTCCATTTTCTTTTATTAAATTAGCCATTTTTTTTGCGAAATGTAAATCTTCAGTGTTCTGTATGACAACTTTCAACTCTTGGCAAGATAAGAGAGTATCAAGGCGGGGAGGAGAATGCCGTTTAGGCGATATTGTGATCCAATCTGGATTGCCACTTAGCATATCTACTCCACTGGTTTCGAGATGAATTGGAATAGACGTTTTCTCTTGATTGAGCGTAGATTTTCTAATTTCTCTGCAGAGATCATCCAAATTATGATGTAGTGGTTCACCTCCGGTGATCACAACAAAAGCCGCACCTTCTCTTTGGGCTTTGGCGGTGCTAATTGATAGATCTATCAAACTTTGTTGTGGATGCAGTTCTGAATTCCATGAATCTTTCGTATCACACCAAGGACATCCAACCTTGCAACTAGCTAATCTGATGAAGTAAGCGCTTCTACCAGCATGTTCTCCTTCTCCTTGTAGAGAATGAAAACATTCCACTACTGGTAGAGAGGGTTCCATTTATTGCTTTTCTAGTGATTTTTTTTCAATAATTTTTGCTTGTGGATTGAATGCCTCACTTGGTGAGGCTGGTACACGCATTTGTGCAGCTTGAATCAAACCACCAAATAAAGGGTGTGGTTTACCTGGCCTAGAGAGGAATTCTGGATGATATTGACAGGCAATAAAAAATGGGTGGTTTTTTAACTCGATTAGCTCTACCAATCGGCCATCAGGGGAAGTGCCACTAATTACATACCCAGATTCCATCAGGAGAGTTCTATATGAATTATTGAACTCATAACGATGTCGATGCCTTTCGTAAACAACTTCTTCGTTATATAAATTTTGCCCAGTTGTGTTTGCTTGAAGTCTGCAAGGATATACTCCTAGTCGCATTGTCCCTCCTAGATCAACTACGTCTTGTTGTTCTGGTAGTAAGTGAATTACAGGATGTTTAGAATTTGGATTTAGTTCTGCACTAGATGCATCTTCTAAACCAGCGATATTGCGAGCCCATTCAATGACAGCGCATTGCATACCTAAGCAAAGTCCAAGAAAAGGTACTCTCTGTTCCCTTGCCCATCTAATAGCTGCTATTTTTCCGTTTACGCCACGATTACCAAAACCTCCCGGAACGACAATTGCATCCATTCCTTGAAGTAGTTTTTCTGCTCCCTCTGATTCAATATTCTCCGCATTGATCCAATGAAGATCTAATGATGCATCTTGGGAAATACACGCATGACGTAATGCTTCGACTACTGATAAGTAGGCATCATTTAATTGTACATACTTGCCAACTAATGCAACTTTGACAGAGGGGCCTGGATTGCGCAATTTATGAACTAACTGCTCCCAGTCTTTTAAATCGCTTTCATGATCATTCAGGTCCAAACAATCTAATATCTCTTTACAAAGTCCTTCGTCTTTGAGAGCTAATGGTACTGAGTAAATACTGTCAGCATCAAGGGATGCTATAACCGCATCAGACTTGACTCCACAAAAACCTCCTATTTTATTTTTTAAATCATCATTAATGGGCCTATCACTGCGACAAACTAAAAGATCTGGCTGAATACCTATAGAACGTAATTCTTTTACTGAGTGCTGTGTTGGCTTAGTTTTAATTTCTCCTGATGTACCTATGTAAGGCAATAATGTGACGTGAACATAAACAACATCGTTTCTTTTTACATCTCCTTTAAATTCTCTTATTGCCTCAAGAAAAGGTAGAGATTCAATATCTCCAACTGTTCCTCCAATTTCTGATATCACTACATCTGCTCCACTATTGTCTGCTACACGTTTAATTCTTTCGCGAATTTCACGCGTGATGTGGGGGATGACTTGAACTGTTCTTCCGTCATAGTCACCTCTTCTTTCTTTATTAATAACAGCTTGATAAATGGAACCTGTCGTGACACTGTTTAGCCTTGACATTGCAGTATCTGTAAAGCGCTCATAATGCCCAAGGTCTAAATCAGTTTCAGCACCGTCTTCAGTTACAAAGACCTCTCCATGTTGAAAAGGGCTCATTGTCCCAGGATCAACATTTAAATATGGGTCAAGCTTCAAAATCGAAACACTGTACCCTTTTGACTTGAGTAGTCTGCCAAGACTTGCGGCAACAATTCCTTTGCCAATGCTTGAAACTACACCACCTGTGACGAAAACAAATTTTGCCATTTACTTTTCAATCATTCTTTAAGCTACCTTGATCCAGCTAAAGGCCAAGAAATTTACATATTTTCTCTTTAGGATAATGTTTTTGACGCTAATTTCTATCAATTCAATCAGGTTCGATCCAAGTTGAGGCTATATGGAGGTCTTCTAATTGTTTGTTTTCAACGTTTGCAGGGGCTTTAGCCATGGAACAACGAGCTTGTTGTGTTTTTGGAAAAGCAATAGTATCTCTAATTGAATCTTCATTGGCTAAAAGCATAACTATTCTGTCAAGCCCAAATGCAATCCCACCATGTGGAGGGGCACCCATTGAAAGTGCATCAATTAAAAAACCGAATTGCTCTTCTGCTTCATTTTTAGATAGACCAATTACTTCAAGTACAGTTTTTTGAAGTTCTGAGTTGTGAATTCTTAAAGATCCTCCACCAATTTCTAGTCCATTTAGCACTAGATCATACGCTTGAGCATTTGACTTGGGTAATTTGTCTTTCCATAAGTTTTCTGATTCACCAATATCTTCAGGCTTTGGAGCGCAGAAAGGATGATGAATTGCTTCAAGACGATTTTCATCAGAATTAAATTCAAACATGGGAAAATCAGTAACCCAAAGAAAATTCCATTGTGTTTTTAGTCCGTTGTCTGAGATGAGATTTAGATCTTGAGCAATAAATTGACGAACTCTATCTAAGGTTCTATTAACAATATTTGTCGGTCCTGCACCAAAAAGGATTAGATCACCTGCCTTCGCATGGGTTTTTGATAGGAGTTCTTTTATTTGTGATGTAGTTAAATTATCTTTAATGGCTCCTATGGTATCGACTTCTTCATTATCTCTAACTCTAATAAATGCTAGTCCACCAGCACCTGCCTTTTGAGCTTCGCTAAAAATATCTCCACCTGGTTTTATTCTGACATTACTAATTAAATTATTTCCATTCTCAATGGTGATGCATTTTACGCATCCACCAGAAGAAATAGCATTTGAAAAAACTTTAAATCCACTGTTGGAAAATAAATCACTTGTTTTAACCAGTTCCATTCCATATCTAGTATCAGGTCTGTCAGTTCCAAACCGATCCATAGCCTCTTGCCAAGTCATTCTTGGGAATGGAGTTGGGAGATTAATACCTTTAATTTTTTCCCAAATGTTAACAATTAGCTTTTCATTTAATTCAATGATCTCTTTTTCATCCATAAAACTCATTTCTATATCTAATTGAGTAAATTCTGGTTGCCTGTCCGCTCGTAAGTCTTCATCACGAAAACAGCGCGCAACTTGGTAGTAACGTTCAATTCCACCAACCATCAACAATTGTTTGAATAATTGTGGGGATTGCGGTAACGCAAAAAATTCTCCACCACATACACGTGAGGGGACTAAGTAATCTCTTGCTCCTTCAGGAGTTGATCGAGTTAAAATAGGTGTTTCAACTTCTATAAATCCTTCCTTTTCAAGAAAGCTTCTAGCGGCTTTGACTGTGTTATGTCTCAATTGAAGATTACTATTCATTCTCTCTCTTCTAAGATCTAAATATCTATGCCTTAGCCTGATTTCTTCTTTAACGCTCTCCTCATCATGAACTGATACTGAGAATGGGAGTGTGCTAGAGACATTATTGAGAATGTTTATATTGTTAGCTAGGACTTCTACTTCACCTGTTGGGATTTTTGTATTAATAGCTTCTTCAGGTCTTTTTCTTACCAATCCATTGATTTGTAGAACAGTCTCATTTTTTAGACTTTCAGCGATTCTAAAAAGATCCTGACCTTGATCTGGATCAACTGTGATTTGAATTGTTCCAGAGCGGTCTCTTAGATCAATAAAAATCACTCCGCCATGATCCCTTCTGCGATCAACCCAACCACATAGTTGAACATTTGCGCCAATTGCGGAAGCTCGTAGTTCTCCACAAGTCTTATTGCGCATGAAATTCTCAATCATCATGAATAATGAGTTTCCCACAAAGACCGGCTTTTATGCACAACACAGTTTCTACTTGCTCAAAAACCTTTTTTATAGAAAGGTCTTTTTACGATGATTGCAGGATGTTTTTTCCCTCTAATTTCTACTTCTAATTGAGTATTTACTTTTGAAATTTCGCTTGGCACATACGCAAGAGCAATAGGTTCTTTCAATGTTGGAGACCAAGTTCCGCTTGTTACTATTCCAACAGTTTCGCTGTTATATAAAACTGGATATCCTTTTCTCGCAATTCCTTTATCCTGAACTTTAATACCAACAAGTTTTTTTTCCGTTCCATCCTCGGCCTGTTTTTCTAGAGCTTTTCTACCAATAAAATCATTGGGCATTTCTAGATGAACTAACCAACCCAATCCAGCGTCAAAGGGAGTTGTATCTAAGTTGATATCGTTGCCATATAAATGCATAGAAGCCTCTAATCGCAGTGTATCTCTTGCTCCAAGCCCGCATGGAGTAACTCCCGACGCAATTAGACTTTTCCAGATGGATTTTGCTGTCTCTGGCGATGACAAAAATTCGTAACCTTCTTCTCCTGTATAACCAGTTCGTGCAATAAAAATTGATTCTTGAGAGTTGACTAGGTTGGGATTTGAATTAATAGTCTTATGGCCAAAACGTGGTAAATCGGATAAAGGCTCTTGAAGAATTTTTTCAAACGTACGGATTGATTCCGGACCTTGTATGGCAATTAATGCACCCTCACGCATGAATTCAGAGATTTTGATTTCGTATTTAGAAAGATTTAAATTCAACCATTCAATGTCTGATTCTTTTCTTGCAGCATTGATTACTAAAACTATACTTTCCTCATTTGTATTTAAAATTCCTTGATCATAAATGATTAGATCGTCTTGAATTCCTCCATTTTCTTTTAAAAAAACTGTATAACACGCTTCACCAGGTCCTATTCGAAACACGTCTGAGGGAACTAAATTTTGTAATGCGCTCTTGATATTTTTACCTTTTAATTGCACAACACCCATGTGTGATATGTCGAACATTCCAACATTTTTTCTTACTGCATTGTGTTCTTCTATCAACCCAGAAAAACTAACAGGCATTTCCCAATTTGCAAAAGGGACCATTTTACCCCCTAATTTTTGACATTCTTTGTAAAGAGGAGTTTGCAGTAATTTCATTTTTTGCTGAACGGTAAATAGAAATTCACTAGTAATAACGTGAATCTATAAGAATTCCTAAAACTAAATTTAATGCTTTGTGGCTCAATCCGGAAAGTTTTACTACTCTATGAGTCTTGGGTTAAGACTTAATGACTGCAAAAAGATCCTGTAGGACTTGCAATCAGTGTGTTTCAAGTCATTTTGATTCATTCTCATGGTGCAAACTTAGAAAGATAAAAATACATTCTGAGATATCTTCATTTGTTTCTTGTGGTCATTGGATAAAAAAAGAACCTAATTTCCAAAAGATTTCTGAAAAATTTGTTCATCATCAACTCGATTTTGGAACGGTATTAGTTAAAAATGATAATTAAACTCAAACTTTTAGAATTATTTGTCCAATAACATAATTAATGAACGTATAACTTTTGCAGCAAGGATACTACTAATACCAGAATTATCTAATTTGGGAGATAACTCGACTACATCTGCACCAATTAAGTTATGAGATTTGATAACATCTATTATTGATGCAAAATCTCCCCAGAAATAGCCTCCAGGTTCAGGAGTGCCTGTTCCTGGCATTATAGATGGATCAAACCAATCTAAATCAAAAGTTAAATAAATTGGTGTCCCTTTAAAACTTTTTAGAGCTTCTTCTAAATATTTTGCATTCTCTCCCGAAGTGTGTTGAATTAATCTTTTAGTATGATTCATTTCAAGGAATTCTAATTTTGTTCCACTTCTAATTCCTATTTGAAAGATTTTTTGGCTAGGTAGTATTTCTAAACATCTTTTCATAGTACATGCATGACTATACTTACTACCTAACCATTCATCTCTGAGGTCTGCATGAGCATCTAATTGAATCATAATTAATTCAGGATAATTATTAATCATTGATTGAATAATTCCACTCGTTATTGAATGTTCACCTCCAATAATTAGAGGTTTTAAATTATTTTTAAGTAAAATATTTGTCGCCTTTCGTACATAATCAATTGTTAATTTTGCATCGCCAAAGGGTACATCTAACGAACCTATATCAGCAAAGCTTATTTCCTCTAAATCTAAATTTAGTTGTGGACAATATGTTTCAATTCCATAACTATCTTCCCTAACAGATGAAGGACCGAATCGTGCGCCAGGTCTAAAGCAACAAGTTCCATCATACGGAACTCCTAACAGCGAAACTTTGCATTGATCGATGCTTCTTTGAGCTCCCATGAATATTGCACCATCGTTATTAAATAGTGATTGATCTTTGAAATTAAATTTGGTCATGTTTTTGCCAGCTCCCTTTCTATGAATGCAGGAATCGTGTTAAATGCACCTTGTTGCCAGCGCTCACTCCAAATCTGACAATTTTCAGAGATCTCTTTCACCCGACTTTTTTTTGGGTTCATATATTTTGGGTTCTCCATAGATGCAAATGTCCAACTCCACAAACCGCTTGGGTATATGGATACAGATCCATACATCGGATCTGCGTAGTCAAAAATTTCACGTAGAACCTTGACAATATTTATATGAATTTGCTGAAAAGATTCTGGCGATTCACTTTGTGTTGCCAAAACCCCTCCTGGTTTAAGTATTCGTTTGCAATCTGTGAGAAAAGAATTGCTGAATAATTCTTTGGACGGTCCAATAGGATCTGCGCCATCGATAATAATCACATCATATGAATTATCTTTTGTATTTTTTACCCAATCAATTCCATTCTTGACTTGTAAATTTAATCTTGAATCAGACCATGCATTCCCTCCAATAGTAGGCAAATACTTCTTACTTAATTCAATAACTTTTAGATCGATTTCAACTAAATCGATAGACTTCACTTCTTGATATTTTAAACATTCTTTAGCACTACCTCCATCACCTCCACCAATAATCAAAATTTTATCTATTTTAGTAGAACAACACAAGGCAGGATGAATAAGACATTCGTGATAACATTTTTCAGACTTTTCTGCCGTCATCCAACAATCATCAAGCAAAAGTGCTTTACCATATCTTTTGCTTTCATATATGGTGATTTTTTGAAAAGGACTAGACTCTTCTAGTATTAATTTTCCCTGCAGTCCATATCTAACTCCTTGATGATACTCGTCCCGCCAATCTGATCTTGCCTTTGGTTTATTATTCATAATTATAATATTAATGCTTGAGATTAATCTTCGCTAATTCCCAGTATTTCTTTAATTTCTTTTTTGATTGGGAATGTAATTCGCCTTCTATATTTTCTTCTATGTATGCTAATCTTTCAAGGAATCTTTGATTAGTTTTTGCTAATCCTTCTTCTATAGATATTTTATGCCATCTTGCAATATTTATTAATGTAAATAATACGTCTCCTATTTCAGCTTCAGCTTCAGAAGTTTTTTCTGTTTTTAATGCATATTTTAATTCTTCTAATTCTTCATATAATTTATCCCAAATTTGATCACTTTTCTCCCATTCGAATCCGTTATTTGAAGCCTTTTTAGAGATAATAAGTGCTGCTTTCGTTGAGGGGTGAGGTCGTATCTTTAACGTTAGTTGGTCACTAATTGGAGTTTTTGAGTTATGTAATGGTCTTTCTATATTCTTGATTTTTTCCCATGAGTCTTCTACTTCCTTCATACTAACTGTTGCTTTTTTTTTAAATACATGTGGATGCCTTCTAATTAGCTTTTTAGTGATTATGTCAATAATATCTGTCATATCAAATAAGTTTTTTTCTTTTGCTATTTGAGCATGCAAAATTATTTGTAATAAGAGATCTCCAAGCTCTTCTTTTAATTCATCAGGATTATCTTCTCTTATTGCGTGAGCAACTTCATAGGCTTCCTCTAGAACATAAGGGATCAACGAAAGATGAGTTTGCTTGAGATCCCAAGGACAACCATCGTTTGGATCTCTTAGGTCTGAAACTACTTCAAGGAGTTTATTGATTTTTATTTCTGCGTTTATTTGGTTTGTGTTTGTCATTTCTTGTTGTCTCGATAAAGCTGTTACTAAGTTCAGAAAACGATTTTTTTTGAATCGTTGATCTAATTATGATTAATTCTCAACAACAGAGCAGCTTGAGGTATAAAGTAAATGAATTAGTCCGAGGACTAAAAGTTGTATGGGCGATTAGCTCAGCGGTAGAGCGCCTGCCTTACAAGCAGGATGTCCCTGGTTCGAACCCTGGATCGCCCATCTGGAGTATTTTTGATTTATGCAAAATGGTCCTGGATTAAAAATTTCATCAACAGCAGTAGCAGAGTTAAATAGGCAAGCTGCTTTTACAGGAACACCAGGTGTTATGCATATTGATTTATTGGATGATAAGTGCGGAGAGGGATGGAAATTTATCAGGATTAGGCCAGGGACAAATGATGGTGTTCCACTCGCTAGAGCGGATGGCATTACTTTGTATGCTCGCCAAGATCAAGTTCTATTTTTTCAAGGTCTAAAGCTGAATTATTTTGGCGATTTAAGTGGAGGTGGATTTCTGATTAGCACGCCAAAAGGGGCAGAATCTTCTCCATGTGGATCAGGCTTTAGAAAACTTTTAAAAGCTAAATAATTTCTTTAATAATTAGATAATGGATTCTATTCTTCTGGAAATAAGATCGAAGAAAGCTCATCATAATCAACTTCATAGACGCGAGCTAAACTTGTCTCAATTGCGCTAGTTACTTCACCAGGTAAGAATCTCATGGCATTTAAAGCATCATCTGATATTTCTTCTGTGAGTAACGTTTCCTTACTATTTAATTTTTCATCGTTGATGACAGCGATTACCCAGCTTTGATATGCAAAAACAAGATCAGAGAACTCAAGTTCAGGGTCGTTCAGATCCATGACAAATAAACAGATAATGAACAATAAACACTAGTTTGGCTCTAGTTGGAGAAAATGTCTTCTATGGAACAAATATCTTGTACTTCTATTCAAGCAAAAGCATTTGAGTTCGCATTGTTGGAATTAATTTATAGTAAGCGGGATAGCTTTCAGCCAAAGTGGAGCGTGGATAGCTGGGTTAAATTTTTAATCTGGTTAAGTTTAAATTGTGGCCTTTCTGGAGATACAGAAAGCCTGAAATTGTTTGCGAAAGCTATGGGTTCTCCTTTAACAAGTCGAATGAGAAAAATATTTTTTGAAAGAGCTTTAGAAGATTTGTCATTACATGTGATGGCTGATCCTGCAGAAGCGCAAGTTTTGATAATTCCCATAGCTGTAGATAAGGAGATCAATGATAACGATGTAGTTCAAGCCTTACAAACGATTGGTTTAAGTGAAAAGGTTTCTTTATCTTCGGCTGTATGGGAAAGGCATGACTCAATAGTTTCTATTCCTTGGAACGTGAAAAGTGACATTTGAATTTAGGAAAACCAAGAATGATGTAAAACTTTTGTCGGGAATGAGTAAATTAAATTAAACACATTTTTTTTCTGTGATTGAGCGGGCAAAAACTACAAAATTATCTGAAGCCTTAGGGCTTCCTAAAACATATGATCCAGTTGGTACTGAAAATCGCTGGCAGAAAGCTTGGGAAGAAAAAGGAGCTTTTAAACCTGATCCATCTGCCCCTGGAGAGCCATTCTCCGTAGTTATTCCTCCTCCAAATGTCACAGGTAGTCTCCATATGGGGCATGCTTTTAATACTGCTTTAATAGATACAGTTGTCAGGTATAAGAGATTAAAAGGGAATAATGTTCTTTGTCTTCCAGGAACAGACCATGCTTCAATTGCGGTTCAAACTATCCTCGAGAAACAACTTAAGGAAGAAGGAAAAAATCGTCGTGATCTTGGTAGAGATTCCTTTTTGGAAAAAGCTTGGGAGTGGAAAGAAAAAAGTGGTGGCAGAATTGTCGATCAATTAAAGCGTTTGGGCTATTCCGTAGACTGGAGCAGAGAGAGATTTACATTGGATGAGGGCCTAAGTAAAGCGGTTTCCGAGGCGTTTGTTCGTTTACATCAGAAGGGTTTGATCTATAGAGGAGAATATTTAGTGAATTGGTGCCCTGCCTCTGGTTCGGCTGTGAGTGATTTAGAAGTTGAAATGAAAGAAGTAGATGGACATCTATGGCATTTTCGATATCCGTTAGTCCCATCATCTATAGCTAGTGCTAAACAAATTAGTTATTTAGAAGTAGCGACTACACGTCCTGAGACTATGCTTGGTGATGTCGCAGTTGCCGTGAACCCATCAGATGAAAGGTATAAAGATCTCATAGGGGAGAAGCTTACTTTGCCTTTAGTTGGCAGAACTATTCCCATTATTGGAGACCCTCATGTAGATAAAGATTTTGGAACTGGATGTGTCAAAGTCACTCCAGCACATGATCCTAATGATTTTGAGATAGGTCAGAGACATGACTTACCTCAAATAACAGTCATGACTAAAAAAGGAACAATGAATCACAATGCAGGTCAATTTGAAGGCTTGGATCGTTTTAAGGCGCGTGAAGCTGTTATTGCTTCTTTAAAGGAAATTGGTCTTTTAACAAAGATTGAAGCTTACAAACATAGTGTTCCTTTCTCTGATAGAGGGAAAGTACCAGTAGAGCCACTGCTTTCCACTCAGTGGTTTGTCAAAATGGATCCTCTTGCTACTAGTTGCTCTGAATTTTTTGAAAATGGACAACCTAAATTTATTCCTAATAGATGGTCTAAAGTTTATCGAGATTGGTTAACTGACATAAGAGATTGGTGTATTAGTAGACAATTGTGGTGGGGACATCGCATTCCGGCTTGGTTTGTGATTAGTCAAACAGATAATAAAGTTGTTAACGAAACACCATACATTGTTGCTCGAACAGAAGATGAAGCGAAGAAATTAGCACGAGAAAAATATGGAGACTCAGTCAAAATTGAGCAAGATGAAGATGTTCTAGATACGTGGTTTTCTAGCGGTTTATGGCCTTTTTCTACATTAGGTTGGCCTGATGAAACGCATCCTGATTTTCAACGTTGGTATCCCACAAATACACTAGTTACTGGCTTTGACATTATTTTCTTTTGGGTCGCAAGAATGACGATGATGGCTGGAGTCTTTACAGAGAGGATGCCATTTTCTGACGTCTATATTCATGGACTTGTTAGAGATGAGCAGAATCGAAAAATGAGTAAAAGTTCAGGAAATGGTATTGATCCTTTATTACTAATAGAGAGATATGGAACAGATGCTTTGAGGTTTGCTCTTGTTCGTGAAGTTGCAGGCGCTGGACAAGATATACGTCTTGACTTTGATCGTAAAAATCAAACTTCAGCAACGGTTGAGGCCTCTAGAAATTTTGCCAACAAGCTTTGGAATGCAACTAGGTTTGCTCTTATCAATCTTGAGGATCAAGATTTTGAAAATTTGGAGAAATATGATTCTTCTCAGTTGCAATTATCAGACAAGTGGATTTTATCAAGACTTGCGCGAGTTAATCGTGAGACTGCTAATCGATATGAAAATTATGCGTTAGGGGAGGCAGCTAAGGGATTATATGAATTTGCTTGGAATGATTTTTGTGATTGGTACTTAGAACTAATCAAACGTCGATTGAATACTTCAGAAAATGCTTCTCCTGATGAATTATTAGATCAAAAAATAGCGAAAAGTATCTTATACAAAGTTTTAAGTGATCTTTTGATTATGCTTCATCCTCTAATGCCTCATTTAACAGAGGAGCTTTGGCATGGAGTAACTGGTTTAGCTGAGGATCAATTTTTAGCTTTGCAGCCTTGGCCAAAATTAAATGAACAAGACTTAAATATTGATTTAGAGAGGTCTTTTTCTGATTTATTTGCATCTATCAGATTGATTCGAAATCTACGAGCAGTTGCTGGGTTGAAACCTTCTCAAAAAGTTCCCGTCATGTTGGTCTCTGGTAAGAAAGTCTTGCAAAACACTCTAAAAACATCAATCAATGATATTGCTGTTTTGACTAAGGCTAAGGAAGTCCAAATATTATCTCCAGAGCAAGCAAAATCATTAACTTCTATGAAAGCTTTAGCCGGAGTAAGTGGAGAGCTAGAGGTGGTTCTTCCTATTGAAGGATTGATAGATATAGCTTCTTTACGATCAAGGCTTGAAAAAGATTTAAATAAAGCACAAAAGGAAATAGACAGTCTCTCTGGACGTCTAGCAAACAAAAATTTTGTTGATAAAGCTCCTAAAGAAGTTGTTGAGGAGTGCAGAGCAAACTTAACGGAGTCAAAAGCGCAAGTCCGCTTAGTTAAAGAGCGTCTAATGGGATTGGATTGAACTCTCTCTAAATTATGGCTAACAACTTAGAAACTCTGGTTAATAATTTCATTCCTTTTTTAAGTAGCCCTTTTGGAATTTTGGTTTTTGCTTTGGTGTATGTTTTTTGGGTGTCTTGTTTGTTGCCAGGCTCATGGCTTTCCATGTTGTCTGGCTTTCTTTATGGCACCTGGCTTGGAAGTTCGGTTGTTTTTATAGGTGCTTTCATTGGAGCTCATCTAACTTTTTATTTAGGGAGAACTTTTTTAAAAGAATGGGCTCAAGAAAAGGTCTCTAATTTTCCACAAGTTCAAACAATGGAGAAAGCTGTTAAACGCGAAGGTCTAAAAGTCATTCTTCTTACAAGACTTTCTCCTCTTTTTCCATTTGGCTTACTTAATTTTACTTACGGCTTGAGTGAGGTAAAAGTTCGTGATTTTACTCTTGGAATGATTGGTATATTACCTGGCACGATTTTATATTGCAGCTTAGGTTCTTTAGCACTAAAAGTTTCAAATTTTGGAGAGGTACTTTCAGGAAGATCTGATATAAGTTCATTTATTTGGAGCTTAATCAGTATATTTTCGACTATTTTAGTTATTATTTTAGTCTTACGTTCAACAAAAAAACTAAATCAGGATTCTCAATCACTAGATTAAAGATTAATCATCAGCTTTTAAATTCCAATCTTCAATCGCTGCAAATACGATAAACCAAGAAAGTCTTATCCGATTTAATATACCTTTTTTAGAAGCCAGCATCTCATATTTTGCACGTCCACATTCCGTTTTAATTAAAGAAAAGATTGGATTCTTATCCATTTTAAAATTCTAATTATTTTTACAATAATAGCCTAAATTCATTTTCGTTAATTATTTTCACTCCGAGCTCTTTTGCTTTTTTTAATTTACTACCCGCTTTTTCTCCTGATAGTAAAAAATCAGTTTTTTTACTAATTGAAGAGCTGACTTTTCCTCCGGCATTTTCTATCAATTCTTTTGCTTCATCTCTAGTAAGCGAATCCAAAGTTCCTGTTAATACAAAAACCTTACCATCCAAAACATTTAATTGATTTGAATTGTAGTTTGAATCTAAACTGTCTTTTAGGGAGAATCCGATTGCTTTCAATTCTCTAATTAAGTTTTGATTACTAGAATCATCAAACCACTGAATTATGGCATCTTTCATTTCATTTCCAAATCCATAAATATTGGATATATTTTCAGGTGCTTTTTTCGCAATAATATTAAGCTCTTCGATACTATGAAAGTTTTTCGAAAGAGATTTAGCATTGGCTTCTCCTATGTGGGGAATGCCTAAACCGTAGAGCTGCTTATGCCAATTTTTGTTTTTAGACTCGTTAATTTCTATGAGTAAATTATTTGCAGATTTTTCACCAAATCTTTCAAGTTCCAAAAGGGAATCAATTTCAAGTTTGTATAAATCTGCGATTGACTTTACATATCCTTCGTTCACTAATTGATTAATAATTTTTTCACCTAATCCATCTATGTTCATTGACGCTTTACTGACCCAATGTCGTAAAAGACCTTTTAATTTTGCTGTGCATTCAGGATTAATACATTTCGTTATTGCTTCGCTTGCTTCTTGAATTAACTTGGAATTACATGCCGGGCAGTTTTGAGGAAATTCTACTAATTGTGAATCAACTGTTCTAAATTCTTTTATAACTCTAATAACTTCAGGAATAATTTCTCCAGCTTTTCGAACAATGATGGTGTCTTCATAATGAAGATCTAAAGAGGAAAGTCTTTTCGAATTATGAAGAGTTGCACGATTCACAGATGTTCCTGCAAGCTCTATCGACTCAAACTCTGCTACAGGCGTAACGGCACCTGAGCGGCCTACTTGGAAAATTATTTTTCTTAACTTAGTCGCTTTCTCCTCTGCTGGATATTTGACAGCAATGGCCCATCTTGGAGCTTTATTTGTTGCTCCTAAGAGATTTTGTATTTCAAATTTATCTATTTTTACTACTATTCCATCAGTTGCATAAGCTAAAGAATCTTTTTCAATCTCCCAATACCTGTAATAGCTATTTGCTTGCTGTAAGTTTTTTTTTGTTTCATATGTAGGATTAACTTTAAAACCAATATTTTTTAAAAATTCAAGTGATTCAGATTGAGAACTTGGTTTTTTATAGTTACTGTTATTCTGCTCCCAATTTTCTGGTAAATAAAGACTATATGCGAAGAAGTCAAGTTTTCTAGATGCAACTATTTTGGGATCTAATTGTCTTAATGTTCCTGCACAAGAGTTTCTAGGATTTGCAAAGAGAGGTTGATCAGTATTTTTTCTCTCAATATTGAGTTTTTTAAATATATTATTGGGCATAAAAGCTTCGCCTCTGATTTCTATCCAAGATGGTGGATTCTTTAATAATAAACGTAAAGGAATTGTAGAAATTGTTCTGATATTAGTAGTTATATCTTCCCCAGTTTTTCCATCTCCACGAGTTGCTGCTTTAGTTAAGATTCCATTTTCATATCTTAGCGAAATAGCATTTCCATCAATTTTTAATTCACATATTAGTTCAGGATTATCAAATTGCTTGACGGTTTTATTTTCTGAACTTATTAATTTGCTGATCCTTGCATACCATGCTTCTAATTCTTTTACATTAAAAGCATTATCTAGGCTTAAAAGAGGAATATTATGCTCAACATTTTTGAATCCTTTAGAAGCAATACCTCCTAATCTTTGAGAAGGGCTATCATCAGTAATTAAAGATGGGTGGATGTTTTCAATTTCAATTAATTCTCGATATAGTTGATCGTAAACAGGATCTTCTATCTCTGGTGCATCTAATACATAGTAGGAATAATTTGCTTTATTGAGCAAAGCTCTAAGCTCTTTTGCACGTTCATAATGTTGATTCAAGTTTGAATTCACTTGTCACATTCGGCTTCATTATGTATTTGCTTTCGCAATACGATCTATTTGCCAATTTTCGTTAATTTTAATAAAAGTGAAGTCCAGCGGCATTTCATTTTTCTTATCTTCTGATTTCAAGCTGAGTGTGAGCATTATTTGATTGTCTTCTATTCTTGGACGCCCTGACTTCAAGTTTCTATATCTATTTAATTGCAAGCTACCCAAAAATTTGATGAATTCTTGTCTATTGACATGTGTTTTATAAGCTTTTGTCGTAAGTCTATAGGCTCCATCAATTCGTCCGGCAGCAATTTGATCAAAAAACTTTTTGACAAGTGGATTAATGCCTCTAGCACTTATCACGAGTTTAATCGCGTTAAAAGTCCAAAAAAGGAGAAGTGCGCCAACTCCAACCAAGAGAGCTTTTAATCCGATTGCTTTGATAAGAGCACTATCCATTTTTTTAATTCCGTTTAGTTAAAGATTCTGACTTATTAGCCATGAGATTAGCTTGTTTGTTATTGATAGTCAGACAGAATGTTATCGGAATAATAATGCTAATGAGTTTTCTGCATCAATGTCTTTAATACCTGTTTTACCATTATTTCTTGAATTAAACAGGCAATATTTTCAGAACTCTTTGCTCGAGAGTGGAGTCCCCAGAGTCTCTGTTCGTTGGAGTGATGGCCGCATGCGCACTACGGCTGGGATCTATAGAAGTAAAACGAATTTCTTCGGAGATAAAGCTAGTGAAATAATTTTGTCCAGACCAGTATTAGAGAATCTTCCCCAAAAGGCATTAAAGAGTACATTGTGCCACGAAATGATTCATGCCTGGATTGATCTTGTCCTGAGAGTTGAAGAGGCGCATGGGCCTAATTTTCACCAACGCATGGCAGAGATCAATGCCGCTCAAACTGATTTCAAAGTAACAGTTCGGCACTCGTTCCCAATATCAAAAAGAATCCCCAAATGGGTGGCAACTTGCCCTTCATGTAAAAGAAGTTTTAGTTATGGACGTATTGTTAAAGGCGCTGCCTGTCGGAGTTGTTGCAATAATTACTTTGGAGGTCGATGGGATCAAAAATGCGTACTTGAATTTCAACCTTATTAGATAAGTCGTAAATAATTTTCTTCTTTAATTGGCTTTTATTTGAATTTTTGAAAAAGTTCATCTTTACGGAGATTCACTTGTTGGTTTGAAAGCGTTAAATTTAAAAGATGAGCTTAAACAACAATCGTAATCAAATTCGTCAGCGATCTCGAGCACCCCTTGATCGCAGAATGGATAAATGGATACAAACTGGAAAACAGGTTGTAGATGGTGTCGCAGGTAATCGCCCAGGTCAAAGAAGGGGAGGTTGGCAAGATAAAGAGACTTCAGCAAATTTCGAAAAAGTTGGTCGTTGGATGGAAGAGAAAATTGACTGGTTTTTTGAAGATGATGACGATTGGTTGGACAATGAAGACTTAGATGATGAACCGTTTCAAGAAAGCATTAATAATACAAAAAGACCCTTAAGTGCTATTTCCTTAAGAGCTCCTAAAGCTTTAACACCTCAGCATGACGAGAGGAGAAAAAATTTAGACGAACTTGATGAATGGCCAGATGATCAATCTTTTAAATTAAATACGTGGGAAAGAAAAGATAATTTAATTAAGCAAAATGCATCTGATGTAAACGATTCTTGTTTAGATCAACGAACTCCTCAAAGAAGAAAAAACATTCCAAGATCTAGTCGAAGAAAGTACTAGGTATCAAAAAGCCTTCCTTGGAACTGGTCCTAGCCATTTTTCTAACTTTGGGCTAAATACTTCTCTGATGACTGTTAATTCTTTTTGTTGACGAAAAAACCGGTAATGCCTGCTCCAAAAAGGACCCTCTTCATCAAATTTTAATTTAAGCCAATTGGCATTTACTAAACTCAATCCATCTACCTCTCTAAAAAGTTCTGAGCGTCCTTGGGTGAGGCTTTTCCAGATAGGTTGATTTTTATTGTGTAGATGTTTTTCTGCTTCTTGATAATTCCACCAGCTTTCAGCCCATGCCAGTGTTAAGTCTCCGCATGTCAGCCAAACCTGTCTTCTAATTAAAGGTGGTTCTAGTTCATTGACTTCTTCTGGTATGCCACTTTCATTATTATTTTCCGATGCCATGGAAATAACCTTTATAGCAACTTCATGACCTGTTAATAGCTGAAGATGTCTTGTTGGGCTGCCGTCACCTAGCAGCATTAGTTGCCAAGCTCCAGAGAGTTTATGATTTCCTCTGCCTGAAAGAACATTTTCTTTCGATGCTTTCCAAATGACTTCAGGAGAAGGTAATAGAGATTGACGTGAATTCACTGTCATTAACTTTTTATTTTAACTGAATCTTTTCTTTCAACTTTTTTCATTTGCTCTACTTTTAACCATACGAGCAGTGCAGTGAGATCAGCTTTGCTAACGCCTGGAAGTTGAGCAGCATGCCCAAGGCTTTTTGGCTGAGAGATTGTTAATTTCTCTCTAGCTTCTTTAGATAGTGTTTCTATATTATTGTAATTTAAATTTTTTGGTAATAACTTTTTACTTTGCTGTTTTAATTGATTTATTTGAGCTTTTTGTCTTTCTA
>QCHR01000019.1 GCA_003277985.1 Prochlorococcus sp. AG-402-G06
CTCGGACAACTGAGTCATCAACTATTAATACATTTTTATTTTTGAATTCAGTACTCATTGCATTTAACTTTTGACGCACAGAACGTTTTCTTAAAGATTGACCAGGCATTATAAATGTCCTCCCAACATAACGATTTTTGAAAAAACCCTCCCTATATTCAATCCCTAACTGTCTTGCCACCTGCATTGCTGCAGGTCTAGACGAATCGGGGATTGGCATTACTACGTCTATATCACCAAGAGAAATTTGTTTTTTTATAGTTTCTGCCAGTAAATCACCCATTCTTAATCTTGACTCATAAACAGAAATACCATTCATAATTGAGTCAGGTCTAGCTAAATAAACATATTCAAAGGAACAAGGAAATAATTGAGGATTGTCTGAGCATTGTTTAGAAAAAAACTCACCATCAGAGGTTATAAAAATTGCCTCTCCTGGTTCCACATCTCTGACAATTTCATAATCATTATTTTCAATGACTAGTGATTCACTAGCAATTACCCACTCATATTTATTATTTTCTATTCTCCTTTTCCCAATAACCAAAGGGCGAATACCAAAAGGATCTCTAAAAGCTAAAAGACCATGACCTGCTATTAAAGCGATTGAGGCATAAGATCCTTCTACCCTTGCATGAAGAGTTTTTACGGCATCAAAAAGATCATCTGGATTTATATCATTCCCTTTTATTGCGCTATTTAATTCTGTTGCCAAAACATTTAATAGCATTTCAGTATCGCTTGAGGTATTTGTATGCCTTTTATCAACTTTAAAAAGTTCTTTTTCTAACTCCCTTGTATTAGTTAAATTTCCATTATGAACAAGAATAATGCCATAGGGAGCATTTACATAAAAAGGTTGTGCTTCTTCTTCTCGATGAGCAGCTCCTTTCGTTGCGTATCGTACGTGTCCCAATCCTATCTTTCCAATTAAGCCTCTCATATCTCTAGTTCTATAAGCTTCTCGAACTTGACCTTTTGACTTATTAATATGAAAAACACTACCATCCATCGTTGCTATACCAGTCGAATCTTGACCTCTATGCTGCAGCAATAACAAACTATCGTAAATTTGTTGATTACATTCGTCTGTTGAGACAACACCTACAATTCCACACATAATTATATTCCTTGGTTAAATAAAATAAATCTAATTTTTAAATTATAAATCATAGATGAATTTATTTAATTATTTTTTTATATATGGTATCTTTATAATTATGTTTTAACTCTTGAATATCAACATCTATGATTAAATTATTAGCTTGATAGACTGATAATTTTTTTTGATTATTTACAGTCCCTAAATGACATATTGAAAAAACATTAGATTCTTGTACGGTACTATTTTTATAGTATTTTTTTAATTCTAAGCTTTGATCTTTTGAACAACTAACTAAAATTCTTGCTCCTCCTTCAGCAAAAAGAAGTCTATCTAACCTAGATAGACTTGATGGAATTACAATATTTGACCCATATCCCGAAGAAATACAACACTCAGCTAATGCTACGGCTAGTCCACCATCACTTATATCATGGGCTGAGTTGATAATACTTTTTTGTATTATTTTTCTTAAAAACAATTGAACTTGTTTTTCTAAATATAAATCTATTTCAGGTGGTCTTCCAGTTTTTAAACCATGAATATACTCTAAAAAAGATGAGGCAGATAGTGAAATTCTTTTATCTTGATTTTTATTAGTTTCTAAAGGTAATCCAATCATCCATATTTGATCTCCAACATGAAGCCAAGATTTTTTAGTAATTTTATTAATATCTTCAATTAGTCCAACCATTCCAATGACTGGTGTTGGATGTATTGGTATAACAGTGTTATTTTCTAATTTTGTATCATTATACAAAGAAACATTTCCACCCGTAACAGGTGTGTTTAATTCTTGGCAAGCTTTAGTTATACCTTTACATGACATTGATAATTGCCAATAACCTACTGATTTTTCTGGAGATGAAAAATTTAAATTATTAGTAATAGCTATAGGTTCAGCTCCCACGCAACTTAAGTTTCTTGCTGCTTCTGCAACAGCAAACATACTTCCCCTTTCAGGATCTAAATAAACCCATCTATCGTTGCAATCCACAACTGAAGCTATGCCTCTATCTTTAGAGGATGTGCTTGTAAAATCATTTTGAGAACGGATTCTGATAACAGCTGCATCAGCTTCTCCAGGAGAAACAACAGTATTAGATTGAACTTGATAATCATATTGTTTATATATCCAATTTTTTGAAGCTATTGAAGGAGTACTTAACAAATCCAATAAAACATTATTCCAGCTAATAAATGAATTATTTTTTACATTAAAAATTCCATCATTATCATTTTTTGGCAATAAATCTTCTGACCATTTCCAATGTTCTTGTAAATATTCAGGTGTTGATTTTAGTAATAAATGTTCTTCTATAGGCGTATCATCAGCAAGTGCAGAGGCTGGTAAATTAGCTACAACTTCCCCTTTATGAATCACTCTGACAACTTTTTCTTTTAAAACTTTTCCTACTACTTCGACATATAATCCCCATCTCATAAATAATTGTTTTAACTCTATTTCTGAACCAGGTTTCACAACAAATAACATTCGTTCTTGTGATTCAGATAACAAAAATTCATAGGCAGTCATTCCCTTTTCTCTCGCTGGAACAAGATCAAGATTTAATTCAATTCCTACTTCACCTTTTGAAGCCATTTCAGAACAACTACAAGTTAGGCCTGCAGCTCCCATATCCTGAGCGGCAATTACATAACCTGTTTTAAATGCCTCTAAACAGGCCTCGATTAATCCTTTTTCAAGAAAAGGGTCACCGACTTGTACTGCAGGGCGATCATCTATTGAAGTTTTAGAAAGTTCAGAACTAGCAAAACTGGCTCCTCCCATACCATCTCTACCAGTTGTATTTCCTACATAAAGAACTGGAAAATCGACTCCACTCGCACCTGAGCAGACTATTTCTTCTGTTTCCATCAAACCCAATGCCATTGCATTAACTAAAGGATTTCCTGAATAACTACTATCAAAACCGACTTCCCCTCCAACAGTTGGAACACCAACGCAATTTCCATAGTGCGCAATACCAGCGACAACACCTTCCAATAAGCTGATATTTTTATGATCATCTAACGGACCAAATCTTAAAGCATTTAAGATGGCTATTGGCCTAGCTCCCATAGTAAAAATATCCCTCAATATTCCACCCACACCAGTTGCTGCTCCTTGAAAAGGTTCTACAGCTGATGGATGATTGTGACTCTCAATTTTAAAAACTAATCTTTGCCCAAAACCTATATCTACCACTCCTGCATTTTCTCCAGGGCCTACAAGAATTCGAGTACCTTCTGTAGGAAAATTTTTTAATAAAGAACGTGAGTTTCTATAACAACAATGCTCAGACCACATCACGCCAAACATACCTAATTCATTTCTGTTTGGAGCTCGATTTAATCTTCTACAAATTTCTAAATAGTCAGATTGTTTTAATCCTTCTTGTTGAAGAGATGTTAAGACATCGTATTCAACAAGAAATTTTGATGAATTAATGACTTGATTAAAATCATTATTCTCTGAAGAAATTGTCATTAATTAAATCCAGGGATCAAGATCTCTTTCATTGCTTGAACTTTTATTCCTCTTGCGTTTATTCATTCTATAAAATTCTTCAGAACTATCTATATCTAGGTTATCTATCCAATCATCGTAAAAATCAGGATCATTAGAAAATTCAGAAGAATCATCAACAGATTGATTCTGATTTTCATTTATTTGATCATCAATCCAGCCCTCAAGCCGGTCTGAGGCATTAAAGGTTAAATCTTGAAATTGACTTTTCCATTTTCTGCTCTTACTAAGAAATTCTTCTTTTAAACTTGCTTTATCTATTGGTAAATCTTCAAATGTATCAATATCACAAGCAATAGAACCCGGCTGCTTGTCAATAATTTTAGATATTAATAAGCGCCAACGACTTGTCCCTGGAATTAATGGATTAGATCTACTAACTAAATAATATTGTATATTTCCTATCTTTGGCTCAAAAACGAAGTCAGCTATTAAACCAATTTTTTGGCCACTTCGATTAAAAACATTTGAATTCATTAAAGTTGGAAATCGTTGCAATGTTTGTTCATCTGAAAAAGAACAAGAACCTTTTACGTACACTTCTTGTTCATTTAATCCCTTTAATTGATCTAACCTCCAAACCTCTCTTTGAAGTCTCAAGTTAGAAGGACGAGTAATTAAACCTAATATTCTATGAACTGGCGGATGCATCCATGGACTAATCACTGGACCATGATCAATCCCATTTTCACAACGTACGTTATGTCTTAGTAAATCACTGAATAATAATTTAGAGGTAATAGTCAAAATTAATTTCTTATCTGTATAGGCATGACTAAATAAATAAAATTAACATCACTATTAACAGGTGCAAAAACAGCTGGCGTTGTAGGGGAGTTACAATTTAGTTTAATAAGATTTGAATCTATAACTTTTAGCCCATCTAATAAATATCTCACATTAAATGCTATTTGAAAAGATTCACCTTTAAAAGAAACAGGTAATGACTCAAAACCTGTTCCTATATCTTGCGCATCAGTACTTATTTTAATTAAATTTGCTGAAGTATCTGTAGTAATTTTTATAACGTTATTATGTTGATCAGCCAATACAGCAATTCTTTCTAGTGAAGCAATGAATTCTTTTCTATCAAATTCTAAAATATTTGAGAATGAATCTGGTAGTAATTGAGAGTAGTTAGGATAAGAACCTTCTAGGGCTCTAATAGTTATAATTTCGTCTACAGATATGAAAACAACTTGTCCTTTATCAACAAAAAAATTAATTGGTTGACTTCGATCGCAAGTACTTAAAAACTTTTCTACTTCTCTTAAAGATTTAGAAGGCAATGTAATAGAGAATTTATCTATATCGTTAGAGCTATTATCTTCTTTTGTTTGAGATGAAATATTATTTAGATTTAAAACAGCTAATCTATGACCATCTGTTGCTGCTGATTCAATCCCATAGCTATCAAAAGTAAGATTGACTCCTGTTAGTAATTGTTTAGCGTCATCAGTACTGCTTGCAAATAAAGTAGATTTAATAGCACTAGATAATAATAAAGGATCTAATTGAAGTGAAGTTCCATCCTCAACTAAAGGTAAATCAGGAAAATCATCAGCGATCATGCCTCTTACTTGGTATGTACCACTTTTACTAGTTAATTCAACTTGTTGACTAGTTTCATCAGAAATTAAAAGTAAAGGAGAATCATTTGATAATTTTGAAACAATTTCTCCGAATAACTTAGCTGGCAACGTTATAGCACCACTGCTTTCGATAGAGGCAGATATTGAAGTTTGAATACCTAAGCTTAAATCAAAACCAGTTAAACGAAGTTTACCTGTTACCTCATCAGCAGCTAATAAGACGTTTGCTAAAACAGGGTGTGTCGGTCGACTAGAAACAGCTCTGCTAACTAATTGAAGTGCCGTATTTAAGTCTGATTGAGAGCAATTTAATTTCATCCCTGTATTTCAAATAAAAATCCTTTCATACAAGAATTTCATAGCTATTTCTAAAAAGCAATACCGTTAAAAAAAACAAAACTTTTCTCTTCTATTCTAATTCTTAATTCTTGATATGAAATATAAACAGTAGTAGTAGTAGTTGTGGTTTCTGTGGTTAACTTAAAAAACATAGTTGCTAACAGAAGTCCCAGATATTCTCTGTGTGGAAAAGTTTTTAAAATAGTGGACAAAATTATTGTTATCCACGAATCTGTAAACCTGTGGAAAAGAAAGACGATATATTCGTAGAGTTTTTGTAGTTTTTCCACAATATAAAGAAACAGAATCAATCAAAATCAACAGACAGTTTTTTTTTTGGATATCGGTATGTTTTCAAAACCCCATTACTTTTGTTATTGAACTTATTTCAGGATCGACACTTTTATGAAAAACTGAATCTCTTCTGGTAGCAGGAGTAGGTATTGATGAGCGCCCGCTAAGATAAGCACCAGTCAATGATTTTTCTGCAGTCAACAAGCTATCTATCGATCCTTCAGCAATAATTTCCCCTCCATGGACACCAGCACCAGGACCTATATCAACTAAATGATCAGCTGCTCTTATTGTATCTTCGTCATGTTCAACAACAACCAAAGTATTGCCTAAATCACGTAGTTTTTTTAATGTCGCTAATAATCGATCGTTATCTCTTTGATGTAATCCAATACTAGGTTCATCTAAAACATAAAGAACCCCTGTCAAACCTGCACCAATTTGGGTTGCTAGTCGTATTCTTTGAGCTTCTCCCCCCGACAAAGTCATTGCGGGTCTATCTAGAGTTAAATAATCAAGTCCAACATCCAAAAGAAATTGAAGCCGTAATCGAATTTCTTTTAAAACTAGTTCCCCAATTTTCTTTTGTTTGTTGGAAAGCAATTGCGTTGAATTTTTAGTTTTCTCAAGACCCATTAAATCCTCAACATTCTCAAGTGTGGTAGAAACACTTGATGAAGTGAGCTCAGTTATTGAAAAAGGTCCAAGTTTTACAGCAAGAGCCTCAGGACGCAATCTCTTGCCATGACAGCTTGCACAAGGGACTAATTCAAGATATTTTTCTAATTTTTGGCGAACAGCTTCACCATTTGCATCCTGTAACTGTCTTTCTAAAATAGGTAAAATTCCTTCAAAAGGTCTTTTAAATCCAGAATCTTGTTTATATCTACTATCTACCTTTATTAAAATTGGTTCTTTACTGCCGTTTAACAAAATATCTTTTTGGTCTTCTTTTAAATCCTTCCAAGGAGTTTTTATTTCAAAACCAAATGCCTCACCAACTGAAAATAATAAAGAAAAATAATATGAATTATCTTTATCGCTCCATGGTGCAACAGCAGCGTAAACGGGTAGTGATGGATCAGGTACAACTCTCTCACAAGTGAATTTTTTCAAATGACCAAGGCCATGACAATCAGGACATGCTCCATACGGACTATTAAATGAAAATAATCTTGGAGATAATTCTTCAATCACCGCTCCATGAACTGGGCAAGCAAAGTTTTCAGAAAATAATCTCTCTCTATCAATACCTTTAGGAAGTTCTTCGTTCTTTTTAGGTACTGCTTCGACTATTGCTAAGCCATCTCCCCTTTTTAAAGTAGTACTTAATGAATCAGTTAATCTCTCTTCGATACCTTCTCTGGCTATTAGTCTGTCAACCACTACCTCAATAGAATGAACTTGATTTTTATCTAATTCAATATTATCTGCCAATTCTCTAACTTCTTTGTTAATTCTTACTCGAACAAAACCCTCTGCAGCAAGTCCAGACAAAAGTTTTGAATGTGTTCCTTTCTTACCTCTAACTACTGGTGCAAGTAATTGATATCGAGTCCCTTCTGGAAGAGTCTTAATTTGATCGACCATCTCATCAATACTTTGAGGCTTAATTGGCCTAGAGCACTCAGGACAATGAGGTTCTCCCGCTCTGCCAAAAAGCAAACGAAAATAGTCTTGTATCTCAGTAACCGTTCCAACCGTTGAGCGAGGATTATGACTAGTTGATTTTTGATCAATGGATATTGCTGGGGATAAACCTTCAATTGAATCGACATCCGGTTTATCGACTTGACCTAAAAATTGTCTTGCATAGGCAGATAAACTTTCGACATATCGCCTTTGTCCTTCAGCAAAAATAGTATCAAAAGCTAAAGAACTTTTACCACTTCCACTAACACCTGTAAAAACCACCAATTTATTTCTTGGAATAGATAAATCAACATTTTTCAAATTATGTTGCCTTGCACCACGAATAGTTATGACTTCTTCACTGGAAGAACCATTATTTAATGTCTTTTTTTTTGGATCAGATTTTGGACTTCCCATTAGGGAAAATTATTAATAGCTAATTGTATAAAAAAATATGCTCATCATGCAGCTTTGTGTTCCAGCAAACTGGCCGCATAAGCATTTGCTTCAACAATTTCTCCGCCCGCCAAGAGTGCCAATTCTCTCTGCCTATCAGCGATTTCCTTTAAATTTATAACAACAGACTTCGTATTATCAGCAACAACAGATTTTTTTAAAGAAAAATGATTATCAGCAAATGCTGCAATTAAGGGTTGATGAGTCACGCAAAATACTTGCCTATGCTTTGACAAATCAGAAAGCACTTTAGCAACGTAACTACTAACTGATCCACTAACTCCTGAATCAATTTCATCAAAAATCAATAGATTAGATTGATCAAAGGAAGAAAATATTGCCTTTATTGCAAGAAGAACCCGAGATTTTTCTCCACCCGAGGCTGTTTCTGCTAGGGGCGCTAAAGGCAATCCTGGATTTGCTGAAAACATAAAATTTACTTTGTCAATCCCATTAATTGTTGGATCACATTCTTCAAAAATAATTTTAAAACGGACATTAGGAATCCCTAATTTTTTTAAAATCGTTATTAATTTATTTTCAAGTTGCAACGCAATTGTTTTTCTTAGAATCGATAGATTTTTATTCGACTTGTCACGAATAATTCTTTTTTTAGATTCAAGAGAAGAAAGTTGATTAATATCACTAGCACTATCCTGAGAAGATAAGTAAGTAAGTATTTCATTTTTATAGCTAATAAGATCTGCTAAATTTCTGTGATATTTTTTTTGGTGAGATTTTAGTAAAGATAGTCTAACTTGCAAGTCATTTAGAAAAGAGGGATCAATATCTAATGTTTTTTCGTAATCATTAATCTGATAAATCAAGTCATGAAGATCATTAGTGATTCTATAAAGATTATCAAAAATTGGTTCTAGAGAAGAATCCATTTGAGATAATATTTTTAATTCATTAATACAAAAATTAGTATGGTCTAAAATTGATGGATACTCATCTAGACTTTCATTTAAACGAGTCAATAAAGATTTAACGCCTTCTTTTAATCTTAAGAGGTTTGATAAACGATTCTGATCAATTTCTAACTTAGTTTGCTCGTTTGGATCTTCTAATTTTAATTTATCTAAATCTTCATATATATATTGCATTTCCTCAAACTCTTTTTTTGAATTAGATATTTTTTCACGTGCATGCTCTAATCTTAAATTAGAATCATTCCAGATTTTCCAATCTTGTTTAACTTTACTAATAGATTGATGAATTTTTTTTAAACCTAAAGAATCTAATAAACCTAATTGATATTCAGAATTGTTCAAGTTAGAAGTATCTCCTTGTAAAGTAAAATCAAATAAAAGTGATCTCAATTCTGATATTTGATCTCTATTAACTAATACGCCATTAATTCTAAACCTAGATTTATATTTATTTTCTTTTAGACGCCATTCCCTAGTCACAATCAATTCATCATCAACATCAAATTCTTGATTGATTAACCAATCTTTTGTATTTTGCAATACAGAAAAAACACCCTCAATTGATGAAAAAGCAGACCCTTTAGCTACTAATCGATTATCTAAAGAGGTTTTTTTATTCGCCAGCAAAACATTCAACGTATCAATAAATATTGATTTACCCGAACCAGTTTGGCCTGTAAAAACAGTAAACCCCTTGTCAAAGTCGATCTCTAAGTTCCCAAATAGAGCTATATTTTGAAAACGAAGGCTATTTAGCATAAATCAAAGGAAACAAAAAGACGCAAACTAGGAGTAAAATGAACTAGAAGGGATGTAGAACATCGCCATACAATAATGGCTGAAGAACTAAGCGATTTTATTGAAGCCTCAGGTCTACTTGAGTATGACCCGATTGCTATTGACTCAATCTACAAAAAAAATCCAATTCGTCTACTTCGCAGGCTTTGGCAGACACTTTTACCAATTGGATTATTTTTACTTGGAGTTGGATGGGAAAAATTAATTGGTTCCTTAGAAAAAAACGAAAGAAAAACTTTTAGAGCAAAAGAGTTCACACAACTACTCGTAGATTTGGGCCCAGCATTCATAAAAGCTGGACAAGCACTCTCTACTAGACCAGACATTGTTCCGCAGACAGTTTTAGAAGAATTAGCTCAACTTCAAGATCAACTACCAGGTTTTGAGAGTAAACTCGCAATGGCATGCATTGAAGAAGATTTAAAAGATAAAGTAGAAAAGATTTTTCTAGAAATAGATAAGGAACCAATTTCAGCAGCCTCTTTAGGTCAAGTTCATAAAGCAACACTTAAGAACGGTGAAAAGGTTGCTGTTAAAATTCAAAGACCAGGATTAAGGGAGCAAATCACTTTAGATTTATACATAGTAAGAAATATAGCTATATGGTTTAAAAATAATATTGGGATTATTAGAAGTGACTTGGTCGCATTAATAGATGAGCTAGGTAAAAGAATATTTGAAGAGATGGATTACATTAATGAAGCAAATAATGCAGAAAAATTTAAGCGTCTTCATAGCAAGAATAAAAAAATTGCAGTACCCAAAATTTATAGAGAAGCAACAAGTAGAAGAGTACTTACAATGGAATGGATAGATGGTACGAAGTTGACAAATATTGACGCTGTGAAAAATTTAGGAATTGATCCTAATGAAATGATAGAAATAGGCGTAAGTTGCAGTCTGCAGCAATTAATTGAGCATGGTTTTTTTCACGCCGACCCTCATCCGGGAAATATCCTAGCTATGGAAGATGGTCGTTTATGCTATTTGGACTTTGGGATGATGAGTGATATTACACAACAATCTAGAGTTGGTTTGATTAGAGCAGTTGTTCACCTTGTAAATAAAAGATTTGACAAGCTTTCCTATGATTTTGTTCAACTAGGTTTTCTGTCTGAAGAAGTAGATTTAGCGCCGATTGCGCCAGCGTTTGAAAGTGTTTTTACTAGAGCTTTAGAGATAGGAGTAAATAAAATGGATTTCAAGGCAGTGACTGATGATATGTCTGGAATAATGTATAAATTTCCTTTTAAGTTACCACCTTATTACGCACTTATAATCAGATCTCTAATTACTTTAGAAGGAATAGCACTAAGTGTCGATCCAAATTTTAAAATATTAGGAGCTGCATATCCTTATTTTGCGAGAAGATTAATGGAAGATGATAATCCAGAACTAAGAAATAGTTTAAAAGAAATGCTATTTGATGAAAACAATCTAAAATTAGAAAGACTAGATGATCTTTTAACAAGCGCTACTCAAGAAAAACAATTAGATAGTGAAAAGATTTTAGATCAAACAATTGATTTTTTATTTTCTAAAAAAGGTCTTATACTTAGAAACGAATTGGTAAATATTTTAGCCTCTAAAATTGACTCTATTGGATGGAAAACAATAATAAAATTGAATGACAAGCTTCCTTCAAAAATGCGTTCCAAAACTATAGAAAAATCATCGAAGCTTGATAATAAAAAAGTTTTTAATTTATCTTCAATTAATAAAATGTTTACCAAATCAAAGTTAAAACCTGGATTTAAAAGAAAAATTATTTTTAAAAAATTACCAAAAATTTTAATAACCAAAGATACCTACAAAATGGGCTACGGTTTGATGAAAAAAACTTCAGAGAAAGGATTAATCCGATTAGTTAAAATTGCTGCTGGTGTAGAACAATAAATGAATTTTGACTACAAAAACTTAATAGTGTTATTAATTATATTTTTTTATCCGAGTGCAAAGAGTGCTGAAAATATTTTCCTTTATAAAGGAACCTTTAGTAGAAAAATAAAAGTAGAAGATTTAAATCAATTTAAAGATACAAAAAAACTAAGTAGTAAATTAAAAAATTTGATAAAAATTACCAATCAAAAGGAAAAAGATCTTCATAAATTTTTATCTTATGAGATCGAGATCCCAATAAAAGCAAGCAGTAAATTAATGAATAGCAAAATAGGCACAGTATTTTTAAGTAGGTTATCTAGTGTTATTTATCCAAATAAAATATTAGATAAGAAATTAAGCACAAAAGCTATGAGATCTGCAATAATATTAGGCTCTTATAATAATAATCAAAAAATTAATCTTATAGATTTCTTTAAAGCTTATCCAAATAAAAATATTGCTCTTGATCTAAATGCTTTAAATAAAACACTAAAAAAAGTAGAGTCATTAAAAGATTTAATCGATTTCTATTCTAATTCTCCTTTTAAAAAGCTAAAAGATGGAAGGTCTAGCACTTAGATTGTTTAAAAAATCACCTGTTAAAGAAGTGGCGTTTACTCAAAAAATAAAACAACTTTTCAATTCTCCCCCAAATAAGAATAATTGGGATGGCCTTATACACGCATACAAACCTTGGTTACCAGTAACAAAAAAAACACCCATCATAACTTTAAAAGAAGGAGGAACTCCTCTGATAGAGGTTAAATCGATATCTGATCGAATTGGAAAAGGAGTAAGAGTATATGTCAAATATGACGGACTAAATCCAACAGGGTCATTTAAAGATAGAGGAATGACAATGGCAATAAGTAAAGCCAAAGAAGATGGTTGTGAAGCTGTAATTTGCGCAAGTACAGGTAACACTTCTGCATCTGCAGCTGCCTATGCAAGCAAAGGAGGCATGAGGGCTTTTGTTATTATTCCAGATGGATATGTTGCCCAAGGGAAACTAGCTCAGGCGTTGGTTTACGGAGCTGAAGTATTAGCTATTAAAGGAAATTTTGATAAAGCATTAGATATTGTTAGAGAGTTATCGAATAAATATCCAATAACATTAGTTAATTCAGTAAATCCTTATAGATTGCAGGGGCAAAAAACTGCGGCTTTTGAAATAATTGAAAATCTTGGAAATGCACCTGACTGGTTATGTATTCCCATGGGTAATGCAGGTAACATTAGTGCTTACTGGATGGGATTTCAAGAATTTTTTAAAGCTAAAAAATCTAAACAACTTCCCCGAATGATGGGATTTCAGGCAAGCGGCTCTGCACCTTTAGTTGAAGGTAAAAGCATTAGCAATCCAGAAACAATTGCCACTGCAATAAGAATTGGAAATCCTGTAAACAAGGAAAAGGCTTTGATCGCAAGAGAATCCAGCAAGGGTAACTTTTCCTCCGTTACAGATACAGAAATAATCAATGCATATAAAATTCTTGGAAGAGAAGAAGGTATTTTTTGTGAACCCGCTAGCGCAGCGTCTGTAGCTGGTCTGTTAAAAAAGAAAGAGGATGTTCCAAAAAATTCAACTATTGTTTGTGTTCTGACTGGAAATGGTTTAAAAGATCCTGATTGCGCGATAGAAAATAATGATTCAGTTTTTCATAAAAGTGTCGATCCTGAAATAAGTTCAATAACAAAAGTAATGGGGTTTTGAAAACATACCGATATCCAAAAAAAAAACTGTCTGTTGATTTTGATTGATTCTGTTTCTTTATATTGTGGAAAAACTACAAAAACTCTACGAATATATCGTCTTTCTTTTCCACAGGTTTACAGATTCGTGGATAACAATAATTTTGTCCACTATTTTAAAAACTTTTCCACACAGAGAATATCTGGGACTTCTGTTAGCAACTATGTTTTTTAAGTTAACCACAGAAACCACAACTACTACTACTACTGTTTATATTTCATATCAAGAATTAAGAATTAGAATAGAAGAGAAAAGTTTTGTTTTTTTTAACGGTATTGCTTTTTAGAAATAGCTATGAAATTCTTGTATGAAAGGATTTTTATTTGAAATACAGGGATGAAATTAAATTGCTCTCAATCAGACTTAAATACGGCACTTCAATTAGTTAGCAGAGCTGTTTCTAGTCGACCGACACACCCTGTTTTAGCAAACGTCTTATTAGCTGCTGATGAGGTAACAGGTAAACTTCGTTTAACTGGTTTTGATTTAAGCTTAGGTATTCAAACTTCAATATCTGCCTCTATCGAAAGCAGTGGTGCTATAACGTTGCCAGCTAAGTTATTCGGAGAAATTGTTTCAAAATTATCAAATGATTCTCCTTTACTTTTAATTTCTGATGAAACTAGTCAACAAGTTGAATTAACTAGTAAAAGTGGTACATACCAAGTAAGAGGCATGATCGCTGATGATTTTCCTGATTTACCTTTAGTTGAGGATGGAACTTCACTTCAATTAGATCCTTTATTATTATCTAGTGCTATTAAATCTACTTTATTTGCAAGCAGTACTGATGACGCTAAACAATTACTAACAGGAGTCAATCTTACTTTTGATAGCTATGGGATTGAATCAGCAGCAACAGATGGTCATAGATTAGCTGTTTTAAATCTAAATAATATTTCATCTCAAACAAAAGAAGATAATAGCTCTAACGATATAGATAAATTCTCTATTACATTGCCTTCTAAATCTTTAAGAGAAGTAGAAAAGTTTTTAAGTACTTGCGATCGAAGTCAACCAATTAATTTTTTTGTTGATAAAGGACAAGTTGTTTTCATATCTGTAGACGAAATTATAACTATTAGAGCCCTAGAAGGTTCTTATCCTAACTACTCTCAATTACTACCAGATTCATTCTCAAATATTTTAGAATTTGATAGAAAAGAATTCATTGCTTCACTAGAAAGAATTGCTGTATTGGCTGATCAACATAATAACGTTATAAAAATTACTACAGATACTTCAGCAAATTTAATTAAAATAAGTACTGATGCGCAAGATATAGGAACAGGTTTTGAGTCATTACCTGTTTCTTTTAAAGGTGAATCTTTTCAAATAGCATTTAATGTGAGATATTTATTAGATGGGCTAAAAGTTATAGATTCAAATCTTATTAAACTAAATTGTAACTCCCCTACAACGCCAGCTGTTTTTGCACCTGTTAATAGTGATGTTAATTTTATTTATTTAGTCATGCCTATACAGATAAGAAATTAATTTTGACTATTACCTCTAAATTATTATTCAGTGATTTACTAAGACATAACGTACGTTGTGAAAATGGGATTGATCATGGTCCAGTGATTAGTCCATGGATGCATCCGCCAGTTCATAGAATATTAGGTTTAATTACTCGTCCTTCTAACTTGAGACTTCAAAGAGAGGTTTGGAGGTTAGATCAATTAAAGGGATTAAATGAACAAGAAGTGTACGTAAAAGGTTCTTGTTCTTTTTCAGATGAACAAACATTGCAACGATTTCCAACTTTAATGAATTCAAATGTTTTTAATCGAAGTGGCCAAAAAATTGGTTTAATAGCTGACTTCGTTTTTGAGCCAAAGATAGGAAATATACAATATTATTTAGTTAGTAGATCTAATCCATTAATTCCAGGGACAAGTCGTTGGCGCTTATTAATATCTAAAATTATTGACAAGCAGCCGGGTTCTATTGCTTGTGATATTGATACATTTGAAGATTTACCAATAGATAAAGCAAGTTTAAAAGAAGAATTTCTTAGTAAGAGCAGAAAATGGAAAAGTCAATTTCAAGATTTAACCTTTAATGCCTCAGACCGGCTTGAGGGCTGGATTGATGATCAAATAAATGAAAATCAGAATCAATCTGTTGATGATTCTTCTGAATTTTCTAATGATCCTGATTTTTACGATGATTGGATAGATAACCTAGATATAGATAGTTCTGAAGAATTTTATAGAATGAATAAACGCAAGAGGAATAAAAGTTCAAGCAATGAAAGAGATCTTGATCCCTGGATTTAATTAATGACAATTTCTTCAGAGAATAATGATTTTAATCAAGTCATTAATTCATCAAAATTTCTTGTTGAATACGATGTCTTAACATCTCTTCAACAAGAAGGATTAAAACAATCTGACTATTTAGAAATTTGTAGAAGATTAAATCGAGCTCCAAACAGAAATGAATTAGGTATGTTTGGCGTGATGTGGTCTGAGCATTGTTGTTATAGAAACTCACGTTCTTTATTAAAAAATTTTCCTACAGAAGGTACTCGAATTCTTGTAGGCCCTGGAGAAAATGCAGGAGTGGTAGATATAGGTTTTGGGCAAAGATTAGTTTTTAAAATTGAGAGTCACAATCATCCATCAGCTGTAGAACCTTTTCAAGGAGCAGCAACTGGTGTGGGTGGAATATTGAGGGATATTTTTACTATGGGAGCTAGGCCAATAGCCATCTTAAATGCTTTAAGATTTGGTCCGTTAGATGATCATAAAAATATCAGCTTATTGGAAGGTGTTGTCGCTGGTATTGCGCACTATGGAAATTGCGTTGGTGTTCCAACTGTTGGAGGGGAAGTCGGTTTTGATAGTAGTTATTCAGGAAATCCTTTAGTTAATGCAATGGCATTGGGTTTGATGGAAACAGAAGAAATAGTCTGCTCAGGTGCGAGTGGAGTCGATTTTCCAGTTCTTTATGTAGGAAATACAACTGGTAGAGATGGTATGGGAGGAGCCAGTTTTGCTAGTTCTGAACTTTCTAAAACTTCAATAGATGATCGCCCTGCAGTACAAGTCGGTGACCCTTTTCTTGAAAAAGGATTAATCGAGGCCTGTTTAGAGGCATTTAAAACAGGTTATGTAATTGCCGCTCAGGATATGGGAGCTGCAGGCCTAACTTGTAGTTGTTCTGAAATGGCTTCAAAAGGTGAAGTAGGAATTGAATTAAATCTTGATCTTGTTCCAGCGAGAGAAAAGGGAATGACTGCCTATGAATTTTTGTTATCTGAATCACAAGAACGAATGTTATTTGTTGTGAAACCTGGTTCAGAAATAGAGTTAAAACAATTATTTATGAGATGGGGATTATATGTCGAAGTAGTAGGAAAAGTTTTAAAAGAAAAAGTTGTCAGAGTGATTCATAAAGGGGAAGTTGTAGCTAATTTACCAGCCTCTGCACTTGCTGATGATACGCCTATAGAAGAACATTTATTACTAAAATCAACACCTGAATATTTACAAGAACATTGGAAATGGTCAGAAGATTTATTGCCAAAAAATGATAATGATGGAATTTTTAATGTAAAAAATAATTCATTTATTAGCTGGAATAATGTTTTATTGGATTTGTTAAGTACTCCTTCAATAGCTTCAAAAAATTGGATATATAAACAATATGATTATCAAGTTCAATCTAATACTGTTGTTTCTCCTGGAGAAGCTGATGCAGCTGTTATCAGAATCCGTTCTCAAAATGATTTTACAAGCACATCCTCTAAAGATAGAGGCATAGCTTCAGTTGTGGATTGCAACGATAGATGGGTTTATTTAGATCCTGAAAGGGGAAGTATGTTTGCTGTTGCAGAAGCAGCAAGAAACTTAAGTTGCGTGGGAGCTGAACCTATAGCTATTACTAATAATTTAAATTTTTCATCTCCAGAAAAATCAGTAGGTTATTGGCAATTATCAATGTCATGTAAAGGTATAACTAAAGCTTGCCAAGAATTAAACACACCTGTTACGGGTGGAAATGTTTCTTTGTATAATGATACAAAATTAGAAAATAACACTGTTATACCAATACATCCAACACCAGTCATTGGAATGGTTGGACTAATTGAAGATATTAATAAAATTACTAAAAAATCTTGGCTTCATGTTGGAGATCAAATATGGATGATTGGATTACCTTTAGAAACTAATAAAAATCAAGATAAAAGAATTTCACTATCTGCCTCATCTTTTTTAGAGTATATTCATGGTTTAAAAACTGGAAGACCACCTGAAATAGATTTATATTTAGAAAAACAAGTTCAATTGTTTTTAAGAAAAATAATACAAAAAAGTATTATCAACTCAGCCCATGATATAAGTGATGGTGGACTAGCCGTAGCATTAGCTGAGTGTTGTATTTCTTCGGGATATGGGTCAAATATTGTAATTCCATCAAGTCTATCTAGGTTAGATAGACTTCTTTTTGCTGAAGGAGGAGCAAGAATTTTAGTTAGTTGTTCAAAAGATCAAAGCTTAGAATTAAAAAAATACTATAAAAATAGTACCGTACAAGAATCTAATGTTTTTTCAATATGTCATTTAGGGACTGTAAATAATCAAAAAAAATTATCAGTCTATCAAGCTAATAATTTAATCATAGATGTTGATATTCAAGAGTTAAAACATAATTATAAAGATACCATATATAAAAAAATAATTAAATAAATTCATCTATGATTTATAATTTAAAAATTAGATTTATTTTATTTAACCAAGGAATATAATTATGTGTGGAATTGTAGGTGTTGTCTCAACAGACGAATGTAATCAACAAATTTACGATAGTTTGTTATTGCTGCAGCATAGAGGTCAAGATTCGACTGGTATAGCAACGATGGATGGTAGTGTTTTTCATATTAATAAGTCAAAAGGTCAAGTTCGAGAAGCTTATAGAACTAGAGATATGAGAGGCTTAATTGGAAAGATAGGATTGGGACACGTACGATACGCAACGAAAGGAGCTGCTCATCGAGAAGAAGAAGCACAACCTTTTTATGTAAATGCTCCCTATGGCATTATTCTTGTTCATAATGGAAATTTAACTAATACAAGGGAGTTAGAAAAAGAACTTTTTAAAGTTGATAAAAGGCATACAAATACCTCAAGCGATACTGAAATGCTATTAAATGTTTTGGCAACAGAATTAAATAGCGCAATAAAAGGGAATGATATAAATCCAGATGATCTTTTTGATGCCGTAAAAACTCTTCATGCAAGGGTAGAAGGATCTTATGCCTCAATCGCTTTAATAGCAGGTCATGGTCTTTTAGCTTTTAGAGATCCTTTTGGTATTCGCCCTTTGGTTATTGGGAAAAGGAGAATAGAAAATAATAAATATGAGTGGGTAATTGCTAGTGAATCACTAGTCATTGAAAATAATGATTATGAAATTGTCAGAGATGTGGAACCAGGAGAGGCAATTTTTATAACCTCTGATGGTGAGTTTTTTTCTAAACAATGCTCAGACAATCCTCAATTATTTCCTTGTTCCTTTGAATATGTTTATTTAGCTAGACCTGACTCAATTATGAATGGTATTTCTGTTTATGAGTCAAGATTAAGAATGGGTGATTTACTGGCAGAAACTATAAAAAAACAAATTTCTCTTGGTGATATAGACGTAGTAATGCCAATCCCCGATTCGTCTAGACCTGCAGCAATGCAGGTGGCAAGACAGTTAGGGATTGAATATAGGGAGGGTTTTTTCAAAAATCGTTATGTTGGGAGGACATTTATAATGCCTGGTCAATCTTTAAGAAAACGTTCTGTGCGTCAAAAGTTAAATGCAATGAGTACTGAATTCAAAAATAAAAATGTATTAATAGTTGATGACTCAGTTGTCCGAG
>QCHR01000020.1 GCA_003277985.1 Prochlorococcus sp. AG-402-G06
CTATCTTAGTACCTTCCTTCTCCTGGATAGCTAGTGCTGCTGCAGTAAGTTGGCAAAAATGTAACATAAAGTACTGTGATATTGACTCTAAATCATTAAATATTTGTACAAATTCTATAGAAAATAATATTAATTCATCAGTTGAAGCAATAATGCCTGTTCATGTATTTGGCAATCCATGTGATGTTGAGGCTTTATCTATTATTGCCAAAAAACATAATTTAAAATTGATATATGATGCTGCTCATGCATTTGGCACAACATTGAATGGGAAGTCCATTTTATCCTATGGAGATATAAGTTGTGTAAGTACTCATGCTACAAAGATATTTAATACGGCAGAAGGCGGTGGCTTGATTCCTAATTCAAATTTAATTGCTGATAAGATTAAGTCATTGAGATTTTTTGGATTAGATGCAAATAAAAACGTAATTAGTGAAGGAATAAATGGTAAGATGTCAGAAGTTCATGCTGCATTAGGTATAGCCAACCTAAAATATTTCAAAGAAACGATAAGTCATAGACGATTGCTAAATAATATTTATAGGAATGAATTATGTAATAATAATAATGTAAAATTCCAAGAAATTCGAGAGGGCTCAAATTGTTCCTATTTCCCAATAATATTTGAAGATGAGTTAATATGCTTGAGTATATTGGAATTATTAGTCAGTCATAATGTATTCCCAAAAAGATATTTTTATCCATCTCTTAATACTATTAAACCTATCGAAACAAATGATGAATGTCCAGTGGCTGAGTCATTATCAAAAAGAATACTTTGTCTTCCATCTCATAATGGAATTAATGTAGAAAACGCAGCTTCTATAAGTAGAATCATTAATAATGGACTTACTATATATAAATAAAATGAAAAAATATATATTTAAATTTATTTCTTTTTTTATAGAAATAAAATTAAAAAACATGCAGAAAATAAACAAAATTCAAAATAAAAGTTTTATTTACATATTTTGAGGTAAGACTAAATTTGAAAATAGCTATTATGCAACCGTATTCCTTCCCTTATCTTGGTTATTTCAATCTTATTGAATCTTGTGATAAATTTGTATTCCTTGACGATGTTAATTTTATTAAAAAAGGTTGGATAAATAGAAACTATATTCTTTTAAATGGTAAGCCTTTTAGATTTAGTATACCATTAAGGGAAAATAGCCAGAATTTAAAAATTAATAATTTAAGAATAGATAAATCTTCTAATTTTTTTAGAAAGTTTAAAAATACTCTATATTATTCTTATCAGAAATCTCCATATTTTGAAGAAGTTATAGAAATTATAGAGACGATTTTCTCCGATGAGAATACTCTAATATCTGATTTGGCAATTAAATCGATTAAATCTATTTATAGCTATATGGGACTTAATAAGGAGTTTTATAAATCATCTGTTTTAGCAAAAAAAATGAGTACATATTCAGGACAGAGAAGGTTGATTGAGATAACTAAACTCTTAGGAGGCAGTGAATATAAAAATCTTCCAGGAGGAAAAGATTTATATTCTAAAAATTCTTTTGAATTTCATGGAATAGATTTAAAATTTATAAATCCTTTACTACCAGAATATAATCAATTTAATAATTCTAGTTCATTCATAAATAAATTATCAATAATTGATATGTTAATGAATGTCAACCCAAACGAATGTAAAAATATGATTTCCGCTTATAATAGTTAAAAGAATTTTAATTTATTACAAAGATAAATCTATTTGATAAAGAAAGTTTTATAGGTTGCTAGATTTAGCCTGAATAACTATTCAGATCTAAAATTAAAGCAATTAATTCCTCCTTTTAACCAATTGAAATGAACAATTTTTTAATCTAATTTTTTTTTTGATTTCTTAGCTGATATTTTTTTCCAATGATCTAGATGAGTTTAATTTAAATTGCATTTTGATGAGATTTTAGAAAAATCTAATAACCAAGAGGTGGAATTAATAAAAACTTTTTTACTTGCGCAATGCCATAGCCGCTAAGTAGTACGGCCCATAGTTATCTAAGAGGATAGACAAATCAGAATACAAGCTTGAAAAATCACGGCAAAGACTATGGACTAGATTTGCAAGACTTTAAGAGATCCGAGTTTACTCTCTAAAAATGATGCCAATACTACTCTTCAATTTCGAATATGGGATGCAAATGATGCTGAATAATCAATCAAGTAGTGTTGCTTCCTGAGCAAGGACAAAACATTTCACTTGTTGGACTAGCTGTTGACTCCTAGTATGAAAATCGAGTGAGAAAAACGAATTAATCTCTTATTGAAAACAAGATAATGTTAGTTATCTGAAAACAAATGGATATCAATTTATTGAGAGGTTAGCCTCTGAGGAGAACTTTGCATCCTTTTCAGTTATATACATATACAGTAAATCATTTTTTATTGGCATTAAGTATATGCAAATAATAATTTCCCTAGATGATTACTATAAAGCTTATAACCTGCAGACAGGTGTTTATAACCCGCTTTATTCTTTTGTAGGATCTTCTGAACTTATTAGTATTTCAAAAGAGCTTAAGCTAAATGATGGCATATTTTTTCCATTACCTATTTATATGCCATTACGTGACCAAAATTTATCAGGTCATATTAATGGAAAAAAAGTTGACCTTATATATGATGATAATTTAGTAGGTTTTATTGAAGTCTCTGAGGTATATGAACCAGATAAAGAAGATTTGTGTATAAGTATATTTGGTACAAAAGATATTAAACATCCAGGTGTTAAATATTTTTTAAATGAACCTAAGTATTTCATTTCTGGGAAACCTGAGATCTTTATTGCACCAGGTTTTACGAATGAAAAGTATTTTATGTCTCCAGATCAGGTTAAATCAGAAAAACTAAAAAGAGGGTTCAAATCTTTAGCAGGTTTTCAAACTCGAAATATTCCACATAGAGCACATGAACATCTTCAAAGAACTGCATTAGAAACTTGTGATGGGATTTTAATTCATCCATTGGTCGGATGGAAAAAACCGGGAGACTTTACTCAGGAAGCAATAGTAAGATCCTATAAAATATTAATAGATAACTTCTATCCAAAAGATAATATTATATTCTCGTTGTTCTTTTCTCCTATGTTTTATGCTGGTCCAAGAGAAGCATTATTTCATGCACTAGTTAGAAAGAACTTTGGTTGTACACATTTTATTGTTGGTCGAGATCATGCAGGAGTTGGTGATTTTTATGAATTATATGAGGCTCACAAAGTAGCATATGAATTTGCTAATTCAATTGATATTAAATTTCTTCTTCTCAGAGGCCCATATTATTGTAATAGATGTGGTGGGGTCGTAACTGATAAGCACTGCGGTCATTATAATTCAGAGTCAACTTTTAAAATAAGTGGCACTGCTGTTCGATCCTCTATATTAAATGAAAAAGATATGCCTGATTGGTTGATTAGGCCCCAAATTGCTAATTCTTTGACAAAAAAAGATTTAATATAATTAAAATGAGTAAAATAATAGCTACTATTGGACCTGGAACAGAATCAAAAGAGAAAATAAGAAATTTAAGTGAATTAGGTGTGAAAATATTCAGATTAAACTTGTCTCATAATAATATTGAATGGCATGAAAAGATCATAAATAATATAAGATCAGTTTCACTATCAAGTTCCATCTTGGTTGATATTCCAGGAAGAAAGATTAGAACAACATTTAATGTTAGTAAAGAACTATTTAGGAAAGATCAAAAAATTTATTTGGTTTCAAGTGATTTCAATAAGGAATCATTAAATTCAAAATTTATCTACGAAATTAATAATAATATGTTATTTAAGATGACTAGAAAGGGAATGAAAATATATGCTGATGACGGAAGACTTTCTTTCGATGTTGAATCTGTAAAAGATGATTATATTACTCTTATTGCAAAATGTGATGGTACTCTTCTTGAATGTAAAGGTATTAATGTTCCAGAATCTTATCCATTTAGTAATGAATTAACAGATAAAGATAAATTCTACTTGGACTTTTGCTGTGAGAATGAAGTCGACTTTGTGGGCATTAGCTTTGCTGATAATGCCGAATATCTGATAAATATCCAAAATTATATTGGTGAAAGGCAACCTAAAGCAATTGCGAAAATTGAGAATTTCTTTGCTATTAAAAATCTATCTGAAATACTTAATATATCATTCGCAATAATGATTGATAGAGGTGACTTATCGGTAGAAACTAATACAAGTAGTATAGGTATTCTTCAAAAAGATATATTATTTGAAGCTAATAAGTTAGGCGTCCCAGTTATTATTGCTACTGAAATGCTGCATAGCATGCAAGAATCTATTCATCCTACAAAAGCAGAGTGTAATGACATCACTAATTCTGTATTGGATGGTGCTTCTTGTTTAATGCTCTCTGGAGAAACTGCTATAGGAAAGTATCCTAATGAATCAATAGAGACCATGAGATCTATAATAAAGTTGACGCAAAAATATATTATAGATAAGAATAATATTGTGATAGAAAATAATAAATTAGGTCAGGCAGATGTTATGGCTGCAAGTGTTGGTTTAATATCTTCTTCAGATGTATCTAAAGGATTGGTATGTATTAGCAAGACTGGTGAAGGTGTTAGATTTCTCTCTAGAAATATAAATAAGGAGTTTTATTGTGTAACAGATTCTTATCAAACTATAAGACATTTGAATATTTTTAAAAACGTTAAGCCAATATTGTCAAGCTCAACTTTTATGAAGAATAATAGAGATCATATTTATTCTATTGCTAGGCAACTTATTGACTATGGATGGAATCCGGATGATCTGTATACATTTATTTATGTTAGTGAAGGCGGAGCAGGACTTAGATTAAATACTATTCAAATTAACTATTTAAAATCATTAGCTAGTCTTTAATATGATTATATGGATAACAGGCTTACCTGGCTCTGGTAAAACTACCCTCGCTAAAAGACTCAAATCTACATTAGAAAAAAATATATTAAACAAAATAATACATTTAGATGGAGATAATCTTCGTGGTATATTACCTTGCGATATATCTTATTCTAATAAAGATAGAAAAAAATTAGCAATTTTTTATAGTGAATTAGCCTTACTAATAGAGAAAAGTAATTGTATAGTAATTTGCTCTTTTGTTGCTCTATTTCATAGTGTCCATGAGAATACACGCTTAAAAGCAAATGAATATTTTGAAATCTTCCTAGATCCAAGCCTAGATGAATTAATCAAAAAGAACAAAAAGGGTCTTTATTCAGAAAAGTCAGATTATATGTTAAATCAATTTAGTAAGCATGAATTTCCAAAATATCCTGATTTAAGAGTTAATAGTATTTTAAATGGCATTTATCAAGATAACTTAACTGAAATTAAAAATAAACTATATAAAAAATTTAAAATCCTAAATACGTAATTATAAATAGTTTATTTCTAGTAAATAAACTCTAAAAAAGTTACAGCTTAATTTAATTTTCATGGTTAAAATCGGATCAAAATGAATTATCACAATGAAAAAGATATTATATGTTGATATGGATAATGTTATAGTTGATTTTGCTTCTGGCGTCGCAAAGATTCCTGAGAGACTAAAGATTGAATATAATGGAAGATTAGATGAGGTCCCTGGTATTTTTTCACTTATGAGGCCCCTAAGTGGGGCTATTCTGTCAATGGAAAAATTATCACAGAAATATGATACTTATGTTCTTTCAACAGCACCTTGGGAAAATGCTAGCGCCTGGAGTGACAAGAACAAATGGATAAGGAAGTATCTAGGAGAAATAGCATATAAACGGCTTATTTTGACACATCATAAGAATTTAAATTTTGGAGATTTTTTAATTGACGATCGAACTGCTAACGGAGCTTATCTATTTAAGGGTGAACATATTATTTTTGGGTCTGAAAAATATCCTGATTGGCATTCAGTTTGCAATTATCTACTGTGATTAACTTAGATCTTATAGTCTTTATAACATCATTCCAACCAATTATTTGTGTTCAAAAGATCGTAAGCTCTTTCAGCACTATTACCTTGATAATTTGTATTGAAGAATTCTTCTCTTAATGATCTCATAAGAGAACTATTTGGAGGATTCTTTAGACAGTAATTGCAAATTGATTTTAGATTTTCTAATTTTGCTATCCTATCTGGAAAGAAAGATTTTAAATAATCTTCGCTAGGTGATTGATCTAAATAAGAGTGATTCTTTGCTTCTGAATTCATTTCTAAAAAAGCCAGGTTCTTGTTTAAGTAAAGTGCACCAAACATTGGACCTCCATAGTCAAAAAGCATTAGGTCGGCTAATGCATATAGTTGAACATTATCATCATCATTATCATCAACATAGTTAAAGTCTACAGAAAAAAGTTTTTTATAACTTTCTGGGTCTGTATTTTTTATAGATGGATGAGGTCTAACGACAATATTATGTTCAATTCTTAATGATGAGATGACTTTATAATACTTATCTATTGATGATAAACTAGTCCAAGTAGGTAGCCATACAATCGTATTCTTGTTAGGATCACATTTAAACTTTTCAATCAAATAATCTTTTTCAAATCCAGGTTTAAAGTATTTATCGAACCTAGGATATCCCATTTGCGAAGTAGCTATTTTGTGCTTATGTTTGAATTTGTCTTCGTGGTATGGTCCATAGCATAGAATTCCATCATAATATTTATTCCAATAAGAGAGAATAGTATATTTATTTTTCCCTGCGGTATACATAAATCTTATATTTATTTTACCAAGTAATTTTATTATAGGAACAAGTATTTTTGTCTGTAAATTGTTCTTATTGTTAATATATTCTAAGTCAGAATCACCACGAGTAGATACCAGCTTTTCGTATATTAAATTATTCTCTATAACTTCATTAACTGACCTAATCTGTATTTTACTACAATCTAAATCATTACGAATTTTTATTATTTTGTCTTTGTCAATATTCTCTTGAACTATTATATCGAATAAGCTAGGATTTACTTCTATTATTGGTTTAATATGATTAAGATTATTTATTCCAAATACATAGAATGCAGTTTTATTTATTAACTTTGCATTCTCCCTATAAGATTTTACAAACGGTGATGAGGCATTCATTTCAATTGCTTTCCACTCGCATATACTAGATTCTTCTGGTTTCCCTAAGTCAAATAATACTTCTCCAAGTTGTACATAAGCTTGAAATAAATCTGACTTAAGTTCAATTGCTTTTCGAGTAGATAATTCTGCTTCTTTTAATTTGCCAAGATCTTTTAATATGATGCCTAAATTTAGATGAGCATTAGCTAAATCTGGCTTAAGTTCAATTGCTTTGCGTAGTGATAACTCTGCTTCTTTTAATCTGCCAAGATTATATAAAACGATTCCAAGATTGCAATGCCCAGTGGAGTAATTAGGCTTAAGTTCAATTGCTTTGCGTTGTGATAATTCTGCTTCTTTTAATTTGCCAAGCTCTCTAAGTATATTTCCAAGATTGGAATAAGCGTCTGCATAATCAGGGTTAATCTTAATTGCTTTACGTTGCAATAATTCTGCTTCTTCTAGTTTTCCATGATCTTTTAATATGGCTCCATAATTTGTAAAAACTCTATGATCATTAAATCCTTGGTTAATACAGTATTTATAATATTTTGTTGCTTCTGTAATGTTTCCTTCTGAATGAAATTTGAAAGCATTATTTATTATATTTTCTTGATATGATTGAGTATTAGGAATAGAAAAACTTTCTTTAATTTCTTCTAATGAAAATGGAACTGTGAATGTTTTCACCTCAGATCTTTCTTTCTTTTGATCGTTCTCTATATCAGCCAAATCAGTATTTTATGAAGTTTTAATTAATAATGATTATATCTTATTTGCCTCCGGCATAATAATTTATAGTTATGGAATGTAATTTCTTAATATTTTCTACAAATACTCGATCTAATTTGTCTTAAGAAGTTAATTCACAATTACTATCAGGTTCGCATAGATGATTCTCAAATAAGATAGAAAGACATTTAGGAGAGAGGTGAGTTTTATCACACATATATAGATTGTTGTTTTCTCCATCTTCTTTAGATGTCAGCTCATAAACATCCAAGAAATAGGAACCCCTAGATAAAACTTCTTGTTTTAAAAGTGAATTAAATATTTTGATCATTTCATTTCTCTTCATATCTAATTCATCTGGGAAGTCTGTACTCCTTGTTGGTGCAGGTACGCCAAAGTAAAATCTTTTAGAGTAAATTGGCGAAAGTGTGATCTCCATATGATTTAGAAAACCTTTAATAGTTTCTTCACATACTTGAGATATAATTTTATCTTTATTTATTGAAGATCTAAGAATATATTTATCTTTTCTACAATCTATCTCTCCAAAAGATATAAAAACCTTATCACTATATGTATGTTTTTTGACTTGCTGTATTAATGAATCTTTCAATCTATTATTTTCCTTATTTGCATAATGCCAAGCTTTAGCCCCTGTTATTAAAACTGGTTGAATCCTATTTGTCTTGGAGAATAAAGTGAGACTTTGATGTGCAAAAACAAGACAATTACTTTCTCCAAAATGTGGTATTTTATCTAAATCAATATTTTCACTATCCTTATCAAGCAAAGGATATAGTGACGAAATGAATAGAAAGAAAGATAAAAAGTATTTTTTATTTTTGGAACCTTGAATATCATTAACTGCCCCTTTACTTATTAATTCTTTGATCTTATTGACGTTAAATAAGACTTCTGAAAAATCTTTTTTGAGAAGATTGTTGATCGTGATTAGTAATAAATTCTGTACCTTATAACCTTGATTAATTGAGCTTGTATTCTGTATCAATTTTGATAAATTAAGTAATTCCTCTGATCTGCCAAGGTCACTTAATATATTTGCCAGATTATAATGAGCTTCAAATAAATCTGGTTTAATTTCAATTGCTTTGCGTTGTGATAATTCAGCTTCTTTTAATTTGCCAAGCTCTCTCAATATATTTCCCAGATTTGCATACGCCTCTGCGTAATTAGGTTTGATTTTAATTGCTTTAAGGATTGATAATTGTGCTTCTTTTAAATTCCCAAGATTTTTTAATATGATTCCAAGATTTGTATGTGCTTCTGCAAAATTAGGATTGATTTCTATTGCCTTTCGAGTAGAAAATTCTGCTTCTTTTAAATTACCGAGATCTTTAAATGAGTTACCGATATTGTAATGTGCATTTGCAAAATAAGGATTAATTTCAATGGCTTTACGGTATGAAATCTCTGCTTCTTTTAGATTTCCTAGGTCTGTTAATATGATTCCCAGATTAGAATGTGCTTCTGCATAATCAGGTTTGATTTTAATTGCTTTACGTGTAGATAATTCTGCTTCTTCTAGTTTCCCAAGATCTTTTAATATTATTCCATAATTCATAAAAACTATATGATTATTAAAACCTTTTTTAATACAGTATTTATAATATTTCGTGGCTTCTGATATGTTCCCTTCTGAATGATAATTTAAGGCCTGATTTATTATTTGTTCTTGATATTTTTGAGTATTGGAATTCCTAGAAAAAGATCTAGTATCTTTTATTCCTTCTAAAGCGAATGGAACTGTGAATGTTTTCACCGCAGGTATTTCTTTATTTTTATCTGTTTTTCTCTCTTTCACATTTAATTGTCTAATAAAGAAAATACTTCATGTATATTGTATACCTTTAAAAACTTTTAACTTTCAAAGAAATTATCCCGATGAAAATAAGCATAAGTTAATTTCTCTATTAGGGGAAGTAATTACTCCAGACCCATTGAGAGTAAAGTCTTTTTGGAATTGCTCACTGCTTTCCCTAATCTTGAATAAGCCTAACTTGCCCAGTTGATAATTGTTACTGCACTTCCTTCTTCACTTTTACCAAGTCTGAATTCCTCAGCTTTTTAAATGGTTAGGTTTCGATCACCAATAAGACTTTTAAGTTCTGCAATCGCCGTAATAATCTTGGTTTGGTTTCGACTGTTCCATTCGTAAGGAATAAAAGTAGTTTCTCTACGAACATCTACTGGTGTTAAGGAATTACTTGAGTTTGAAGGACATCCTTTATCTCTATTCCACGAAGAGACAATGCCTCGCCGTTCTTGAGTTTGATGGTTTTGGTTCTGGTGATCTTGAAGAGTTGGACTACTACAACAAAATCAAAAAAGAGATGGATAACACGATAAAAGATCCTTTAAAAAAAAGGGATATCTCTTTCATGGAATATTCTCGATGAAAAAGATAAATGAATTGGAATATTTTCTAGATTATATTTTTAAAAATTTTTTTATCAACTAAGTGTTTTCTTCTAATACGCTAGCTATTTTTTTAAAACTATCTAATGAAGCCTCTATATTTTCAATTATTGCAAATGCTATTTCATCTGTTCAAGCATTTATATATTCTAATAGAAAAATCTTTATTAAATTATCTATTCTTTTGTGATAAAGTTCAACACCTTAAGGTGATTTTTATCAATAGAATCTACCGCAAATTTCGTATATCTGAGTGTATTTGGGTATATTTGAGTGGTGAAGTATAATGGTTACGTTGCTTGTGATTGATTGCAATCACTGTAATCTCAACGATTTGGGGCCATAGCTCAGCTGGTAGAGCACCTGCATGGCATGCAGGGGGTCAGCGGTTCGAGTCCGCTTGGCTCCATTAGTTTTTCTCTGTCAAAGCAAAAGATTTCAGTGGTTTTACGGTAGAGCGTGAATAATACGATATTGCCTTAGGTATCAAGATAAAGCTTATATGAGCGCAGTAATGCGCTCATCTTTGTCCTTATAATCCTAAGTTCAAGGTATAATCTTCCTTAATAGATCCTTTGCAAAACAAATGATTTGACAGAGATAAAAAGGAATCAAAAGCAAGCAGGGTTTGAAGTCGAAATATTCCCAGTGTCATTTGTTTTAGGAAAAATTAATGAAGATATTATTATTAATACAAACACTCTTCCTGAACTATCTAAAGAAAAAATAATTAATCAAGCACTTAATTTTCATTCGCAAGGAAATATTTCAGAAGCAGTAAAATATTATAAATATTTCATCAAACAAGGATTCAAAGATCCTATAGTTTTTTCTAATTATGGAGTCATATTAACCAATCTAGGCAAATTAAAAGAAGCAGAATTATTAACCCGTAAAGCAATTAAACTTAATCCTGATTACGCAAATGCGCATTTCAATCTGGGAAATATATTGAAGGATCTCTGCAACATAAAAGAAGCAGAATTATCATATCGTCAAGCAATTAAACTTAAACCTGATTACGCAGACGCTCATTTAAATCTTGGAGGTATCTTGAGCGATCTTTATAAATTAGAAGAAGCAGAATTATCTACCCGTAAAGCAATTAAAATCAAACCTGATTACGCAGGGGCGCATGACAATCTGGGAAGCATATTGAAATATCTTAAAAAATGCAAAGAAGCAGAAATTAGTTATTCAAGGGCTATTGAGTTACAACCAAATTTTACAAATGCATTAATAAATAGAGCGCAATTGTTTTTTGAACAGGGGGAATTTGATAAAGCTTTAAGAGATTTAGATTCTTGTAACACAGAAAAATCAAGAGCGTTGGGAATAGAAACACTTTATGCTTTAGGAAGGATTGAAGAAATTTATGAGAGAATTGATAGAACTTCTAAATTGGATAACGAAAATATTAGGTTGGCAGCATTTTCTTCATTTATTGCAGAACAGGAAAAAAAAGATACTTCTAATAATTTTTGTAGAAAGCCACTTTCATTTTTATATTTTTCAAATTTAAAATTTCATATTAAAGACTATGAGTACTTTATAAAAGGAATAATTAATGAGCTGGCTAACATCAAAACTACTTGGGAGCCCCCTAATCAGACAACATATGGTGGCTTCCAAACTCCTAGTCATATAAATTTGTTTTTCAACTCACCTGAAAAGATCTCATATCTTAAATCAATAATTTTAAATGAATTAGATTCTTATTTTTTAAAATTTAAAAAAGAGAATTGCTCGTATATTAAAAAATGGCCCTCAAAAAAGAATTTAAAGGCGTGGCATGTAATTCTTAAAAAGCAAGGATATCAAGAAGCACATATACATTCTGCTGGATGGCTAAGTGGTGTTATTTATTTGAAAGTTGTTCCCTCACGAGGGAAGGATGAAGGTGCAATTGAGTTTGGTTTAAATGGGTCAACTTATTCCAATATCAACTCTCCAAAATTAATTCATCATCCAAAAGCAGGAGATATAGTCTTTTTCCCTTCTTCTCTTTACCACAGAACTATTCCCTTCTCTACAGATACAGATCGAATAGTCATTGCTTTTGACCTGAGGCCAAATTGATTACTTGAATTTTCAAAATCCCTAGGGAGTCTGGGTGTGATGTTCATTTGTTTGAAAAATTCTGTTTATCTGCTTGAACCAACAAGTTCATCGGAAGACAAATAACAATTATAACTCAAGACTAAGAGAAACTAATTAATGGCAGATCAATCATTATAAGGATCTAGTGCTTTGAACTATGTCTTCTCTTTAAGATTACATTCTCAATGTTTAATTATAAAAAAATCAATGAATTCAAGTAAATTAATTTACTTGAATCTTATATATCTCTCAGTAGAATAGTATAACTATATTAAGTGTAAATTCCTCAGAAAACTTGGACATTTATTATAAAAGTTCTTAAATTAATTATATATTATTAATTTTGTATTCTAATATTGAATGAAATACTAATTCTATCTTCGTTTGTTTGATTTGCTTCAACTCCATGAGTAACCCATGAAGGGAAAATAATTAACATTTTTTCCTGAGGGACGATCTGCGTGGTTGAACAATCAGAAGGTAATTGATTATATCCATCCTTGAAATTGCCCATGCAAGCCTCTGAAGATAAATGTGTTTCAGAAAACTCTCTGTAAAAACAGAAATTACCTGCATTGATTTTATCTATAGGAATTTTTATATAATATACTCCTGAATATACAGCACCTGCATGAGTATGAGGAAGGTTGAATCCCCCTTTATTATTTATATTTATCCAAGCATTTGTTATCTCTAGTGTTCCTTTCCTACTGTTTTTATGAATTGCAGTTGCACAAGTTAATATTTTTAACATTAAAAGTCTTATAGTTGATTTTTTATCTAGGTTATTAATATCAGGAGAATGGTAGCTATTTTTACCTCTGTTACTTTTTATAATTCCTTTGTTTTTACTCCTAAACTCATAGCATTCTTCCTTCAAATCATTTATATTTAGATCAATTGCTGTAGTCCAATATGGCTTTGCAAATAAGTAGCCAGTTTTAACTTCCATTCTTTAGACAACCTAGTCACATATTAGATTAAGCATATAACAAATAGAGATAAATGCTTGAAAAATAATTAAGATAATAAAACTATATTATAATTTAATTAGCTTTAAAGATCTAGTTAGACAAGATTTAACTGCTTTCAATGTTAAAATTTTAAGTAGCCAAATATTATCATTTTTATGCTTAAAGAAATAGCCGAGAAAGGATTCACGGTACTTCCATGCAGCATTGAAAAAGAATTAGTTTTGGCTGCACGTAATGATTTTATACAGCTAGTTATTCAACAGTTAGAAAGACTAAATGTTGAGTATTTGTCTAATCAAATGCCACATTACTACATTAGAATGTTAGCTGATATTGATCTTTCAGCTTATTTTGCGTGTGTTAGTGCATCGGAGAGCCTTTATAGTATGTTCTCGGTTATGGTTGGAGATAAATTAAAAAATATCTATCAATCTTCAGGTATTAAAATTGCTTCAATGCCAATTAGACCTGCGCTTCATATTGTTGACTCTCATATTAATAAATTAATCACTGATAGAGATGGTTATCATGAGTTGCCGCAACACCAAGATTGGTCAGCACTACAAAGCAGTATAGACACTCTAGTTTTCTGGATACCTACTCAAGATATAACAAAAGACATTCCTGGTGTTGAATTAGTACCAGGAAGTCATCTCCTTGGTCACATCCCTACCGAAGAACATAAATTTGGTCACACAATAGTTACTGATTCCCAATTTGATGATTCAGATTTTATTAAGCCCAAATTGAATTTTGGTGAAATACTTGTTTTCTCCTCTTTCTTAGTTCATCGTTCGGAATCTTCGGTGAAATTACCCGATTCATCTAGGATTGCAATAAGTTTTAGGGCTTCAAACTTACAGAATTCTGAGTTTATTAATAGGCTCTATCATCGCTCATATAGAACCTCTGTTTCTTATGAACATGGTGTTTCCAAGGTTTCTGCAAAAGAAGTTGAAGAATCAATGCTCCCTGATGAATAAAGCTCTTAAAGCTAAATCAATAATGTAGATCCTCAATTCCACACACATATAGGTTACGTGTAACTTATTAATAATGAATAATATTGAAATCTTATTTTTAGAAGAAAACTTAAAAAAATAATTACTTTTCATATACTAAGGAAATTTACTTATCCATAATGGATTTATTAATAAATAAGGAATCTCAAAAATTAGAGATGATATAAATAAGTATAAGGTATTTACTTGAGACCATTATCCCATCTATGGTAGATACTAGTAATTAGCTAAACAGCAAAAAAAGATCGTGAATGACAAAGAGTTTAGAAATCTTGAAGAAAATTTAAGTTAATTAATTTTTATGAAATGGGAAAAGATTGGTCGAATTTTTAAATCTAAGGGACAGCATCCTTGGATGCAGTCTCATGCTTCATTACCATTTGCATTGCCAATAAATGACAAAATAGTTAGGATCTTTTTTTCCCCTAGAGATAGCAACAACAATTCTTACATTTCTTGGCTTGAAATAAACATAAATAATCCGCTAAAGGTTTTAAGAGTTTTCGATCAACCTTTCCTTGCTCCAAGAGGAAAAGGCTACTTTGATGATTGTGGTGTAATGCCTAGTTGGATTTATCCAAAACCTCCTGGTTATGAATTTCTATATATTGGATGGAATGTAAGAAATACTGTCCCATTTCATCATGGAATAGGAAGAATTCAAATTGACTTGAAAACAGAAAGAATTGAAGATTCAATTAGACCTAATGGTCCTTTTTTCGATCGAAGCGAAGAAGATCCATTTTATGTAACTAATCCATGTGTACTTAAAGTTGATGGAATATGGAGAATGTGGTATTTATCTGGTGTTGGCTGGGAAGATTCTTCAACTAAACCAAAGGCAAAGTATTTAGTTAAATCTGCCACATCTGCGGATAGCAATTTTTGGGAAAGAGATTCGCAAAACACTTTAAATTTTCAATCTGATAATGAAATTGCCATAGCGCGGCCTTCTGTATATAAAGATAAAAATGGTTTTCACATGTTCTTTTCACATAGATCAAAAAAACAAAATTATAGAATAGGTTATGCATTTTCTAAAGATTCATATCAATGGATTAGAGATACTTCCCCTTTTGAACTTCAGCCAGATGATTCAGGGTGGGATTCAGAAATGATGGCATATCCTCATGTATTTAAAATTAGTAATGAGATTTATATGCTTTACTGTGGTAATGGGTATAGTTATGAAGGATTTGGAATAGCTAAATTAACTAATTAACTTTTATTGCATTTTAAAAAATTATGAGCATTTTTGATTCTTATAGATGTCCCTTTTCGGGATCTAAACTTTCTTTAGGAAAAGATGAAGAGAATGGAAAAGGATCTAAAGAATTTAATCAAATACTTTTCTCACAAAATAAAATTTATAAGTATAAGATTATAGAAGATATTCCTCATTTTGTAACTAAAGAAGATTTACAGGATTCAGATTTAGATGCATTGCGATATTACGAAAAAGAAGCAAATGTATATGACAAATATCTTCCTTTAACATTCTCAACATTTGGAGCTAATGAGCTTGAGATAAGAAAGCAACTTGTTGATTTGTTAAAGATAAAAAAATCCGATCGAATTTTAGAAATTGGTTGCGGAACAGGAAGAGATACTGAATTAATTTCAGAACAACTTGGCTCAGAAGGAAACTTATTTGCTCAAGATCTTTCACCATCGATGTTAAATTTGACAGTATCACGATTAGCAAATAGTGAGAAAAAAATTCACTTTGCAGTAGCAAATGCATCCTTTTTACCATTTCCAGATAATTTTTTTGACTCCATATACCATTTTGGTGGATTAAATACTTTTAGCGATATACCAAGAACATTTAATGAAATCTCACGAGTAACAAAATCAGGAGGACGCGTTGTTATTGGTGATGAAAGTATGCCTCTTTGGTTGCGAAACACAGAGTTTGGGAAGATTCTAATGAATTCCAATCCTCATTATAAATTTCAAATACCATTTGAACATCTCCCCATTACAGCTAGAGATGTTTGCTTGAGATGGATTATTGGCAATGTTTTTTATGTGTTTGACTTTACGATTGGAGACGGTTCTCCAAAAGCAGATTTAGATTTCAAAATACCTGGTAAAAGAGGAGGATCTCATCGAACTAGATATTTTGGAAATTTAGAAGGTGTCGAACTTGAAACAAAGAAACTAGCCTACCAAGCTCAGTTAAAATCTGGCAAAAGCATGAGTGAGTGGTTAACTGATGTAGTAAGGAATGCTGCAAATGACGAACTTACAAATGAAAAATAATTATTAGACATTAAAACGAAATCCTAAAACTTTTAACCTTACTTTTTTCTGTACCTTTCTCTTGAAAAACTGAATCCCTTTCAGTATCTTTCATAATCAGTGAACTTGCTCCTATTATATTATTATTGCTAATATTTATATTATCTCGAATTGTAGCATTAACTCCAATAAAAGAATTATCTCCAATAGTAGTTGAACCAGAAATAACAACATGACTTGATATATAACAATTACTTCCGATTTGAGAATGATGACCTATGTGATTGCCTGACCAAATATATGTATTATTCCCAATTGTAACATTAGGCTGAATTACATTTTTTTCAAGTATAAGAATATTATCTCCTATTAAATTAGCATTGGCGATATGTGAATCTGGATGAATAAAATTAATAGCTTTATATCCAAGTTTCTGAAGATCTAAAAGTTTTTCCTCTCGTATTTTATTAAGTTTTTTATAACCAATAGCAACAAATATATCGTAATTTTCATTAGCAAATTCCTTACTAATATCTTCTAAAGATATAATCGGTTTACGCAGAAATTTATCACTTGTAATATAATCTCCATCAAGACAATATGCAGCAATTTTAATATTTCCAATGGTTTCAAAATAATGAGAGATCGCTTCTGAAGTTTGACCAGTCCCAAAAATAATAATTTGTTTCATATCTGCTTAGCAAATCGAATAATTTAGACAGAGATTAAAAAAAATTACGAAGTGAGGATAAATCAAAATATTTTTAAATAAATCATTACTACTTTACCTTAGCAACTTGGTAAATCTTCACAACCTTTTTTCATAATAAAATAAGGAGCAGAATATATCTCTTCATTAAGAAATAATCACATCAGGCTTCAAATAAAGATCATTTCTGTACTAAATATAGGTATATATTATTTTTAAAATGTCTCATCAAGGAGATTATGAACAAAGAAAGTTCAATGGAAGAAGAAACGATTATAATACTTATATAGATTGGATTGAAAATAAAGATATAAGAAAAAAAGAAATATTAGAGCACTTCCCTGCTTATGTAGGTCATATGACTCTATCTAGGTCAATAACTTTTTATGAGTTATATAAAAAAACTAAAGGAATTGCAGGACATATTGCTGATGTAGGAATTTATAAAGGTTTTTCTTCATTCCTTATGGCAAAATTGATTAAATTAAACGAATCAGAATCTCTTACTCAAGTTCATGGCTTTGAATGGTTCAAAGGAATGGGTATTGATTCGATAGATTCTAAGGTGTTATCAGGTAGTTATCTCTCAAGTAAAGAAGAATTGATTGAGATGATTAAATCACAAGGATTAGAGGATATTCTTCTTATTCATGATTTAGACTTGGAAACAGAATTAGATGAATTTTTCAATACACTAAAACATATGATGTTTAAATTAGTTATTTTGGACGTAGGCTTTTATAAGGTTTTAAAAGAATGTATTCCACATTTTTGGAGTAGATTAACTCCTGGTGGGATAATGATTTTTGATCAATATAACCATGAATTAGCTCCTGGGGAATCAATGGCAGTCAGAGAGAATTTACCAAATATAAAGATCGAAACTATTCATAATTCATGGACTCCCACAGCATTTGCAGTAAAGCCTTATGTTTGATCGTTTTTTGCTTTAATAAATCGATTCAATTTTTTCTGAATAATAATAATAGTTTACTTCTATTAATTTAAAATGATATTAAAGAATAAATAATGGAATATCAATATTATTTTTAGAAAACAATATCAAAACTTTTGCAGATAATTTATATAACTATTTTACAAGTATTATTTAACTTAATTCTTTTAAAATTAGTAAATCGAGATTTTAGTTAATGGTAAGATCCCTTCAAGGAGTTCATCATTAACATATCGAATATTTCAATCAAAGTAAATAAACTTTAAAATTATTTGTAACGCACCGAAGCTATGAAAAAAATATATCTATTCTTTTATATCAAACATATATTCATAGTAATCATAATCATCACAAAGGGAAAACTTATAAGGTTATTTTTAGGTCAAAAATTTACATCTAAATTAATATCAGTATAAATTTTTTCTAATTCTATAGTAAATTTATAGGAATCAAAATAGGGAGATTTGTTATTATTTAACTTATTGCGTATGTGCAATAGTTTTTCTTTATTTGTTGCAAGTTCATAAGCTAATGACTCATAATCGTCTTCATTATATGTTATTAGCTCATTTAGATTGCAAGCATGTAGATAACTAGCTGATGTTCTTGAAGCAATAGTTTTTCCTGCTAATGTTATGATTGGTAACCCTGCCCATAATGAAAGAGAACCAGTCGTTCCAGCATTATAATTAAAAGTGTCTAGAAATAAATCACCATGAATATGCCTAGATAAATGATCATTTAAACTAACTATATCTGCAAATATT
>QCHR01000021.1 GCA_003277985.1 Prochlorococcus sp. AG-402-G06
ATGGAAGAGACCCCATCTCTGTTGGTCGTATAAGGCAGGACATAAGTAACCAAAATGCTTTAGAACTATGGTTGTGTGGAGATCAAATCCGCAAAGGAGCCGCACTTAATGCTGTGCAAATTGCTGAACTTCTACTTCCAAAAAAATCATGAGTAGTGCAGCTGTGTTATCACCAGCACCTTTTGGAAGGATGCTCACGGCAATGGTGACTCCTTTTGATGAAAATGGGCGAGTAGATTATGGGTTGGCTGCTGACTTGGCTAATTATTTAGTTGATCAAGGCTCAGATGGGATTGTTGTATGCGGAACTACAGGAGAGTCGCCAACTTTGACTTGGCAAGAACAACAAAAGATGCTGGAAACAGTCAGAAATTCCTTAGGTTCTAGAGCTAAAGTTTTGGCTGGCACAGGAAGTAATTCGACTTCTGAGGCAATTGAAGCTACCAAGGAGGCAGCTAATTCAGGCGCTGATGGTGCCTTAGTTGTGGTCCCTTACTACAACAAACCACCCCAAGAAGGTTTAGAAGTTCATTTTCGGGCAATCGCTAATGCTGCTCCAGAGTTGCCTTTGATGCTTTATAACATCCCTGGGCGGACAGGGTGTTCGATATCGCCTAGTATTGTAAGTAAGCTGATGGATTGCAGTAATGTAGTCAGTTTTAAAGCCGCAAGTGGAACAACAGAGGAAGTGACTCAATTACGAAACTATTGTGGATCTGATTTAGCTATTTATAGTGGCGATGATGCTTTGGTTTTGCCAATGCTTTCTGTAGGCGCAGTGGGTGTTGTTAGTGTCGCGAGTCATTTAGTAGGTCATAATATGAAGAAAATCATAGAGAGTTTTTTAGAAGGTAAATACGCTCAGGCTCTTTATTTGCATGAGACATTACAGCCTCTTTTTAAATCCCTTTTCGCAACAACAAATCCCATTCCTGTTAAAGCTGCACTTCAACTTGTTGGTTGGTCTGTTGGACCTCCTCGAAGTCCTCTAGTCTCTTTAAACAGTGAAATGAAAGAAGAACTCTTGAAGATACTCTCTTCTTTGAGATTGATTTGATCGATTAATTCCCTCTTTTCTAAGAGGGTTTGACTTTCATTTAGGTAACAACCAAGTTTTTTTACATAAATTATTCCATGACATCAAGTTCAATGAATTCTCAAGGTTCAAAAAATAATCAATCAAAATCTCCTTGTTTGAGGATTATTCCTCTGGGCGGCCTCGGAGAAATTGGAAAAAATACTTGCGTCTTTGAATATGGTGACGACATCATGATTCTTGATGCTGGTTTGGCATTCCCAACTGATGGGATGCATGGTGTAAATGTTGTCATGCCAGACACGACTTACTTACGTGAAAATCAAAGTCGAATAAGAGGTTTGGTGGTTACTCATGGACATGAGGATCATATTGGTGGTATTTCTCATCATTTAAAGAATTTTAATATCCCAATTGTGTATGGCCCCCCCCCTTGCTATGTCTATGCTTAGGGGGAAAATGGAGGAAGCAGGAGTTGCTGATCGTACAACGATACAAGTATGTGGACCAAGAGAAGTTATTAAAGTTGGGCAACATTTTTCAGTTGAATTTGTAAGAAATACACATTCAATTTCTGATAGTTATTCCTTTGCAGTGACGACCCCAGTGGGAGTGGTATTTTTCACTGGTGATTTTAAGTTTGACCATACCCCTCCAGATGGACAGCCTTCAGATTTAGCCAGAATGGCTCACTATGGAGATAAAGGCGTTCTTTGCCTTCTATCTGATTCAACTAACTCGGAAGTTTCAGGATTCACGCCCTCTGAATATTCTGTTTTTCCAAATTTAGATAGATATATTGCTACTGCTGAAGGCAGAGTTATGGTTACTACTTTTGCTAGTTCAACTCATCGTGTGGCAATGCTTTTAGAGCTAGCGATGAAAAACGGTAGAAAAGTTGGCTTGCTAGGTCGTTCAATGCTGAATGTGGTTGGGAAAGCAAGAGAGCTTGGATATATGCGTTTCCCTGATGATTTATTTTTTCCAATTAAACAGATCAGAGATTTGCCTGATAGAGAGACTTTTTTACTTATGACAGGAAGCCAGGGAGAATCAATGGCCGCTTTGAGTCGTATTTCTAGAGGCGAGCATCAACATGTCCAGTTGAAAACTAGTGATACTGTTATTTTTTCTGCTAGTCCAATTCCTGGAAATACTATTTCCGTAATGCATACGATTGATAAATTAATTAAACTCGGTGCGAAAGTTATTTATGGCAAAGACAAAGGTATTCATGTTTCAGGCCATGGATGCCAAGAAGATCAAAAATGGATGCTTGGATTAACTAGACCTAAATACTTCATACCTGTGCATGGGGAGTACAGAATGCAGGTTCTTCACGGGAAAACTGCTGTATCAATGGGGGTTCATCCAGACAATGTATTGGTAATGGAAAATGGAGACGTTGCTGAATTAAGACCTGATTCTCTTGTTCAAGGCTCCCCAGTGAAATCAGGAGTGGAATTACTTGATTCTTCTAGAACTGGGGTTGTTGATACTCGAGTCTTAAAAGAACGTCAGCAACTTGCGGATGATGGAGTTATAACTGTTCTTACTCCAATTAGCACTGACGGAGTAATGGTTGCGCCACCTAGAGTGAATCTTCGTGGAGTTATTACTAATGTTGATGCAAAAACGATGGTTAACTGGACGGAAAGAGAGATTAATTGGGTCTTGGAAAATCGATGGAAACAGCTTGTTCTTAAGACAGGAGGAAAGTCAGTTGAGGTCGATTGGATTGGATTGCAAAGAGAGGTTGAATCAGGATTATCACGTCGCTTGAGAAGGGAGGTTCAAGCTGAGCCATTAATTCTTTGCCTTGTTCAACCTGCTCCAGGCGGAACGCGTGCATATAAACCTCAACTTGATCAACAGCCAGACTCACGTCAAGTAGTTAAGAAAACTGTTGATAAAGCCTCCAAGGCAACTAACGCACCCGTCACTAATAAAGAGATAAGTTCACCATCAGAACAAAAAACAAATATCGACCCTAATGCTGAGGAAATGCCATCGGGAAGAACAAGACGTCGCAGATCCGCAATTGGCTGATAACTGAATAATTGACTCTTTTAATTAGTTTTATTTGAGATAAAAATATATTCTTTGTCCCATCTAATAAGGAAGTTTCCATGAAGATGGATACTTCCAGATGGTTTTCTTTGAGATGTTTTGGTATTTATTTCTTCGATTTGCAAGGCTGTTAATTTTTTGACACCTATTTTTTTTAACCAATTAGAAAGAATTATTTTTCTAATTGAGTTTGTGAAATCGAATAGTTTTTTTCTCGAAAGAGAATTGGTTTTTTCGCCTTGGCAAGATTCTATTGCTATTTCGGCCAATAATTCTTGGTCTTCGCAATAACTTTCAAGTCTAGTAGCTACATAAGCCATTCTTGAGTCTGCTCCCTTATAGATTGAATTTAAAATTGGTAAAATTTCTTTTCTTATTTTATTTCTTGTAAAATTTATATTTTCATTTGACGGATCAATCCAAATTGGCAAATTGAACTCTTTGCAAATTTCGAGTGTTTCGTTTCTATTAAAGACCAGTAGAGGCCTTGCTAAATCTATATTATTCTCTAAAGTTCTTTGTTCTTTAAGTGCACTAAGTCCGATAAGATCAGTTCCTCTGGCTAAGTTCATAATAATCGTTTCTGCACGATCAGTTGCTGTGTGACCAGTTAATATTCTTGTACATGGAAAATATGTATTATCTGATGATAATAACTTTGCTTTCATTAATAGTTGTTCATATCTCCACTCTCTTGCTTTTGCTTCATTAGCTACTTCTCCTTTATTTGCTTTACTAGAGTGAAACGATATTTCCTGATTAAGACACCAAAGTTTTAGTTCTTTCTCTATTTCCACGGATTTAGTATGCCATTGGTGATCTCCATGCCAGATTTCGACTTGCCATTTATATAGCCTTTTTAAATCAAGAATTAATTTGAGAAGGGCCATTGAATCTTGCCCCCCAGAGATAGCCAAAAGAAGCGTGGAGTTAGTTGGAAGCAGAGATTTATTTTGTTTCAGCCTTTTGTGTAATCGCGTATGCCATTTAGTCCAACACCTGTCATTTTTAGTAGATTGTGACATTTGCTTTGGTTTCAGAGCTCTATTAGCATTTTTTAAGTTCTTTTGCTGAGACAGTGTCAAAATTAGATTAATAGTGGATGTTTTTATGACCCGCCTGCAGACATTGCCAGTTTCACTTCAAAATAGTATTCAAAATAGATCTTTATTGAAAGTTATTTCTGGTTTAAATAATTTTAATCCAGAATCAGTATTTCGAATTTCTACAGCGGCAGGTCTTGGGGGTGCCGATTTATTGGACATTGCTTGTGAGCCAAAATTAGTAGAACTGGCTGTGGAGGCTTCAAATATTCCAGTATGTGTAAGCTCGGTGGAACCAAAACTTTTCCCTCAAGCTGTTAAAGCAGGAGCATCAGTTATTGAGATTGGGAATTTTGATTCTTTTTATCCAGATGGTCGTTTTTTCTCAGCTAATGAGGTCCTTTCATTAGCTGTTGAATCTCGACGTCTTTTGCCTGAAGTTGTTTTGTCCGTTACTGTTCCACATACATTGCCATTAGATATTCAAGCGCAATTAGCTTTAGATCTCGCTAGGAGTGGGGTCGACTTAGTTCAGACAGAGGGAGGAACCAGTTCTAAACCCACTAGTCCTGGAACTCTGGGATTAATTGAAAAAGCGTCACCCACTTTGGCTGCGACTTTTGCCATATCGTCTGCTTTAAAGGAGAGTTCTAGTGAAATACCTGTTATCTGTGCCTCTGGACTGTCTGAAGTGACTGTTCCAATGGCTATATCTGTTGGAGCTCATGGGGTTGGCATTGGTTCGGCTATAAACAAATTAAATACTCAAGTAGCTATGATTGCTACGGTCAAAGGTATTCGTCAGGCTTTAGATTCTTTGAAATTTTTTGCCACGATCAATCAATGAATTTTGTAAGGTAAAATAAATTTTTTGATCAAAATGTTATGAGTATGGAATCAATAGATTTGTATATTTTTAGCATTTAAGAAGAATATGCCTGAATATAAACTTACAGCTCCTTATGTTCCTAAAGGTGATCAACCTGCAGCTATTAAAGGACTTGTTGGTGGGGTAAATAATGGAGAAAAGTTTCAAACTTTATTAGGTGCAACAGGAACAGGCAAGACTTTTACGATAGCTAATTTGATAGCCCAAACCGGTAGGCCAGCTTTAGTTTTAGCTCATAACAAAACACTCGCAGCTCAATTATGTAATGAATTAAGGGAATTTTTTCCTGAGAATGCTGTTGAATATTTTATTTCTTATTATGATTATTATCAGCCAGAAGCTTATGTTCCAGTAAGTGATACTTATATAGCAAAGACATCATCAATTAATGAAGAAATTGATATGTTACGCCACTCTGCAACTAGATCTTTATTTGAGCGAGATGATGTCATAGTTGTTGCTTCAATTAGTTGTATTTATGGGTTAGGCATTCCTAGTGAATATTTAAAGGCTTCTGTAAAGTTTCATGTTGGTCAAAGTATTGATTTGAGATCTTGTCTTAGATCATTAGTTTCTAATCAGTATACACGTAATGATATAGAAATTAGTAGAGGTAGATTTAGAGTGAGAGGAGATGTGTTAGAAATAGGTCCAGCATATGATGATAGGCTCGTTAGACTTGAATTATTTGGAGATGAAGTTGAGAGTATTAGTTATGTTGATCCAACTACTGGTGAAATATTAAATAAACTGGACTCAATTAATATATATCCTGCAAAACATTTTGTAACGCCAAAAGATCGCCTAGAGGCTGCAATTAAAGCAATAAGAATGGAATTAAAAGATAGATTAGAATTTCTAAATCAAGAGGGTAAATTACTTGAAGCTCAAAGGCTTGAACAACGAACAATCTATGACTTAGAGATGTTAAGAGAGGTTGGATATTGTAATGGAGTTGAAAATTATGCTCGGCATCTTTCTGGACGAGAACCTGGCTCTGCTCCAGAATGCCTAATTGATTATTTCCCAAAAGATTGGTTATTACTTATTGATGAAAGTCATGTTACTTGTCCTCAATTAAGAGCTATGTACAATGGTGACCAAGCCAGAAAAAAAGTGTTGATAGATCATGGCTTTAGACTACCAAGTGCAGCTGATAATCGTCCTTTAAAGGATATAGAGTTTTGGAATAAAGCAAAACAAACTGTTTTTATCAGCGCGACTCCTGGTGATTGGGAATTATCTCAAAGCAAAGGAAATATAGTTGAGCAAGTTATCAGGCCCACAGGTGTATTAGACCCTTTAGTTGAAGTACGTCCAACGCATGGTCAAGTCGATGATTTACTTTTCGAAATTAGAAAAAGAGCATCGAAAAATCAACGAATACTTGTCACAACTCTAACTAAGAGGATGGCTGAAGATCTTACAGATTACTTATCTGAAAATAAAATCAGAGTACGCTATTTACATTCAGAGATTCATTCAATTGAGAGAATTGAAATTATTCAAGATTTACGACTGGGAGAATATGATGTTTTAGTCGGAGTAAATTTGCTCAGAGAAGGTTTAGATTTACCTGAAGTTTCACTTGTCGTAATTCTTGATGCAGATAAAGAAGGATTCTTAAGAGCCGAAAGATCTTTGATACAAACAATCGGTCGAGCCGCAAGACATGTTGAAGGTTTAGCTTTGCTCTATGCAGATAAAATGACCGACTCTATGGCAAAGGCTATCAGTGAGACAGAGAGACGTCGTGAAATTCAAAATATTTATAATGTCAAGAATGAAATTACTCCTAAGCCAGCAGGCAAGAAAGCAAATAATTCAATTCTTTCTTTTTTAGAGCTCTCAAGAAGATTAAATCAAGATGCTAATACCGATGATTTTGTTGATATTGCTGATAAGTTGATTGACCAAAGCTCTAAAGATTATGATAGCGGATTATCTTTAGAATCTTTACCTGAATTAATTGAAAAATTGGAATCTAAAATGAAAATAACAGCTAAAGATCTAGATTTTGAAAAGGCTGCAATTCTTAGAGACCGTATAAAGAAATTAAGGCATAGGTTAGTTGGTAAATGATAAATTTTTAGCTTTCATTCTTGCCTAATTTAAAGCAAGAATGAATTTCATTTAATGCTTTTTCACCATATTTTTCTGAAATAATACAAGTTGTTCTTATCTCACTGGTAGCGATCATTTCTATATTAATCATTTGATTAGCTAGTGCTCTAAATATTTTACCGGCTGTTCCTTTTGTAAAAGGCATGCCAGATCCTACTGCGCTAATTCGAACTATTGATTCTCCTTCTTCGAGTTTTGATCCTTTCCAATTTGAAATTAATTCTTTTAATGCATATTTAGCATCGCTTCTATCATTTTTCTTTAAAGTAAAGCTAATATCTTTGGTTTTATCTTTATGCTTTCTTTCTGATTGAACTATTGTATCTAGGCTGATATTTTTCTCAGCCAAAGTTGAACATATAGTAGAGGCAGTTCCTGGTTTATCTGGAACATTCTTAACGCTAATTTGGATTTGATCTTTATCCAAAGCTATTCCTCTTACTTCTGGCTCGTTGTTATTTGTAATAGCAGGATTCAGAGTAATTTGTTTATCAGAAAGCTTGAAAACTTCCCCTACATTACGTAATGCTCTTTTTCCTAATTCTGCATCAATAACACAACTTACTTTGACTTCACTAGTTGCGATAAGTCGTATATTAATACCAGAGTCAGATAGAACTTGAAATAGAGATGACGCTATGCCAGGCCTCCCCATTATCCCCGCTCCATAAATACTTAGTTTAGTCAGATTCTTTTGAAAAGATATTTCACCTCCAATAGTATTAATGAGTTTTTCACATTGAGTTAGTGCATTATCTAATTCATTTTCTGCAATAGTAAAAGTTATGTCATTAGAGTCGATCTGATGGGTAGCTTGAATAATGAGATCGACATTCACTCCACCTTCTGATAAAGATTCAAAAAGTTCCGCAGCAATTCCTGGACGATCTGGAATATTTGATAAAGCTACGACTGCTTGATTCTCAACAAGTTCTAATCCATCGACAGGACTGCGATGCTCTATCCCACCTTTGGAAGAAACATTTTTCTTTTTACTTGTTAGAGTTGTTCCATCAAGGTTGTCCCAACTTGATTTTACTACAAGAGTTACGCCGAAATTTCTTGCTATTTCAACTGCTCGAGGATGTAAAACAGCAGCTCCAAGACTAGCCAGCTCTAGCATTTCATCACAACTAATACTTTTCATTAATTTTGCATTTTTAACAATTCTTGGATCAGTTGTTAAAACACCAGGCACATCGGTATAAATTTCACATTTAGCAGCTTTAAGAGAAGCGGCTAAAGCGACTGCAGAAGTATCTGATCCTCCTCTTCCTAAAGTTGTGATTTCAGCAATTCCTCCTATACCAAGACTGGTCCCTTGGAATCCAGCAATGACTATTGTTTTCCCTTCAACTAAAAGATTTGTTATGCGTTCGGTGCGTATCTCAAGTATTCTTGCCCGTCCATGAGCTGATTCTGTGATAATTCCAGCCTGAGTTCCAGTTAAAGAGATTGCTGGTACACCCAATTCATTAAGAGCCATTGTCAATAATGATATTGAAACTTGCTCTCCAGTTGATAGGAGCATATCCATTTCTCGATGAGGAGGATCAATAGTTATTGCAGAGGCTAGCTTTGTTAACTCATCTGTTTGATGTCCCATAGCGGACACAACAACTACTAGATCCTCTCCTTTTTCTTTATTTGACTTGATTCTTTGCGCCACAGCTTTTATTCGCTCAATGCTTCCTAAAGAAGTGCCGCCAAATTTTTGAACCAGCAATGTCATTGAACTCTCGTTAACTTATTGATTATTTCAGTTATTAGTCAAAATTTTACTTTCTGTTAGCAGATAATCTTTAAAAGAATCGATCGGATTGGTACCTGTTTTTAATGATGCCTCAATTTTTAAAAGTTTTTTCATCAATTCAAGCAAACTTTCCAATGATTTCCCTTGAATTTGTTTGCGAATTACAAAAATACGTTTTGGATTGGCAATCCCGGCAAGTTTGGCTATTTCTTTGACGTCCTGATTGCCCTGTTCATCTAATAGATGTACCCAAAGCCACCCTCTTGATTGTCCAGTTAAAGTTGTAATTAACCTTAAAGCTGGTTCTCCATTTTTAAGCAAGGATTGAATTTTACTGAGAGCTGTAATTCTTTCTCCTTTAAGTAGTAAATTGGCAATTTCAAGCGCATTAGTGGTATTATTTTGAATTAATTTTTTTACTAGTTCTTTCGAGATTTCTCGTGGATCATTTGTATTAAATTCTTCATGGATTGCCTCTGAAAATAATGATAATTTTTGAAGTTCAGTATTAATTAAAGAGCTATCATTCCCTATACTTTCTACTATTAAATCAATTGTTTCATGATTCATCTTTAGATTTAATTTACACAAAATATTTTTGACTAAGTTTCTTTGTCCATTGATATCCCATGGAGGAGGAAGAAGAAAGCTTTGTTCCGTAGAAAAGGTATTAGACTTTATACTTTTTTCTATTAATTTTGTAGTCTTTAGTCTTTTATCAGGTTTATTTGAATTATTTAAAATTAGATGTGTATTATCAGGAATTAATTTAATTGCTTGTTCTAGTGTATTAGCCAACTCAAGAGAACATCCGTTGCAAAAAGGGCTTCTTCTAACTAGTACAACTCTGCCTCCACTTCCTAAAGGACCACTTTGAATCTCTTCAAGTGCTCTAAGATTTTGCTTTGGGTCATTACCATCTATTTGACTATAGTTAAAACTTTTCCAGACTGGATCAATAATTGTTTGAATTAATTCTTCTATTTCCCTGTTACAGGCTTCATAATCATCCCCCCATATTAAATGTATTGGCATTAGTTAGATATATGTTGTTAAAACATTCTCATCTTAAATTAGCCCAAGAAATTTAACCGTGAAAATACCTGAACATCCAATTTTTCTTGAAAGCGTTGAATATATTAGATCAAAACTAGCTATTGATGGACTTGATCAGGTTCAGCAATCAATTTTAGAACGCATTATTCATTCAAGTGGTGACTTTAGCTTGCAGTCATCTTTGAGAATTAGTCACAGTGCTTGCGAGGACGCAATTAAGGCATTGCAAAATGGAGCAAAGATTTTTACTGATACTTATATGGCAGAGGCGGCTATATCTCCAATGGCTAAAAGGACCCTCAATTCAGATGTTCAATGCATTTTAGGTCTTGCGCCCGCGTCTATTGATTCAGCTTTGACGACTAGAAGTGCAATTGGCATGAGAAATACGTGGTTAGATTTTGAGGGACAAGATAATTTATTAAATCCTCCAGTAGTTGTAATTGGCAGTTCGCCAACAGCTTTAATTGCCTTATTAGATCTTGTTGAAGCCGGTTATAAAATGCCAAGTGTAATTATTGGAATGCCAGTAGGATTTATTGGTGTTTCTGAGAGTAAGCTTCGATTATTAAAGAGTGAATGTCCACATATTGTCTTGGAGGGTTCAAAAGGGGGAGCCTCTATAGCTGCTGCTGCTACCAATGCATTATTGAGAGCTGCTGAGAATCAAAATGGAAGAATAACTTAAACCTTTAAACTGGTTTGGTTACTTGAATGGAGTCGGAGCTATTTTTTTCAAGATTGTCTAAAATTAGTTTTGCATTATTTACAACTTCTGTTGGTACTCCAGCAAGACGAGCAGCTTCAATACCATAACTTTTGTTTGCTCCTCCTCTTTCAACTTTGTGAAGGAAAGTAAGTGATTTATTTTTATATTGAACGAGAACTTGATAATTTTCTACATTGTCAATGTATTCAGAAATTTGATTTAATTCATGATAATGAGTTGCGAAGATTGAACGACTTTTTATTTTCTTTGCTAAAAATTCACTAACTGACCAAGCAATAGATAATCCGTCAAAAGTTGAAGTTCCTCGTCCAATCTCATCTAATAAAACTAATGATTTTTCAGTGGCTTTATTTAGAATATAAGCTGTTTCAATCATTTCAACCATAAAAGTTGATTGTCCAGCAGCTAAGTCATCGACAGCTCCCACTCGTGTAAAAACTTGATCAGCAATTCCTAAGGTACAAGATTTTGCTGGGATCCAACTACCGATTTGAGCCATAATTTGTAAGAGACCAACTTGTCTTAAATAACAACTTTTCCCACTTGCATTTGGCCCTGAGAGGATAATTAGGTCAGTACTAGAACCAAGATCGATATCATTAGGTACGAAAACTTTATCAACTAGAATTTGCTCAACCACAGGATGACGGCCATCTACAATAGATAATTTTCTGGATTGCATTTTATCTTTGTTATCAACTATTTTAGGTTGAATATAATTATTTATAGCTGCTAATTCTGCTAAACTAGATAAAACATCTAAGCAAGATATTGCTTTTGCAGCTTTTCTAATAATATTTGATTTGTTTCCAACTAGAAGTCTAATCTTACAAAAAAGTTCGTATTCAAGTTGTGAGATTCTTGCTCTAACTTGGAAGATTTTCCCTTCACGCTCTTTCAGCTCTGGTGTTACAAAACGTTCTTCATTAGTTAATGTTTGTCTTCTTATCCAGTGATCTGGAACGTTGATAGCTTTTGCCTTACTTACTGCTAAAAAGTATCCAAAGGATCTATGATACTGAAGCTTCAAATTATTAATGTTACTGATCTTTCTTTCTTCTAATTCTTGAGATTTAAGCCATGAATTATGATCATCAAGTTTATTTCTAAGTCCATCAAGTATAGGATTTACTCCATCGTTAATTATATCACCCTCTGTAAGACTAAGTGGTGGATTATCTGTAATTTCATTGTTAATTGTTGCGGCAATTTCTATTAACTCTTTATCTAAATTTATAATAGATTCGAAATATTTAGTTTCTTCAAATATAGGATCTTTAAGATATTGTCTGATTGATGGTAAACGGTTTATTCCCTCTGCTATGGCCACTAAATCTCTTGCTCCAGCCTGTTGGGCTCCTGCCCTTCCTGAGAGACGCTCTAGATCACCCATTGCTTTAAGTATTTTTCGAATATTTCTTCTTAGATTGGATGACTTGACTAGCAATCCAATTATTGACTGCCTATTCTTAATTGAATCAATATCAGTTAAAGGTTCTTCTAACCATCTCCTAATACATCTACCCCCCATAGAAGTTAATGTTTTGTCAATTGCCCATAGTAATGATCCATGAAATTGTCCATTTTTCTGGGTTGAAGTAATTTCTAAATTTTTTCGTGTTTGATTATCTATAATTAACCCTGTTTGATTCTTTTTTATTTGAGGATAATCAATACAAATATTTGTTTTAACTCCATTTTTAAGTTCACTATTAAGAATTGGATGTGTTTTATTTAAATACGAAATCAATCCTCCCACTGTTCTGATTGATATTGAATCAGAATCAATACCTATGCCATCAATACTAGATAGGGAATAATGATTTTTAACAGTTTCTGTAGCCTCTAATTTAGAGAATGATGTTTGATTAAACTCTGTTATATTTATCAATCCCTCATGCCAGTTCTTATCTGAAATTGATTTCTTTTCTGATATGATCTCAGCTGCTTTTAATTTAATTAACTCTTGACGTAAGTTGTTAGTTTCTGCCCCTTCTTGAACAATAAATTCACCCGTACTAACATCTATCTTTGCTAGGGACCAGTTAATTAATTCTGGATTAGGATTAGATTCAATTAGAACAGAAGCTAGCCAATTGTTTTGTTTAGCTCTTAGCATACCCTCTTCTAGAATTGTTCCAGGAGTTATTAATCTAGTGATTGCTCTTTTTATTAATTTTTTCCCTTTGGCTGGGGCAGCCTCAAGTTGATCACAAATAGCAATTGATAGACCTTTTTTTATGAGTTCTGTGCAATACCTATCAGATGCATGGTGAGGGATTCCCGCCATTGGTACTTTGCCAATTTTCTTCCCACCCTCTTTGCTTGTGAGTGTGATTTCTAGAAGCTGTGAAAGTTTTATGGCATCTTCAAAAAAACATTCGAAGAAATCCCCAAGTCTGTAAAGCAGAACTCGTTCAGGATTCTCTATTTTTAGCTCTACGTAATGTCTTAAGGCAGGAGTCAGATCATCAATATTGGGCAAATTGTGGTGTGACCATTTTGGCTCTTCAATTTCAGCCTCAGAAAATTTATCTAGATTAATTTTCTGATTTAACTTTTTAGACTCTTTTTTTACGCGAGGTCTCAGTAAGGCGTCATCTTTCAGTTGTTGATGTGAAAGATTTTCGCTAGTGACCTGTGGAATATTCTTATTTTCAGCTTCATTAATATCGATTGACTTGTTTTCCTTAAATAGACTGCCTTGTATAGGGTTTTGGCTGGCAGCCATTGCATTACTCTCTGTTTAATCAACGCATATTAGAAGAATAATTTTTTTTTGCATGTGAAGCCTCACTACAAATATGAAGAGGAATACGTTAAAAAAACCCTTACATGGGAGAATTATTGAATATTGAGAAATTTTTCTGCAGCTTCAACTATGCTGGCTATTAATTCAATCGTTGCGAACGCACTTTTGTTCTCCTCATTACTTTTGGTGATTGGTGTTCCTGTTTTCTACATGACACAAACCAATCCTGAGGACAATAGAAACCCCAACATTAAAAAGATCGAGATCCTTGCAGGAGTATGGTTCCATTTGGTACTACTTCAAGCTCTAGTTGGGGAATACATCACTCATCAAATGAGTGTCTAATACAATTGATGGAATAGAAATTGTTAATATAATTTGTTTTTTAATTTGATGTTTTAAATTTACTCACAAGAGGTTACTGTTAGTAGGTATTAAAGCCTTTAGAAAATGGCGACAATAGAGGGTACATTTGAACAATCATCTTCGTTAAAAGTAGCGATTGTTGTAGCAAGGTTTAATGACTTAATTACTAATAAACTTTTAAGCGGTTGTCTTGATTGTTTGTCTCGTCATGGTATTGATGTATCAGAGTCAAGTAATCAGTTAGATGTCGCCTGGGTACCAGGGTCTTTTGAGTTACCATTAGTTTCTCAAAAACTTGCTTCCAAAGGCAACTATGAAGTAGTAATTACCCTCGGAGCGGTTATTAGAGGGGACACCCCACATTTTGACGTAGTTATTTCAGAAGCAAGTAAAGGAATTGCTTCTGTTTCAAGAGAGACGGGTATCCCAATTGTGTTTGGTGTTTTAACTACAGATACAATGCAGCAAGCGCTAGAAAGAGCTGGAATTAAAAATAATCTCGGATGGAGTTATGCTTTACAAGCATTAGAGATGGGTTCTTTAATGAAAGCTATCAATTAAATAATTTTGTCAATTTAGAAAATGAATTGACCAGAGCCCCTCTTTTGAGGCATGCTGTTTGAGGATTATTAATTGTTCTGCGGATGTAGCTCAGTGGTAGAGCATCTCCTTGCCAAGGAGAATGTCGAGAGTTCGAATCTCTTCATCCGCTTAATAATCAAAATAACTATTTACTGTAGAACTTGCGATTTTTATAAATTAAATATAGTTTTTGTATAAAAGTAATGACTGTGATTGGACTTGTTTAAAATTAAGATTCTCATAAAAATTTAGACAATTTGTTGTCATTAAATAAATTCTTTCCACACTTTTTAAAGATGGTTTTTTTAGTAATCCTTCAACTATTATTCTACCTATTCCATGACCTTGAAATTTATTTGCTACGACAATATCCCATAGAACTGCCCTGTAGATCTTGTCACTAGTTGCTCTACCAAAACCAATTATTTCTCCTTTTCTCCAAATACTGATTACTTCAGTGCTATTTGCAAGCATTATTTTGAGACACTTTTCATTTCTTTTGCTTGCCCAAAATGTTTCTTTATTTAGAAGATTCCCAAGTTTTTTAAGGCCTCTAGATGGAATCATGTAAGGGCCTAAACCAAAATATCGTAGACCGAGTGATCCTCTGCCATGATTTATAATAGATATACCTTTCATTACTTTCTCTTCTAAGGGATAATGAACCAAGTTTCTCTTTTCTTGATCTTAAGTCCTTGAGGTTAGCTATAGTTAAAACATTAATTACTTAGTAAAATCTCTATCAGGTAATATGGCTAATAATCAGTCTTATTTTGAATTTGAAAATCAATTTAGAGGAAAAACAAAACAAGTAATAACTAATTTTGATCACTACCTAGGCTTAATTAGAACAATACAGAAGACTAATTTAAATCCTAATCATTTAGATATTGGTTGTGGAAAAGGAGAGTGGCTAGAACTATGCAAAAATGAAGGCTTTAATTCGTTAGGAATAGATAACAATAAAGATATGGTAAATACAGCTCTCGATAATGGCCTTAATGTTATTCACGGAGATTTAATAACAGTTTTAAAAACTCTTCCAGCTGATTCCTTTGATTTAATATCTGGCTTTCATATCGTTGAGCATTTGACTTTTGAAACTATTATTAGCTTGCTTTGTGAATGTCAGCGTCTTTTAAGTAATTCAGGCATTTTACTATTAGAAACTCCAAATATTGATAATTTAACTAAATTTAGTCGTTTACTCTACTTAGACCCTAATACTATAAATCTTATAAACCCTGAGTCTATGGTTTTTCATATTGAGCAAATAGGTTTTCACAAAGTAGAATATTTTTTTATTAATGGGGGACCATTACAGCCATCTTCAGATCATACTTTAACTAGGGTTCTCAATGGCATTTCTCAAGACGTATGTTTTATTGCAACTAAAACAGAAAAATGTACTAATCATTTATTTTTAACAAGTCATAGATGGCAATTAGAAATTAATCAATCTATTTCTACATTAGATGCTGCTCATGATCATGATAACTATATTAGACAACTTGAGATTAAGATTAATTCTTTGGAAGAAGCAATATTAATGTTAAGAACTAATCAAATAACTTTTGAAAAAGCTAATATTAGTTTTTCAACTTGGCGTGACTCCTTAAATAATAATTATTTAGTAAAAGGTGCTAAAATATTGAATAAAATTTTGAATCTTTCAAAAAAATTCTTTATTAAGCTCGTAAAGATTTTATTTGTATTTCTTAGGAAAATAGATATAAATATATTGCTTAGATTTATTCTAGGTAGACAAAATCTAGTGAAAGCCATTAATAAAGTAATGATCAAATTTGGTTTTAGAGATCAAGCTGATAAGTTAATGCAGCGAAGTGATCAGGCTAAGTTGTATAATTCTGAATCTGATGAGTCTAATAAGTACTTGTTAAGGTATTACCATTCTTCCGAATTGGCTAAACAAGTTTTTCAAAGGTTGGATTCTACAGAATCAACTAAATAAAATTATGAGGATTATAATTGATATACAGGGATGTCAAAGTGAAGGGAGCAGAGGACGTGGTATTGGCCGCTATTCTCTTTCATTAATTAAATCATTAATTAGTAACTATCCGGATAATACATATATTCTATTTGCAAATTCTTCTTTATTTGATATTAAATTCGAATTCGAAAAAGAGTTAATTAGTTCTAAATATAAAGTCTTTTACTTTAAATGGTATGCTCCGGGTCCTTTTAATGATGATATAAATCAGATTGACTCGAATAGCTCAATAGCTGTGAAATTGAGATCTTATGCAGCTTCGATTTTAAACGGAGATCTTATACTGATTACCAGTTTCTTTGAAAGTCAATTTGATAATTGTATAACTGAATTTGATTCTTCATTTGACCTTCCAAAAATTGTGTCAATTTTATATGATCTTATTCCACTTATAAATAAAGATGTATATTTAAACAACTTAAGTATTAGAAATACTTACTATGATCAAGTATCCAAGCTTGTAAAATTTGACGCATTATTAACTATTTCTAATTCTTGTCTTCTTGAGGCCCAGAAATATTTAAAAATAAATTCTAACTCTTTGTATAATATTTCTTCGGCTTGTGATAATAATTTATTTGGGACTGATAAAGATGTATCAAACGACTGTTCTATTGATATATCTAGCTTAGGTCAATATTTATTCTATACTGGTGCAGCCGATCCAAGAAAGAATCTTAAAAATCTAATTATTGCATACTCTAAACTACCAAAAAAATTAATACTTAAGCACAGACTTGTTTTTGCAGGAAAGCTTTTAGATTTAGAACGCGATTGGTTGAATGAATGGATGTTTGAATATAACCTTCCATCTGAATATGTAACTATCCTGGGTTACGTTTCAGATATTGAACTTAAAAATTTATATAGTAACTGTCATTTATTCATTTTTCCTTCCTTTCATGAAGGCTTTGGTTTGCCTGTTTTGGAGGCTATGACGTGTGGAGCAGCAGTAATTGGTTCTAATACTACTAGTATTCCTGAGGTTATTAACAATAAAAACGCACTTTTTAATCCTTACGATACAAATGAAATCACGAATCTGATTTTTAAGTGTCTTAAAGATAAAGAATTTTATAAGGCATTAAAAATACATTCTGAAAAAAATGCCAAAATCTTTTCATGGAATAAAACAGCAAAATTAGCAATAAAGGCTTTTAACTCTATATTAATTGAACAGGATAATTTAATTACTTCAAGTTCCATTAATGAATTTACAACATCAGAAAGATTGGTGAAAAAAATTGACAAAATCTTTGAAGAGATTACCTACTTGATAAGAAATAAAAATATTAAATATCAAAAAAAATATTTGATGTATATTTCTGCTTGTATTGATTTAATACAACAGCAGGCTAGGAATTGTCGAGATACAATAAACCTTTCAAAATCCAATTTTAATTGGCTTATTGAAGGACCTTATGATTCTAATTATAGTCTAGCTATCTTAAACCGTGAATTTGCACTAGCACTTGATAAGTATCAATCAGATGTGTATTTGAATTCTTCTGAAGGATCAGGCGACTATTTGCCAAATATTAGTTTTTTAGAAAGATATGAGTCTTTAAATGCTATCCATAAAAAAACTAGAATCAAAAATATTTCTAATCTAGTTGTCAGTAGAAATTTATATCCTCCTAGAGTTTCTGATATTCATGGAGATTTTAATCTCTTACATTCATATGGCTGGGAAGAATCAGAATACCCTTTCAATTGGATAGAGGAATTTAACTATTATCTTGATGGTTTAACTGTAATGTCTCAATACGTAAAAAAAACACTAATAGATAATGGATTATCCATACCAATCAAAGTTACTCAGTTAGGCGTTGATCACACGAAAGCAAGTTTTAATATTAGTCATTTGAAACTAAATGCGCGAAAATTTAAATTTTTACATGTTTCCTCTTGTTTTCCAAGAAAAGGTGTTAATCAATTAATCAAATCCTACGGAGAAAATTTTACTATTGAAGACGATGTTTCATTAATAATAAAAACTTTTGATAATCCACACAATGATTTACACAATATCTTAGATAGTGCCATTGCTGATAATCCAAATTACCCACATGTACTGATTATCGAAGAAGATATTTCAGATATTGATATGAAAAAACTATATATGGTTTCTAATGTTCTTGTATCTCCCAGTTGTGGTGAAGGATTTGGTTTACCTATTGCAGAAGCTATGTTATTAGAACTTCCGGTGATTACAACAGGATTCGGAGGGCAACTTGATTTTTGCAATAAAAATAACGCATGGCTTATAGATTATGAATTCAAATATTCTGAAAGTCATTTTGGGTTATTTGATTCTATTTGGGCCGAACCCTCCGTATCACATCTAGGCTTTCTAATGAAAAATTTATATAATTTAAAATTAGAAGAAATTGATAAGAAGACTAAAATAGCAAAAGAAACTATAGAAAAATT
>QCHR01000022.1 GCA_003277985.1 Prochlorococcus sp. AG-402-G06
GTAGTTTCGGAAAACTTTTTAATATCAGCACCTTTGGCGAATCTCATGGTGGCGGTGTTGGTGTAATTATTGATGGATGTCCACCAAGGTTGGAGCTTGATATAAACAAAATTCAAAATGACCTCAATCGAAGAAGGCCAGGACAAAGCAAAATCACTACTCCAAGAAACGAAAGTGATGAAGTTGAAATTCTGAGCGGTCTTTTAGGTAATAAAACCTTAGGTACTCCAATTGCGATGGTTGTAAGAAATAAAGATCAACGACCTCAAGATTATTCTGAAATTAAAAAAACTTTTAGACCATCTCACGCGGATGCTACGTATCAGAAAAAATATGGAATTCAGGCTTCAAGTGGCGGAGGGCGTGCATCAGCACGTGAGACTATAGCTAGAGTCGCCGCGGGGTCTATTGCAAAGCAACTCCTTGCGAAGTCTTGTAGTACTGAAATACTTGCTTGGGTAAAGAGAATTCATGATATTGAAGCTGAGATCCACCCAAGTGAAGTTACTTTTGATGAGATTGAAAAAAATATTGTTCGATGTCCAAATCAATCAGCTGCAGATTTAATGATTCAGAGAGTGGAGGCTTTTGGTCAAGAAGGAGACTCCTGTGGAGGGGTAATAGAATGTGTTGTTCGCAATCCGCCAGTAGGTCTTGGTATGCCTGTTTTTGATAAGTTAGAGGCTGATTTAGCAAAAGCATTAATGTCTTTGCCTGCCACTAAAGGTTTTGAGGTGGGGTCTGGTTTCGGAGGTACTTATTTGAAAGGAAGCGAACATAATGATCCTTTTTTGCCATCGAAATCTGACCAACTGAAAACGGCTACAAATAATTCAGGGGGAATTCAAGGAGGTATTAGTAATGGTGAGGATATAGTTCTTAGAGTTGCCTTTAAACCAACAGCAACTATTAGGAAAAGTCAAAAGACTATTGATGAAGATGGTAATGCAACAACACTAAAGGCAACGGGAAGGCATGATCCTTGTGTATTACCAAGGGCAGTCCCAATGGTTGAAGCTATGGTTGCATTAGTTCTTGCTGATCATTTACTTAGGCTAAAAGGCCAATGTTCTTAATATTGTTTGGATAATTAATTACTCTCGTCAAATAAGTCAGTATGGAAATTAATACTTCTTTTAAGAAGTATTTTTAAATATTTTTTAGCCACATATCAATATTTTTATCCGGAATTTGATTGACTAATTCTCTTCCTATCGCTAAAGCATTATATCCATTTTTAAATAATTCTTTTAAATCTCTACTTTTTATGCCACCAGCACCTATGAAAAAAATATCATTTTCTTTAAAGTCTTTTAATTTATTTAGAAAGTTAATCCCAAGTTTTGATGCAGGAAAGATTTTTATTATTTTATATCCTAGATTAATTGCTTGTTTGAAATCTTCAATATTAGATATTCCTGGGATAACTAATTGATTGTATTCGATTGCTTTGAGATGAATTTCTTTTTTGAAGACTGGACTCATTGAGTAATTTAGATCTAATGAAATAATAGATTCTAAAGATTGCTTGGAGGAAATAGATGCAACACCAATATTAATTGACTTGAAATTGTTTTTTATTTCGGAAATCAAACCTACCCATTTTTCGTTTGGATCCCAACCTATTTCTATATGCCTAATTCCATAGCTAGAAAGTTTATTAATTTTTAAAAATAACTTATTCCTATTATCAGAGGTATTGAAAAATTCATTTTCAAGTCTGATTACAACTATTAGTGGCTGTATTTTAAGAGAATTGATTAAATTGTTTTGCTTAACTTCCAAAAATTATAATTTTTAGATCAAGCATACTCTGCGACTTTAACTTCATGGCGAATTAACAGATCCTGGAACTCTAGGGAATCAACTGTCTCGGTTTCCATAAGCATTGCTGTTAGCTCTTCAAGTACTTGACGGTTGTCGTTTAAAGCCTTTTTAGCTCTTTCATAGGCAATTTCAACAAGCACTGAAACTTCTGAATCAATAGTTGCAGCTGTATCTTCAGAAAAATCTCTTTCTGCGGAGATGTCTCTGCCAAGGAACATTCCACCTTGTGATCTTCCTAGAGCTACAGGCCCTAACTTGTCACTCATGCCAAATTTAGTAATCATTTGCCTAGCAACTGAAGCAACTTGCTTTAGATCATTTGACGCTCCGGTTGTTACTTCATCTTCTCCGTAAATAATTTCCTCTGCAACTCTTCCTCCGAGAGCAACAGCCATTTGGTTTTGTAGGTAAGACCTTGAATACAAACCAGATTCCATTCTTTCTTCACTGGGAGTGAAAAATGTCAAACCACCAGCCTGTCCTCTTGGAATGATTGAGATCTTTTGTACAGGGTCATAATCTGGCATTACAGCACCAACTACTGCATGGCCAGCTTCATGATAGGCAACTAGCCTTTTACGTTTTTCACTGATAACTGTATCTTTCTTCTCAGGACCTACCATAATTCTTTCGATTGCAGCTCCTATTTCGTCATTGCTGACCTCTGTTAATTCTCTTCTCGCAGCTAATATTGCAGCTTCATTCAAAAGATTGGCTAAGTCTGCTCCAGTAAAACCTGGGGTTCTTCTTGCTACTTGATCAAGGTCAACTCCTTTTGAGAGAGTTTTACTTCTTGCATGAACTTTGAGTATTTGCAATCTCCCTGAGTAATCAGGTCTATCCACTGTTACTTGTCTGTCGAATCTTCCTGGTCTCATTAGTGCTGAGTCGAGCACATCAGGTCTATTAGTTGCCGCAACAATAATTATTCCTGAATTCCCTTCAAAACCATCCATTTCAGTTAAAAGCTGGTTCAGTGTTTGTTCCCTTTCATCATTACCTCCTCCAAGGCCAGCCCCACGCTGACGGCCGACAGCATCTATTTCATCAATGAAAACAATACATGGAGCATTTTTCTTTGCTTGTTCAAAAAGATCTCTAACTCTGCTTGCTCCAACTCCAACAAACATCTCAACAAATTCAGAACCAGATATTGAAAAGAAGGGAACTGAAGCTTCACCTGCTACGGCTTTCGCAAGCAAAGTTTTGCCTGTTCCAGGAGGGCCAACTAACAAAACACCTTTAGGAATTTTTGCCCCTACAGCTGTGAAACGATCAGGATTTTTTAAAAAATCAACTACTTCTGTAAGTTCTAGCTTTGCTCCTTCAATACCAGCAACGTCACCAAAAGTAATCTTTGTTTCTGGCTCCATTTGAAGTCTTGCTTTGCTCTTTCCAAAACTCATTGCTGGATTTCCGCCACCACCAGAGCCAGCTCTTCTAAATAGAAAAAATAGGCCTCCTAATAAAAGGATTGGGAAAATTAGGCTGCTAGCAGCTTGTTGCAGGGGATTTGATTGAGTAGTTGGTTGAACAGCAATATCAACGTCATTATCAGTTAATAATTGAAGTAATTCTTGATCAGGAGCCAAATTAACTAGAGCCCTTGTTCCATCACTTTCCACAATTTGTGCTGTCCCTTTATCCGGGGATATGAGTACTCTGCTTACCTGTTTGTCTTGAACAGCTTCTATAAAGTCGCTATATCTCAGTGACCTAGATGCTTTTGTAGGGCTTGGCTTATCAAAGAAAGCACTTCCAACAAAAATAACAACTACGACAATTAGGACATAAAGACCAATGTTTCTCCAGCGTTTGTTCAATGTTCTTCTATATCTGTTAAGAGTTTAATAGGATTAGGTCCAACTATGCGGCTCTTAGTACATCAACGACGCTTTTAAATGCAAACCATTCAGGAATTTCTTCTCCGCTTCTGAGCATTTTCCTGAATTGAGTACCGCTTAATTTCTTTATGTGTAATCCTTTTTCTTTAGCATGATCAGCCGTTACATAGCCTTCCTCTTCTGTGTAAACAAGATTTAATGATGGAACTGTTTGCATTCCTAATTCTTCGCAGCACTTGTTTGCAAAAATTTGAGCATCATATGGACCATAAAAATCTTCTCCGTTGAGAGATGACTTGCAGCCAGCCATATCTCTTCCGATAATGAAATGTGTGCAACCATAATTCCTTCTGATAATCATGTGCTGCAAAGCCTCTCTTGGACCAGCCATATGCATTGAATAAGGAAGATATGACCATCTAATTTTTGGATTATTTACTTCAGAGGCAAGTTTTTCATAGGTTTGGAATCTTACTGATCCAGGTATGTCATCTTCTTGAGTTGGTCCACAAGTTGGGTGAACAAGAACAACACCATTTTGACTGACATTATTAGCTTCTAAGGCTCTTGTGAAAAGCTCATAATGGGCTCTATGAATTGGATTCCTGCACTGGAATGCAACTACATCTTCCCCAGAGGGAAGGTTCTCTCTTACTTGAGCAGGTGTTTTGCAAGTAAAAACTCTTTTTGGTAATTCTAGACCTTTGATTGAGCCCCCTAAATAATATTTTTTCCTCTCCATAGTTATCATTCTTACTGCAGGGTGCTCCAGAGAAGTTGTTCCATAGCAAAACTTGGCCTCAATAACCTTGTCAGGTGTCCATTTTTCTTGTACTTCTAAAATTGCTAATTCTTGATCTTTATAATTGAGTAAAATTGAATCTCCTGGATTTATATCTTCTCTATCTGTATCCATAACAATTGGTAAACCAAAAAGTAAACCTGATTCGAGTCGATTTTCCTTGACAACTGAGTCATAGTTTTTTTCATTCATGAAGCCATCTAAGGGAGAAAAGGCTCCTATCAAAAGAAGTTCAATATCACAAGCATTTCTATCAGAGCAATTTAAAGTTTTCAAAGAATTTTTTTTTAACTCCTTTGCTTCTTCATCAGATGCCATAAGGTTTATAAGTTTTTCACCATATGGTTTGATCAAACCTTCGAGATTTTTATAAGAACTTTGCTTGCTAGTCATTTTCGCTTGAAGTTACTGGCAGATTCTCCCAGATAAAGGGCCCATGTTTGAGAAATTGTTTTCATTAAATTCAGCCCAAAAAAAAAGAGGGTTTATACCCCCTTTTTAGTTAATTCAGATGGTTATTTTTTAGGCTTTGCGACCATAGAAGATACCCTTGATTTTGATATCAACAGGATCTTTTGATCCAAGGTCATTGTCTGAAGGTTGGATTGCAACGAATTGCCCACCAAATTCATCAGTGTCTGCATCAACACTATCGACAGTAAGTGTTATTTCACCTTTACCGCCTAGATCATCTTTAACATTTTCTCTCGCAAGATCTTCATCATCGCCACCACGAGCAATGAGAGCTTGAGCATATTCAACGCCAGTTGATTTAGCTCTACTCTTTGGATCGAGGAAGTCTGCAGATCTATAGCTAGGAGTCGTTGTAGGGCCTGAGAATTCAGCTCCTGGTTCAATTGATTTTCCTTTTTTAGATTCAGCAACCATCTCTTTTACAGAGAAAGCAAAAGGAAATTCCTCTCCATTTGGAGCTAGAACTGTAATTAGAGAGAAGTCAATACCACCTTTTTCAGTGAATTTCCCTCCAGAAAGATCTCCATAAACTTCATCAAGACTTGTATTGAAGCGAGGACTGATAATTTTTGCGATAGCAAAATCAGATTTATTTCGCTTGTTACCTGGAAGTTTTACTGAAACTTCTGTTGGCTGAAGGCATAAGCTTTTAAATTGACCATCAGCATTAATAGAACCCGATGAACCCGCTGGTAAAACAGTGCAAGCATCAGCTTGGCCAGTATTAACAACATTGCCAAAACGAGCATTACCTTGCTCGCGCCCTTTTAAAGCTGCTGATGCGCTTGATGGGAGAGTTGTAAAGGTGAGACAAAAAGCCAGCATCAAAGCCAGCAGAGGACGAAATCGCATGAGAGGGCTAGATGACTGCGGTCGAAACCGCCCAATTAATTCAGTTGGGATATTACAGGTGTCAAATACTTCTTATCACAAGCATTTGCCAGCTCTATACAACCCGTAGCTTTTGGGTTAATGCATTTATTACTCCGATTCCATTTAAAACCCTTTTGTAGCAGTCTTTTTTGGCGTTTAGACTCTAATTATTGAAAAAAAACAAATTCGAAAAATATCAATAAATTTTTGATTTTAGATTTCGAATTTCATCTAAAAGTTGATGGGATATTGAAAGTTTTGTTGAAAAAGATAAGTTTTTGACCATTTTTTTTGGACCTAACAAAAAGCCACTGTTGAAGTTTTTATCAAATCCTTGCCCAGCTCTGTCAATAGGATTGGCCATGAGTAGGTCACAACCTTTTAATACCCTTTTAATCTCTCCCTTTTCAATAATTTCTTTATCACTTCCCGTTTCAGCAGCAAAACCTAGGAAAATTTGATTTTTTAATTTTTTGCTCGTTTGATTTTTGATTAAATCTGTTGTCATTTCTAAATCATCAAAAATGGACTCTAAAAAAAATTCTTTAGAGATTTTTTTCTTACTTGGACTATTTTTTTTGAAATCTGATACTGCAGCAGCCATAACAATGACTTGAGCAGATGGCTGTAAATCATCAATTTTTGCACCCATTTCAGCTGAGCTTCTAACTGGATAAGCATTAAGTCCCTCAAGCAGATCTTCTTGCAGGCTTATAGGGCCATGTACTAAATCGACGTCTGCACCTCTTAACTTTGCAGCTTGAGCTATCAAAATACCCATCCTTCCGCTACTTCGATTCGTCAATTGTCTTGCGGCATCAAGATCTTCGACGGTGGGACCAGCTGATACGAGAAACCTTATGTTTTTTAAATCTTTAGTGAGAAATTTATTTGCGGCATTGAAAACAAATGCACTTTCAGAAGCTAATTCAATAATATCTAAATTGACCATTTTCCCATCACCAACCCTGTCGCAAGCTAAAAGCCCTTCACTAGGTTCGAGGCTAATAATTTGGTCAATAGTCTTTAAGTAATTCCAATTTTTTTTTACTGATTGATTTTCCCACATTGAAGTGTTCATTGCAGCAGCAATAACTATTTGAGATTTACTAGCCAAGAGAATGCTTGCTAATAGTCCATCAGCATTTCCATTGGTAAATTTAGATAAAGATGTCGCGCTCATAGGTGCAACAATAATGAGCTCTGCCCATTCAGCTAAAGCAATATGCAAAGGCTTGGTTTGAGAGTCATCCCACTGATCTTTGTCTTGATAACATTTATTTCTGCTTAAAGTAGATAAAGATAAGGGGCTAACCAATTTAGATGCGCTTTGTGTTACTACGCATTTGACCTCTACCCCAGCTTTAATTAGGCGGCTAACTAAAATAGGAGCTTTAACAGCTGCAATACTTCCTGTGACAGCAACTAATATTTTTTTTCCAGATAAAGAGGTTGGATTATTCATGATATTTTGATTTTATATCAAATAGACCTTTAAAAGATATTTTTCAAATTTTAAATAATGTGGATATTTCGTATAATAAGAAATCTGATTTTTTATATCTTGGATGAAAATAATTTGTTTTTGCTTTATTAGATCTTTCATTTATTATATTTAAGTTAGGGAGTTAATTAATGGAAAAATTCTGAGTTAATTTTTATCTTTTCTCATATGTCTCCAAGAATGCAGAAAACATTTTTATATAATTCATCTACAAAGTTTGTTGAAAGGTTAGCAAACTGGGCGATAAATCCTTGGAGAAGGTATTCATTGTTAGCAATAATTTTTTTGGTAGGTTTTTTGATAGGTAGTTCTCTCGGTATGATTAATGGCGTACTAGCGTTGATGGATCCTGTTGGAGCATTTATTGCGTTAATATTTTTGGAGATTTTAATTAAAGCTAGATTTATTTTTCTAAAGTCAAAAAAACCAATAATACTTGTTAGAGTTTTTGATATGTTTAGAATAGGTATAGCATATGGTCTTTTTTCAGAAGGCTTGAAACTCTTGTAAATATAATTAATTATTTTTATTCAACCCAAGTAAATACAACAAAGCCATTCTTATTGGAATACCATTTTCTACTTGTTTACTTATAAGATTGATTGAATTATCTTCTACTAATTCACTACTTATTTCTATTCCTCTATTCACTGGTCCAGGATGTAGAACAGGTACTTTCTTTTCACACCATTTTAAACTTTGATGAGTTAGTCCATACTGCGAATAATAACTATCAAGATCTGAAATAATATGTTTTTTCATTCTCTCTTTCTGTAATCGAAGTGTCATAACTGCATCACTATTTTTTAATGCCTCTTTTAGTGATCTTTCTATGAAAACAGAACCTCTCTTATTAATAGGGTCAAATCTTTGACCTGGAGGAGGATTTTGAACAAAATCAATGAATTCCTCAGGGAGAAGGGTTGGAGGCCCACATAGCGTTACATCAGCTCCACATGCAGTTAGAGCCCAAAGGTTTGATCTTGCAACTCTAGAATGAAGAATATCTCCAACTATTGTGATCTTTTTATTTGTAAGACTATTGGTAGATGGCTTGTTTGGAGCAAAGAAAGTAGCAAGTGTAAATAGATCCAAAAGCCCCTGGCTGGGATGGCTATGAAATCCATCACCTGCATTGAGAATGGATGTATTGATGTTATTTCTGTCTACATAATTAGCTAACTCTGCGGGGACATTTGTTGACTCATGCCTAATTACTAAGATATCAGCCCCCATTGAGATATATGTGAGAATGGTGTCTAGAGGAGTCTCTCCTTTGCTTAGAGAACTTGCTGATACAGAAAAATTTTGAACATCAGCAGACAGTCTTTTCGCTGCAAGTTCAAAGCTGGTTCTTGTTCTTGTACTTGGCTCAAAAAACAAGTTGGCGATTAATCTTCCTTGAAGCGCTGGAAGTTTTCTAGAACTTGATTTATGGACATCTTTAAATCTTGTTGTTAGTTCTAAAACTGTGTTGTAATCCTCTAGAGAAAACTTAGATAGATCCAGAATGTGATTATGGTTCCAATTATTCATAATCCCTCAAATGTTGATGGTGACCAACACTTATTTTTTGGAGGAATTCGATCTCCTTTAACCCTTTTGCTAACACTTCTACTATTTTTAAGGTACCAACGCCAAGGTATATCTTTAGCTTTCGAAATGCCAATTCTTGTGGTCTGAACAATATTTCCTTTTCTTGTTGAACTTTCTCCCTCTGCTAACCAAAAATCATTTGCAGGTGACAAGGTTAAATTGTCAAAATTCCTATTTAATCCAAATCTTTTTGCCAATAACCCTGGCCCAGAGGCAATTCTCTCATTTTCTCCTTTTATTGCTATCGATCGAAGCAGTACACCATTTGCCCAGTTTTTCTTCCCGGTAACAATATTGACGCAACTATTAATACCGTATGAAAGGTATATATAAAAATTACCTGGTTCACCAAAAAGGGTTTCGTTGCTTTGTGTTTTTCCTGAGAAGCCATGGCACGAAGCTTCTTCTTCAGAATAAGCTTCAGTTTCAACAATTACTCCAGCCAGCAACCTTTTTTTTGATAAGCGCTTAATTAAAAAACAGCCAATTAAATTCGGTGCGACCAAATGAGATGGTCTTGCAAAGAATTCTTTTGTAAGGAGTGAGATTTGCTTAATATTTCTCTTTAGTACATATTAATGGCTACAGAATAGATTTCTCTATCTTGCTGATCAATCTAAGAACATTTAAAATCTTCAAGAGACATTTAGATGGCAAAATGCTACATGAAGTTATTTGTCTAAATGAAAGCACTAAGATCTTTTTCTAATAAGTCGTCCTTTTGATCATTTAAAGATCTTCAAAATTTTCTACCATAACCATGACTAAAATTTATTCATCTGATGTTCGTAAGGTTGCACAGTTAGCTCGTTTAGAACTACCAGAAGATCAAATAGAAACCTATACGGAGCAACTCGAAGAAATACTTTCGTATGTTGATCAACTTCAAGAAATAGATACTGAAAATATCCCTCCTACTACTAGAGCTGTTGAGGTAGTGAATGTAATGAGGGAGGATTTCGTTGAAGTTAATTGCTCAAGAGAAGATCTACTGAATCAGGCACCACAAAGGGAAGGTGATTTTTTTAGAGTTCCCAAGATACTTTAAATTATAAATTATCTTTTACTTGCTGTTCTAATTCTGGTTCTATGAATTAATTTTATATATTTTCTCCTCCAATTATTTTTTGGTATTAATCTTGCTAATGGCCTCATTTTACTTCTTCTTTCTTTGTGACTTCTAATTCCAAGTAAAACATCATAGAGAAAATTTAGACTATCTTTTTTAGTTTCAAAAATCCCCATTCTTTGAGGTGAACCTTTTTTATCTAAAAGTGGTTTCGTTGCTTCGTAAGCTTGTTTATATTCAAACCATGGAATAGAGGGCCATAAATGATGAACTAAATGATAATTTTGTCCCATTATTAGCAAGTTCATTAGTTTACTTGGATAAACTCGTGCGTTTGTCCACCTATTTCTAGATTGAAAAGGTCTATGAGGCAGATAATCAAAAAATATTCCTAAAGTGACTCCCACCATTAGTGCTGGTCCAAACCATAAGTTATAAATAATGTTCATAAAATTATATTTTATTCCGGCAATGACTATACAAATAAATATCCCTCTCTCAATTCCCCATTGCATCAGTTCAAATTTTCTCCACAGTTTTCGCTCAAAGAAAAAATATTCATGATAAAAAAATCTTGGAGCAATTAACCAAATAGGACCAAAGGTGCTGACTATGTGATCTGGATCGTTTTTGGGATCATTTACATATTTATGATGCTCTAGATGAACTCTTGTGAAAACTGGAAAACTAAAACCGAGTAATATGGCTGACCCGTGCCCCATGAATTGATTTACCCATTTATTTGGATGAGCAGCATTGTGACAGGCATCATGAATAACTGTCCCTTCCATATGAAGAGCTAAAAAAGCTAATGCAACCAAAATTGGTAAAGGCCAGTTCCCCTCATACCACTGCCAAATACTAACTATTGCAAGAAAATATCCGCCAAAGAAAAGACCTAAAGTTACGTTTAAAGGCTTGGGAGGATCAAGATATTCTTGGATCTCATTTTGCCAGTCGCGTAATGACTTCAGTTCATTCGTTGCCTTATTTTTGTCAGACCTCGATAAGCACTGGGTCATTGCTTGATGTAATTGTGATTAATTAAGCTTGTATAGCTTAATTAAAAAATGCCCACCGGGAGACTTGAACTCCCACGACATAAAGCCACTGGTACCTAAAACCAGCGCGTCTACCAATTCCGCCAGGTGGGCCAAAGGTTTTCACCGATTGTAAATTGATTCTAGCAGCTCATAGATGGCTATTTAAAGACTATTTTTGATTCATGAACGTAAAAAGATTAATGTAATTTCCATATTTCTTTAGGAGACATTTGAAATTCTCTTTTTATTACGCATGATTTTTAGTTTTTCAATAATCTTCTCCCACTACAAAATACTTTTATATTGAGAAAATATGGTTATTTCTATTTTTGGATACATATTTCTTTTCGTTGGGCTTTTGGTATTGGCTGTACCTTTAATGCTTGTTGAAATAAGTAGGCCTAGAGACTGGTTGATTGGTGGACTTTTTTTATTTTTAGGATTATTTCTTCTAGTGGAGAATGAGTTTTTAAAAGGTTCAATAAATTTACTTGTTATTTCTATGTCAATTTTGTTTGGAAAAATGATTTTAGAAATTATTCAAACTAGATGGCATCAATTAAGTATTGAAGAAAAAAATCGGATTGGATCTTTTCAAAGATGGTTTGAATCCTTCAAACAGCTGGGTCAAAGCTTTACGTTACTAGGTAAGGTTTTTTTAAATTTTTTTACAAGCTTTACGACTAATTCTGAAAAACCGTTAAAAGAAAAAAAATGGGTTCATCCAGAATTGAAAGAAGAAGTTGCTAAGAACCTAGTTGAGCTCTCTGGCTCAAATGATTCCAAAAAGATCAGAAATCAAGAATTACCTGAAAATGAAGAGACTTCTTGATAAGGTTAAATGGCCTCAGGCACCCATGATGACTATTGAATATTTCTCAAAGTGAATAATGTCAATAAAGATTCTCAAAAGGATCGTCCCTCCTATAAAGCTACTCTCAATCTTTTGCAGACGAATTTTGGGATGAGAGCAAATGCAACTCTAAGAGAACCTGAGTTGCAAGCTTTTTGGACCAAAAAAAAGATAGATTTCGAATTAGGATTAAACAATTCTGGAGAGACTTTTACTTTGCATGATGGCCCACCATATGCAAATGGGACGCTTCATATGGGACATGCTCTTAACAAAGTATTAAAGGACATAATCAATAAATTTCAAATAATGCAAGGGAAAAAAGTTTGTTACATCCCTGGATGGGATTGCCATGGATTGCCTATTGAATTGAAAGTTCTTCAAGCTTTGGATAAAACTCAAAGAGCTGAATTAACCCCTATTAAATTGAGAAAAAAAGCTGCTGCTTATGCGAAAAAGCAAGTAAATCAACAAAAGGATGGTTTTAAAAGATGGGGAGTATGGGGTAATTGGGATCAACCATATTTGAGTTTAGACAAAACGTTTGAAGCTTCTCAGATTAAGTTGTTTGGCGAAATGGTCTTCAAGGGATACATATATCGAGGTCTAAAACCAGTTCATTGGAGCCCAAGCTCTCAAACTGCTCTGGCCGAGGCGGAATTAGAATATCCCACCGGCCATGTTAGTAAAAGTATTTATGTGGGATTTAAAGTTGATAAAATACCAAAAAAATTAACTCAAGAAATTTCTAATCAATCACCAGATCTATTCAATGCTGAAGGGAAATTAAATGAAATCAAACTTGTCATTTGGACTACAACCCCTTGGACAATTCCTGCAAATGAGGCCATATCTGTTAACGAAAAAATAGATTATGTAATTGCAGAAAGTTCTGATAGATCATTAATTATTATTGGTAATGATCTTTTGGAGAAAGTGTCTGAAAGTATAGGAATTAATTATGAAAAAAAAGTATTAATTAAAGGATCAATATTAGATGGAATGATGTATAAACATCCTTTATTTGATAAAAGAAGTCCTGTTGTATTAGGAGGGGACTATATAACAACTGACTCAGGAACAGGATTAGTACATACTGCTCCAGGCCATGGTGTTGACGACTTTAATACTGGGAAAAAATATAATTTACCAATTTCTTGCCCTGTAGATGCAAAAGGCTTTCTCACTAAAGAGGCAGGAAAGTTTGAGGGCCTAAATGTATTACAAGATGCTAATAGTGTCATAATAAATGAGCTCATTAATACTGGATCTTTGCTTAAAGAAATTCCATATGAGCATAAGTATCCTTATGATTGGAGAACTAAAAAACCAACTATTTTTAGAGCTACAGAGCAATGGTTTGCGTCTGTGGAAGGATTTAGAGATAAAGCCCTTTCTGCAATAGAAGATGTTATTTGGCTTCCTGAATCTGGAAAAAATAGAATTGATTCTATGGTTAGAGAAAGAGGAGATTGGTGTATTTCTCGACAAAGGACTTGGGGTGTGCCAATACCAGTATTTTATGAAAAAAATGGACAAGAAATTTTACTCAATAAAGAAACAATTTCTCATATAGCTAATTTATTTTCTATCAATGGATCAGATATTTGGTGGGAATATGAAGTATCTAAGCTGTTACCACCTTCTTATTTAAATGAGGCAGATCGATGGCAAAAAGGTACTGATACTATGGATGTATGGTTTGACTCTGGCTCTAGTTGGTCTTCAGTTATTTCTAAGAAAGAAAATTTAAATTATCCAGCAGATTTATATTTAGAGGGATCTGATCAACATCGAGGTTGGTTCCAGTCTTCTTTACTCACCTCCGTAGCAGTAAATGAACATGCACCTTTTAAAAAGGTACTCACGCATGGTTTTGCATTGGATGAGAACGGTAGGAAAATGAGTAAATCCTTAGGAAATATTATTGATCCATTGGTTATAATTAATGGTGGTTCAAATAAGAAATTAGATCCTGCCTATGGAGCTGATGTTTTGAGGCTATGGGTTAGTTCTGTTGATTACTCTGCAGATGTCCCAATTGGATCAAATATACTTAAACAAATTTCTGATGTTTATCGTAAAGTTAGAAATACGTCTAGGTATCTATTAGGAAACCTATATGATTTTGATTATAAAAATGATTCCATTGATATTGCTAACCTCCCATTGTTAGATAAATGGATGTTGAATAGAACAGCTGAAGTAATCGATGAGATAACAGACGCATATAATAATTTTGAATTCTCGAAATTTTTCCAAACAATTCAGAACTTTTGTGTGGTTGATCTATCTAATTTTTATCTAGATATTGCAAAAGATAGGTTGTATGTGAGCTCTAAACTTGACTTTAGAAGAAGAAGTTGTCAAACAGTTTTATCCTTGGTGATTGAGAAAATATCTGGATTAATTGCACCTGTTTTATGTCATATGGCAGAGGATATTTGGCAGAATATTCCATATAGCTTAGAGGAAGACTCAGTATTTCAAAGAGGATGGCCTGTTGCACCTAAATCATGGAGAAATAGTAGTTTTAATTGCCATGTTATTGAACTCCGCAAAGTCAGATCAATTATTAATCGCTTGTTGGAGAGTTGTAGAAATAATCAAGACTTAGGTTCTTCTTTGGAAGCATCAGTAAGGCTTGATATATCTGATGAAAAAGTTCAAGCTGCTATTGAATGGTTAGCTAAAAGCGAATCTAATAATGTTGATGTATTAAGAGATTGGTTACTAGTTTCATCTTTACAAATTGGTGGTGAGCCTTGGGCTGAAGTTTTAGTTAGCGAGGATAATGATCTTGCTTCAGTGGAGATTGCAAAGGCAAGAGGATTTAAGTGTGAAAGATGTTGGCATTATGAAATTGAAATGAGCAAGAATCATCAACATCCAAATATTTGTAAAAGGTGTGAAAAAGTAGTATTAGCTATCTAGTTAAATACTAATTAGAATTTAATGTTATAGTTTTTAGGTTTAAAATTTACCGGCAAAACGACCATTCTTTGGCAATTGGACAATCAACCATTGAAGCAAACCTATTATATATAGTATCAGAGATAAATATGCAAAAAATGAAGCAAATCCAGTACTCCAATTACCGTCTAAAACAAATTTTATTATTGTTTTTGTTGTCATGAATGAATTAAATGGAATCTCTGTCCAAGTATCACAATAGTTTTCATTAATTGAATTTAAACACCTCCAACTAAATAGATGAAGGCCAGTATTTAGTAAGGACCAAAAAGTTAAGGTCCATCTCCAAATTCGTGTAGTTAAAGCAATTGGTTTATAAACAGGCATTTCATCAATTTCTTCATTGAGATCAAACCAAAACCAAACAGAAGCAGCCATAAGTATGGGTGCAATGAATGAAATCAGGTGGCCTAATTGACTCTCAACGCTAAGAAATAAAAGGTTTATCGCATAAAGACTGGAAACTTTCCAGTAAATTGATAAAAGTCGATTAATAGAGCTTAAATTCGATCTTTTTGCCCAAATCAATAAAAACAATGGTAGTCCAAATGCGAAGGTAGCCGCAATCCGATATGAGAGCCAAACTAGAATTTGGAATTGAGGTTCAGTCAAAAAAATCTTATCCATATTTATTATCAACCTTAGGGTATTCTTTTTATGTGTAGTCTTAATTATTAATTTTTTTTCTTATTTGAAGGTTCCTTTAGGCTATTGCTCCAAAACCGACCATAGATTTTTCCATAATTATCTACCTATAAAACAAGATAGAGAATATACTCTCATTGAAAATTAATAAATTGGTTTGTGTTTATACTCTTCCTTAAAATTTAATTGACTTGCTAATATAATAAAATTATTTATTGATATCGGGTTTCATCCTGTGAGACAGCATGTAAATCCTTTAAGCCAGTTTTTTCAATTACCATTATCACTTCCAAGCAAGAATGTTCTTTTTAGGAACTCTGACCATCCAATTCATTTAGATATTGGATCTGCGAAAGGTGAGTTCTTGATTGAATTAGCAACAAAATATCCTGACTGGAATTTTGTCGGGCTTGAGATAAGAGAACCTCTTGTTAGCTTATGTGAAAAAAAGAGGAGAGAATTAGAATTGAATAATTTAAAATTTCTATTTTGTAATGTTAATGTAAGCCTAGATGAATGGTTGTCGGATTTTGATTATGGTCAATTAAAAAGAGTTTCAATCCAATTCCCCGACCCTTGGTTTAAAAGAAAACACTTTAAAAGGAGAGTCCTTAGAACAAATCTTCTTAACTCTATTGCGCAATATATGTGTAATGATGGTGAAATATTTATTCAAAGTGATATCTTCAAACTTTTTGAATATATGACTAGTACGATTGATAAAACTAGATATTTCAAAAGAAAAGATTTAGGAGATCTTAAATCTCTTGATTGTAATCCTTATAATGTACAGACAGATAGAGAGTTATTTTCTCTTAAGAAAAATTTGCCTATTTATAGAGCAATGTATATTAGAAATAGTCTCTTATTCGTAAGATAAGTACTTCTATTATATGTTTTAATTTAATATTATGTATATAATAATTTGTATAAAGTATTAACT
>QCHR01000023.1 GCA_003277985.1 Prochlorococcus sp. AG-402-G06
CATCATTAGTTTCATTTATTTCAAATATTTTGCAAAAAGCTTTTATTACTCTATCTCCAGAATCAACTTGTTCAAGAGGATCTTTTCGAAGCCTATGCCTTAGTGCTGTTGAGACGACTCGTGCAATATCTTTTTCAGTTACCTCTTTTCTTCCTTCAAATGCTGCAAGGGCTCTTGCTGCTCTATTTGTCACAATATCTCCTCTAAGTCCATCAACATCAAGTTCACCGCACACTGCTGAAATCCTTAGTCTGAGATCTTCATCTATAGAAACCTCGTTAAGTAATTTTTGAGCATCAACCACTTTTTGTTGAAGTGTGTCCTGATTACCTTGAACCGAATCACTAAAAGCTTCAGGATCATTATCAAAGGCTGTGCGTTGATCAACAACTTGAACGCGAAGCTTTGCTTCCCTAACGGTTCTTACCTCTACACTCATTCCAAAACGATCAAGCAGCTGAGGCCTTAATTCTCCTTCCTCAGGGTTCCCAGAACCAATAAGCACAAACCTTGCGGGATGTCTAACCGAAATCCCCTCACGTTCAACTGTATTCCAACCTGAGGCAGCAGAGTCAAGAAGTACGTCAACAAGATGATCATCTAGCAAGTTTACTTCGTCAACATATAGCAAGCCTCTGTTTGCTTTAGCTAGCAATCCTGGTTCAAAAGCTCTAACACCTTCACTGAGAGCTTTTTCTATATCAATAGTTCCGCAAAGTCTATCCTCAGTAGCACCCAATGGAAGATCAATCATGGGAACTTGTTTCTCACCTTTTTGAATTTCACTACCATTGTCTATTCTCTCCCTAACATCGTTGCTTTGAAGGTCCGGATCATCAAGAGAACTGTTATAGGGATCTCCCTCAACTACTTGAATAGCAGGTAGCAGATCAGCAAGTGCTCTTATAGTCGTTGACTTACCAGTTCCTCTATCACCCATTATCATTACACCTCCAATTCTCGGGTCAATAACGTTTAAAAGAAGCGCTAGCTTCATTTCCTCCTGACCAATCACTGAAGTGAATGGAAAAACTCTGCGTTTTCTAGTTGAACTCACTTTCTTAGTACTAGTAACAAGATTCTTTCATAGACATGCCACTTTAGATTGAGAAAGTTCAAAAAAAAAAAAGATAATGAAAAAGCAACTTTTTATTTAAGTAAGGAAGAAATCTAATATGGACTACTTGATTTTTGATTAAGGACTAAAAAAGGAACTAACTCTGCAGATAAATTTCTTATCAACTCAGCTGATCGTGGATCATTAAATGGACCTTTGACGATAAAACTTGCGAATGCCTTTGAGTTGTGAGGAGTTTGTATTAAAGCCGTATCCGAATAGGAGATCCCAATATCACCAGTTTTGTTATGAACTAAATAACCTTTCAATGAAAGATGATAATCAGTGTCTTTAAATTCCTTCCCGAGACCTCTTAAGATTCCAGAGGGTATTAAGGTGTTTGTTTTTGATTTTTCCATTATGTCTCTGAAAATATCTCTAGAACTTACATTAAGTAGATAACCATTATCTACCATAGCCATCGCTAAAGATAGATCCTTTGTCGATGTTATATTTGTACCTTCTAAATCAGGCAGATAGTTATTTATTTGTGTATTTTTCAATCCAATTTCTATGAATTTTTGATTAACTATTTTTTTCCCTCCTAATCGTTTTATTAGTAAATTAGTTGCCGTATTATCACTAACTCTAATCATCTCTGATGCTATTTCAAAAATGGGGAATTTCTCACCTATTTTCTGGTAAGCCATCCATCCAGAACCACCACCAATTGTATCTTGTGTAAGCATTAATTCTTCATTCCAAAATATTTCTCCACTCTCTACCATTCTAAGTAAAACGATTAGAATAGGAACCTTAATGCTACTTGCAGCAGGTAGTTCAATATTAGAATTTATTTCTGCATAAACTTTATTATCTAATGATAAGAAAAAAGCACTGACATTTAGATCTTCATTTTTAATTATAAGATTCTCCCATTCATTAATTAATTTTTCTAGTCTTTTAAATTTTTCTAATTTATTATTATAGAATAATGATAAATTAGATTTACTAGTTAGTAATTCTTTTTTAAATACCCTCCTTGATTTCCCTACTTGATCGATTCTTTTATTTGTTTTATGGCTTTGATTGATAGGACCGGCAACTCTTAGTAAGCTACCAAGTAAAACTGATAAGCCTATGCTAGTTAAAAATATACTTGTTATTAACTTTAGGTGACTTTTCACTTTAAAATCAAAGAATATAAATCCTTACTATTTATTGTAGCTTGGTATTTTAATTAATCATTTTTATTTTTAATTTTCCATCTCGCTTGGCTAATTATGCCTCTAATTAGAGCAACTTCATCATCTTTTATTTCACCTCTTATAAGCAACTGTTTGATTTTTGTCATTTTAGCTTTATAAGTATGCTTCATTAAGAAACCAATATCAAGCAATAAACTACCTGCATCATTAATACAATCTTCTAATTTAATTAAATTCGCTGGATAGATTATTTTTGAACTGGTTTTTGAAAAGTCATGCTTATTAAGTTGATTGAATTGATGAAGAACAATTGCTACTGCATGCGACAAATTTAATGATGGATAATGCTCACTTGTATTAAGACTGATGACTTTGTTTGCTTTTAGAAGCTCTTTGTTAGATAAACCTCTATCTTCTCTTCCAAAAATCAACGCTATTTTTTCCTCTCTTTCTGAGTTGAGAGCCCAGCACAAAGCGTCTTTATTAGATTTAAGTGGAATATCTCCATGCTCTTTTCTTCCACAAGTAGCGATAACTCTGGTGCAGTCATAAAGCGCTGAATTTAGATCCTTATATACTTTTGCTTTTTCTAATATCTTTACTCCTTTGACAGCCATTTTTCTTGCATCTTGATCTAAATAATTGCATTTCGGAGAAACTAGTATTAACTCATGAACACTAAAGTTTTCGCATAGTCTTGCAACGCTCCCAATATTAATAGGCCCTGCAGGTTCAACAAGTATTACTTTTAGTATTTTTTTATTAGTCACTATTAATTTAGAGAGTGCATATAAGCCAATAGATCAGCCATTGATTGAGGTTCAATTTCAAAACTTGGCATTGGGGGAGTCAATCCTCGAATAACTTGATTAATAATCTTTTTATCACTCATCTCTTGGGTCGCTTCGTGGAGGTCGGGCCCTACAAAACCTTGAGCAGAAATCCCATGGCAACCGGCACAATTGATTTTGAATAATTTGCTTCCAGATAAAGCTTCACCTTGAATTGATAAAGTTTCAGTAATGAAAGGATTTTGCTGGAAATCCCCTACTGTCCAAAAAAATATAAGGATAGTTAAAGTGGCAATGGTTAAAAAGAATATTCGCCAAGAGCTAATTTTTTGCTCATCATTTATTAATGATTTTGATGACGGACTATTCACTAAAACCTCTTTGACATGAAAGAATTGTTACTAGTATTCATGAAAAATGCGAGCAAATGATTGAGCCTCTTCTCTGTGGGATTGTTCTTGGACTAGTTCCCATAACATTATTAGGCCTTTTTGTTAGTGCATGGAACCAGTATCGTCGAAGTAGTTCAATGCCTGATTGGGAATAAGAAAAAGAATTGAGGTGTTTCCATAAAACTTCTCTTTGTTCAATTCCCAACCATTATGTATTCTCGGCAATGATTTTGACGAGCATTCGCATATCAAAGTTGTTGATTTTTTAACCCATTTTTTGGACAATAAAAGTTCTTGTGAAAGTTCATATAAATCTGATTCGTATGGAGGATCAAGAAAAATAAAATCAAATTTTTGTTCATAACTTGGATAATCTCTAATAAATCCAATTTTTTTGTTTTTCGGACCCTTTTTGAGAAATGAGATCAATTCATTACATATGACTTCAACATGTAATGAATTGATCATTGTCTTAGATACCTCTATAAGATTTTTTCTACATATTTTTGATGTTTCCCTCTGATTTTCAATTGCAAGAATTCTTTTTACACCTTTCTGAATAGTCTCACATGCCATGGCCCCACTTCCACTGCAAAGATCTAGCCAACTTGCTTCTTTGAGTTTGTTCCCAAGAATACTAATTATGGCTTCTCTTACTTTTGATGAGGTAGGCCTTGTTTTTAGGCTGATAGGACTTTCTATCCTTTTACCAGAAATAAGTTTCAGTTTTCCTTTCAAATTAAAATTTGGTTTTTTTCAACCAATTAATCCAATTTAAAATAAGTTTCTGTCCTGCAACGCCAGATTTTTCAGGATGAAACTGACAGGCGCCGGTATTTTTATGCCAAACCATAGATGAAACATTAGTTTTACCAAATTTTGTTGTAGCTACGGTATTTTTTTGATCTAAAGGACATGCTGAGTATGAATGGACGAAATACATCCAATTGGAAGATGGATTTTTTTCTAAAATAGGACATTCATTCGTTTTATATATTGGAGACCAACCAATATGAGGTATTCTCTCATTTTTTTCTTGAGGCAATCTACGAATGTGCCCTTTTATAACTCCTAAACCTTTTGAAGTGCCCTCATCACTAGTCTCAAATAAGAGCTGTAATCCTAAACATATTCCAATAAGCGGTTTGCCATTATTAATCCAGTCAATTATTGAAGGTATTAAATCAGTTTTTTTTAAATTAATCATTGCAGCATCAAAAGCCCCTACTCCTGGAAGGATTAAAGCATCACAATAATTGAGTGTTTTCGAATCACATATTATATCTAAAGGTTGATTAACCCTCTTGAAAGCTTGTTGAACGGAAAAAAGATTACCCATTCCATAATCTATTAATCCGATTTTTGTCAAAAGCTTTACCTACTAAATATTTGTGTGGACTGTTAAGAAACTAAATCCAATAACTTCTTATTCAAAGATGTTTGGAGATTGTCCCTGAGAGGGTTGCTTTAGGAACCGCTCCAACAACCGTATCAACTTTTTGTCCACCTTTAAAGATCATTAAAGTCGGTATGCTTCTGATCCCATACTGACTAGCAACATTTGGGTTCTCATCAGTGTTTAATTTGAAAACTTTTATTTTGCCCTCGAAATCTTTTGAGATCTCTTCAACAATTGGTGCAACCATTCTGCATGGTCCGCACCATGGAGCCCAGAAATCAACCAAAACAGGCACGTCGCTCTGGAGGACTTCTTGTTCGAAAGAGGAATCAGTTACTGCAGAAGCTGTGGACATACCTTTGAAGTCTTAAGAACTAAATCATAACAATTGTATTTTGCCTATAAAAACTTTTGCTGCCATTTTTAAACGAAGTTTGAATATTGATTTGCCTACTTTGAATAAGAAAAACCCGAACAAGTCGGGTGTTTTTGTGTGTGAGGAGTGTGAGAGTAAAGGCTCTCACTACCCAACTCTAGCGACGGTATTTAATTATGAAATCTTTCGGTATCTTTATTTTCCCATTCCAAGTTGTTGTGCTTTTTGGTAAACCTTTCCTTCTGTTAACAAAGAAGGTGCAACTACTACTTCAACTTTCTGCATTTCTTTGATGTTTGTAGCGCCTAGAGTTCCCATAGAGGTTTTGATTGCTCCTAATAAGTTGTGGGTTCCATCATCAAGAATTGCAGGACCACGAAGAATACTTTTTATAGTTCCTGTCGTTCCTACTTTGATTCTTGTACCTCTTGGAAGGACAGGGCTAGGAGTTGCCATACCCCAATGAAAACCCTTTCCAGGAGCTTCCTGAGCTCTTGCAATTGGGGATCCAATCATGACTGAGTCGGCACCGCAAGCAATGCATTTACAAATATCTCCACCCGTGATGATTCCACCATCAGCAATGATTGGAACATATTTTCCAGTTTCTTTTTGAAAATCATCCCTTGCGGCAGAACAATCAGAAATAGCTGTTGCTTGAGGTATGCCAACACCTAAAACTCCTCTAGAAGTGCATGCTGCACCAGGTCCAATGCCAACCATTACGGCTGCTGCTCCTGCTCTCATTAGCTTTAAAGAAACTTCATAAGTAACGCAATTACCAACGGCAACAGGTATTCCAATGTTCTTGCAAAGATCATGAAGGTCAAGATTTTGATTCCCTTCTTTGCCCATATGTTCTGTAGAAACTACTGTCGCTTGAAGAAAAAACAAGTCTGCTCCAGAGTCTTTGACTAAATCTCTATATTTAATTGCAGCAATTGGGGTACCGCTTACAGCAGCAATACCTCCACTATTTTTAATTTCTTGAATTCTTTTTAAAATTAATTCTTCTTTTATGGGTTGTTTGTAGATTTCTTGCATTAGAGGGACGAACTCCTCATTGCCAGTTGATCGGATTTTGGTTAGAACTGTTTCTGGATTTTCATATCTAGTTTGGACTCCTTCTAGATTCAAAACACCTAGGGCCCCTAATTCGGAAAGGGCGATTGCCATGTTTACATCAACAACACCATCCATCGCACTTGCGATTATGGGAATATCTCTTTTAATACCTCCGATTTCCCAATTGGTTTTTGTGATGTCGGGGTCAACTGTTCTTCCTCCTGGAACTAATGCGATTTCATCAATTCCGTAGGCTCTTCGAACAGTTTTGGTGCGTCCTAGTTGAATATTCACACCTAAATTTTATAAGTTCTCGTCAAACTACCAACTCAAGTGCCAAATTGAGCAAATGTTGGGAATAGATAATCAAGATTTTGCTTATTCTTTCTTATTGATTCGATGATTTAAAAGGCTTTGAATGGAATTTGCTTCATATTTTTGTGATTGTTGATTTTCTTAGAGGTGATTTACTTTCGGATATATGGTTATTCACTCTAAAAGGTTTATTAATGCTCAGATGTTCTTATAATTGGTAAAACCCTTCTATATGGCTGATCCATTGGGACCTAATAGCGCTGGTCCCGGGGAATCCGACGATCGGATCATCCAGACTGACTTGAGAAATGAAATGTCGCGTTCCTACTTGGAATACGCGATGAGTGTAATTGTTGGAAGAGCTTTACCTGATTCACGAGATGGACTTAAGCCAGTTCATCGTAGAATTCTTTATGCAATGTATGAGTTAGGTCTGACTAGTGATAGGCCTTACAGAAAATGCGCTCGTGTTGTTGGAGAAGTTTTAGGTAAATACCATCCTCATGGCGATACCGCCGTTTATGACGCTTTGGTCAGAATGGCTCAAGATTTCTCCATGCAGATGCCTCTAATTGATGGGCATGGCAATTTCGGATCAGTTGATAATGATCCTCCTGCGGCAATGAGATATACGGAATCCAGATTGCAATCTTTAACCACTGATAGCTTGCTTGAAGATATTGAATCTGAAACAGTAGATTTTGCTGATAACTTTGATGGATCTCAGCAAGAACCAACTGTATTACCTGCAAGAATTCCTCAATTGTTATTGAATGGTTCTTCTGGAATTGCTGTTGGTATGGCAACTAACATACCTCCACATAATTTAGTCGAATTGATAGATGGATTGATGGCTTTGATTTCTAATCCTGAGTTAGAAGAAATTGAGTTAATGAATATAATTAAAGGTCCAGATTTTCCAACGGGTGGGCAAATACTTGGCAGGAGTGGAATTAAGGAAACATATATTTCTGGTAGAGGTTCAATAACAATGCGTGGAGTCGCTGAAATAGAAACCATTGAAAATCCTGGCAGACCAGATAGAGATGCTGTAATAATTACTGAACTCCCTTATCAAACAAATAAAGCAGCGTTAATAGAACGAATAGCTGATATGGTTAACGATAAAAAACTCGAGGGCATAGCAGATATAAGAGATGAAAGTGATAGAGATGGAATGAGAATTGTGGTTGAATTAAGAAGAGATTCTTATCCTCAGGTTGTCTTAAATAATTTATTTAAACTAACTCCTTTGCAGACTAATTTTAGTGCAAATATGCTTGCATTGGTTAATGGTGAGCCAGTTATATTATCACTTAGAAAGATGTTGCAAGTGTTTTTAGATTTCAGAGTTGAGACGATTGAAAAAAGAACTAAATATCTTTTGAAGAAGGCAGAAAATAGAGACCATATACTATTAGGATTACTATTGGCCTTAGATCAGTTAGATGAGATAATAAGTCTTATTAGATCAGCTTCTGATTCGGCAACTGCTAAAAGGAAATTACAGGAACTTCATGGATTAACAGATGTTCAATCTGATGCTATTTTGCAGATGCAGCTAAGAAGACTAACCGCTTTAGAGGCAGATAAAATTAGGCTTGAACATGAGGATTTAGTTAAAAAAATAATAGATTTAAAAGATATTTTAAATAGAAGAGAAAGGGTATTTGAAATAACAAAAATAGAATTGAATGAAATAAAAGAAAAATATAATTCTCCAAGAAGAACAGAAATTCTTGATCTGGGTGGAGGCCTCGAGGATATTGATTTAATTGCGAATGAAAGATCAGTGGTTTTGTTAACTGAGACAGGATATTTAAAGAGGATGCCTGTTAATGAATTTGAAGCAACAAGTCGGGGTACTAGAGGTAAGGCAGGAACCAGGAGTCAAGGAGAAGAAGAGGTGAAAAAGTTTATTAGTTGTAATGATCATGACAGCCTGCTCCTTTTTAGTGATAGAGGCGTAGCTTATGCTCTTCCAGCCTACAGAGTTCCTCAATGTAGTAGGACTGCAAAAGGTACTCCTATTGTTCAACTACTTCCCATTCCACGAGAAGAAGCTATTACTTCATTGCTATCTGTTAGTTCTTTTGATGATGAAAACTATTTGTTGATGCTTACCAGGGGAGGTTTTATAAAAAGAACACCTTTATCTGCTTTCAGTAAAATCAGAGCAAACGGATTAATCGCAATAGGTTTAGAGGGTGGTGATGCTTTGACTTGGGTTAGATTGGCTGAGGCTGGAGATAGTGTTTTGATTGGTTCCAAAAACGGAATGACTATTCATTTTAGATTAAATGATGCTGAATTAAGGCCCTTGGGCAGAACAGCAAGAGGTGTTAGGTCAATGAATCTTAAGCCTGGAGATTCACTTGTAAGTATGGATGTTTTATCTACTGAATTAGCTGATCATGTTGATAAAAGTGAAGATAAAGAACTTGAGGATGAATCAACAGTCTCTGAAGGACCTTGGGTTCTCGTCGCATCTGGAAGTGGTCTGGGCAAAAGAGTTCCTGTTACACAATTCCGCTTGCAAAAAAGGGCTGGAATGGGCTTGAGAGCTATAAAATTCAGAAAAGATGGAGATGAACTTGTAGGCTTAAGAGTTCTAGGTAAAGGAGAAGAATTATTATTAGTTAGTGAAAGAGGAGTAATTGTTAGAACCAGTGCGGATAAAATTTCTCAACAATCAAGAGCTGCAACTGGGGTAAGGATTCAGAAACTTGATAATGGAGATAAGTTGTCGGAAGTTGTGTTAGTTCCCCCCGAGCAAATTAATGATGAAGAATCAAAAGAATCAAAAGAATCAAAAGAATCATCTCAAAGTAAGGAACAAATAAATACAGATCCAACATCAACAACTTGAAATTGATTAATTCTGCTGATGTACTAGTTATGGGGGCAGGGCCTGCTGCTCTTTGCATCACTGCTGAGTTGGTTCAACAAGGACTTAATGTTCAGGCAATAGCTTCTAAGTCTCCTTTAGAACCTTGGCCAAACACTTATGGAATCTGGGCGTCTGAACTTGAGTCTTTAAATATGCAGGAATTATTGAAATATAGATGGAAAGATACTGTTAGTTTTTTTGGAGATGGGTTAAATAAAAAGGGTAATAATTGTACAAATCATTATCTTGATTACGGTCTTTTTAATTCAATTAATTTTCAGGAGGCTCTTCTTGAGAGATGTAATGGACTCGCTTGGCAAGTTGAAACTGTAAAAAATATTGAGTTTGGCGAAAAAGAAACAGTTGTGATGTGCACTTCTGGAAAAAAATATTCTGCCAGACTTGTAATTGATGCAAGCGGTCATAAAACTCCTTTTATTAGAAGACCTAAGCATGATCAAATTGCGAAGCAAGCTGCTTATGGAGTGGTTGGAAAATTTACTTCTGCTCCCGTGGAGAAGAATCGTTTTGTATTAATGGATTTCAGACCAGACCATTTAAATGCAAAACAATTGAGTGAGCCCCCTTCTTTCCTTTACGCAATGGATTTGGGAGATGGAAGTTATTTTGTTGAGGAAACATCCTTAGCATGTGCACCACCAGTTTCATTTGAATCATTAAAAGCAAGATTAAATTCACGATTATCAAGTAAAGGTATCCAAATTGAGGAAATAATCCATGAAGAACATTGTTTGTTCCCTATGAATTTGCCATTGCCTTATAGAGATCAACCTCTTTTGGCGTTTGGGGGATCTGCGAGCATGGTTCACCCTGCCTCTGGATATCTCGTCGGATCACTTTTAAGAAGAGCACCTTCCTTAGCCAAGGAGATAGCAAAAGTAATCAAAAAGGACCAGCGTATCTCTACATCTCAAATAGCCAGAAAAGGCTGGAAAACTCTTTGGAATACTGAATTAGTTCAAAGACATCGCCTTTATCAGTTTGGACTTCAACGACTACTGAGCTTTGACGAATCCCTTTTGAGATCATTTTTTGACACTTTTTTTAAATTACCCAAAGAAGACTGGTACGGATATTTAACTAATACTCTTCCTTTACCAAGACTGTTTATTGTGATGCTCAAATTATTTTCTATTGCCCCATTAAAAGTTAGATTGGGAATGATAGGTTTTCGATTAAAAAACAAATAGAATTTAGATATCCTTTTTCCAATCTATAGGAGAAATTAAAGGAAATATACAATCTTCTTTCTCTATTTCCTTTAGAAAATCATTATCAATGGTTTCATTATCATTAATTGAATTGATTAACATCCAAAATCTTTTTAGATGCAAATTTATTCTTTCCCTTGCAAGCTCGGTAGTCGTTCCTGCTTTGAGAATGAAACTCCAATCTGAAGATTGAGATAGTAAAAGTTCCCTCCCAGCCTGTTTAATTATTTTTATATTTGATTCTTCCACTAAGCAATTGGAACAAATCCTTACCATCTCCCTTCCAGCTTTACTCCATTCGTGGACAATCCATGCATTTGACTTGTTTAACCAATATTTATGAAAGCCACCTTGTCCCCAACTTGATGGAGACGGATTGCATAATTGTATCTGTCGTGATCCTTGAAGAGCCTCTTTTAGAGTAATTAATTTGACACCTTCCTTTTTTGATTTGGAAAATAAATGAGATAGAAATTGTGGACCTTCGAACCACCAATGACCAAAAAGCTCTGCATCAAAAGGTGCTATTAATAATGGATCTATTTGCATTGATTTTTCAAGTTTTATAAGTTGTTTCTTTCTGTCGATTAAATAATTTTCTGCATCTTTTTCAACACTTTCTTTTGCTGATTGTGGGTCATATTCTTGTTTATTTTCTAAAGATGTATTTTTAGATGAAATCTTAAATAATTTAATCCCTAATGGCCGCTTCTCCGTAATTCCTATCTTTTTAAGTTCCTCTATTGATAAATCCCATCCAAAATCTCTATGAAATTCTCTATAGTTTGCATTGCCTGGATACCCATCCCTTGCTGACCAGACTGGAAGAGTTGATTCACTATCTCTACCAAAAAAAGCTACTCCTCTTCTGGTGCAGATAGGGGCGTACAAACCATATCTGGGCCTTGGATCTGCATTCAACAGGCCATGACCATCAAGAACTGCATATCTCAGTCCAGATTCAGCCATTAATTCATCTAGACCTTCGTAATAGGCACATTCAGGTAACCAAATACCTAATGGAGGGCTCATGAAAAAGCGCTCATGTTCTGTTACGGCAGTTTTTAATTGAGCCTTTACTGTCTCAGGATTTTCCCTTAAAAGTGGAAGATATCCATGAGTTGCTGCGCATGTGAGAATATCAATTACATCTAATATTTGTAATTTCTTAAATCTTCCTATTAGATCACCTTGACAATCTTTCCAGCTTTCTAGTTGGCGATTGAAATGGTCTTTTAAGTGAAGTACTGCTTTTAGGTTGTCTTTCTCAATGGTATTGAGAACTTCTAATCTTATAGTTACCCATTTTTCAAATCGATCTTTTAATACTTGATCATCCAAAAGTGATAACAAAGTAGGCGATAATCCTATTGTGACTTTAGGCTCTTGATCCTTTGCTTTTGCTGCATTTTCAAGTGTTTCTAAAAGTGGTAAATAACATTCCACTAAAGCTTGAAAGAACCAGTCCTCCTCTAACGAGCCAGGTTCTTCTGATCTCACGTAAGGTAGATGGGCATGCAGGACTATGGCGAGATTGCCTTTAGTCATTAAAACTCCCAGATTGTTGGATTTGATCCTTGGATACTTATACTCTTTAGATGCACAGGAAAAGATAAACTTTAAGTTATAATCTAAAACTAGTAAAATTAGATACTCTGAAAAAATTATTTTTTCGTTTATTCGTAAGAATTGAATTTGATATTCAATTTCTATCTATTTAATGTTCTATAAATATAAAAATATAAACTAAATAATTAGTGAATTAATAGTCTTTGTAGAAATTTGAGATAAATAGACTAGAATTAATCCAACTCAAATAGATCTTAAAGATCTAAATATCTTTATATATTTCATTCTATGGCCAAAGATCCAGGCCGAGTCTTAATTTTTGATACCACTTTAAGGGATGGAGAACAATCCCCTGGCGCGAGTCTTAATTTAGAAGAAAAGTTAGCGATTGCTCAGCAATTAGCAAGATTAGGAGTCGATGTTATTGAGGCAGGATTCCCTTTCGCTAGCTCTGGTGATTTTGCTGCAGTTCAGAAAATAGCTGAGAATGTAGGAGGCGAAGAAGGACCTATTATTTGTGGACTATCAAGAGCCTCAAAACCTGATATAAAAGCTTGTGCTGATGCTATTGCTCCAGCCCCCAGAAAAAGAATTCATACCTTCATCGCAACGAGTGATATTCATCTTGAACATAAATTAAGGAAATCCCGAAAAGAAGTTCTTGGTATCGTCCCAGATATGGTTTGCTATGCTAAAAGTTTTGTTGATGATGTTGAATTTTCCTGTGAAGATGCTGCAAGAAGTGATTTAGATTTTCTATATGAAGTAATTGAATTAGCCATATCTTCAGGGGCTAATACTATAAATATTCCAGATACAGTTGGTTATACAACTCCTTCTGAATTTGGGGATTTAATATTAAATATTAATAAAAATGTTCCAAATATTAATGAAGCAGTTCTTTCGGTTCATGGTCACAATGACTTGGGATTGGCTGTTGCAAACTTCCTTGAGGCTGTCAAGAATGGAGCTAGACAGCTTGAATGCACTATTAACGGAATAGGAGAGAGAGCAGGTAATGCTGCTTTAGAAGAATTGATTATGGCTCTTCATGTAAGAAGAGCATATTTTAATCCTTTTTTTGGAAGACCTCCTGAGTCTCCAACGCCTTTAACAGCAGTTAGAACTGAAGAAATAACCAAGTCATCTCGTTTGGTCTCTAATTTAACTGGGATGGTAGTACAACCGAATAAAGCAATTGTTGGGGCTAACGCTTTTGCACATGAATCTGGAATACATCAGGATGGAGTATTGAAAAATAGGCTTACATATGAAATTATCGATGCAAAAACAGTTGGGTTGTCTGACAATAAAATTTCTTTAGGAAAATTAAGTGGTAGGAGTGCTGTTCGAGCTAGATTAGAGGACCTTGGATATGATCTAAATAGAGAAGATCTTAATGATGCCTTCGCTAGATTTAAGGACTTAGCTGATAGGAAAAGAGAGATAACAGATCGTGATCTTGAGGCCATTGTTAGTGAACAAGTTCAATTACCAGAAGCTTTATTTCAATTGAAATTGGTCCAAGTAAGTTGTGGAACATCTCTAATGCCTACAGCAACAGTAACTGTTGTTGGAGAAGAGGAAGAGGAAAAAACCGCCGTCTCCCTTGGAACAGGTCCTGTTGATGCAGTTGTAAGAGCCTTGGATTCTCTTACTGAAGAACCTAATGAATTAATTGAGTTTTCCGTAAAGTCAGTTACAGAGGGAATAGATGCTTTAGGAGAAGTTACGATTCGAATAAGAAGAGATGGAAACCTCTTCTCTGGTCATTCTGCTGATACTGATGTTGTTGTTGCGGCTGCGCAGGCATATATAAATGCAATTAACAGATTAGTAGCTGCTGAGGGAAGGAAATCCATTCATCCACAGCATGATTTGGCTCAAGTAGATAAAAAAGGGGTTTGATAAATTAGTTTTTATAAACTATCTACAAAACCATTAAAATATTTCCGTAAATTTTTCTTAGATAAATCGCACTAATCTATTAATTAAAGATTAAAGTGGATTGTGACGATTTGATATGCGTACATAAATGGCTTTTAAAAGAAATCTTTATCGACTTACAGGACTAGATGGAACTCCTCATCATGTTCTTGATGCGCCATATGAAAGTATTGATGCTGCTCTTAAAGCAGCAAAAGTGTGGTGCAATGGTCAAGGCTTAAGTTGCACAATTAAAGATAGAGGTATAGGTGTAGAAGTGCTTGCAGGGAATGGAACTTGGAGAACAGTTTGTTATCCATCTAATTGTTTGCAAACTTCTTTGGCGTAAAATAAATTGTCAAAATTATTCTTATGATTTTACTTAAGAGAATATTTTTTTAAAAATGGGTTCAGGAATGCGCGGCTACTGGACGCTTACTTGGTTTGGTTTGATATCAAATACACTTGCAATTCCTTTTATTGCTTATGTCGTTGGATCAGGCCCACCCCTTCAAACTGCAAATATTACCCTTGCTATTAGTCTTGCCTGGCCAGCAGCAGTAACTGGAATTGTTGCCTCAGGAGGTCTATTCGCCCAAAGAGGATGGGGTGTGATTTTATCAATAGTTGCTTTATCTATGACTCTTTCAGGAACTTTGCCTTATGGAATAATCAGATTAATCAGGGAAAATGATCTTTTTGGGATTAGTGGTTTATCATTGGTAATTGCTTTGCTTAATTTATTAGCATTGCTTTACTGGTGTAGAAGAGGTCATAGACGAATAAGGCTTTAAATTATATTTGATTTCAGAATAAAGTTTATAGTTTTTACCTTGAATTAAAGCTGGGATATTTTAATCTTCTGTGCCGCATTCTCCTCCATACAGAGACAAAAGCCCTAAGTATTATTTCTATTTCTGCTCTAGTTAAACTGCTTTCCTTTAATTGACCATCTATCTGACGAGACTGAATTATTTTTTTAACGGTTTTACAAGCATCGTTGTCTGAAGAAGAAGCGTCAAGAGCTCTTAATGCTGCTTCGCACCCA
>QCHR01000024.1 GCA_003277985.1 Prochlorococcus sp. AG-402-G06
ATCAATTTATAGACTTATTTTACCGGGATTAATATTGTCAATATTTATGTCATATATGACCTTCATTTTTAATAATAATATTGTTCCTAATACAAATAAAAATGCTGAAATTATTTTGGCTAACTCTTTGGGCAAATCTTTTACAAATGAAAAGGGTGAAGATATTATTTTTTCAAAGAAAGGAGAAATTTTAGATCCATATACAAGCTATAAAAAAAGGGGTGTTACTCATCTTTTTTATGCCTGGAAATTTATTGACGGACAGATGTTGGATGTCACAGTAATTGATTTCTCAAGATTAGGTTTTACTCAAATGCTTAAGGCAAAAAAAGGAATTTGGAATGGTGATAAAAACAAATGGGAATTCTTTGAAGGAGATATTTTGACACTTAGTCCTGATGGAAGTAATACAAGAACTAAATTCTTGAGCTTTTTATATCCATTAGGTACTGAACTTACTAATATTGCACAGCTACCAAAAGATTCAAATGATATGAATCTTGGTGAAGCGAATACGGCTATGAATTTATATCAAAAAAGTGGCAATATTAAAGAAGCAAGAAGAATGAAAGTAAGAATCCAAGAAAAATTTACTTTACCAATAGCTTGTTCCGTTTTTGCTTTGATTGGATGTAGTTTTGGGGTAATGCAAAAAAAAGGAGGAGGTAGAAGTCAAAGTTTCGGCTTAAGTATTATTTTGATACTTGTCTATTACATTTTGAGTTTTAGTTTTAGCTCTCTTGGAGTCAAAGGGATAATAAATCCTTTCTTTGCTGCGTGGTCTCCTGTTTTTTTGTCTATGTTAGGAGGGTGTTTTTTGTTAAAACAGGCAAGCAAATGATCTGGTTTTTTTAAATATTCTCTAGTTGCTTTTATCAATGGTTGATTTTCAGTTAAATAATTTTTCCTCTGACCCTGTACTTTTTCTTGGGTTTTTAGCCTTTCTTTCCTTATTAATTGCATTACCTATTTCATTTTGGTCAGTTGCTGGTAGCACTGATTCCTCCAAAGCTAGATTTTTAGTCGCCATATCTAATCTTTTTCTAACTAGTCAATTGATCCTGAGATGGTGGCAATCGGGACATTTCCCAATTAGTAATCTCTATGAGTCGCTTTGCTTTTTGACTTGGGGTTGCACGTTGACTCAACTTTTTGTCGAAAGGGCATGGAGGTCTCCAATCGTTTCTGCAGTTGCGACTCCTATCTCATTGCTTTCAATAGGTTTTGCTAGCTTTGTTTTACCTGAGAATTTACAATCTTCTGCCCCTTTAGTTCCAGCACTACGTTCAAGTTGGTTGGTAATGCATGTAAGTGTAATTATGAGTTCTTACGCTGCTTTACTAATAGGTTCGATTTTGTCCTTTGGTGTCTTTCTTGTTGATGGAAAAAAGCAATTCAATATACGTAATAGCTCTTTTGGCTCAGGTACATTTAGGCAAAGTTCCGAGTTATGTATTGATCAAGAAAATGAGAACTTAAATGCAATACAACCGGTTGAATTTACAAATGCTGAGCAACTTGATTCTTTAAGTTATAGATCAATAACTGCTGGATTTTTGTTGCTTACGGTTGGTCTTATTAGCGGTGCTGTTTGGGCTAATGAAGCTTGGGGTAGTTGGTGGAGTTGGGACCCTAAAGAAACCTGGGCTTTAATATGTTGGTTGGTTTATGCGGCTTATTTACATACTAGGCTTACAAGAGGATGGCAAGGCAAAAAGCCTGCATTGCTTGCCATAGCAGGCTTTTTTGTTATTATTGTTTGCTATATAGGTGTAAACCTTCTAGGGGTTGGCTTGCACAGTTATGGTTGGTTCTTTGATGCTTAATAGTTAATTAACATCGACTATTTTTCTACAATTATTCCTTTCTGTGCGTCATTCGCAACTTTCCTTAGCGCATCGCAACCTTCTTTAAGCGTTGGGTACGCAAACATTCCACTTCCTGCTATGAAACAGTTTGCTCCTGCAGCGCAACATTGAGATAATGACCAATCTGCTTTTATTCCGCCATCAACTTCGATATCTACGTCGTATCCATTTTCTAAAATTATTTTTCTTAATTGAGTGATTTTGTTGAGCATTGTTGGAATATAAGCTTGCCCTCCGAATCCAGGGTTAACTGTCATTACTAGTACATGATCAACCATATCAAGCACATCCTTGACCATATCCATTGGAGTATGAGGATTAAGGGCTACGGAGGGAGATCCTCCTAGTTGACGAATCCTGCCAAGAATTCGATGCAGATGAACATTAGCTTCGGCATGAGCAATTACAACGCCTGGTTCTCCTTTTGCACCCTTACTTGCCTCTACATAGCCCTCAAGCATAGTTTCACAATTGTATTGACTAACCATTAGCTGAGTCTCAAATGGAACTTTGCAATACTTGCGGCATGCGGAAATCATTTCTGGGCCGAATGTGAGATTTGGAACAAAGTTCCCATCCATAACATCAAATTGAATTCTGTCTACACCTGCTAATTCAAGGTCTTTGACACATTGACCCATGTTTGCCCAATCTGCTGGCAAGACCGAAGGGATTATTTGAACTGCACGGTGTTCAGAAAAAATTGCTGAAGAAATTGATTGGATCATTGTTTTTGTCTTTTGGCAGAGATTCTATTAATTCATGGCCACAAGTTCTAGTGCGACCATGCACTGATACAGTCATTATTGCTTATCAACAGATAATAAGTTTTTTGTGAGTACTTTTTTCTAAGCATTTTTCAATGCCCTCAATTACTTACAATATTGTCTGCCTTAAGGCGAAAATTTCTTTACCTAGCTGCAAAAAGTGGATCGTACTCTCGTCCAAGAAATTCTTGAAGTAGTTGAGCAAGCTGCAATTGCTTCGGCTCAACTGACTGGTTTGGGTCAAAAAGATGAGGCTGATGCCGCAGCCGTAGAGGCAATGCGAAAGAGAATGGGAACGATTCAGATGCAAGGAAGGATCGTTATTGGAGAAGGAGAAAGAGATGAAGCTCCAATGCTTTATATCGGTGAAGAAGTTGGTTCAGGTACAGGCCCTGGAGTTGATTTCGCTGTAGACCCTTGTGAAGGGACAAATTTATGTGCTAACAGCCAGCGTGGATCGATGGCTGTTTTGGCAGCCTCAGATAGGGGTGGTTTATTCAATGCTCCAGATTTTTATATGAATAAATTAGCTGCTCCACCAGCAGCTAAGGGCAAAGTTGATATAAGAAAAACTCCTACAGAAAATATAAAAATCTTGAGTGATTGCCTGGGTATATCAATTAGTGATTTAACTATTGTTGTTATGGATAGAGCTAGACATAAAAATTTAGTTTCTGAGATTAGATCTACTGGAGCCAGGATTCAGCCTATTTCAGATGGAGATGTACAGGCCGCAATAGCGTGTGGTTTTGAAGGGACTGGTACACATTGCTTGATGGGTATTGGTGCCGCTCCTGAGGGAGTTATTTCAGCTGCTGCGATGAGAGCACTTGGCGGCCATTTTCAGGGACAACTTGTTTATGATCCTGCAATAGCTCAAACTTCAGAATGGGCAGACTATACAAAAGAGGGAAATATAAAAAGATTGAATGAAATGGGCATAACTGATATTGATAAGATCTACGAGGCCAATGAACTTGCGTCGGGAGAAAATGTTGCTTTTGCTGGTAGTGGAATAACAGATGGATTGCTTTTTGATGGAGTTAAATTTGAAAAAGATTGCACCAGAACGAGCAGCCTTGTTATAAGTACCCTTGATCAAACAGCAAGATTTACAAATACTGTTCACATCAAAGATGGTGCTCAAAGCATCTCTTTGAAGTGAGATTTAATTAAATGAAGTAAGGGGCTATTTATGCATATTGCTGTCGTCGGTCTTAGCCATCGCACGGCCCCAGTCGAAGTGCGTGAAAAGCTAAGTATCCCAGAGGAACTCGTTGAAAAATCTTTTAATAATTTAAAGGAAATTGATCAAATACTTGAAGTTTCCATATTGAGTACATGTAATAGACTTGAAATTTACAGTTTAGTTAAGGATCCGCAATTAGGAGTAGAGGCAATTAAATCTTTCCTTCTTGAATTTTCGGGTCTTGATGATGGGATTCTATCCCCACATTTGTTTAACTTTGTCCAAGAGAAAGCAGTCTCTCATGTTATGAGGGTTTCTGCTGGTTTGGATAGTTTGGTTTTAGGAGAAGGACAGATTCTTTCTCAAGTAAAAAAAATGGTTCGTCTTGGTCAGGACCATCAAAGTTTAGGTCCTATTTTGAATAGATTATTGACGCAGGCAGTCAGTACTGGTAAACGCGTTAGAACTGAGACAAATCTTGGAACTGGGGCAGTTTCTATTAGTTCTGCGGCTGTAGAATTAGCTCAATTAAAACTTGGTCAAGCGCACGGAAAAGATCAATTGATGACTTTAGAGACTGAAAAGGTCGCAGTTGTTGGTGCTGGTCGAATGAGTCGTTTGTTACTTCAGCATCTTCAATCAAAAGGATGCTGCTCACTTACCCTTCTAAATAGAACAAAAAAAAGGGCTGAGGACCTCTCAGCAGCGTTTCCAGACATTCAAATTGATTGTAAATTAATAGATGAGCTTGATAGTTGTCTTTCACTCAGTACTCTTGTGTTTACAAGCACTGCTGCTAATGAGCCAATTATTGATGCTGAAAAATTGATAAAAATAGATAGAAAACCTTTGTTAAGACTTATCGATATTGGAGTTCCTAGAAATATTTCTTCTGATGCAAAGTCAGTTTCTGGTATTGAATCACATGATGTTGATGACCTTCAAGAAGTCGTTTCAAGAAATCAAGAGGCAAGACAAAAGCTTGCTCTAGAAGCAGAAGGATTGATAGAGGAAGAATGTCGTATTTTTCTAGAATGGTGGGATAGTTTAGCTGCTGTTCCAACTATTAATTGCCTGAGATCTGGTTTAGAGTCAATTAGGAAAGAAGAACTTCAGAAAGCATTAAGCAGAATGGGACCTGATTTCTCTGCTAGAGAACGAAAAGTTGTGGAGGCATTAAGCAAGGGCATTATTAACAAAATACTTCATACGCCAGTCACAAAATTGAGAGCACCTCAATCAAGGAATGATCGCAGAGATGCTCTTGATGTTATTGAAAAACTTTTTAATCTTGATGTTTCTAGTTCTTTAAACAAGCCTAAAAACAACTGATATTGTTATTTACTTTTGAATTTCTTACTACATATCACTTTTTTCTGGATTAATGAGCACTCTATCCAGTAGGTTTGCTCCGAATAGCCGATTAATAGTGCCTTCATGAAGAGAGTACTTGCCATCATTCTTGGCGGTGGAAAAGGATCACGCCTATATCCATTAACGAAAATGAGAGCAAAGCCCGCTGTTCCATTGGCGGGTAAATATCGACTAATAGATATTCCCATAAGTAATTGCATAAATTCGGACATCAGTAAAATGTATGTTCTTACGCAATTCAATAGCGCTTCACTTAATAGGCATATTGCTCAAACTTATAATCTGAGTGGACCTTTTGGACAAGGTTTTGTTGAGGTTTTAGCTGCTCAACAGACACCAGAAACACCCTCTTGGTTTGAGGGGACTGCTGATGCTGTCCGAAAATACCAATGGCTTTTTCAGGAGTGGGATGTTGATGAATATTTGATCCTCTCTGGTGATCAGCTTTACCGGATGGATTACAGCTTATTTGTTGAACAGCACAGAAAAACCGGAGCAGATTTAACCGTTGCAGCTTTGCCAGTTGATTCGGCTCAGGCTGAAGCATTTGGTTTGATGCGTACTGATGAATCTGGGAATATTAAGGAATTTCGAGAAAAACCGACTGGTGATTCTTTGAAAGCAATGGCTGTGGATACTTCAAGGTTTGGATTAGAAGCAAGTGAGGCTAATGAAAAGCCTTATTTGGCTTCAATGGGTATTTATGTTTTTAGTCGTGCCACGCTTTTTGACTTACTAAATAAATTTCCTTCCTATACAGATTTTGGAAAAGAAATCATTCCCGAAGCTCTAGGAAGAGGAGACAAACTTAAAAGTTATGTTTTTAATGATTATTGGGAGGATATCGGAACCATTGGTGCATTTTTTGAATCAAATTTAGCTTTGACTCAGCAACCAACTCCTCCATTTAGTTTTTATGATGAAAAGTTTCCTATCTATACAAGGCCTAGATATTTGCCACCTTCAAAAATTGTAGATACACAAATAACTGATTCAATAGTATCCGAGGGATCAATACTTAAATCTTGTAGCATTCACCATTGTGTGTTGGGAGTAAGGAGTCGAATTGAAAGTGATGTTGTTTTAAACGAAACATTAGTTATGGGATCTGATTTTTACGAATCTTATGAGGAGAGAATAGCTCTAAGAAATGGAGGAGGTATTCCATTGGGGGTTGGACAGGGCACAACTGTTAAAAGGGCAATTCTCGATAAAAATGCTCGAATAGGAGACAATGTCACGATAGTGAATAAAGACAATGTTGAAGAAGCCGATCGCGCAGATCAAGGCTTTTATATCCGAAATGGAATAGTCGTAATCGTCAAAAATGCCACAATTCCAGATGGAACTATTATTTGATTTTTATTTAATGTTCTAAAAACTTAAATAAGCTAGTTTTTGCAGGATTTGTTATCGAATATTTTTTGAAAGAATTCTTCATCCCTGACATTGAGCTCTTTAATGCGGCGAAATGATTCGACACTCGTCACACTAACTCAAGTAGAAACTTATTAACTTAATGACCAAGGCACATTTTGGATTAGTCGGTCTTGGAGTAATGGGAGAGAACCTTGTTCTTAATGCAGAGCGAAATGGTTTTTCTAGTGTGGTCTATAACCGTACCTTTCAAAAAACTGAAGATTTTCTTTTAGGTAGAGGATTAAATAAATCAATTCAAGGAGCGAAGGATCTTCAAGAATTCGTTTCAAAACTGGAACGTCCAAGAAGAGTATTAATGATGGTTAAAGCTGGAGCAGCTACTGATGCTGTAATTAATCAAATTTCCCCTTTCCTCGAGGAAGGTGACTTGCTCATAGATGGTGGAAATGCACAATTCATGGATACAGAGAGAAGAGTAAAAGAACTTGAGAGCAAGAGTTTTGGATACATCGGGATGGGTGTTTCGGGTGGAGCAAAGGGAGCATTGGAAGGGCCTAGCATGATGCCTGGGGGTACAAAGACTTCTTATGACGCAATAGAGAGTCTGTTGAATAAAATGGCAGCTCAGGTTGAAGATGGACCTTGTGTTACTTACATAGGTCCAGGGGGGTCAGGACATTTTGTTAAGACAGTTCACAATGGAATTGAATATGGCATCGAGCAGATTTTGGCTGAGGCGTATGACTTGATGAAAAGAGTGTGTGGAATGAGTGGTGATGAAATGGCATCTGTTATGGGCTATTGGAATAAAACTGAAGAACTTTCCTCTTATCTTGTTGAAATCACAGAAGCATGTTTACGAGTTAAGGATCCTGATGACAGTTCCGATCTTGTCGAAAAGATAATGGATAAGGCGGGTCAAAAAGGTACTGGCTTATGGACGGTCGTCAGCGCGCTTGAACTTGGAGCTTCTGTCCCAACTATCTATGCCTCTTTGAATGGAAGGGTTATGAGTTCGATGAAAGATCAAAGAAATTATGCAGAAACAATTTTGAATGGTAATAAGCCTTCGTTTGTTGATTTTGGACAGCCTTCTGATGGTATGCCTCTGCTAATGGATGCAGTTGTATTGGCTACAATAGCTAGCTATGCTCAAGGTATGGACATTTTGCGACTCGCTTCTGATGAATATAATTATGATCTTGATATGCCCTCTATAGCTCAAATATGGAAAGGTGGTTGCATAATAAGGTCTACTCTTTTGAGTCGTATACAGGATGCATTTAAGAAAGATCCGAAATTAAGCAATCTTATTTTAGATGGTTGGTTTACTGATCAGGTAAACAATCGTCTTTCTGGCCTGACTCAGGTCGTTTCTGCTGCCGCTAATTCTGGAATACCAGTTCCGTGTTTAAGTAGCACTCTTGATTATTTAAATAGTTTTAGAACCTCTAGACTTCCCCAAAACTTGGTTCAGGCAATGAGAGATTGTTTTGGCTCTCATACATATGAGCGTGTAGATAAAGCTGGCTCATTTCATACTGAATGGATTGACTGATACCAATGAATAAATATGAAATTCAAGTTTCAGAAGACAAAAACTCTCTCGCTCAAGCCGCCTCTGATTTAATTGCTCAGATAATTGAGTCAACCTTAAAAATTAAAAGTAAAGCAAAAATTGCCCTTTGTGGTGGTTCCACTCCCAAGGTTGCTTATTCTTTATTGGGTAAAAAAAATCTTGATTGGACTAACGTTGATTTGTTCCTTGGAGATGAAAGATGGGTTGACAATGAGTCGCAAGATAGTAATTGCTTCCTATTGAATAATTCATTGTTAAGCAGTGGTAACGCTGCACAACAAGCATCATTTTTTAGTGTTTCAACTGTTGAATTAGCATCCCCAGAGGAAAGTGCTAGAAATTACGAAAAAATTTTGAAAAATAGTTTGGATGGGTATCCACCAAGATTTGATTTAATTCTATTGGGCTTGGGAGATGATGGGCATACAGCCTCTCTCTTCCCTGGCTCGGATGCATTATTTGAAAGAGATAGCCTAATAACTGTTGGGGAAGGTAAAGGTCATAAAAGAATAACCTTTACAAGTAAATTGCTTAGTTCAGCACATAATGTGGTTTTTTTAATCAGTGGATCAGCTAAGCAAACTGCTCTTAAACGTCTACTTGATCAATCAGAATCATGGGAGCGAACTCCCGCTAAATTAGTTTCCCCAAATTCTGAAATCATTGTCTTGGCTGATAAAGATGCTTACCCATCTTTTAGCTAGATTATTCTATTAGTAGAAAAGCACTTATTAATTGATTCCTGAATCACCACCGACAGAAATTTCAATAACCCCTCTCATAAAGGGTTCTGAATTTTCAGATTGGAAATCTCTGAATGACTCAATTATGGGCGGATCAAGTCATGCATCCTGTCGTTTTTCAGAGAAAGGCTTATTTCTTGAGGGTAACTTGGTAGAAGAGGGAGGAGGCTTTGTTAGTTGCCGGTCTCCAATTTTTAATAAGCCTTTTGATCTTTCCAAGCACTCTGGATTAATTGTTGACGTTGAAGGAGAAGGGAGAACATTGAAATTTGCGATTGCTTGTGAAAAGAAACCTTTATCATTATCAAATCTTTTAAAAGGTGATATTCGCTGGGTTGCATCAATACCTACAAAGAAAAATGGAGTAAGTAGAGTAAAAATCCCTTTCAAAGATTTGGAACCAGCTCGTCGAGCAAAGCCTGTTCGACTACCTCTTACTTTTGATCCCACATGTATCAATAGATTTCAATTACTGCATTCAAAATTTGGTCAGCCAGGCAAAATGAACTTAGAGTTTTCTGCTGGTCCTATTAAAATCTTAATTAAGTCAATTAGTGCATACCTCTGATTCGAAAGATGGCTTGATAGCTGAAGTCGCCAAAGCAGCAGACCTTTGTATGAAGCCATATGTTCATTCTGTCTTTTTAGAGAATCAATTAGATGATAATAATGAGCTTGATGACTTGATTTTTAAAATTCAATGTAGAAATATAGATGGAAAAAGAGAAGAATCTATGGATATTGAGCTTGAAGTGTACAAAAGTGGAAATGAGGTAAATATGACTATATCTTGGAAATCTTTAATTGATAGGCCAATATTATGGCAAGGGAAGCATGCTGTTTGGATGAATAGCTCTTCTGGTGTTCAATGCGAAACGCCTTCATATGGAAGACTTTTTGAGTCACTTGCAAGAAGACTCAGGACGGTTTTTAAGGCTTCAATGAACTGAACTATATTTGATCGGTTGTAGCTCCTTTGCTTGATGAACTTACTAATCTGGAATACTTTCCAAGAATTCCTGTCTTATATCTAGGCTTTGGCTTCTCCCAATTCTCTTTCCTTCTAGCTAATTCGCGATCTTCGACATTTAATTGAATTAACAATTTATTAGCGTCAACAGTAATACTGTCTCCTTCCTCTACTAATCCAATTGTTCCTCCAACGGCTGCCTCAGGCGCAACGTGCCCGACCACTAACCCATATGATCCGCCACTAAAGCGGCCGTCAGTAATTAGTGCAACTTTCTCTCCCAAGCCTTGGCCTACAATTGCTGAAGTTGGAGAGAGCATTTCCCTCATCCCTGGTCCTCCTACAGGTCCTTCATATCTTACGACAACTACATCTCCTGCTTTGACTTTATTGTCTAGAATTGCAGCTAAGCATTCTTCTTCACTCTCAAAAACCCTTGCAGGCCCAGTTAGAACAGGAGTTTTGACCCCACTGATTTTTGCAACACTGCCTTCAATAGCTAAATTTCCTTTGAGAATAGCTAGATGTCCTTTCTTATAAATAGGGTTTGATATTGGTCTAATAACATCTTGATTTTCTTTGGGCTTTGAGGGGATATCTCTAAGAATTTCTTTAATTGTTTTACCTTCAATAGTTTTGCATTCTCCATGGAGCATTCCTGCATCAAGGAGTAATTTCATTACTTGAGGGATCCCCCCAGCTTGATGTAAGTCGACAGTTACGTATCTACCGCTTGGTTTGAGGTCGCAAATCACAGGAACAGTTTGCCTTATTCGTTCAAAGTCATCGATTGTTAAATCAACTCCGGCGGTCCTGGCTATAGCAAGTAGGTGAAGGACAGAATTTGTTGAGCCACCAACAGCCATGATGACACTGATTGCATTCTCAAAGGCTTTTTTTGTAAGTAAATCTAATGGTCTGATGTTGTTCTTAACTGCGTTGACAAGCACCTGAGCACTTTCAGCTGCGCTCTCTGCTTTTTCATTATCTACAGCTGCCATTGTTGAACTAAATGGCAAACTAAAACCCATCGTTTCAATTGCTGCAGACATGGTGTTTGCAGTAAACATCCCACCGCAACTACCTGGACCAGGGATAGCATTTTTTTCAACTGCTATTAAACGTTCTTCGTCGATTTTTCCGCTTGTTAATTGACCGACAGCTTCAAATGAACTAACGACGGTTAAGTCGCAACCGTCTAATTTCCCAGGCTTAATTGTTCCTCCATAAACAAAAATGGAGGGAATGTTCATTCTTGCCATTGATAACATTGCGCCAGGCATATTTTTGTCGCATCCACCAATTGCTAATACACCATCCATGCTTTGAGCATTGCAAGCTGTCTCAATTGCGTCTGCAATAACTTCTCGTGAAACTAATGAATATTTCATCCCTTCTGTTCCCATAGAGATGCCGTCACTAACAGTTATTGTCCCGAATGTTTGAGGCATTGCACCAGCCTCTTTTAAAGCAGCCTCTGCTCTATTAGCAAGATCCATTAATCCCATATTGCATGGGGTTATTGTGCTATGACCATTCGCGATTCCAATGATTGGCTTATTAAAATCATTATCATCAAACCCAACAGCTCTCAGCATTGCTCTGTTCGGTGATCGTTGAATACCCTGTGTTATTGCATTTGATCTAAGCATTTGATTTCTATTTAGTTGTTAAAAATTTAGAATTAATTTGAAGAACCTAGATCTTCTAATTGTTTCCGCACGTCTGCTATGGCCGAATTAAGTTGTTCAACACGTTGCTCAAGGTGCTCATTGCTTTGATTCCCTAGAGAAGCTGATTCTAATTCTGTTGCTTCTGAGCCATCTTGAATTCTTGGTGCATAAAGCATTGCTTTTTGCTTTCTAGTCTCTTGCCTTTTCTCGGCTTCAGAAAGTAACCACCAAGCTAGACCTGCAGCTCCAAGTACGGCACCACTAATTAATGATGCCAAACTTCCTGAATTTGAATCTCGGTATTGGCTCATAACTTTGAATAACTTCTTTAAATGCTAGTCCGATGAGGTGAGTCTGGTTTTGATACGTAATGATGGATCACCAATTCCAGGTGATAGTTCACTTTCTGATATTAATTCAGGATCTATACAAGCACAATAAATATTCAAATCTTGAATATTTTCGCCGATTTCTTTAAGTCCTTGATTAGCTGATAATGCTGTAATGACTCTTATTCTTCTTGCGTCAATTTTTTTTTCTTTAAGATATTTTAAATCTTTTAAAAGATTTTTACCGGTTGTTATTTGATCTATGTAAAAAATAATTCCTGCATTTCCCTCAATTTCTTTAGGTAGCCCGCCAATACACAAATTTAAATTAGGAATTAAATTTCTAGCACCTCTAAAGAGCTCGAGCCCTGCAGGCAAATAAGGAATTGCCAAAATAGGGATATTTGGATCAATAATTGAGCATTCAGTTGTTCCTGCTGGAGTAGTGAGCTGTTCTTTTTTACTAGGTATCCAATCTCTTAGCGCTTCATAAGTGAGCCAGGTACCAAGTTGTTCTAGGCCTGTTGCATAAAGGATTTCTGGGGTAGTAGGGTTTCTTAAAATAGTTAACCAATGTGATATGAGTGGGTGCGGAGGAACTATTACTCTTAAGCTCATTGACATAATTCATTCTTGGCCTTATTTGCCATAACGTGAATAATTAAATTAGCTGTTAAAAGTCCTTTTTAAGCTCCAATGAACAAAAAAACTTCTTTCATCTCTGATTTTAAAGCAATTGTTTTTTCTGCATTACTTATCTTTGTTTTGATACTTCCTGCTCAAAGTGCGTTCGCTAGAACGCCTGCTGAGATTCGCAATCAAGAAGAACTCAATATTTCCCAAGATATGTCTAGCCAGGATTTGAGTGGAAATGATTTCGTAAAACTAGATCTGAAGGGCATAAATTTCAGTGAATCAAACCTTACAGGAGCAGTGTTTAATAATAGTAAATTGAATGGAGCAGATTTGCATGGTGCGCAGCTAAATGACGCATTGGCATATGCAACCGATTTTGAAGGAGCTGATTTAAGGGATGTCGACTTCAATGGTGCATTATTGATGGAAAGTACCTTCACAGATGCTCTTATTGAAGGAGCTGACTTCACAGATGCTGTGATAAGTCGAATTCAACAAAAAGAATTATGTTCTATGGCTTCAGGTACAAATTCAAAGACCGAGGAGGATACAAGTTATAGTCTTGGTTGCTGACTTGTTGAACAAAAATCAAGATGAGTGATAGTCGTCTACCAGTTACAATCGTTACAGGGTTTTTAGGCTCTGGCAAAACAACACTCTTAAGACATCTTTTAAGTGAAGGTCATCAACGTCTAGCTGTAGTTGTTAATGAATTTGGAACAGTAGGCTTAGATGGAGACCTTCTTAAAAACTGTGCTTTTTGCCCTGAAGATGAAGTAGATGAAAGAATAGTTGAATTGAATAATGGCTGTTTATGTTGCACTGTTCAAGAGGACTTTCTACCTGCAATGGAAGCTTTGCTCCTTAGATCAGATCAGCTTGATGGAATTATTATTGAAACCAGTGGTCTTGCTTTGCCAAAGCCTTTACTGCAAGCGCTTAATTGGCCAGTAATAAGAAGTAAGGTTTTCATTAATGGTGTAGTAACTTTAGTTGATGGATATGCTCTCTCAAACGGAAGTCCAGTGGGCGATTTAAAAAGTATTAATGAACAAATAACAAATGATAAAAGTATTGAACATTTAACTCCAATAAATGAGCTTTTTAGAGACCAATTGATTTCTGCTGATCTCGTTTTGATTAGTAGGTCTGATTTGCTCTCTGCAAAAAGTTTTTCATCGGTTAGAGATGATGTGAAAATGCAAGGGAATTCCACTACTAATATTCTGCCAATATCTAATGGGAAAATTGATCCTTCAGTAATTCTGGGCCTTTGCAAAGAACAAAACAATATTTCTCGATCAGATCAAAACGACCAT
>QCHR01000025.1 GCA_003277985.1 Prochlorococcus sp. AG-402-G06
GCCGAGAGGCATAACCGTTGCGCATCCAATTTCTTCAAGTTGTTTTGCAATTAGTGGATCAGAATTTATGTATGGAAGAACAGTAAATCCTTCTTTAACTAATTGTTCGGCTGCTTTTAAGGTTCCAATTGGGTCAGGTAGTAAATATTTTTTGTCAGGAATCACTTCTAATTTGACAAAATTATTATTCTCTTGACCTGCCAACTTCGCTAATTCTCTACCAAGTCTTGCTACTCGAATAGCTTCTTCGGCATTAGAACATCCTGCAGTGTTTGGGAGCATCCATATGCTTTTCCAGTTTATTGATTCCATTAATCCTTTATGTCCATGCTCTAATCCTTGAATTCTTCTTACTGCAACTGTAACTATTTCACATTTTGTATTTGCGAGGCTTTTTTGCATGACTTCTAGGGATGAGTACTTACCAGTTCCAACAAGAAGCCTACTTTTGAACTCTTTATTACCTATTTTGAGGCATCGATTTGTTTTTTGCATGGGTAAAAATATGATGAATTAAGAATGATTTAGAAGCCTTTTTTATTCAACAATTGATCTTTATCTTTTCCAATTATACGTTCAAGTCTTTTAATTTGAGAGATTGCAGTTTTATTATTAGGATCTAGTTTTAAAACCTCTTGATAATTTTTATAAGCTTCATCTTCTTTGAGTAAACGTTGATAAGCAAAACCGAGGTTATTAAGTGCGACTGGATATTCAGATTTTGCTGTTAATGCTTTTTTGTAATGAATCACTGCTGATTTAAAGTCATTTTGAGCAGCAAGTGCAAAGCCTAATGCATTCTCTATAAGTGCTTTAGCTTCTTCTGGTTCGCCATCAAGTTGCTTTAAGGCTTGTTTTAAAGTTGATGTTGCTTGAGGATATAATCTTTTCTTTAATTGAACAGATGCTAATTCATACATTTTAGCTGAATCTTCTTTTGTATTTGAATCTTCTTTCTCTAATTTTATGAGATTCATTTCATCTTTTCTTACTTTATAAAACTGTCTTCCTACTAAAATAGCAATAATCAATAAAAGCAAACACAGTCCAATTAAATAAGTTTGAGGAAGATTAACTATCATCGTCTAAACTCAGATACTAATTTTGTTGATTGTATAGTAATTATTTATTATTAGCATATTATTAATTTTTCGAATTTCTTCTTTATTCTTTTATCTTAATTAATCATTGATTCATAACTTTAAATTAAGAAAAACACTACTCAAGCATATTTAACTTTTTGAATTAACTGCAATGTTTGTGAATGTTTTAGGATCTGTAATTGCTAATTGAGCAAGCATTTTTCTGTTGATTCTTACATCTGCTTTCTTTAAGCCACCCATAAACTTGCTGTAGCTTAATCCATTTAATCTTGCTGCTGCATTGATTCTTGCAATCCACAGTCTTCTGAAATCACGCTTTCTTCTTCTTCTGTCTCTATAAGCGTTACAAAGAGCTTTCATTACTCTCTGATTGGCAGTCCTGAAAAGAGTTCCATTCCCTCCTCTAAACCCTCTCGCTAGACGAAGGATTTTGTTTCTACGCTTTCTAGCAACATTACCTCTTTTAACGCGTGCCATAATAAATAATCAGAAATCAATAAATTGTAATAATGAACGTTCCTAAGAAGTCTTAAGCATAGGGCAGCATAAGACTTACATTTTCTGCATCACGTTCGTCTACGACTGCTTTTGTTTTAAGGTGCCTTTTTAATTTGGGGCTCTTATGGTCGAGTAAGTGATTGTGAAATGCACGACGTCTCATAAACTTGCCAGTACCTGTTGCTTTGAACCGCTTTGCAGCAGCTTTGCGGGTCTTGAGCTTTGGCATTGAAAAAGCATGGATAGTACATAAGAATACGTCCTTAAGCTCACTTAAGCCAACCCAAAATTATTAAATTCTTGCTTAAAGGAAATTTTTGTTGTGATTAAAAGTTATTTAAATGCTCAAAAGAGTTTTTTTGTTTTGGGCTTTTTTCTCTTGATGGGTGTGCATTATTCAAATCAAGTAAGTATTTCGAATCCTCGCAAAGTTAAGTTTTTTACAACTCATCAGGCACCTCCAGAGACCCCTTTAATTAGTAAAGAAAAAAATGTTCTGCTTGTTGGTATTGAGCCACACTTGGGAAGGGAAATCATAAATGAACAAAATTCGCCATATTTGAGGCTTGTAAGTAATGGCAGAAAAATGATTCTGAAAGATGCTGAAGGAGTCATCAGAAAGGCTAAAGAAATTAATATTGGTTGGCGAGCAAAACAATTAGTAAATCCAAAGGTATTTGTTAGACAAACAATTGGCCCCTTTGCAAGTTTCGAGTCTGCTGAAAGTTTGGCAAATGATTTAAAAGAAAAAGGTATTGAATCAACTATTGCTCATCCATTTGATTGGGAGGTTTGGGTTTCCGGTGACATTGAGATTCCTCCATCCATCAAGTTCACTTATCAAAAAATAAAAGTTTCTAAGACTGTTTTACCTTATTTGGATGGAAATGATAGAAAGATTGCTCTTAAAGGTCCTATCTCTTTGCATGCCCCAGATGGGTTGCGATGGAAGGAGGGAATATACTTTGGTCCATTCTCGATCCAGTCAGATGCGTATGGCAGTTGGACGTTAGTTGAGCATGTTCCAATCGAGAGATATTTAAACGGAGTAGTTCCTCATGAAATTGGCGCTAGTTCACCTGAAGCAGCACTTGCAGCTCAGGCGGTATTAGCTAGAACATGGGCTTTGGCAAATAGCCATAGATTCAAAGTAGATGGATACAATGTTTGCAGTGATACTCAATGTCAGGTTTACAGGGATCCATCTAAAGCTAATAAAAAAATTAAAACAGCAATAAAAAAAACTGCTGGAAAAATACTCACTTGGAATAAAAAGCCAATAAACACTGTTTATCACGCGACAAATGGAGGAGTGATGGCCTCGGTAGATGAAGCATGGTCAATTAATCAAGTTCCTTATTTAAAAATGCGCTTGGATGGCCCGAGAAAGTGGACCCGTACGGTTGATTTACCTCTATCCAATGAAAAACATTTGAAATCTTTTTTATTTTCTAAGTCTGGGGCTTTTGGTTCTGATCATCCACTTTTTAGATGGGAGAGAACGGTAGAGTCCTCTCAGTTATCTAAACAGCTCAATCAAGCTCAAAAAGTTAGTAGTTCTTTTTATCCAAAGACACTTGAGGTTGTCAGTAGAGGAAGCAGTGGGAGAGTGACTTTATTAAAAATTGATGGAAAAACAGGCTCAAGACTTTTCCTTAAACTTGATGACATTCGACGTGTTATTAGACAATTACCAAGCACATTATTTGTTGTTAAAGAAATTAAAGAAGGTAAATGGCTTTTTTCTGGCGGAGGTTTTGGTCATGGAGCAGGAATGTCTCAGTCTGGGGCTATAGAGTTAGCAAAAAATGGGTGGACTACAAAACAAATTCTTTCTCATTATTACCCGAAAACTAAATATGGATTTTTGCCTTAGTGATGAAAGCCTCTTAGAGTCACAAGTTGATAAAAGGATTACTCCATGGCTTTAGCCAAAATCAGTGGAGAAAACCGACGCATTAAATCAATATTGTTTTTGATTTGCTGTGCTTTGGCAGGAATTTTTCCTCATTTAATCGAGCCTAGCAAGAATTTATTCCCTTCAATTACTTTGGCTGCTTTACTGGGTGGGTATGGTTTAAGAGTTGTTTTACGAGATCGCAGAGACAATTATCAATTACAAAAAGAGTCTCTAATTAAGGATGAAAAATTTGTTGAAACTCTTCCTAAAGTTGATGTTTTGGTCGCAGCACGTGATGAAGAAAATGTAATAGAGCGCTTAGTTTCAAGACTTTTATCAATTGAATATCCAGAGGAGAAGCTTTCTCTTTGGATTATTGATGATGGAAGTCAAGATCGAACACCTGATTTACTAAAAAAATTACGTACAAGTTTTTCAAGAGTCAATGTTTTAAGTCGTCCTCTGATGAGTGGTGGTGGTAAGTCAGGAGCTTTGAATTCTGTATTGGATAAAACTGATGGAGAATGGTTATTTATTCTCGATGCGGATGCACAACTACAGAGCAATGTATTACTTAGAGCAATAGCTCTTGCTTTACATGGGGGGTGGTCTGCTGTGCAGTTAAGAAAATCAGTTGTGAATTGTGAGTTGAATCAAATTGCTTCATATCAGGCAATGGAGATGGCAATGGATGCTGTTATTCAAAGAGGCAGACTTACTAGTGGTGGTGTTTCAGAGTTAAGAGGTAATGGTCAATTAATTAATAGAAAAGTTCTTGAATCTTGCGGAGGCTTTAATGAACAAACTATCACTGACGATTTAGATTTAAGTTTCCGTTTTTTATTAACTCGATCGCCAATAGTAATAATGTGGGATCCACCCATTCAAGAGGAAGCAGTAGAATCATTGTCTGCTTTATTCAGACAAAGAAAAAGGTGGGCTGAGGGAGGTTTGCAAAGGTTTTTTGATTACTGGCCTTTATTAATTTCAAAACGCTTATCAAACTTTAAGAAAATAGATTTATCTTGCTTTTTCTTATTACAATATGCGTTACCGGTTGTATCATTCGTCGATTTTATTATATCAATTATTTTATTTGAGATGCCATTATATTGGCCACTATCTATAGTTGCATTTGGTATTTCTAGTTTAGCTTTTTGGAAAGGATGCTCTCAAAATAGTGAAGGTCCCAGATTACCTTCGCCTAATTTTATTAATATATTAGGAGCAACAATTTACCTTGCACATTGGTTTATTGTCATACCATTAATAGTTGTTAAAATGTCATTATTTCGTAAGACATTGATTTGGGAGAAAACCGATCATGTTGGTTCTTAATACAGTTATTTAATTCATTCAAGATCGACGATTTCTCCACTAAAGAAGTCTGCGAATTGCTTGGCTTTTTGATCAATAGAATTTATTTTTAAATTATTATTTGGTTCTATATTTTCCTCTTTTAAATTAATTTTATTGGGCTCGCTCTCAATTTTTATTTGATTTTTTTTGTCTATATTCCTAGAATTTGTTTTATCTTTAACATGATTATTTAAGTTATCTTTTTGTTGTATTAAAAGAACTTTAGTTGATGATCCTCGCGCTTTATAAAAAGCATCTTCAATTAGATTTTTTCGACTTTGAATCATATTTATCCATTTTTCTGAAATTGCTATTTCAGCAGAATCTGAATTCAGATTTATTAATTTAGCTTGTTGTGAAAGCAGCATTTTTGTTGAAGGAAGCTCTAACATAGCGATGACTTTTTTCCAAATATCATCAAGATTTAAAGTTTGATCTGGTTTGCTCTCATCAATTAAATCTGTTTTTTGAATTAATTCTTGCTCTGACTTATAGTCTATTTTTTCTGACATGTTCTTTGAGTGTTTATTTTCAGAATTATCTGAGATTTTGCCTTTAACGAAGGATTGTTTAATTGTGTTATTTTTTTTGGAATCGGCATTTGAAAGCATGCCAAGTAAATGAATTTCCAACCACAAGTTTGGTTGATTACTGTTTCTTATATAATTTTCTGATCCTTTTAATTTAGCCTGTAGGTTGAGGATTTGGTCAAGATCACTAGACGTTGCGAGATCCTTTAAACTTTCACTATTCTCTTTAGAAATATTACATAGATCATCTGACTTAGTGGTAACTTTCTTTACAACTAAGTCTCTTAATATAGATGCTATTCCTTGTAAAATTGCAATTGGTTCTTTCCCTTTATTGATGAGACTATTGCAAACATTTAGAATAGAATTAGGATCTTTATTTATTAAAGACTTTGCTAACATAATCAACTCTTCTTCGGGTATAGCCCCTATCAAATTGATGATGTTTAATTGAGTTATTGGTTGAGGAAGTAAACTAACTTGATCAAGCAAACTTTCCGCATCTCTTAAACCTCCCTGGGAATGTTTTGCAATTAATGATATTGCTTCTTCGTTGATTGAAATTCCTTCTTTTTTAGCAATACTCATTAAATGACTCTCTAAATCATGCAGAGTTATTCTCCTAAAGTCAAATCGCATACATCTACTAAGAATTGTAGGTAAAACTCTTTGAGGATCAGTTGTCGCAAGAATAAATACGACTTGACGAGGAGGTTCCTCTAAGGTTTTTAGAAGAGCATTAAAGGCTGCGGTTGAAAGCATATGGCATTCATCAATGACATAGACTTTCCAGCGAGCTTTTGCAGGAGCAAATCTGGACCTTTCTATTAATTCACGAATATTTTCAACGCCTGTATTCGAAGCGGCATCAATTTCAATGACATCCAATGCATTGCCAGAACTAATTCCCTGACAGAGTTCACATTCACCGCAAGGAACGGTTGTAGCTTTTTCATTTTTTAAGCAATTTAAAGATTTTGCGAAAATTCTCGCGCTCGATGTTTTACCTGTTCCTCTAGGTCCAGAAAATATATATGCAGGTGCAATTCGATCACTGAGCAGTGCTTGTTTCAATGTTGACTTGATTGGATCTTGTCCAACTAGTTCGTCAAAGTTTGTTGGGCGATATTTATGATGTAAAGGCTCAAAAGTCTGTATCATTTGCGATTAATAATATGTATCTTTAAATCTTTATTTGTTTGATCATATTCAAAATTGATAATCATTCATCAAATATTTGACTAATTTAATTTTTTCAAATCTTATATTTTTCTATTTAAATTCAATAAAGGTATTCAAAAAGTTCATTTTTAAGCAGATTCCTTCACGATTCTTTTTTCATTTGATAAAAGAGGAACGACTTTCCCCCCAGTAATTTCATCAACCATTTTTTTTGTAACGTTGAAACTTTTAATCTTAGTTTGAGATGGAAGGCTATACATTAGATCTAGCATGATTTCTTCGACGATTCCTCGCAAAGCTCTAGCTCCGGTTTTTCTTTTATAAGCTTCTTGTGCGATTGCCTCAACAGCATCTTCGTCAAATGAAAGCTCTACATTATCCATACTTAATAAGGTTCTAAATTGTTTTACTAAGGCATCTCTTGGTTCCGTAAGAATAGACTCAAGCGCTTTAGCATTTAATGGCTCTAAAATTGCACTGACAGGCATTCTTCCGATAAATTCGGGTATTAGCCCATATTTCACTAGATCGTCAGGCTCAAGGTCATTCATTAAATCTGCAGCAACCCGATCTCGATTGGATTTGGTTCTTGCTCTATTTTCATTTGGTATGAAACCAATTGAATTTTTTCCAAGTCTTTTTTGCACTACATCGTCTAAACCAACAAATGCTCCGCCACATATAAAGAGTATTTGGCTGGTATCAATTTGAATAGAATCACCGTAAGGATGTTTTCTCCCTCCTTGTGGAGGTACGTTGGCTACAGTACCTTCAAGCATTTTTAGAAGAGCTTGTTGCACGCCTTCTCCAGAAACATCTCTAGTAATTGATGGGTTCTCACTTTTTCTGGCGATTTTGTCGATTTCATCTATGTAAATAATTCCTCTTTGTGCTAAATCCACATCCATATCTGCTTTTTGCAGGAGACGTAAGAGAATATTTTCTACATCCTCCCCAACGTATCCAGCTTCAGTAAGAGTGGTTGCGTCAGCCACAGCAAATGGAACATCAAGCATTTCAGCTAATGTTTGGGCTAGTAATGTCTTTCCACATCCAGTTGGCCCAATCAACAAGATATTAGATTTTTGTAATTTGGTTGCCGTTAAATCAGTTTCGCCGGACCCGTCACCTTTCCAGGCAAGTCTTTTATAGTGATTGTATACAGCTACTGATAAGATTTTTTTTGCTGGTTCTTGGCCCACTACTTGATCATCTAAAAACTTTTTAATTTCAATTGGCTTTGGTATAGAAGCTAAAGTTGGAGCAGGTTTAGCCGTTGTTGTCGCAGTTTTAGTTTTACGGCCTTGGTCATGCCCACTTCTTTGCTGAGTTGGATTATCAATTAATTCTTCATCTAAAATTTCGTTGCATAAGTCGATACATTCATCGCATATGTAAACTCCTGGACCAGCAATGAGTTTCCTCACCTGATCTTGGGCCTTGCCACAAAAGGAGCATTTAAGATGGGCCTCAAATTTTGCCATCGAGCTCTAAAAAAAAACAGGTTAGATAGACCGATAATTAATTTTATTCAGTCTCAATTCATAGGATCATTGAGGATTGATGTCTTGTCAGCTTTCCTTAATGATTCATATGGAGTTGAGATTGGAAACCACTTTGTCGATCAGGCCATATTCAACCGCTTCTTGGGGAGAAAGAAAGTGGTCTCGATCAGTGTCTTCTGAAATCTTTTCAATATCTTGCCCAGTGTGCTCAGCTAAAAGTGAATTAAGAGTCTCTTTTAAAAAGAGAATTTCTTTGGCTTGAATTTCAATTTCTACAGCCTGCCCTTGAGCTCCGCCAAGAGGTTGATGAATCATTATTCTGGAATTGGGCAAGGCAAGTCTTTTTCCTTTGGTGCCTCCAGAGAGAAGAAAAGCCCCCATGCTTGCTGCAAGGCCGTAGCAAATTGTTACGACATCCGGACTGACTTGCTGCATGGTGTCATATATGGCGAGTCCAGAAGTTACTGACCCTCCAGGAGAGTTGATGTACAACTGAATATCTTTTTCTGGATCATCAGCTTCTAAAAAAAGCATTTGAGCGACCAATGCATCAGCAACTTGATCGTTTACATCAGTTCCAAGAAAAATGATTCTTTCACGAAGTAATCGAGAGTAAATATCAAATGCACGATCACCTTGACCTGATTGTTCGATTACTGTTGGCAGAACTCCCGGTCCTGAAAATACGCAGGAGTTATTCCATAAACTTCTAATGGGGTGATTTTGTCTTGCTTCAATCAACTTGAACTTTAGGTAGCTAATACTAGTAATCTATGTGTAGAAATTAAGATTTGGGTGTTTTAGAACTTTTCTTTTCTTTATTTGTTTTTGTTGTTGTCTTTTTAGAACTTTTCTCCTTGATTTGATCCTTAGTTTTTTCTGAGGATTTTTCTACAACAGTATTATTCTCTTCAAGCCATACAAATAATTTTTCTTGTAACAAATCATCAGTAATAGCTTCTTTAAGACGACCTTCATCAATATTTTTTTCGTTTGAAAGTTTGATATCAGCTTCCACTTCTTTCATTTTTGAATTGATTTCTTTTTGTGAAACTTCAATTTTTTCCGATTTAGCCAAAGCCTTTAAAGCGAGTTTTTGACGAAGCTTTTTCTCTGCTTCTCCTTTGGAAGAGTCCATTAGCGATTTCACAAGTTCTGGAGTAAACATTGATTTGACATCAATGCCCTGCTGTGCAAAATTTTGAGCTGTTTGTTCGACAATTACTCGAACTTCTTGGTCAATCAGACTTTTTGGTAGCTCAACTTCAAGCTCTTCGACCAAAGCATTAAGAAGTGAGTCCTGACGATTTTTCGCTTGTTTTCTATCTGTGTCGTCTTTGAGCCTCTTTTCAAGATCTGCTCGTAAGTCAGTCATATTTTCTTTATCACTTGCTTGCTTTGCAAAATCGTCATTAAGTTCTGGTAATTCTTTGATTTTTAAATCTTCCAGACTGACTATGAATTCAGCTTTTCTGCCTTTGGCATCTTCTTGATGATAATCCTTTGGAAATTCACATTTTAATGTTTTTTTATCATTGATATTCATTCCAATCACACCCTCAATGAACCCAGGAATCATTCGGCCTTCTTCAAGTTCTATCTCTATTGAATCTGCGCTTCCACCTTCGATAGCACTTCCATCATCTGAGAAACTCCCTTTAAAGCTTACGAGAGCAATATCACCTGTTTGTGCGGCACGATCACTCACTGGGACCTTAGTTGCTAATTGAGTTCGGGATTGCTCAATTAGTTCATCCACTTTTTTGGGATCAAAAACTAAATTCTCTACTTCAGCAGTTAGACCTGAAGATTTTTTTAAAGTTGGAATAGGGGCTATGTCGGTTTCAAGTTTTAATGTAAGTAATTTTTCAGGGTCAAAATTTTCTAAAATAGTTTCAAAGCCATCTTCAAGTTCAGGCTCACATAAAGGTTCAATTCCTTCCTGATCTAAAGTTTCTGTCCATACTTTTTGCAAAAGGGATTCTAGTGCAGAGGCTTGTATTCTTTTGACCCCAAGTTGCTGAATGACTACTGCTTTTGGAACTTTACCTTTGCGAAAACCTGGGATTGAAATAGATCTGCTGAGTTTGCTTAAAGCTTCGTCATAACTATTTTTGCATCGATCTGCAGGCACCTCAACCTTTAGAGCAATCCTGCTATTAGGTTTCGAACTGGTTGTTACTTTTAATTTGGCAGCACTCATTGAAACGGAATTCTCAAATTTGGTTAGCGTAAGAAAGCGTTAATTCACTTCCAAAGCTATTGTGGCCTAAAAAGTATCGAAAAATTTGTTATTTGTTGATTTTTCCAATAAGAAAAAATTTTTTGTTAAACCTTTTTATTCTCTTTATCAAGTTTGAACCCACAGTTTCTTCTTCCAAATAGACCTCTTACAGTTGCGATACTTGGATCGAGTGGGGCTGTAGGTAAGGAATTATTGACTTTGCTTGAAGAGAGATCTTTTCCAATTGAAAAATTAATATTATTAGCTTCACATCGTTCTGCTGGGACTATGCAGAACTTTTGTGGAACTGAGTTGAGAGTGCAAGAAACAACTAAAGAGAGTTTTAAAAATGTAGATTTAGTTTTAGCTTCGGCTGGCGGATCCATATCTCGTAAGTGGAAAGATGCCATTAAAAGTTCAGGAGCTTTGATGATTGATAACTCAAGTGCATTTCGAATGGATAAAAATGTTCCTTTGGTTGTTCCTGAAGTAAATCCTATCGATGCAAGCCTGCACAATGGTTTAATTTCTAATCCGAATTGCACCACTATTTTATTAGCTTTGGCTCTATTCCCATTGACTAGACATATTCCTATTAAACGTGTTGTTGTCTCAACCTATCAATCCGCTAGTGGTGCAGGTGCAATGGCAATGGAAGAATTAAAAAAATTAAGTCAAGAAGTTTTAGATGGAGTATCTCCAAAAAGTAAAGTTCTTCCTTATTCCTTGGCATTTAACCTTTTTTTGCATAACTCACCTTTGCAATCAAATAATTATTGCGAGGAAGAAATGAAAATGGTTAACGAAACCAGAAA
>QCHR01000026.1 GCA_003277985.1 Prochlorococcus sp. AG-402-G06
CAATTTTATCCTCAATAGATGGACAATATCTTGGACCTTTACTATCAATAAAACCTCCATAAATAGGAGTTAAATGAAGATTATTTTTAATAAGTTGGTGAGTTTCTTTTGTTGTTCGAGTGATATGACAACTCATTTGTTCTCCACTTTTCCACGAAAGAGGATCAAAAGAAAAGAATTTATCTGAGGCATCGCTCAATTGCTCATCAAGGGAGTCAAGATCAATTGTTCGTCTGTCAACGCGAGCAGGAGTTCCTGTTTTTAAACGATCAGTAGTAAAGCCTAACTTTCGTAATTCTTCAGTTAACCCTTCAGAAGCCTGCTCTCCTGATCGACCTGCACTCATAGATTGATTGCCAATCCAAATTCTCCCTCCTAAAAAGGTTCCTGTTGTAAGTACAACTGCTTTCGCATGAAAAACGCTTCCAAAATAGGTTTTAACTCCCTTGATACATCCAATTCTCTCTTGAATTTCTGGTGTTTTTCTTTCAATCTGATTTTGATAATGTTCAATTTCTAGCCCAGTAACCATTGCCTCTCTAATTTTTAGATTTGGCGTATTTTGAAGGATTTTCAGCATTTCATGTGCATATAACCGTTTATCTGTTTGTGCTCTCAATGCTCTAACTGCAGGCCCTCTGCTTGCGTTAAGGACCCTTTTTTGAAGAGCTGTTAAATCTGCTAATTTCCCGATGATTCCTCCTAGCGCATCAACTTCATGAACTAATTGACTTTTAGCTGGTCCTCCTACTGCGGGATTACATGGCTGCCATGCGATTCGATCTAAATTGAGTGTAAATAAAGCTGTATTTAATCCTAATCTTGCTGAAGTTAACGCAGCCTCGCAGCCTGCATGACCACCTCCCACAACAATGACGTCAAAACTTTCATTTGAAGATTGTTTAGTAATCATCAATTAAGCATTTAAGAATTTAATTTTCGAACAATTAAGCAGCAAGATTTCTAAATCTAGTGAATTGAGGTTCAAAAAGTAATTTAACTGTTCCAACCGGTCCATTTCGGTGTTTTGTCACGATAACTTCTGTAATTCCTCTATCAGTAGTTTCTGGATTGTAATACTCATCTCTATAAATCATTAAAACCAAGTCCGCATCCTGTTCTATTGAGCCAGATTCACGCAGATCGCTAAGCATTGGTCGTTTATTGGTTCTTGATTCAACTCCTCTACTTAACTGAGATAAAGCTATTACAGGGACTTTAAGTTCTCTTGCCATCCCCTTCAGACCTCGAGTAATCCTTGAGATTTCTTGAACTCGATTATCCGGAGAAGTACCTTCCATTAGTTGTAGATAATCAATCACAATTAGTCCCAGATCCTTCCCTTGTTCAGCAATTAGGCGACGACATAATGATCTCATCTCAAGAACACTTGAATTTGGTTTGTCGTCAATGAAGATTGGTAATTGACCAAGTGTATTAATTCCTTGACCAAGTAATGGCCATTCATCTTGTTGTAAACGTCCCGTTCTTAATCGACTGCTTTCAATACCTACCTCGCTTGATAGCAATCTGTATGTTAGTTGCTCTTTACTCATCTCAAGACTGAATATACAGACAGGTAGGTCATGAAGTTGCGCTACGTTTTTAGCCAAATTCAGAACAATTGAAGTTTTTCCCATTGCTGGTCTTCCTGCAACAATTATTAGATCGCTCCTTTGAAGCCCTTGTGTCATTGCATCCAAATCGTAAAAATTAACTGGTATGCCTGCCACTGATGTTCCAAGTGATCTACTTTCTATTTCATTGAAAGTACTTGTCAGAATTTCTGCAGTAGGAGTTAAACCTTTGGATGGTTGCTCTTGGCTAATAGCAAAGATTTTTTGTTCCGCTTGATCAATGGCTTCTTCCATGGGAAGGCTTTGATCAAAGCCTAATTTGATTACATCATTTCCTGATTTAATTAATTGTCTGCGCAGAAATTTATCGCTAATTAATTTAGCAACTTGTTCGATTGAAGCTGTAGAGGTAACCCTCTCAACAAGTTCAACTAATCGATTGTTGCCTCCTACTTTTTCTAAAGAATTCGTATCGGCAAGCCAAGCGCTCATTGCTGTTAAATCTGTAGGCTTGCCTTGGCTATGAAGCATTAATGCAGTTCTATATATTTCTCGATGAGCAGATATATAAAAAGCTTCGACTGGTAACAAATCGGCTATTCTTCCTATCGCATCGGGATCTAATAAAATTCCACCAAGAACAGATTCCTCTGCTTCCAAATTTTGTGGTGGTATTTGGTCAGGTTGAGCTTCAAAACGAGGTTTTTCAATCTTGGAATTATTAAAAGCTCCAAAATCAGTACCTTTTTTTGAAAATTCCCCGTTATTAGAAGAGGGGGTGATTACCATTTATAGCTTGTTGGACAAGGACACCTACTTTGGCTTGTTCAGGCAAATATGCAACTATTAGTAACTTGTAACTTCAAGGTTTATTTCAGCGTTGACTTCGTTATGAAGCTTGATTTGTACTTTATATTTACCAACGCCATGGATCTCAGGAACAGATATGTCCCTACGATCTATATCCTTTTTGGTAGCTTCTTTTACAACTTCTGCTACATCTCCATTTGTCACTGTTCCAAATAAGACTCCATCTTCTCCAACTTGTTTTTTGACAGTAAACCTGCCAATTGTCGTAAGGGCTGTTTGGAAATCAATGGCTTCTTGTTTTTTAATAGCTTCTTTTTCTGCTTGTTTTGCTCTTCTGTGCTCGACTTGTTTTAAGACTGTTGGGGTAACTGGTAATGCTTTTTTGTTGGGTAATAAAAAGTTCCTTGCAAAACCTGGAGCAACCTCTACAAGGTCGCCATTATTGCCAAGACTTTTAATGTCTTCATTTAGAACAACTTGAACTCGCTTAGCCATGGATCGAAAATGAATTAATGCTATTTAATTATTGTTATTAATATTACGACGTGACAGGGAGTCTAATTTTTTTGGCTAACCCAATTGCTTTCAAAAACCGTATGTGTTGCCAAGTTAGATCTATTTGATTTCTTTGAAGACCATGCTTCGCTGAATTAGGAAAAGCATGATGATTATTGTGCCACCCTTCCCCAAATGTAAGGGCTGCTACCCATTTATTATTTTTGGAATTATCACCACTATCGTATGCAATTGAACCCCAACAATGAGTGGCTGAATTAACTAGCCAAGTTATGTGATAAACAAAAACAAGTCTTAGAGGAATTCCCCATAGAACCATTGCCCATCCACCAACCCCAGCCGATTGTCCAATTAAATAGAGCGTCGCAGCTAAAGGTATTTGCAAAAGTAGAAAATTTTTATTTAAGAAGCGGTAATAAGGATCTTTGATTAAATCTCCAGAAAGTCTCGGAACGGCTTTCATAGCAGGTACATCTTCAAACATCCATCCCATGTGACTCCACCAAAATCCTTTGTTGCTGTCATGATGATCAGCTTCAGTATCAGAAAAAGTATGATGATGTCTATGAAGACCAACCCAATCAATCGGTCCATGCTGGCAACTTAACGCTCCACAAGTGGCAAAAAATCTTTCAAGCCATTTTGGAACTTGAAAAGAACGATGAGAAAGAAGGCGATGGTATCCTGTGGTTACTCCTAAACAAGCGGTAACCCAATACAAGAAAATAAATCCAGAGAATGCAAGCCAACTCCAAAATTTAGCTTGCAAAGTATATATTGTCAGAAAATGTATTGCGAACATAAATATCACTGTTCCCCATCTTTTTCTCGCTCTTACGTTATGAACCCGCCTTGGTACATGTCCTTGTAGCTTCTTGGATGCAGCCATAGCTTTATCGGCAGCAACGGGTTTTTTTAATGTTGCCGAAGCCTCGATTAAACTTGAAACCATTAGTGATCCGTCTACTTGATGTATATAATATACGATAAGGATCTTAATCAGGTCTATTTGTCGATCTTGAATGTGATTTGTGACCTCAAGTTTCCGAGACCAGTTAAATGCAGGCAGAAGGGCGATGGCTCATCTTGTGCATGTTTGGCATGAACGTAATGGATGGTCTCATAAAGTTCTTCCTGCTTTGGCTGAATGTTTGGATCTAGGTAGGGTCCATAGTTCTCAAATTTCAAATCTAAGAAATGGAAAACTTGTATCTCCAAGTCCTGAAGTATTTTTTGCTTTAGGGAAAGTTAATCAAGCACTTTCTCGAGGGTTAGAAAATATTGAAAGTCAAATTCTAAGCGTTCATCCTGAGTTGCATAGATCACTTCAAGAATCAGCTATAGCTGTTGATGGGAATAGCGGTAATCCACTTTCAGCGGGTGATTTTTTTGAGATTTTTGTTGGTTTAGCCTCTTTGCCTTCTTCCTTTGATTGGTTTATTGAAGAAGCTGAAGCGCCTGTCCTTAGTGCAGCTTTGGCCGATTATCTTTGCAAAGGAAGGTCTTGGAGGATGTGTAGAGAACAAGTTATGTCAGCATATCCAGTAAGCAAAAAACAACGAAGAGAGCGATTTGAAGCAGTTATGGCGGGCCTGAAAGATTACACGGCTGAGGAACTTGATGGTGAATTGTTGGATTTACATGCAACTAATAAATTGTTAAATACAAATAATTTGCAAGGTGCGGATGACTTTTTGGAAAATCTTCGCCATAGAGGCTTATTAATTAAAGATCAAGAAAAATTAGAAATTATTTTTTCAGATTGATTTTATTGAAATTATTTATGCTATGTAAAAATTAATATGTTGAACAATTCTGCTAAAAATTTTGTTGATCAAATTGAAAATAATTTATATTTATCTATTAAAGAAAAGACTGATAATATAACATTTAAATTAGAAAAAGTATTAATGGCTTTTTCTAATTCTCATTTGAATGTCCAACATTTTGCATCTTCAACAGGATATGGACATGGTGACATAGGTAGAGATACGATTGATAAGATTTTTGCAGATGTCTTAGAAGCGGAAAGAGCAGCAGTAAGAGTCCAGTTTGTTAGTGGAACGCATGCCATTTCATCGTCTTTATTTGGGGTGCTAAGGCCAGGAGATAATTTTTTATCTGTTACTGGGAGACCCTATGAATCACTTGAAGAAGTAATTGGATTAAGGGGGAATGGTCAAGGATCATTGATGGAATTCGGTGTTTCTTACGATGAAATATCTTTAAAAAATGATGGGAATGTAGATTTTTTAGCTTTAGAAAAAGCTTTAAATATACCTAGAAATTTAATTTTTATACAACGTAGTTGTGGTTATACATGGCGTCCATCTTTAAGTCTTGAAGAGATTAAAGAGATTTGTTATTTATGTCATAAGGTGCAACCTAATTGTATTTGTTTTGTTGATAATTGCTATGGAGAATTCGTTGAGAATCAAGAACCTACCGCGGTAGGTGCAGATTTGATTGCGGGTTCTTTAATAAAAAATTTAGGAGGAACTATAGTTCCCACTGGTGGATATATCGCTGGGAAAGCTGGTTTGGTTGAGAAAGCTTGTTGCCGCTTGACTGCTCCAGGTATTGGATCTGAGGGTGGGATTACTTTTAATTTGAATAGAACTATTTTACAAGGACTCTTTCTAGCTCCTCAAATGGTTGCAGAAGCTCTAATCGGTGCGGAGATTATCTCCACTGCATTTAACGACTTGGGCTTTCAGGTTTTGCCAACCCCTGGTTCTTCGAGATCTGATTTGATTCAAGTAGTAAGAATAGGGGATCCAAAAATTCTACAAATGATTTGTAGGTCTTTTCAGGAAAAATCTCCTATTGGATCTTTTCTCGATCCCATACCTGCTCCAATGCCAGGTTATGTAAATAACTTGGTTATGGCTGGAGGAACTTTCGTTGATGGCAGCACGAGTGAATTTTCTGCTGATGCTCCAATGAAGCCTCCTTTTGATCTATTTATTCAAGGAGGATCCCATCGTTCACATGTCAAAATTGCTTTGATTCATGCACTATCCAATTTATTTCAGGCAGGATTTATAAAATTGCCCCAGAATAGTTAAGCGTTTTTTTTTTTTGACGCAATGGCTTTTTCCTTCCCAAATCATTTTCGCTTTGCTGATAGTCATGAATATGCTTTTGCTGATGATTCCTTAATTCGAATCGGCATAAGCGCATTTGCGGTAGATCAGTTGGGAGATATCGTTTTTGTTGATCTTCCAGAGGAAGGTACTTCAATATCCAGAGGAGAGAGCTTTGGCTCAGTTGAATCTGTAAAGGCTGTTGAGGATATGTATGCTCCAGTGAGTGGCGAAATTGTTCACAGAAACAATTCTGTTTTGGCAAGTCCAGAGGAACTTCAGAATGATCCTCATGGTGAAGGATGGTTATTGATAATTCGTCCTGAAAACCCTGATCAATTGCAAGAACTTATGGATTCTGAAACTTATTCAAAGAAAATTTCTGCATAAAATTTTACTTAATAATTTTTTCTTACAACAAATCAGGCAATTTTTCTCTACAGTAGCCATCTTTCAAATAACTTAAATTGCTTGTGCTTGAGAACAAGCTCATGTCAAAAGCAGAATTAAAGGATTTTACTTTTAAGTCTCGCCATATTGGTCCAACCAATGAAGAAGAAGCTTTTATGCTTCAACATCTTGGTTTTGAAAATTCGGAAGATTTTATATCTTCTGTAATTCCCGATGAAATCTTTGACTCAGAAAACAATAGTGTTTCTATCCCAAGTGGGTGTGATCAAACTCAAGCGCTAAAAGAAATTAATACAATATCAAAGAACAATATTGAAAATCGATCTTTGATTGGGCTGGGTTATCATTCGACAGTTATTCCTCCAGTTGTACAAAGAAATATTCTAGAAAATCCCAATTGGTATACAGCTTATACCCCTTATCAAGCAGAAATATCTCAAGGCAGATTAGAAGCTTTATTTAATTTTCAGACCTTAATAAGTGAATTAACAGGTTTGCCTATTTCAAATGCGTCTTTACTTGATGAAGCAACTGCTGCAGCTGAGGCAATAAGTTTGAGTTTGGCTGTTAGAAAAAATAAAAATGCTAATAAATTTTTGGTAGATCAAGAAATCTTTCCTCATACATTTGACGTTTTAAAAACTCGATGTGAACCACTGGGAATCATACTTGACTTTTTTGATAAAAATAGTTTTGAAATTGATAATAATGTCTTCGGAATACTTATTCAGTTGCCTGGGAAAAATGGTCTTATTTGGGACCCATCCTCAATAATTAATCAGGCACATAAATGTGATGCGATTGTAACCATTGCAATCGATCCCTTGGCTCAGGTTTTAATTAAACCAATGGGAGAGTTTGGTGCAGATATTGTTGTTGGAAGTGCGCAAAGATTTGGAGTCCCTATTGCATGTGGTGGACCACATGCAGCTTTTTTTGCAACTAAAGAAATATACAAAAGACAAATTCCAGGAAGGATAGTGGGCCAATCAGTTGACGTAGAGGGCAACCCAGCTTTGAGGCTTGCCCTTCAAACAAGAGAGCAACATATTCGAAGGGATAAAGCAACAAGTAATATTTGTACCGCTCAAGTTTTATTAGCAGTTCTTTCTTCTTTTTATGCAGTTCATCATGGTCCACATGGCCTCAAGCAAATTGCAAAAAATATCCTTAAATATAGATCAGATTTTGAATATATTTTAACGAATCTGGAGTATCCTTTGAACAGGTATTCTGGGTTTGATAGTATTGATATTTATTGTCCAGAAGCATCAAAAGTTCTTCAGTTAGCCTCTGAAGAAGGGTATAATCTTAGAATACTTCCTATTGGATCTGATATTGAAAATTCCAAAGGTTTTGGTGTGACTTTTGATGAATTAACCTGCGATGAAGAAATTTATAAATTGCATCAAATACTTGCACAAATTAAAGGAAAAAATGTTAATGATATCCCTAAATTTATTAATTCAAATGATTCGCTATTAGACATCCCACTACGAGAAAATCCTTGGCTTGAGCAATCGGTATTTAATCAATATCAAAGTGAGACTGATTTAATGAGATACATACATTTTTTAGTTTCTAAAGACTTTTCTCTTGTACAAGGAATGATTCCTCTGGGGAGTTGCACGATGAAATTAAATGCAGCAGCAGAACTTTTACCCATTGAATGGAGCCAGTTTTCTTCTATTCATCCTTTTGCCCCTAATGCTCAATTAGCTGGATTTAAGGAAATAATAAATGACCTTGAAAGCTGGCTGTCTGTTTTAACAGGCTTTGAAGGAGTCTCTCTTCAGCCAAATGCAGGATCCCAAGGCGAATTCGCTGGTTTACTTGTAATACGTTCATGGCATCAGTCTCTTGGTGAGGGTCATAGAAATATTTGCTTGATTCCAACAAGTGCTCACGGTACCAATCCCGCTAGCGCGGTCATGTCTGGTTTTAAAGTTGTCTCTGTTAAATGTGATCAATACGGCAATGTTGATTTAGAAGACTTAAGAAATAAAGCAGAGATTTATTCAAAGAATTTGGCTGCATTGATGGTTACCTACCCTTCCACTCATGGTGTATTTGAGCCAAATATTCGTGAAATTTGCCAAGTCATTCATCAAGAGGGAGGTCAGGTATATTTGGATGGTGCAAATCTTAATGCCCAAGTAGGTATTTGCAGGCCTGGATCTTATGGCATAGATGTCTGCCATTTAAATCTTCATAAAACTTTCTCCATTCCTCATGGTGGAGGAGGGCCAGGCGTAGGTCCCATAGCTGTTGCGCCTCATTTGGTTCCTTATCTACCAGGGCATTCAATTGTTAAGTGCGGAGGTGAAAAGGCTATTTCGGCAGTCTCTTCAGCTCCATTTGGCAGTGCTGGAATATTGCCTATTAGTTGGATGTATATTCGAATGATGGGTAGCGATGGGTTACGCAAAGCAAGTTCAATTGCAATTCTCTCTGCTAATTATCTAGCAAAACGACTTGATCCCTATTATCCAGTTTTATTTAAAGATCCCAATGGACTAGTAGCCCATGAATGCATATTAGATCTACGACCTTTAAAAACTCAGTTAGGAATAGAAGTTGAGGATGTTGCCAAAAGATTAATGGATTATGGATTTCATGCTCCAACAATAAGTTGGCCTGTTGCTGGAACTTTGATGGTTGAACCAACAGAGAGTGAAAGTTTGTCTGAATTAGATCGTTTTTGTGATGCGATGATTGGAATAAGAGAAGAAATTGAACAAATAAAATTAGGAAAGATTGATCCAATTAATAATCCTTTAAAACAATCTCCACATACTTTAAAAACAGTTACATCTGATGATTGGGATAGACCTTATTCTCGTAAAGAAGCAGCTTATCCATTACCTAAGCAGGAAAAATATAAATTTTGGCCATCAGTTTCACGTATTAATAATGCATATGGGGACAGGAATTTGATATGTAGTTGTCCTTCAGTTCAAGATTTAGAAAATATTAATTCTATCTGAAGACTGGTTAAAACTTGTTTTATTCGTTAAATTTCAAGCGAAGCCAAATTATTGGTTATTTTTGAGCTGTGTTGCAATTTTTTTATTAATCTTTGCCGCAGCCTTAAATTATATGGGGGACCAAATGAAAAAACAGACATCTTTTGATCTTCCAGATCAAATTGATAAAAAGGATGATTTGTCCTTGCCTTCTTTTTCTAATTGCTTTGAATCTGTTTTAAATAAAGGCGAACTTCTACAGGTTGATGGAACGAATGTCGTTAGAGTCCCATTTGGGGTTCGACAGCCAAAGAAACAAAGGCCCGCAAAACTTTCTCCATGGGCAACTTTGGTATTACCTCTGCAATCATTTGATACTCCTACTCCACCTCCTCATGCCGCGTAAAAACTAAGCAGCAATATTTGATTGTTTTTTCTCCAGTACATCTTCGTAGTAACATCTCAATTGTTTTGTAGCTCCTGACCACCCCCATCTTTCAGCTTCTGAACGAGCTGCTTTTCTCATTGCTGTACGTTCTATTTCGTTGCCCAATAATTTTTTTGTAGCCTCAATTAAACTTAAAGCCCCATCATTTTCTCCATCAGGATTATATAAACATCCATTTTCTCCATCTGAAATTATATCTGGGATTCCACCTTTATTTGCTCCTACTACTGGGCACCCAGCAGCCATTGCTTCTAAAAGAACTAATCCCAGGGTTTCTGTGCTTGAGGGGAATAAGAAAGCATCACCTGATGCATAAGCACTTGCTAATTCTCTGCCACTTAAGTATCCCACAAAGGTAGTTGAGGTTCCCTGGAAGATTTTTTCTAATTGTTGTCTATGTGGACCATCTCCAACAAGAGCTAGTCGAGTGCTTGGTATTGCTTCGAGTACAGGTTTAATTCTTTCAATTTGTTTTTCTGCTGAGAGTCTTCCAACATATATCAATAGAGATCCCTCATCGCTAAAGTTTCCTAAAAGACGTTTTCTCATGTGGTCGTCTCTGAGTTCTGGTTTGAAAATATCTGTATCAACTCCTCTTTGCCATAACGCGGTATTTTGAATTCCTTTTTCTGAGAGTTCTTGAACCATTGCAGTGGAAGTACAAAGATTTAGAGTTGCTTGATTATGAGCAGCTTTTAACAATTCCCATAAAAGCGGCTCTAACATCCCCATCCCATAGTGTTCTAAATATTTTGGTAAATGAGTGTGGTAACTGGCTACAAGGGGAATATTATTTGTTTTAGCTAGCCAAATACCACCCAATCCAAGTACAGCAGGATTAACAACATGTATTAGGTCAGGTTTAAAGTTTTCTAATTCATCCGAAACACCTGGGCCGGGAAGACCTAACTTGAGTTCTGGATATAGAGGTAATGGCATCGCAGGGACTCCTACAACTTTTGCACCCATGAAGCTTGATGGACAGCCTTCTGGACAAAAAACGGTTACTTCATCACCAGATTCAACTAAATTTTGAATTGTTTTAGTTAAACGTGTGACTATCCCATCAACTTTGGGAAGGAAAGTTTCTGTAAAGAAGGCTATTTTCACTGAGCGTATTGTTTCAAGATTTTGTACTAGTTAGGTTTAGGATTTTTTAATTGCTTTTGCTTGGGTTGATGTCCATGCAGATACACAAGGTATTCGTTTTAAATCGCATCGATTGGAAAATTTTTTCGCGACATTAACAACTT
>QCHR01000027.1 GCA_003277985.1 Prochlorococcus sp. AG-402-G06
AAGCTGATGGAAGCAATTCATACATTCAAGAAAACAAGAAATCATCCTATAAATAATTTAAAAGACATTGCTATAACTACAAATGGATCATTATTAACAAAAGATAGATGTCAAAATTTATTTGATTATGGACTCAACAGGATCACAGTTAGTCTAGATGCTCTAGATCCAAAAATATTTTCAATAATGACAGGAGATAATAATATGATTTCAGCTAAGAATAAGCTAAATCATGTTCTCCAAGGCATTGATAATGCCATCCAAACAGGCTTTGACCCATTAGAGGGTCAGCTAAAAATAAATTGTGTCATCAAAAAGAACATAAATGATAATCAGATCTTAAATCTTGTTCATTTTGCTAAAGCTAAATCTATAGAAATTAGATTCATAGAATATATGGATGTAGGAAATAAGAATAATTGGCAAGCTAATGAAGTTCTAAAATCTCACGAATTGATAAGTATAATAAAAGAACATTTTAAAATTAATGAATCTGGAAGATTAAAAGGTAATACGGCCCATAAATGGTATATGAAAGATAGCAATAGTTATATAAGCACTATATCTTCGATATCTAATCCTTTTTGTTCTGACTGCAATAGATTAAGGATTACTAGTGATGGTTTCGCACATACTTGTCTTTTTTCAAACAATGGTTCTGATTTAAAAAAATGGCTCAATCCATCAATTAATGAAAAAGGCTTAGAAGAATTTCTTGAGACAATATGGCTAATAAGAGATGATAAATATAGTGAAAATAGATTTGATAAATCTGAGAACTCGAAACCACAAAAACCTCATCCTTCAATGTCGTATTTAGGAGGTTAAAATCCATATGCACAAAGAAAATGGTATTAACTCATACCTAAATTAAAAAATGTTCTTTTTAAAATTAATTTTCGTATAAATAAAGACAACTGAAGTACTAAAAATCTAAGAAATTCTCATTAGTCGTTTCAAAAAAGTGCGCTTTGCTATTAGTTTAGGAATGTTAATGGGTATGACTCATGGTTGGTATGTAAGTAAAAGTTATGCATCTATAAACCAATATAAAGATAATTATTTTCAGCCTGAGATTAACCAACTTCCCACCTACTCTTTTTTGAAGTCTAAAAATACAGGATTGAGTTTTAATTGATTTAATTTAGAATTATAATAAGTAAAATTTATAAAAGTAACTACGGTGAATAAATTTTATTTTCTATTCATTGATTCTTTTTTTGTATCAACTTGAACCACTTTTAGGAGCTTGAAGGATTATTGTGTATTCAATAATACAAAATTCTTCTTTTTAGATCAGGTCAGGTCTTCTTTGAAAAATTTTATAGTTCCTCACTCTATTTTCATGGATCTCCTTACATACAGAGGTCAAAAATATCTGCCTGAAGACATTAAAAATCTTCACTACTCAAATACAAGTTATCTAGATAGGCAAATCAAAGCCAAAATGATTATCAATGAGACTCTATTTTCTTATAGAGGCATAAATTATAAAAAATTAAAGCCTAAAGAAAGCCAAAAGATATAGCAATCAACTTTTTTGGAAGAATTTTTAAATACTTTTGTATTACACTGAACAACACTGCTCTAGAAAAGGAATCATAATAAATATGTAGTGAAGACTACAAAAACGTTCAACTCGCTTCAGCGAGCCGCAAATCGCCTTAAGCCAAGGAACGGGGAGCTTAAGCTAAAACGATCCAAATTAATCATGTCTACAAGTTCCGTACGAAGCACTGAGAGAAGTGCCATTACTGTTTCAGCAGGATTTTTGGGAGCTTTCATTGTTAGTTCTTTAGCTGTTCAACTTTTTAGAAGCTACTCCCCTTCTGTTCAAAATAAATTAACTAATGTTGACCCAGTAATTGCTAGTCCTGCCACTCTTTGGTCTGAACTGGGGACCCAAGATAACATTATTATTAAACAATCAAATACAAATAGTTCAACTTCTATCAATATTCAACCTGTAATAGCCTCTGAGTCAACTTTATGGTCTCCTCTTTTTATTGATTGATTTTACTCATCTTCAATTGATTAATCATAATTTCGATTATAAGTAAATAATATAAACTTAATTCAAGGAAATCAATACATCCGATATCTAAATTTTTTGTAGTTTTTGCTACTTATTATTAACGATCTTGAAATCCTCAGACGACTAATTCGTTTTAGTAGCAATAACTACTCAATCAAACAAATAGGTATAAAACTCTCATTTTTTGTATCGACTACTACTTAGTCGGAATATACCGGCTGATTTAATTCTTCAAAACGGTTTGATTTTTTACCGTTTTTAATAGGCAAACTTTTTAAGCCTTCTTTCTTACTTTTTAATTTCAATGCTTGGAAATCTTTGGACATTTCAAGGGAGATATCGAACACTTCATCTCACTTGGTTTGCGTTCTTTCTAACTTTTGTTGTTTGGTTCAATTTGGCTCCCCTTGCTACGACTGTTAAGGCAGACTTGGGGCTCACTTTGGGTCAAATTCGAACTGTAGCTATCTGTAATGTTGCATTAACAATTCCAGCGAGAGTCCTCATAGGGATGCTTCTAGATAAATTTGGACCACGTAAAACATACTCAAGTCTTCTCATCTTTTCGGTAGTTCCATGCTTACTTTTCGCCTCAGCAGAAACTTTTAATCAATTAGTTATCGCTCGCTTATTGCTTTCAATTGTGGGTGCAGGATTTGTAATTGGTATTCGGATGGTGGCTGAATGGTTCCCACCTAAAGAAATCGGTCTAGCAGAAGGAATATATGGAGGTTGGGGTAATTTTGGCTCGGCTTTCTCGGCTCTGACAATGGTTGCCATTGCTGGGTTACTTTCTTTTTCAGGTGGATTTGAATTATCAACAGGTGCCGTTCTTAACTGGCGAGGTGCGATCGCTGGCAGTGGTGTGATTTCAGCATTGTATGGCATCTTTTATTTCTTTAATGTCAGAGATACTCCTCCTGGAAAAATTTATCAGCGCCCAACTAAAACAGCTGGTCTAGAAGTCACTTCTATGCGAGATTTTTGGGGGCTTTTGGGTATGAATGTACCGTTTGCAGCCATACTTTCTGTTTTATGTTGGAGATTAAAGAAAGTTGGTTTCCTTGATGCAGGAACCTATCCATTAGCTCTTTTCGCTGTTTTAATTTGGTTCGCTTTTCAGACTTGGGGGATTATTCGTACAAACTCAGAATTAATTGCAGGAACTAAAGTTTATCCAAAAGAAGACCGTTATGAATTCAAACAAGTAGCAATTCTTGAACTCACATATATTGTTAATTTTGGTTCTGAGCTGGCAGTTGTTTCAATGTTACCTACTTTTTTTGAGACAACATTTGATTTGCCAAAAGCAACAGCAGGTATTCTAGCCTCCTCCTTTGCTTTCGTTAACCTTGTTGCACGTCCAGCTGGAGGTCTAATTTCTGACAAGCTCGGAAGTAGAAAAAATACTATGAGTTTTCTAACCGGAGGCCTAGGCATTGGATACCTTGTCATGAGTTGGATCAAACCTGGTACTTTTTCAGGTGTAAGTGGAATTATCGTCGCATTGTTCATAACAATGCTTGCTTCCTTCTTTGTTCAGGCAGGTGAAGGCGCTACTTTTGCTCTAGTACCACTTGTTAAACGAAGAGTTACTGGACAGGTCGCTGGTCTTGTTGGTGCCTATGGCAACGTAGGAGCAGTTACTTATCTAACTATTTTTAGTCTTCTACCTATGTGGATGAGTGGAGGTGGAGAAGCTACAGCAGAGATAATTGCTAATTCCAATAGTGCCTTTTTCCAAATCTTAGGAATAGCAGGGTTGATAGTTGCATTCATGTGCTTTTTCTTTCTTAAAGAACCAAAAGGATCCTTCGATGAATTACATGAAGGGGAAATTGCATAAAATATTAATCAATTTTCAATCAAAACCTTGGGTAACTAACTACCCAAGGTTTTATTTTCTTATCTCATTGAATTGAGATGACAGAAAAAATTAAAAATTTAACTACTCAATGTCCATATTGTGGCGTTGGATGTGGTCTAGAAATGCAACCACCAGCTGAAGTCGGAAAGGCAGTCCGTAGAGATGCAGATGGTTATCCGATGTGGAGATCTAGAGGAGATCGCAATCATCCATCCAGCCTTGGACAAATATGTATTAAAGGTGCAACAGTAGGAGAAACCTTGTCTCCAGGGAGATTAAATCAACCTCTATATCGAGATAATTTCAATGATAAATATCAACCGATTAGCTGGAATGAAGCTACAGATAAGATAGTTTCACAGATCAAAAAAAGTTTAATCCAAAAAGGTCCCAACTCTATAGCAATGTACGGTTCTGGACAATTTCATACTGAAGACTACTATATTGCTCAAAAATTACTCAAAGGAGCTTTAGGTACAAATAATTTTGATGCAAATTCAAGACTATGCATGAGCTCAGCTGTGGCTGGATATAATTTAAGTCTTGGATCAGATGGTCCTCCTTGTTGTTATGAAGATCTTGATCACTACACCGTTGCATTCCTTATTGGCACTAATACTGCGGAATGCCATCCAGTACTTTTTCAACGTCTACTAAAAAGGAAAAAACAACATCGTGATAAAGTAAAAATTATTGTTATAGATCCAAGATTAACCGACACTGCAAAAGCTGCAGACATTTATTTACCTATTGCTCCCGGCAGTGACTTAGCTCTGTTATATGGTATTGCTCATTTAGTTCTGAAAAAGAATGGGCAAAATACAGAATTTATTGAAAATCATACAGATCAATATTCAGAATTCTTAGAGATTGTCAAAAATTGGACGCCACGAAAAGTTGCTCGCTTTTGTGGTATCCCAGAAAAAAAATTAGAAGAAGTGGCTAATGTGTTTAATCATCACGAAAGAGTGCTCAGTCTTTGGTCAATGGGTGTAAATCAACGCAGAGAAGGTACTGCAGTTGTTGGCGGACTTATCAATCTACATCTTCTTACAGGACAAATTGGGAAAGAGGGAGCAGGCCCTTTCTCACTAACAGGCCAACCAAATGCTATGGGAGGACGTGAAGCAGGAGGCCTATCTCATCTACTACCGGGTTATAGACATGTTGCCAGTAAACAACATAGACAAGTAGTCGAAAATCACTGGGATTTTCCGGCTGGAAGTATCTCTAAAGAACCAGGTCTAAATACCTGGCAACAAATTGAAGCAATGGAAAAAGGAGAAATAGATCTTTGGTGGGTGGCTGCAACCAACCCACTTGTAAGCATGCCTGATCTAAATCGAGTGAAAGCAGCAATAAAAAACTGTTCACTCGTTGTTTTATCTGAAGCTTATAGAAATACTGAAACCTCTCATTACGCCCACCTATTATTACCCGCGGCTCAGTGGAGTGAGAAAGCCGGCGTAATGACTAACTCAGAAAGGCGAATTACTTATTGTCCAGCTTTTCGTCCTTGCTTTGGTCAAAGTCGTCCAGATTGGGAGATCTTTGCTGAAGTAGGCCAAAAACTTGGATTTATTGATCAGTTTACTTACGGTTCTTCTTCTGAGGTATATTCAGAATTCACAGCTCTGACACACGGTCGTTTTTGTGATAGTTCGGGACTTAATCATGAATTACTAAAAAGTATTGGTCCCCAACAGTGGCCATTTCCAAAGGGGAGTAATCCTACGAAAGAAGCCAAGCGACTTTATGAAGATAAAAGGTTTGCAACACCTAATGGTCGAGCCCAATTTTACACTAAGCAACCTATGGGAATCGCTGAACCTCCATGCGATATGTACCCGTTAGTCTTAACTGTTGGGCGTTACCTAGGACAATGGCATACCATGACTCGTACTGGGAAGGTAAATCGGCTCAATAAAATGCACCCTGAACCATTACTTGAAATTCATCCTATGGATGCAAAAGATATGAATATTAAAGATGGTGAGTTATCTGCTCTTAATTCTCGTAGAGGACATCTTACGGTACGTGTAAAAGAAACCGATCGCATACGTCGAGGCACAGTTTTTCTCCCAATGCACTGGGGCTTCACTCAAACAAATTACTGTGAAACAAATAACTTGATGCATGAACAATCATGTCCCGTATCTAAACAGCCTGAACTAAAAGCAAGTGCTGTAATTGTGGCTCCAGTGAATCCTGTCAATCAACCAATTGAAAACGATGAAAAAGGATTTGTTAAATACGTAAAAGAAATCGTCAATATTCAATAAAAAATTGGGGCCAACACCTCCTTTTGAAAAAGAATTCCTATGTCGAACAACTACGAAGAATTTAAAACCTATTTAAAAAAAATAGGTAGTGGAGAATTTACAGGGAAAAGTCTCTCTCGTGAAGAAACTAAAGCAGCTATCAAACTGATGCTGAAAGAAGAAGCAAGTGCAGCACAAATTGGTGGTTTCATGATTGCACACAGAATTAGACGTCCTATCCCTGAAGAATTAGCCGGGATGATTGATGCCTATATAGAACTTGGACCAAAAATTCAATCACCCAGTAATCAACGTCAACCTATATTTTTTGGGATGCCTTTTGATGGTCGAAAAAAAACTGTACCTATATATCCTCTGACAACTTTACTATTACTAACGCAGAAACAGCCTGTTATTTTGCATGGTGGTTCTCGTATGCCTGTGAAATACGGCGTTACTCATAACGAACTCTTTCAAGCCCTAGGATTAAATTTAACCGGTCTATCAATTGCTCAACTGCAAAGTTTTTTCAACCATAACGAACTTGCATTAATCCATCAGCCAGATCATTTTCCACTAGCTGAAAGTTTAATACCTTATAGAGATCAAATAGGTAAACGACCACCGCTAGCCAGTATGGAATTAATCTGGACATGTCATCAAGGAAAGCATCTACATATAAGTGGCTATGTTCATTCTCCTACTGAAGAAAGACATTGGAAAACCTTAGAGCTTATGGGAGAGCAAAATGTGATTACTATCAAAGGACTTGAAGGTGGAATAGATCTTTCAATAAGTCGTTCATCAACAATTGGACAGTACAAAAATCAACATGGAACTAGAACAGTTTTTCATCCCAAAGACTATGAATGTTCAGGACAAGATATTGAATGGAACAATATCGACGAATGGCAAAGATTTGCTTTACAAGCTCTTAATGGCGAAGGTCCATTAACAAATGCGCTGGAATGGAATGCTGGTATTTACTTTTTTTATGCAGGCTTAAGCTCTGATATTAAAGAAGGAATTAAAAAAGCTCAAGAAGTAATCGCTTCCGGATCTGCTATCGAGCACTTAAAAAAATTAATTGATTGGAGAAATGAAAATATTGATTCATAAGAACTTTTAAAAATATATTTAGTACAAAGTTTTTTCCATTAAATAACGAGAAAAATGAACGCCACCTATTAGAATTTCCTCAGGAGCAATAATTGTCCATTTATGACGTAAAAGTAGTTGATAACTACATAAACTTGCCTCCGTTTTTATAGTTATTGGTCTATTGTTAAGAGTATCTTTCTCAATTTGATGTAATAAATCTGTAGCATGCCCCTGCCGCGACGATCGTCCTCTACAATAAAGTAACGCTAAGCGATTAGCGGGATATTTCAAGGCAAATGCTTCAATCGTTTGATTAACACAACTTACCCAGCCCACGCCTTGCTTCAGAGGTTTATCTAAAATCCCAGGAAGATACGCTAAAGCTGACCACGCTTCGATCTGTTCTTGGCTATACAAGGATTTATCGCAAGTTCGAATAGCATCCTCATAAACTTCTCTTAAAGCCATTTCATCCGAACTCTCACAAGGTCGCAAATATCGATTTAGATTGGTTACATTAAATAAAGTCAAGTTCTCTGACAATATGAGAGGGTGAATAAATTATGAGCTATTTGCTTTGAGAAGGCTAAAAATTCCCACACTTTTAGGAGCTTTCATAACACTTCTAGATGATCGATTAGGTGAAACTATTGTTTTACCTTTATTACCTTTTTTACTAGAACAATTCACCACAAGTGCGACTACTCTTGGTTTTCTAACTGGAACTTATGCAATATCACAATTTGCTGCAGCTCCATTAATTGGAGCCATGAGTGATCGTTTCGGTCGTAAACCAATAATGATCACATGTGTATCAGGTTCAGTAATAGGAATATTTCTTTTTGCATTAACTGTAAGCCTAAATTGGGATAATTATTTACCTTTATGGGCCTCAGCACTACCATTATCTTTACTATTTTTAGCCAGAATAATTGATGGTATCAGTGGAGGTACAGCTGCTACTGCTACTACAATACTTGCAGACATATCAACTCCCGAAAATCGCGCAAAAACCTTTGGCTTAATTGGAGTAGCATTTGGTTTAGGTTTTATTCTTGGACCGGGATTAGGAACAGCTCTAGCTAAGTTTAGTGTTACTTTACCGGTATGGGTTGCAAGCGGATTTGCATTATTTAATCTTATTTTTGTAATTTGGTTTTTACCTGAAACACTCCCCCAAAACAAAAGAAATTTATTACCAAGAAAAAGAGATTTAAATCCAATTAGTCAACTACTAATGGTATTCAAAAACCCCTTAGCTAGAAGACTTTGCTTGTCATTTTTTATTTTCTTTATGGCATTTAATGGCTTTACAGCTGTTTTAGTCCTTTATTTAAAAGAAAAATTTGAATGGAGTCCTGAATTATGTAGTGCTGCATTTATTGTTGTTGGAGTCATCGCGATGATTGTCCAAGGAGGACTAATTGGTCCTCTAGTGAAAAAATTTGGGGAATCGAGATTAACTTTTACTGGCATTGGCTTTGTTATGACAGGGTGTATTCTTTTGACTCTCGCAAATATAGACACCTCAATTCCTCTTGTATTTAGTGGAGTCGCAATACTTGCAATGGGAACTGGACTAGTAACTCCTAGTTTAAGAGCACTAATCTCGAGACGACTAAGTTCTATTGGTCAAGGAGCAGTATTAGGAAATCTGCAGGGTTTACAAAGTCTGGGAACTTTTCTTGGAGCAATCGCAGCTGGACGCTCATATGATCTTTTTGGTCCAAGAAGTCCATTCTTTGGGACAATATTGCTTCTTCTATTTGTTATGTTTTTAATTTCAGGTAGAAGCGTTAGAAATCGCGAAGTAGTTTCCTAGACTGAAAGATCATCAAGATATTAAAATAATAATTAGAAATTAAATAAATTGGTTATACACATGACTAGTCCAAAAATCAATAATGAAACTTACATTAATCGTGAACTGAGTTGGATAGATTTTAATAAACGTGTTTTAGAACTTGCAACAGAAGATGAAACTCCATTACTAGAAAAAATTAAATTCAGTTCAATCTTTAGCAATAATTTAGACGAGTTTTTTATGGTTAGAGTCGCTTCATTAAAATCACAAGTAGAAGGTGGAATCTCAAAAAAAAGCCAAGATGGAAAATCTCCAGAAGAACAACTTGTTGAAATTCGAAATTATTTAGATCCTATTTTAAAGACGCAGCAAAATAAAACTAAACGATATATAAAAGAGGACTTTAAAAAAAATAATATATTTATTCTTGAATATAAAGAGTTAAATAAAAGGCAAAAGATTTGGATAGATAATTATTTTATAACTGCAATTTTTCCAATCCTTACTCCTCTAGCAGTTGACCCTTCTCATCCATTTCCTTTTATAAGTAATCTTAGTTTAAATTTAGCTGCAATTATCGTCGATAGTGAATCAGATAAAGAACAATTTACCCGCATAAAAATTCCTGGGGAGAGCATTTCTAGATTTATAAGTATCCCAATTGAGCTACACGATAATGAATCAACAAAATACACAGGTATTGCCATTGAGCAAATCATTGCAAATAATTTATTCATGCTTTTCCCTGGAATGAGTGTTAAAGAATATTCATTCTTTCGGGTTACAAGAGATGCTGACCTTGAGCTACGAGACATTGAAGCTGATGATTTAATGAGCGCCCTAGAAGAAGGTTTACGCAAGCGCCGTAAAGGAGGTGAAGTAGTAAGGCTAGAAGTCTCACAAAATACTCCAAAAATAATTCTTGATCTTTTACAAGAAGGGATGAATATTGACAAAGAAAATTTATATCAAATTGAGGGGTTACTAGCATTAGATGAATTAATAGAATTAACAACTTTAAATCTTCCAAAATTAAAATTTAAAGAGCATCAAGGCATTACTCATGATTTACTCAAAAATAGTCAGTTGAGAGAACAAGAAGAACTAGATACTAGAAATCAAAGTAATTTTAAAAGTATATTCTCTATTATTCGCCGTAATGATTTACTAGTCCATCACCCATACAATCTTTTCTCGACGTCAGTCGAAGAGTTTATTAATCAAGCTGCTGAAGATAAGCAAGTAATGGGAATTAAAATGACCTTGTATAGAATTTCCAAAGACTCTTTAATTATTGATGCACTAATAAGAGCCGCTGAGAAAGGAAAGCAAGTAATGGCTCTAGTTGAACTAAAAGCAAGATTTGATGAAGATAATAATATCCAATGGGCAAAACAATTAGAGCAAGCTGGGGTTCATGTTGTATATGGAGTCATTGGACTAAAAACTCATACAAAAATCGCTTTGATAATAAGAAAAGAAAAAAACAGTTTAAGAACATACTTTCATATTGGGACTGGTAACTATAATTCAAAAACGTCTAAAACGTATACTGATTTTGGCTTGCTATCTTGTCAACCTGAGCTTGGTCAAGATCTTATTGAACTATTTAATTATCTGACTGGCTTTGCTAAACAACAATCCTACAGAAAATTATTAGTTGCTCCGGTAACTCTTAGGAATGGAATAGAAAAACTTATAAAAAGAGAAATCAATTATGCAAAAAATGGCTTACCAGCAAAGATAATAGCCAAAATGAATTCCCTAGTGGATCCAGAAATTATAAAACTACTCTACATAGC
>QCHR01000028.1 GCA_003277985.1 Prochlorococcus sp. AG-402-G06
TAAATCAATGATTTGACTCTTCTTTTTATATTTTTGCAGTTTTTAATTCTTGAAAAAGATTCAAAAAGTTTTGAATAAACCCCAAGAAAATAAATTTATTATATTTAGTAGCAAAGTCTACATAATTTGGCAACATAATTGATTTTAGATTAGGATTAAATTAGTAATAAAAAATATTCAAAACAACAATTATGAAAAAATTATGGAACTGGAAAAATCATCAAATAGCTTGGCAACTAGAAGAATTAGACAATAATTCTGAGTTTGCAATAGTTTTAATACATGGTTTTGGAGCATGTAAAGATCATTGGAGATTCAATCAAAAATATATTAGTTCAATAGCATCATGCTATGCATTAGATTTAATTGGTTTTGGAGACAGTAGCAAACCATATTCACAGCTTTTATATGAACAGAAAACCTCTGAAAATTTCAGTTATTGTTTTGATTCTTGGAGTCAACAAGTTTTGGATTTCTGTAAAGAAATAGTTAAAAAACCTGTCTTATTAATAGGGAATTCAATTGGAGGCGTTATTGCATTAAATACCTCAAAACAACTATCTAAAAAATGCATAGGGATAATATTAATTGATTGTGCTCAACGAACAATGGACGATAAACTTCTTTACAAGCAATCATTATTGATGCGATTTCTTAGACCAGTCATTAAAACTTTAGTAAGGCAAAGAATTTTGAGTACAAATATTTTCAAAAAAGCAGCAAATCGAACTTTTATTGAAAAAATTTTAAAAGTAGCTTATCCAAGTGGAAATAATGTGGATGATGAGTTAATAAATACACTGTTCAAACCAACTCTTGATCTTGGAGCACCGGAGGCTTTTAGAGGATTTATTAATTTATTTGATGACTATCTAGCACCCGATTTACTTAAAAAATTGAACAATTCAGTTTATTTAATCTGGGGAGAAAAAGATCCTTGGGAGCCTGTCAAAGAAGCTGAAAATTGGTTTAAAGTTTTTGAATGTATAAAATCCCTAGATATTATTCCTGGTGCTGGACATTGTCCCCATGACGAAATGCCTGACGAAGTTAATCCTATTTTAAAAAAAATAATTCAGGAAGCCATATAAGCTTGCACGGATTCTCCAGCTTTTCGCAAGCCACGTAGTCCATCTCTTTCTAGATTCCTTACTCTATCCCTACTTATACCCAATACTCTTCCAATACCAGTGAGACTCATTGGATCATCACCATCCATGCCATATCTCATCCTTAAAACTCTATTTTGTAATTCAGGCAATTGTTCCAGGAGTGTTTCTAAGTCACCCTTCATGCAATCACTTTCTATTTGCTCAGAGGGCATATCTATTTCATTAGATAATAAGTCCAAAAGGATGGTGTCTTCACCATCGCCAATCTTTGTCTCTAGGCTAACTGGCTGCCCTGCTCTACTCATTAAATCTTTCACGTCATTTTCAGGTAATTCAACATATTCAGACAACTCCTTTAATGTTGGGGTTCTAGACAGTTCTTGACTTAATTCTCGTTGACCTTTTTTAAGTTTGTTCAACATTTCAGTTATGTGAATAGGAAGTCTTATCGACCTACTTTTTTCAGCAATAGCACGTGTAATTCCCTGACGTATCCACCAATAGGCATAGGTTGAAAATTTGTATCCACGAGTTGGATCGAACTTTTCAACACCTCTTACCAAACCGATAGTTCCTTCTTGAATTAAATCTAATAATTCCATATTTCTTTTTGTATATTTCTTAGCAACGCTAACGACCAAGCGAAGATTCGCTGCAACCATCCTCTCTTTTGCTCTTCTTCCACTTTTAAGTTTCTTTTTTAATAGGGCAGGAGAAATACCAGCTTTTTCAGCAAAGAAATTAATATCTGGTTTTTTACCTAAATCACTCTCAAGTTCGCATTCTAGATTTTCGAGAACCATAAGATCTTGAACTTGCCTTCCTAATGTTATTTCTTGCTCATGCGACAACAAAGGAACTCTTCCGATATCTCTTAAGTAAGAACGAACCAAGTCAATATCCGTTAGAGATTTTGCAGCAGAAGCAACAGTTGTTTTTTTAGCCTGAATAGCCTCTACTGCCGATGTCATAGGTTTGTTGAGTTTTGTAAAGCTTACTACTAAGAATTGTAAAGATCAATTAAGTAGGGCTCGGCTTCCCACACTTTGAGTAAAAACACTCATTCGGCTTCTACGCCAACCTTCCTAAAAGCCAAGAAGCTGTTTTCAAGTAAATCAAAACTCCCGCAACATCTGTAGCCGTAGTTATAAATGGAGCAGACATTAGAGCGGGATCTAAGCCCATGCGATCGAAAAGCAACGGTAAAGATGCACCTGCAGTAGCGGCAAGAGTTGTAATAGCAATCAGGCTGATTCCTACAGCTGTTGCGACTAAAGGCCCCTGACCTTGCCACCAAGCAAAAGGCACAACAAATACAGCCATCAAAACTCCAAGCAACGCTCCTGCCAATGCTTCTTTTGCAATAGCCTTTAGAAGTCCCAACCGTTGAATTCGTTGGGTACTCAATCCTCGAATAACTACTGTTGAGCTTTGAGCTCCAACATTCCCCCCTGCGCCAATTAATAAAGGAATGAAAGCAGCCAATAAAACTACTTGCTTTAAAACCTCGTCATTCCTGGCAATAACTTGAGTTGTTAATCCATTCGCCAAAACCAAAACTGCAAGCCAGACGATGCGACGTCTTGCTACAACGAATAAATTACTCTGGAAGTAATCATCTTCATCACCAGCCTGAACGGCACCAGCCGCATATATGTCCCTAGTCGCCTCCTGTTCAATCACATCTATCACATCATCAACAGTGACAATGCCAACTAGTCTTTTTTCTAAGTCCACAACTGGTAAAGCCAAAAAATCATATCTTTGAATTGCTCTTGCAACTTCTTCTTGATCAGTATCCGTTCGGACATTAACAACTTCTCTGGTCATAACCTCTCCAATTAGTGATTCTGGGTCAGCAACCACTAAGTCCCTTAAAGATAAAATTCCAGTCAAATGTCTCTCTTTATCAGTGACATAAAGGCTATAAATTGTTTCTGAAAAAGTTGCTCTTTGTCTTACTAGTTTCAAAGCTTGCGACACACTCAAAAATTCCTTCAAATCGACAAATTCTGTGGTCATTAATCTGCCAGCCGTCTCTGATTGATAACCCAAAAGTTGAGCAGTTACGCGTCTTTCTTCAGGGCTAAGTTCTGCAAGTAAGCGCCTTACAACTTTTGCAGGCAATTCATCAAAAAGGCGAACACGATCGTCAGGTGACATCTCCTCAACCAAGTCCAAAACTTCATTTGATCTCAAACGATCTAAAAGATTTTGTTGAACAGATGGATCTAAATATTCATAAACCTCTATTGCTTCATTCTTGTTGAGCAACCTAAAAGCCAAGGCTTGTAAAATCATTGGCAATGTCCCAATTGCCTGAGCTATATCAACAGGCTGAACAGGACTTAGGAGCGATTTCACACCATGATAATTCCCGGCAGACAGCATTGACTGCAATTTCTGTGCAACTGCCTCCGCGACCAAACTACCATTGGCCGAAGATTGAGACTCAGTTGATGCCCCTAATTGTTCGTTCATATTCAGAGCAGCAAGCCTCTATTATTTTATGGTTAACTTTCATTTTTTTTTACTTCGATATCCATGTCCGTAAATATCAGCAAAGTTCAAGTCATCTCTTTTGAAAATGAAAAAATTTCCTTTGATCAATTTAAAGGAGATGTTTTATTGATTGTAAATGTCGCTAGTAAGTGCGGATTTACCAAGCAATATCAAGGTCTCCAGAATCTTCAAAACAAATATGAATCAAAAAGATTCAGAGTTTTAGGCTTTCCTTGTAATGACTTTGGCAACCAAGAACCTGGAGAATTGGAAGAAATCAAAAATTTCTGCTCAATTTCTTATGGAGCAAATTTCCAACTCTTCCAAAAAGTTCATGCAAAAGGTAATACAACTGAGCCTTTTACAACATTGAACAAACTCAACCCAGCCGGTGATGTTGAGTGGAACTTTGAAAAATTTCTAATTAATAGACAAGGAGAGGCAATAGCAAGATTTAAAAGTTCAATAGAACCAGAGAGTACTGAAATCATTGAAGCAATTGAAAAATTGCTAGATTAAGTATTAACTTTTTTAGCTAATAAATGTCCTAAACCAACAGAACAAAAACCAATTAACACTAGAGAAAACGAATTCAAAAGAAATAGTTTGTACTTACCTTGACTGAATAAATCAAATAACTGGAAAGACCATCCACTAAAGGAGGTTAGTGATCCACAAAATCCAAATCCAAAAATCAATTTATATTTATTAGAAATTGGTAAGGAATTGATAAAACCTAATAGAAAACAACCAATTATATTTACAATAAAAATTTGATCAATTTGCCAGCGGACTATAGCGGCAGGAACAGATCCTATTGTAATAAAAATATAGCTTTTTTTTTTAATTTATTATTCATTTATTGATTCCCTAGAAAGAAACCAAATGTTAAAGCAACCACTCCAGAAAAAATAGAAATAAAATATAATTTCACAGCAGAAATTATTTTTTTTCGCAAGAAAAAGTCAAATAAATCATAAACGAATGTAGAGAAAGTACTTATACTACCTAATAAACCAATAGAAAAAAACAATACCAATTTATTCGAAAAGCCATAAAAAGTAATACGGGAAATGATAGAGAGGGACAAACCAAGAAGAAAAGAAGAAAAAGTATTAATTATAAAAATGCACAAACTTTTACTTAATTTTAACCTTTGAAGTTCTTTATAAATGATAAATCTAATATTACCCCCCAAAACGGCGCCAAAAGAAACCGATAAAATATCCTGCATTAATCAAAGACTACTGATTTTTACCCATCCTTTTTTATAAAAAAACTGATGAAAATTATTACTTAAAACATTAACTAACAACCATTTTTCTCTATCATTGCCATCCCAAACTTTCATAACATTAACTGGAGTTCCAGCTTTGACAGTAGCCAAAACAGATGAATTGTTAGAAGCGGAGGAAAGCAAGTTGAATTCTTTTAAGGCAATTATTGGTGATCTAATATTACTTTCTCTATGCTGAATATTTGATTTTTGAGCACCTCCAGCAGGCAACGTAGTTGGTACTACCAATGCAATTCCTAAAAGCCAAGTCCATACTATAAAAGTACTAATAAAATTCATCAAATATCTAAAGTAGCAAGATCAAGTTCAACACTATGAGTTTCAATAAACTCTCTCCTTGGGGCAACTTTATCACCCATTAAAATTGTGAATATCCTATCCGCTTCAAGAGCATCTTCTATCTCAACTCTTTTCATCATTCTTGTTGTAGGGTCCATGGTAGTTTCCCATAATTGTTTTGGCATCATTTCTCCTAATCCTTTAAATCTTTGAATTGTATAGTTAGCCTTTTCTCCAAAATTTGACAGAGTTTTTTGCAAATCTGATTCGTTATAACAATAAGTATGATTTTTCCCTCGTTCTACCTTGTATAAGGGAGGACAAGCTATGTAAATATATCCACCTTCTACAAGAGCCTTTTGATACCTATAAAAGAAAGTCAAAAGCAAAGTTCTAATGTGCGCTCCATCAACATCTGCATCAGTCATAATTACTACTCTGTGATACCTAAGATTCTTTACTTCAAAATCTTCTCCTTTTATGCCTAAACCAAGTGCTGTTATTAAAGATTGAATCTCAGTATTTTTATAGATCTTCGCATCATCAGTTTTTTCAATATTTAGGATTTTTCCTCTTAAAGGTAAAATTGCTTGGAATTTTCTATCTCTTCCTTGCTTCGCGGAACCACCAGCAGAGTCTCCCTCAACTATGTATATCTCTGATTCTGAGGGATCTCTTGAGCTACAATCTGCCAATTTTCCTGGCAAAGTGGAACTTTCTAAAACACTTTTTCTACGGACAAGTTCTCTGGCTCTTCTTGCCGCTTCAGCAGCATTAAAAGCTTGAATTGCTTTCTCTAAAATCAAGTCAATAACACTTGGATTAAATTCCAAATATTGACTAAGAGACTCCCCAACTAAGCTATCAACAATTCCACGTACTTCAGTATTACCTAATTTAGTTTTTGTTTGACCTTCAAATTCGGGGTCAGGAACTTTTACTGATAGAACAGCTGTTAGCCCTTCTCTGATATTTTCTCCTGCCAAGTTCGAGTCTCCATCTTTCCTTTTGCCCCTTTTCTTTGCAAAAGAATTTAAAGTTCTAGTCAATACTGTTTTCAATCCTTCAATATGAGTTCCACCATCTATGGTGCGAATATTATTAGCAAATCCTAAAATACTATCTGAATAAGCATCAACGCACCACTGCATTGCTGCTTCAACTTGCACTCCATCTTTTTCAGAATTTACATAAATAATTTCTGGGTGTAAAGAATCTTTTTCTTTGGTCATATAGTCTACATATTCTTTGATCCCTCCCTCATAAAAATAAACTTCCTCATGAGGTTGCTTATCAGAATCTAAAAACTTCCTTCTTTCGTCACGAAATACAATACGAACTCCACCATTTAAATAAGCTAGCTCTCTGAGTCTTGAAGATAAAATTCCATATTCAAAAGATATTCCATCCGTAAAAATTTTATTGTCAGGTTTAAAGCAAACAGTAGTACCAGTAAGATTTTTTTCTGATTTTGATAGATTCTCAGACTTTAAACTCCCTATTGAAGCACCTCGTTCGAATCTCTGAAAGTGAACTTTTTGTTGCCTCCTAACCGTTACTTCGACCCATTCACTCAAAGCGTTTACAACCGAAATACCAACACCGTGCAACCCGCCTGAAACCTTGTAACCACCGCTCCCAAATTTACCACCTGCATGCAGAACGGTTAATACTGTCTCAAGAGCACTTTTGCCGGTACGAGGGTGAATATCTGTTGGAATTCCTCGCCCATTATCTGAAACAGATGCTGATCCATCCTCACAAAGTAAAATTGTAATTTGATCACAATGTCCGGCAAGAGCTTCGTCTACAGCATTATCAACAACTTCATATACAAGATGATGAAGCCCTTTAGACCCAGTTGAGCCTATATACATTCCAGGGCGCTTTCTTACAGGTTCTAAGCCTTCCAGTACTTGGATCTGCTCAGCACCATAAGCTGCTTGAACTTTTGAATCTTTACTCATTCTGATAACAGCAAACAGGCAAGGTTGTCTTTGATACGAGCATTAGCCGAAACCTTTCCCGAATTTTCAATTTAACATTGGTATCAAGGAAAGTCTTAGGAAAAATTTCAAAACCAAATCAAAAAATCTAATTTCATGCAATTACTGCTAATAAAACCCCTGAAAGTCAATCATGCAACCCAATAATAAGTCTCTAGTAATTGCCATTATGGGCCCAACTGCAAGCGGGAAAACGGAACTTGCTATTGATATTGCATCAAAAATCAATTCGCATATACATAATATTGATTCTCGCCAGATATACATTGATATGAATATAGGTACTGCTAAGCCAACAGCAGCGCAACAAAAACAAGTAAAACATTTTCTAATTGATCTTTGCTTACCATCTAAACCAATAAATCTTCATGCTTTTCAAGCAATAGCCAAAGAATCAATAGAGAGAGAATTGAAACAAAAAAAGTTAACTTTACTAGTTGGAGGAAGTGGGTTATATCTCCAAGCCTTGATTGGAGGTCTGAATCCTCCAGCAGTACCACCTCAAAAATTCTTAAGGGATCAGCTTCAAAAGATAGAAAAAAACGAAAGGCATAATTTATTAAAAAGTTGTGATCCTTTTTCTGCAGAGAGGATACATCCAGAAGACTCTGTAAGAATAATTCGTGCTCTAGAAGTTTTTTATGCCACAGGAAAAATGTTTTCTCAGCAAAAAAACTTGAAATCTACTCCTTGGAAAGTTTTAGAACTTGGATTAAATCCAAGCAATTTAATCGCAAGGATCCAAGACAGAACTAAAAAAATGTATAAAAACGGTTTAATAGAAGAAACTAAGGATTTGATTAATAAATACGGAAATGATTTACAGTTGCTTCAAACTATTGGATATGGTGAAGCAAGGTCTATTATTAATGGAAAGATTAATTATGAGGAGGCTCTCGAAATAACAATAAAACGAACATGTCAACTAGCCAAAAGACAAAAAACTTGGTTTAGAAATAAACATAACCCTAAATTGCTAGAGGATAAGAAGGAATTACCCGACGCTTTGGCTTCTATCTATGAGGTTTTAGGTTGATCAGTTCATATATGCTTAGAATTAATACAAAAGGTACTACTTTCCACGCCAATTAATTTCTGAATGCCACCACGTCCTCGTTTTGATCGTCGCGCTCCAGAAAGGGAGTTGCCCAACATTAATGAAAGAATCAGCTATTCAAGCTTGAGAGTTGTTGATTCAGATGGCACACAACTTGGTGTCATAAGCAGAGAAGAAGCATTAGAAGTTGCTAAAGACAGGGAGCTAGATCTTGTTTTAGTAAGTGAGAAGGCTACTCCTCCAGTATGCAGAATCATGAATTATGGAAAATTTAAGTTTGAGCAAGAAAAAAAAGCAAAAGAAGCTAAGAAAAAATCACATCAAACAGAAGTTAAAGAAGTAAAAATGAGGTATAAAATTGATCTACATGATTATCAAGTTCGCATTAGTCAAGCTACTCGATTCTTAAAGGCCGGGGACAAAGTAAAATGCACGGTTATTTTCAGAGGTAGAGAAATTCAACATACTGCTCTCGCTGAAACTCTTTTGAAAAGGATGGCTAAAGATCTTGAGGAGAAAGCAGAGGTTCAACAATCTCCTAAGAGAGAGGGAAGAAATATGATTATGTTTTTAACGCCCCGTAAAACTCCTTTAATAAAAAAAGAGAAAGAGGAAACTGAACCAAAAAAAGCTTTGAGAACAATTAATTAAATTAAACAAACTTGTCAATGGACAAACAAATAATTGTTACTAGTCATTCTATTTATTAATGTAGCCACATTCACACCTGGCATATAAGAGATTGAGATTCCACATACAACAGGAAAGTGAAATCCCTGCATCAAGTCAGTTATATAACCAAATTTGTTTTGCGATAGCAGCAAGACATTACCCTCCAGGTCACAGATTGCCTAGTACTAGACAACTTGCGATGCAAACAGGATTACATCGCAACACCATAAGCAAAGTTTATAGGCAACTAGAAACAGATGGAGTCGTTGAGGCTATTGCAGGCTCAGGTATTTATGTTCGTGATCAACAAAAGCAAAAAGATTTAAGAAGTAACTCCCACTCAATACGCAACAAAGGTATTAAAGATGTGGACCATGAGGTTCGTAAAAGTATTGATGAACTTTTAAATTCAGGGTGCACCCTTCAACAAACAAGAGAATTATTTACTCGAGAAATTGACTGGAGACTCAGATGTGGAGCTCGCTTACTTGTAAGTACTCCAAGAGAAGACATAGGGGCTTCATTGCTTATTGCTGAAGAATTGGCTCCTCATTTAGATGTCCCAGTTGAGGTAGTACCAATGGAAGAACTAGAGAGTGTATTAGAAAGTTCAAGTCAAGGAACAGTAGTAACGAGTAGATATTTTCTTCAACCTTTAGAGGAATTAGCCAAGCGTCATAAAGTAAGAGCCGTCGCTGTGGATTTGAGCGATTTCCAAAAAGAACTCACAATTTTAAAAAAGCTGCGTTCTGGTAGTTGTGTAGGGATAGTAAGTATAAGTCCAGGGATACTGAGAGCAGCAGAAGTTATCTTACACAGTATGAGAGGTAATGAAATACTTTTGATGACAGCCAATCCTGATGTAGGAAGTCGTCTAATTGCATTATTGAGAGCAGCTAGCCACGTAATTTGTGATAGTCCTAGCTTGCCGGTTATTGAACATACATTGAGGCAAAACAGATCACAATTAATGAGAATGCCACAAATTCATTGTGCGCAAAAGTACCTTAGCGACTCTACAATTGAAGAGTTAAGTAAAGAAATTGGCCTTCTCGAATAAACATTGCAAATTAAATCAATGTTTCGATCACTAAGATCTGATTTTGCGATAATCAAAGAAAGAGATCCTGCCGCTCGTGGTGTATGGGAAATAATTTTTTGCTATCCTGGGTTTCAAGCATTATCAATTCATAGATTAAGTCATAAGCTTTGGAAATATAAACTTCCTCTTATACCAAGGTTACTCAGTCAAATCACTAGATTTTTGACAGGTGTGGAAATTCATCCAGGTGCCAGGATTGGGACTGGTGTCTTCATCGATCATGGAATGGGAGTAGTAATTGGAGAAACAAGTGAAATAGGCGATCGATGCTTGTTGTATCAAGGAGTAACTTTGGGTGGTACTGGAAAAGAAAGCGGAAAAAGACATCCAACTCTAGAAGCTAATGTAGTTGTGGGCGCAGGAGCGAAGGTCTTGGGAGGAATTTGCGTAGGAACTAATACAAGGATTGGAGCAGGATCAGTTGTCGTGAAAAATGTTGACGCAAACAGCACAGTGGTCGGAATTCCTGGCAGAATCGTTCATCAAAGTGGAGTAAAAATAAATCCTTTAGCTCATTCTGCACTTCCAGATACAGAAGCCAACGTCCTTAGAAACCTTATGGAAAGAATTGATCAATTAGAGAGTAATATTTTAAGCCTACAAGATTTAGTAGTTA
>QCHR01000029.1 GCA_003277985.1 Prochlorococcus sp. AG-402-G06
TTTATCTAAAAGTTGCTGATATGTGAGTCTTGCTTGAAATGCGAGGATCTCAATAGGCTCTTTATCGTCTCTTTGCATAATGAAATAGTGATTGTCATCACCTTTTCTAGCAAAAATAACAATTTCTGATCCTCTTACTAGCCTCCAACATTCTTTAGATTTATGCTCAGATAAAGGTCCTAAATCCCATGGAGCCTTTTCTGGATACTTCTCTCTTTTTACCCGTGGCATGTATTAAAAGTGACTATCTGTTTTAGCCTACACTTATGATCTTCAACGTCAAGAATTAGTTTTTTAATCAGGAAAAGGAAGCTAATGAATATCCCTCGTCAAACAATCTTTGGTAAGCAAATCTTGCTTCATATTCTTTATATGCCTTACTTTTTCCATCATTTCTTTGTATGTAGACATAATTATCGTTCATACGACTCCTTGTGAATGTAAAAACATTATCTGCTTTTGTAAGCATCCAATGAGTTGAAGTACTTTTAGTTTGGACGATATTTAAATCCCAGGGAATATTCTCTGGATATTTCTCAGATATGGTCATTGATAAGGCTAATTGCTTAATGTATTAAATAATAACTTCGTAGACATGAGAATAAATACTTTGTGTGTTTATTTAATCTCGTATCTGAGAATCATTTACCAATAGATAAATTATCTTCTTTACAGCTTTTCCCTTAAACACAAGTTTTTTTTAATACATCAAACTTTTATATTTTCTTGATTCCTTAAGAAAAAAAGTTAATGAAGCGACTTGGCTCGACATTTTCCTATTGATATATATATGAGATTACTTGGACTTGATAAGGATTGTTTCTCGAACTGGTGTTCAAAATTACCAGAGGGATCAACCATGGTTGTGCAACCCAAGATCGATGGTTGTGCAATAGGACTTAGATATAAATACGGACAATTAGTAGATGCTTATTCTCGTGAATATAGTGAGATTATTGAAAATATAAGGAATATCAATGCTATTCCTTTAAGCATTGATGACTCTTTAAAAGTTGAAGTTGAGTTAGAAGGGGTACTATACTCTCCCTTTTCAAATACCAAGATTTCAGTTGAGCAATTACTTTCCAACTCAATCCCAGAAATTGACAGTAATACCTCTCTTTTGTTTTTAGCATTCCAAATTTTTAGTTCCAACTGTGATGAATTGGCTGATCTGACTCAACTTCAAAACTGGGGATTCGAGGTTCCTATTACTTTAAGAACTGATGATCCTAGCCAGGTCAAAAGATGGCATTCTCAATGGGTCAAGAAAGAATTGTTTTCAAATCTTCCCACTAATGGTATCGTCGCTAAATGTAATTCCTCCTTAACCAAGAATATTTTAGGTGTAAGCCCCTCTTCACCAAACTGGGCTTTGGCATTAACTAGATAATTGCTTGAGTAACTTCTTTATTTGCCAATATTTGCCTTTAATTGTTGATATTTGGAGTTTCCATACAGTTATCATTATTAAAATATCCATTAATGATTTATGAAAATATTCTTTTTGGAATTATTGCTTTTTTAAAATGACCTTTACCGATAAACAAATGTTTGAGGCCATAGAGGCAAATAGTGACGTAAAAATGTGCTTTGATAAAATTACCGAAGCATGCAAGGAATTAAAAGGCAAGACTGGTTGTCCTAATGATGATGTTGATCGTTTTCTTGAGTTTGCAATAGGAAAGTGGTGTAATTGATAATAAATGCATAGTTATATTTTCAGCTATATATGAAATTCTAATGAGGAGTCATCTATATATTTTAATTTTTTTGCCTTAAGCTGGCACTATCCCTATTTTAAGTAAGTGGTTAGTTGAGCTATTCCTTCATATGTGACTAGCACATATTAATAAGTTTATTTTAGTTCAAAAATTATGATGTTTACTCAAAAAAGTATTTAGGTCTTCTTGCGGTAGGTTTTACTAGTCTAATTTTATTTATTCCCTATCTCCAAGCAAGTCTGAATCAGAAATCGATGCATAAGAAAAACATCGTATACATTCTGTATAACGTTAAAGCTGCTATGAAAATGAACGACATAACTAAGAAGTTTTATCAGTGATGATATGTAATGGTGGTGTATTTGACCCCAAAGTTAAGGTGAATATCCAATAAGTATGGTCATTTATATCTAGAAAAGTAGATATCTCGTCATTTTTAGAAATTACGTTCTATAGTCCTTTTTCTGATTTTAGAAGAATAATAAATCTCAAGGAATGGTGCAAAGTAATTATTTGTTGTTGATACTAGGAATCTAATAGATTTCCAAATAATCTAGTAAATGCAAAAGGATGAATATAGATACAATACAAATCAAGGAATTTTTAGAGAGATTCATTTTTTGTTGTAATAAGTAATTTTATTCTCATTCATGTCTTTACAAATATTCAAAAGTAAAGCTTTATATACTGAACGATTTCATTGAATGAGGTTTCCAATTTGCTCATAGGTGTCTATATCCATCCATAGATTTTCCCTTATTTTATAAAATTATCTAGCTATTACTTGCGATTGAGGGTTTCGTAAACGATAAATGATAATCCGAATCAGTTATTTTATAACATGTCAAAATTGATTTTCCCTATAAATCAATGCCTTTAACCTTGAATTATTTTCAGCATAACCTTGAATTCCTGAGTTTAATCTAGAGGCTTTTGTTCCCATAACTTTTAGCTTTAATGTCTCGGACTAATGTAAATATTGTAAGTTTGTTAATTATAAGTTAGTATTATAAGTACAACCATTTATTTATCATGCTCACTGGTAAGGATTTATTAGCCAAGGTCAAAGACTTGGGAGATGTCTCAAAATCTGATCTTGTTAAAGCTTGTGGATATGTTTCCACGAAGAAAGGAGGCGGAGAGCGTCTTAACTACACTGCTTTTTACGAAGCACTTCTAGAGGCTAAAGGTGTAAACCTAGCGGCTGAAAGTGCTGGAGGTATTGGTAAAGGTGGAAGAAAGCTTAGTTATGTGGCTACCGTTCAAGGAAATGGAAACCTATTGATAGGAAAGGCCTATACAGCTCTTTTAGATCTCAAGCCTGGTGATAATTTTGAGATTAAGATGGGACGTAAAGGTTTCCGTTTGGTTCCAGAAGGAGAAGGTTAATCCCTAAAAAACTGAATCAAAAAATTTAGATTTAGCCGAGAAGCATATCTGCCTCTCGGCTTTTTTGTTTATTAAATTTTCCTTGTTAAACTTGTCTGATTATTGATTTATATTTTAATTACAGAGCGAGATTTTTCCTCTCTTTTGCACAGCGTTTTCCCTTATTCCTTAAATGGATTCTTCCTTTTTATACAACTGTGTATTTGAGTTTTTATCAAATTTTGAACTTTTCCCTCAAATGTCAATTATATATACCTTTTTGAATTTTCCTTTTTTTCTAGTCTCATGTTTCTTTCTCTTGTGTATTTTAGGTGTTATCCTTTTTGCCATTGTTGAGTGTAGTATTCCTTTAATCTTAGGTCTTTAATTCTCACGATCGCTTACATTTTAGATTAACCCTCCTTTGTCATTCTTTTTTATGGGTGAATACTGCTTTTTTATTCCTGGTATAATCCTTTTTTTATCTTGTGTTTAATTATTTATATTCACATTTTGATATCTAATTTCGTTATCCTTATTACCTTGTACATGTCTTAGATTCTTGTTTGATCCGCTTTATGAAGAAATTGTTACTAATACTTCAGACTTAATGGTTTATATGGTTCGACATGTTTTTATTGAGCTTGTTTTGCCATTGTCTATTTTTGTTGCTGTAATGCTTACTCTGTATGTGGATTGGAGCTGGATACCTATTTCAAGTTTTGAGCGTAAGAAGGGACCTAGTCTCGAGGAAGTAAAAAAGCAGATACTAGAATAAGTTGATTTGTAATTATTTTTTCTAGGGCAACCATTCTTGTTTATTCGTTTCCTTAGTAATTGTTCAAAAACCTATAAATCATTTTATTTTTTTTGTTTTAGACTGTAATCCAAAATATATTGATAAACCAATCAATAGAATTACAAGTAATGAACTGCTATTCCCAAGGATTTCTATCAACATTTTTAGTTTAGATAAGTAAAAGCTTATTTTACATATTTATACTCTTATTAAGAATTGGATCAATTCTCTTATCAACTGCTGTTACAAATGGGATACAAAATAGACTTTTATGATGAAAAATCCTTTTCTCTTTTAGCAATGCCGCAGCAAAAGCTGGATAGAATTTTTGGAAATTAATGAATCTACAGAATGAATTAAATTGATCAGTAATATTACCATTAGGGAGTTTCTATTATTTGTGATTGAAAAGAATTAATAGCTCATCTTGAAGTTATTTCAAACTACTTAAATTTAAATTTTTCCGAATTATGAATACGTGAATCGAGCTGTAGAGACAAATTTAGTAAAATTGATTATTTTCGCTAACTGGTTTCCATACTTTTCCTTTTAATGTCAGTAACAATCTTCTACTCCATAAGAGGAATGGAAATAAGAAAATAGCCCTTTTGTTAGAGTTGAAAATAATACGAAGTACTTCTAATAGGGCGTCGCTGGGCTCATTGATCTCTGAACAAATCCAATTTATTGCATCTGCTCCGTGTATGATTTTTTCATTACGAACGATTATTGCCCCTTTATTCAAATCATAACCTTGTTTATAGAGACGAGACAATAGTGCTAGATTTTTTCTTCCATCTAATATTTCGAATTCAGGAAGATTGCTTTTTAATTCAATTAATTGTGCAAAGTGATTGCAAAATGGACATTCACCATCATATATAAATAAACTTTTGTCAGACATAATTAGTTAATAGTGTATTTAGTGTACATACTCTTTGTCTGTAAACGTGACTAACTAGGAATAAAAGAAGATATAATGAAATTCAAGACTTATTATTTTATAGATGAATTTGTTTTACGCCTCTATTTCGATTTAAAGTATCTACCATGATACAAATATTTAATAATACAATTCCTACATAGTTATGAGAGTGTGTTTTTCTCTATATCTTATTCATAAAAAACTCTTACTTTTAATTGCTAACTAATAAAAGGTAATACTTCGTATCAGCTTTTGAATACATTGCTTTTAACGGCATCTTCTTGAATCTGAGGCCGTAATAATGACATAGGAAGTGCTGTAACTATTGCGAATGAAAGAACAAGAATCAAATCTGTTGTGAAGTGACTTATACCAAGCTCTGAGTGTGCAAGAGCAAAGTTTAGTAATGACATTTTAGATTATTCATCAATTTCTTTAATTATATTTTATTTTGTATTTAAATTTATATTATGTAGTAAAAATTATTGCTCAAACACCATAAGTTATTACTGGCATTAGATAAACATATAAATAGTCGTAAATATTTAATCTTTTAATCAGTTGCTTGTGGTAATCCCACTTGTCCTCAAAACTCTTTAGTATTTGTAATGTTCATTACGTCAGAACGCTTTTGTTCATAAATGAGATTATGTTAAAAATCGTTGCCTATGTCCGTTATTCAAATGCTTCAATAATTGTCGATTGGCATATTATTTTGGGTGCGCTCGTTTTTTTTGTACTTTGTGGGATCTTGATATTTCAAAATCAGATTTGGGATGAGGAAGACTATTCTAGAAACAAAAAATGGTACAAATGGAAATCGTCGGCAATTAAAGAAAATAAAAGTGATTTGTCGGGAATTTACCCAATATCAAAAAAATAAAAAATTAAAATTACTTTTTTCTATAAATATCTTGTGATGACACGATACTTTATTTACTTGCGCTTTTTGGGTTTAACATAAATCTTGCTTGTCGAGGACAAAGCAGATAAAAAGAGAGAATACTTGGTTTGTCTCTTTAATTTAGATATGAATGAAATCAAATGCCCTGAATGTGGTAGTACAATCAGCATTGATGACGACAATTACTCAAATATCATTAAGCAGGCAAGAGATCAAGAGTTTGAGGATGAAATGAGCAAAAGGCTCGAACTTCTTGAAAAGGACAAACAGCAATCCGTAGAACTCGCTATTCAAAATATTCGATTACAGATGAAAGAGGCTGAATTTGTTAATGAAAAAAAAATGCAAGGTCTTCAGGCACAATTAATTGCTGCTCAGGCTGAAAAAACAATTGCTGTGAATAAGATTAAGCATACCTACGAAAAAGAAAGAGACACCCTTTCCAATTTATTGGAGAAAACTAGAGAAAAAAATGAATATGATAAAAAACTTGCAGTTTCTAACGCAGTTACAGAATTAAAAGAGGGATATGAAAAAATTAAAAATAACTTAGATAAATTTGAACTACAAAAGGAATTATCAGAAAGATCTTTAAAAATGAGATATGAGATTCAGTTAAAAGATCGAGATGATTTAATAGACAGACTTCGTGATATGAAAATAAAGCTGTCCACAAAAATGGTTGGTGAGTCACTCGAACAACATTGCGAAAATGAATTTAATCGCTTAAGGCCTACAGCATTTCCGAATTCTTATTTTGACAAAGATAATGATACAAGTTTTGGCAGTAAAGGTGATTATATATTTCGTGAAAGTGATAGTTATGGAAATGAAATCGTATCTATTATGTTTGAAATGAAAAATGAGTGTGATAGTACCTCTAGCAAGAAGAAAAATGAGGATTTTCTTAAAGAGTTAAATAAAGATCGCATAGAAAAAAATTGCGAATATGCAGTATTAGTTTCATTATTAGAATCTGATAATGATTTATTTAACTCTGGTATTGTTGACTTTTCATATAGATATCCAAAAATGTATGTTGTTAGGCCTCAATGCTTTATACCAATTATTTCGTTACTAAGAAATGCTTCACTTAAGGCTCTTGAGTATAAATCAGAGCTTGCAGCAATTAAAGAGCAGAATATTGATATAACTAATTTTGAGAATAGCCTTGAACTATTTAAGAATTCTTTTGGTAAAAATTATTCGCTAGCTTCAAAACGTTTTGAAACAGCAATAATGGAGATTGATAAGTCTATAAATCACTTGCAAAAAACTAAAGACGCTTTACTTGGAGCTGATAGAAATCTTAGGTTGGCTAATGATAAAGCTCAGGAAGTCTCTGTTAAAAGATTGACTAGAAATAATCCTACTATGAGAGAAAAATTTAATTCAATAAAAAAAGATAAGGCTGCATAATTAACTTATTAACTTTTATTTATTCGATTTAAAATAATATGAGTGGTTGGCTTTATATAATAAGAAATAGAGATTTATACAAAATTGGAATAACAAAAAAATTTGATAATAGGATGCGTCAACTAAAACCTGATAATGTTGTTGCGAAATTGTACACTAATGATTTTTTAAAATTAGAAAGAGAGTTACATAAACGGTATAAAAAGTTTAGAATCCCTCAAACGGAGTATTTTCGTTTAGAAGATTATCATCTTAAAGAGATAAAGAAAACAATATACAAACTTGATTACTCAAATATGATTATAGATATTTTTGTTAAATCGTTATTACTTATAATATTACTATTTATTATTTTATTTTTATTATTATTTTTAAATATTAATGATACAAATACTATACTTCTTAAATCACTATTATTGATGGAAAGAATAACATTTGGATGCTCCTTTATTTCTTTGCTGGTTCATTCAGGCAAATTTATAAGCTTAAGGAGTGAGTTAAAATATAGAGTTTCAAGGTTAATTGTATTTATTATATTTGCATTCTTCTTTAGGATAGCTTCTATTTCATTACAATAAATTGAAGCATATAAATTTATGTTAGGGATAATTATTAGTTGTTGTTGTGGAGGTTTCTTACCACATATCTTGGGATGAATTTTCCTCTTGTTGTTGCTTTAGAAGTCCAAGTCTTCTATCAAATTCAATTTCTTCTGGACTTTTTTGAACCACTTTATGATTTTTATTGCATTTTTCTTTCACTTCAAGAATCTTTTGACTTAAGTTCTCTGAGAAATGATCTTTAATGTCTTCCCATGCCTCCTTCTCTTCTGCATTACCTACAGTTCCTTTAACTTGATCGACGATAACTTCCTTTACAAATGTTCTTAGTTCACTTTCTGTCATCTTATTAACTCGACTTGAAATATACATATCTTTAAGGGTGTCTAATTCCTTTTCGCTTAAATCCTTAAAAGTTAGTTCTTCCATTTTATTTATTAATTGATACTATTTATAAACCCATTTAGCTTCCAAGACCTTTGACTTGGGATTAAAGGTCTGGACACTTCTTTTTGCATCTTTCTCATTATTAGCGATAACTGTTTCTTTGTGGCAACTACCTAGATTGTTAATCATAGAAACTTTAAATCTCATCATTTTTAGGTATATTTTTTATTTTATGCCAATTATTTTTAAAAACAATTGATTGTTGTTATATGTTGAAAGCTTAACCTTTGAGAGTTCTATTTATTATTTCGATCTATTAGTTTATTAAATATAGCTTCAATCAATATTGCTGTAAAGAATAGACTTAATGAAGGAATAAATAAAGGGTACCAAAGCTTTTGGAATAAATCATATAATTCTGAGTTACCATTAACACTTAGCGTAAAACTGACACCAAGGAATAAAGAACCTATTATTAAGATATAAAGATTATAGATTAGTATATTATCAAGAGCCTTTTTCCAATAGCTTTCACTTTCATTTTTCATTTAATTTCTTTAAAAGCATTTTAAGATTGTTTTATAGATTATTTGTTGGCTATTAATTACGACGAACCTCTGAATGCATAAATATCGACTCCAATTGATTTAAGGTAAAAAGCCCCTGCAATTGCAAGTATGTTAAGGCTAAAAACAAAGACCCATACTTTCCAATTTTGATTTTGTGGATCCATATTTTATAATTTTATTTATTTATAGATCTTCGGATGAGATCTATAAATAAACTTTAGATTTGGCTACATACTAAAAGTATCAACTCAAAGCATCAAGATCTCTCCTGTAATGTTTTGAACATATGAAACCAATTTGATTTGTCTTCCACTCAGTGTCTTCTAACAGGTCAGAATAATAATTACTGTTTGATGGAAGTTTTTTTTCTAATCTCCAACCTGCCTCACTCAAAAAATCTACGTAGTCTTTAGAAAATGAGCTCTCACTAATTTTTGTGGAATCGATAGTTGTACCAATTTCTGCTGATAATTCTTGTTTTGTATTGAGTGACATCTATTAATAAATGGCTTTAAATGTTCTAATCACTTTTTTTTTGTGTTGCTATGTTTTTTTGTAGTGTTAACCCTCGCTGAAGATATTTCAATGATTAACTATGCAGCTTTTACTAAAACTTCTTTGAAATGAACTCTAACTCTGTTTAATTGCTCTTGACTTCCAAGAAATATCAAGATCATACCTGGAGAGATAGTTACCTCACCCTTAGGATTACCTAATAATTGACCCGAGACCTTAGTTGCCAATAGTAGTGCTTCACCTCTTGTCGAGAAGTCATATACTTTGTCCGTTTCTCTTATGAATATATCAATTTTTTCAATATTGTCTGTGAGCTTGAATTCCTCTATTTCACAATCTGAGCCTGCAAGTAAATCTATAAAATCTACAGCTATAGGTCTTAATGCAGATGCAGCCATAGTTCTTCCAGCCGCAACATATGGACTGACAACTGCATCAGCACCAGCTAGTTTTAATTTATTGGCAGCTTCCTCATTCGCAGCTCTGGCAATCAATCTACAAGTATCATTTAGTGCTTTTGCGCTAAGAACCACATATAAATTTGCTGCGTCACTTGGAAGCGTAACCACAAGGCTGCGACAATTATTTACTCCTGCTAGTAATAATGTTTCGTCCATCGTTGCATCTGCTAGTAGGACATTGAAACCTTTTTCCTCAGCTTCGACTTTTCGTGAAGAGTCTATTTCTATTATTAATGTAGATATTCTCTCAGACTTAAGCTGGTCAGCAATTTCTTTTCCGGTACGTCCGTACCCACATATGATTACATGATTTTTCATTCTTCTAATTAATCGCTTTAATCTTAACTCTTCTAATTTTATGAAATATCCTCGTTCAGACAATTGTATAAATCTTTGAAGTGTTAATTGAACTACAAATAGTCCCCCTCCGATGATTAAAAAAGTTATTATCCGACCTGCTGCACTTAACACCTCAACTTCACCAAATCCTATTGTTGTAATGGTTATCAATACCATCCATAAACAATCTCCCCAATCCCAACCCTCAGTGATCCGATATCCTATAGCCCCGAATAAAAATAAGTAGAAGAGTAGTGATATTGGTACTGCCCAAACTTTTAAATAACCTTTCAATTTATTTGATTTTTTCAGATTCAATTTAATTCTTTCGTCTTTATTTTTATAGTATAGTAATAATTGAATAAAATATTTATTCGTTTAAATCTTAATAGGTACATATCTATTCTTTTATATATTCGTGAGTTATCAACCATTATTTATAGTATGATTTGAAAAATTTGTTATTAATTATCAAATATGCAAGGTCTT
>QCHR01000030.1 GCA_003277985.1 Prochlorococcus sp. AG-402-G06
CTAAAAAATAAATCTATTTTGCTTGCTGTAGGAGTAAGGCATCTTCAAGAAGCCTTGATCTTTGCAAGAAATTCAGGTGCAAATGTTTATGCAAGAGTTTTAGCCAATCCAGAAAGTATAAGAAAAACACTGTCTTCATCAATTCAAAAAACAAATTTTGCGGTATTAAACCCTTCAGCCTCTAGTAATGGAAGAATTGAAAAAGCACTTGTTAGGAAATGGAATATTGCTGGTGTGATTTGTAGGCAGTCAGGAGGAAGTAATGAAATCTTATGGCACCGAATTTGTTTGAGTATGAGAATTAATCTTTGGTTGTTGGAAAGACCTACTGAATTTAAAAATATTAATTCAGTAGATAGCTATGAAAAATTAATTAAAAAATTAAAATCTATTAGTATGGAATAAAAAGTATTTAACATCATGACTTTATCTGATTTTAATCAAGAAATTTATGTTGTTATAACTAATGAAGTCGATAAAAAAAATGCATCTAAATTAGCCAATCTACTCTTAAGAGAGAAATTAATACCTTGTGTAACTTTTAAGAATATCGAATCATGTTTTTGGTGGGAAGGAAATATAAATCAATCTAAAGAGGTCCAATTAATGATTAAGTGTAAGAAGGAAAATGTAAATAACGTTTGTAATAAGATTGCTGAATTGCATAGCTACGAAATACCAGAAATAATTTATTTTCCCGTTTCAGCTAGCAAAAATTACCATCAGTGGGTGAATTCTGTTTGAGCTTTCAATCTTTAGGATTCTAAATGTGAATTGATCAAATTTAAAAGATCAGTATTGCAACGAGATCCTAATTGGGTAACGATCTGTCCTGCACAAATAGATCCGATTTCTGCACATATTTCTGGCGTTAGGCCATCTGCAAGCCCCTTTAAAAAACCTCCAGCATAAAGATCTCCCGCACCCGTGGTATCAATAGCCTCTCCAATCATGCAAGGATCTATTTTTATTTCTTTGCCATTTGAAATTAATATTGAGCCTTTTTCACCAATTGTGATTGCGCCAAGATCACAATTTTTTTTCAATTCTTCAATTGCTGTACTTAGAGAAGTGGTCTTATACAAAGTTGTTATTTCATCTTCATTGGCAAATAATATATCTATATGATCTTCAACTAGTTTAATAAAACTCTCGCGGTGCCTACTTACACAAAATGAATCAGAAAGAGATAAAGCAACTTTTCGACCGTCACTTTTAGCTATTTCTGCCGCTTTAATAAATGCATTTTTAGCGGCTGGGTTGTCCCATAGGTATCCCTCTAAATAAAGTATTTTTGCTTCCCTAACTATTGAGAGGTCTATATCCTTAGGCTCTAAGAGGACTGAAGCGCCCAGATAAGTGCACATAGTTCTCTGAGCATCTGGAGTGACAAAAATTAGACATCTGGCAGTCGATGGACCATCGGATGATGGTGGAGTCTTGAAAATAGTCCCAGTTCTTGATATCTCTTCCGTAAAGATTTCACCTAGCTTGTCGTTTTTTACCCTTCCAATAAAAGCTGCCTTCCCTCCTAACTGGGCTACACATGCTAATGAATTTGCAACAGAACCTCCTGATCTTTGAATTCTGTTAGTAGTTATTTCATAAAGTTCTTTAGCTTTTTTTTCATCAATCAAGGTCATTGAACCTTTGTTGAAAGATAGTTTCTCTAGGAGAGAATCATCTGTTGTAGTTAATACGTCTACAATTGCATTCCCAATACCTACAATGTCAAGGGAAGGGTCGGTTGTTTTATTAGTCATAAATTTAATTTTAAAATTATAAATGGATTAATGATTTACTTCCTAACAATTCAGGAGAGCTCTTTTTGGTCCATGAATAGGATCCTCAATAACAATTGTTTGATCTCTGTTGGCCCCTAAGGAAACTATTGCTATGGGAACTTCCATAAGCTCTGCTAAAAATCTTAAGTAACTCATCGCTGCAGGTGGAAGATCTTCAAGGCGTCGACAATTTTCTGTAGAACATCTCCAGCCAGGTAGCTTTTTAAAAATTGGAGTACATTTTTCAAAATCTTCAACACTACTTGGAAAATAATCAATTCTTTTACCATTTAATTCATAGGCGACACATATATCAATTTCTTCAAGTTCATCTAAAACGTCTAATTTAGTAATAGCAAGACAATCCAATCCATTTACCTCAACTGCGTATTTCCCAATTACTCCATCAAACCAACCACACCTCCTTCTTCGTCCAGTTGTTGTTCCGAATTCCCCCCCCCTATCACAAAGTTGATCATTAATACGCCCTTGTAATTCAGTCGGAAAGGGCCCTTCTCCAACTCTAGTTGTATAGGCTTTAGCAACCCCGATAACCCTGTCTATGAGGGTAGGGCCTACTCCTGCGCCTATGCAGGCTCCACCTGAGACTGGATTGGACGAGGTTACATAAGGGTAGGTACCGTGATCTAGATCTAAAAGGGTTCCTTGAGCTCCTTCAAACAGGATGTTCTTCTTTTTTCTGGCTGCTTGATGAATAGTTCTATTGCAGTCAACAATATGTTTTTTTAGCTGTTTTCCGTAATCAAGATATTCCTCTATTATTTCGTCAATAATTAATGGCTCAATTCCATAAATCTTTTGGAGAAGACCGTTTTTCTCAGCTAAAGGGACCTTTAATCTTTCTTGAAGCTTTTCCCTGCTTAGTAGATCAATTATTCTTATCCCATTCCTTTGAGATTTATCAGCATAAGTTGGACCAATCCCCCTACCAGTAGTACCGATTTTTTGCTCACCTCGCTTTTGCTCCATAGCCAAATCCAGAAGCCGGTGATACGGCATAGTTACATGAGCAGTGGAAGCAAGTTTTAGTCCTGAGATATCAATATCGTTTTCTTCAAGCATTTTTATTTCTTTAATCATCACCTTAGGGTCAACAACTGTTCCTGACCCAATCAGACAAATCGTATCTTGATACAAGATCCCAGAAGGTATCAAATGTAATTTGAGAACTTTGTCCTCTACAACAATTGTATGACCAGCATTAACACCACCTTGATAGCGAACAACTACATCTGCGGAGCGACTGAGCAAATCGGTGATTTTGCCTTTACCTTCATCACCCCACTGAGCGCCTATGACTACAACATTTGCCAAGGAAGAAAACTCGGCTCGAAACCGATTTACTTTAGAAGAAACAAGATTTGCAGATAGCCCTACCCTGAGTCAAAGAAATGAATTAAAGATTATCTTTAATTGTCTCTAACTGCCAATTTCTCTGCTTTAGAAAGTTCTTTGTTTAATCTCTCTTTGAGATTTTCGGGAACTGGTCTGTTTGCAAAAGTTTTGTAATGGCCTGATAAAGCATTTAATGCAGTCTGCATTGTTGTAAAGGTCGTGGAGGTGTTTACTTGAGATCGATTTCTATATCTTGAAATGTAATCGCTGATTAGAAAAACAGCATCTTTTTCTGCTTCTGAGAGACCTTTATCTTCTTTAGGTAAAGTTATGGTTTCTTTTAGAGTTGAAGAAACGGTAATTGTGTCTTTTGCAAAATCTCCAGTCATTAGTGTTTTGGCTGCATTCACTTCTGAAGCGAATTGAGAGAATATGAGGCAGAAGCCAAGGCAAATAGCCAAAGCTGCCCTCACCAACCTGATGGAGAGGTGATGAAAGGCAGAAATCATTTTTTTTTTTGCAGTTACGGTTGACTCTAGAGTCAATTGGGCTCAATTTATAGTTTTTCAATATTAAATTCTTCAGAAAGTTTTTTGAAAACCGAATTTAGATCTAGTGACTCTGTAGTTTTTGTTTTTCTATTATGTAACTCAACTAGTCCTGAACTAGCTTCTCTGCCAGCAACAATTCTCCAGGGGATGCCAATCAGGTCTGCATCTTTAAACTTTATTCCAGCTCTTTCATCTCTATCGTCAAGTAGAGCATCGACTCTATATTTAATTAATTTTTGATAGATTTCTTCAGCTATATTTTTTTGATCAGTATTCTTTATGTTGGCAATAATAATTATTACTTCAAATGGGGCAATTGATGTTGGCCAGATTATACCTAAATCATCGTGATTTTGTTCTACTGCTGCTTGAGCTAGTCTGGAAATACCAATACCGTAGCATCCCATCCAAAATGGATCTTCTATTCCTTTTTCATTTGTAAAAGTAGCATTTAATGATTTTGAATACTTAGTCCCTAACTGAAATATATGCCCAATTTCTATGCCTCTACACTCTTGAAGCTTTTGTGTTTTATCATGAATGCATCTATCTCCAGGCTTAGCTTTTCTTATATTACATATATGCTGCTCAGTATTAATTAAAGTCCAATTATAAAATATTCTATGTTCGTCTTTGATATTATTTCCACATATAAAACTTTTAAGATCTTTAACAGAATTATCAGCAAGTCTAATAAAATTTTTTTTCCAATCTTTTGCTTTTGACAGTAATTTATCGCTAAGATCAGGACCTATAAAGCCGAGTGGAATATTAGTCATACCTTGTTTTTGTATATCTTCTTTAGAAATTACTCTTATATCTAATATGGTTCGTTTTAATTTATAGGATATTTCATTTGAAAGTTTAACAGTATTTACTTCTTGATCCCCCCTAATACTTACAAGAACGGGATGTATTTCATTATCATCACTTGTTGCTAGATAGGCTATAACTTTTACTATCTGACTTGGATGAAAATTATTATATTTGCATAATTCTTCAATAGTCTTTTGACTAGGAGTTTGAATTATTGAAGGCTTATTTTTGTCTAATGACTTTCCTTCTTCCATTATTGAAACAGCTTTTTCTTGATTAGCACCATATTTACCATCAGTGCTAGTTAGAATTAAGTCTTCTCCTGATTCTGCTGTAACCATAAACTCTTGAGATGCTGCTCCTCCAATAGCTCCACTATCTGCATCGACACAAACAAAATCTAAACCACACCTCGTGAAAATATTTTGATAAGCATTTCTCATTTCAGAATAAGTTAATTTAAGGTCATTCTCATTTGAATGGAATGAGTAAGCATCCTTCATAATAAATTCTCTACTTCTCATTAATCCAAACCTAGGCCTAATTTCATCTCTAAATTTTGTTTGAATTTGAAAAATATTTATTGGTAATTGTTTATAAGAGTGAATAGTTTGAGAAATTATTTTAGTAATTACTTCTTCATGAGTTGGCCCTAGTCCTAGTTCTTTGCCTTGTCTATCTTTTAAGCTAAACATAATACCTTCTCCTTCAGTGTAAGATTTCCATCTCCCACTTTTTTCCCATAATTCTGAAGGCTGAAGTTGAGGCAGAAGGGTTTGAAGGCAACCTTTATTTGTTAACTCCTCTTCAACAATCAGTGTTATCTTTTTTAAAACTTTCCAAAGCAATGGCATGTAAGCATAAATACCCCCAGCTAGGCGTTTGATAAACCCGCCTCTTAAAAGTAATTGGTGAGAAATTATATCAGCTTCGGAAGGGACGTCTCTGAGAGTGATAAGCATTAGGCGGGAAACGCGCATGAGCCTAGACGTAAATCATTCTGAGATTAGTCCTTTGAGAGTTGGCCTTACAATATCTAGAATGATTGTGCGGGAATCATGTTGTTTTTTTAAAGTGTCCAAATGTACATGGTGTTAATTTGATTGTTCTGCTAATTTCGTTCACATGCTTTTCTAGAAGATTTCTTTAGCAATGTTTAACGGGTCAGTAAATTCAGGAACAACAGGACCAAACGGAAGATCTGAGGAGTCTATCGATAAAGTATTGAATAAAGTATCTAACTCAAATGATTCATTATTAACTATAGACGAAGTTCAAAAAACATTGAATAGATCTAGAGCTTCCGTATATAGGTATACAAATACTGATACTAGAAATCTAAACCCACCTTTTAATCCAAGAAAATTAAACACTGAATTTAGAAGTGATCAAAAAGATCAATTGCTTTTTCATCCCAATGAAGTTGCAAGATTCGCAAAAGATATACTTAGAATAAAGGAAGTAACAGTTGAGATCTTCAATTCTCCATCATCCGAAACTCAAAATATTCTTAATGCAATACTTGAGGAGTTAAGAATTATTAGAAATAAACTTGATGGGAAGTCTGATTCAAATCAGACTATTCCTAATCATTTGCAAGACTCTGATAGAAAGGCTGCTTAATTATTCTTAAATGTGGGATAATATTAATATGATTTTAACTGATTAAGATTTTTAATTGATTTACACAAATCTAACTAACGGTTTGTCTATTCTAAACTTTACATGGATTTAGAACCACATTTAATTAAGAAGCAAACTTCTGAGCCAGACCCTCCTTTGTTTAATAAAGAAACTGATCAAATATCTCCTGATGATGAAGATCCTTACAGTTTTAATAGTACTTCTACCTCTTTAATTGGTTTAGCAATAGTATTTGTAATGCTTGGGATACCATTATTCGCTGTCATTAGTGAAAGGTCAGAAACAACAAAAATCATCATGCCTACTTCAATAAATCAAAATGGACTTGAGTGATCTTCCTCCTTCCCCATCTAAAGGATTAGTAAATTTAGTTGTTGAGATCCCAGCAGGAAGTAGGAACAAATACGAATATTTTAGCTCTGCAGGAATTATGGCTCTTGATAGGGTTTTGCATTCTTCCGTGAGATATCCATTTGATTATGGATTTATCCCAAATACTCTTGCTGAGGATGGAGCGCCGCTAGATGCAATGGTTGTTATGGAAGAACCTACTTTTGCAGGTTGTTTAATCAAGGCAAGGCCCATAGGAGTTCTTGATATGCATGATTCAGGAGCCTACGATGGGAAACTTTTATGTGTCCCTACTGCTGATCCAAGACAAAAAGAAATTAATACTATTAAGCAAATAGCTCAGAACCAATTGGAAGATGTTGCTGAGTTTTTTAGAACCTATAAAAGCTTGGAAGGGAGGGTAATCGAAATAGACGGATGGAGAGACTATGACGCAGTGGATCAATTATTGAAAAGCTGCATAGACGCATTTCAATATGATATTAGAGACAAATAATTATTTAAATTACTCTTTTTGTATAAACTGTAATTCTGGTAATACTTGGAAACTTGAAATTATTTAGTTATTCTTCATGTTCAACTTGTCGCAGAGCAATTAAGTGGCTTCAAAAAAATGACATGAGCTTTGAATTAATTGATATTTTAAAAACCCCCCCATCAATAGAAATGCTTATCTCAGCTAGTGAGCTATATGGGGATAGAAAATATCTTATAAATACAAGTGGGGTCATATATCGTTCTATTGGATCGGAGGTTGTTAAAAAAATGAGTGATCAAGATTTGTTCGCTAAACTTTTTTCGGAACCCAGATTAATAAAGAGACCTTTTTTATATAAGCCTAATAAATGCTTTTTAGTTGGATTTAAAGAAGAAAAGTGGGCTGAAAAACTACTTTGAAATTTACATGAGGGCTAACATTTACTTAGAGTAAGTAGTCTTTACAAATACAGTAATTTATATAACTATCAAAAAATAGTGCAGCAAAATCATTCAGGCTCGGATAAACAAACTAAAAATAGTTGGTGGCACTCTTTTTTTGATACATGGGGGCCTCTCTCTCTAACTGTTTTGCTTTATGTAGGTATTCGCCATTTTATAGCAGAAGCTAGATATATCCCCTCTGGTTCGATGTTGCCAGGATTGAAAGTTAATGACCGACTAATTGTTGAAAAACTTTCTTTGCGCACAAGAGGCCCTGCTCGTGGAGAAATTGTAGTTTTCAATTCACCCTATTCCTTTGATAAGAAATTGATAGCTGAAAGGAAAACACAACTTCCTTCTAAATTTCAATGCTCATTAATTACGTTCCCATTGATTTCTTGGATACCTATTTTCTCAGACCGTTCTTGTGATGCTTATATTAAACGGGTAATAGCTATAGGAGGTGATCGTCTTTTGATTAATGCTGAGGGAGAGATTATTTTAAATGGTAGATTGATCAATGAGCCATATGTTGAATACTTGTGCCCAAGCGGTCAACAATATAATTTATGTCGACCCATGTCTACAATAGTTCCGAAAGGACAAGTATTCGTTTTGGGTGATAACCGCGCCAATAGCTGGGATAGTCGTTTTTGGCCAGGAGGAGGGTTCTTGCCTGAAAAAGAAATAATTGGCAAAGCAACCTGGCGTTTTTGGCCTATTAGTCGTTTTGGTAAGCTTTATTAATAAAGCCCATAATTCATAACTTTTCCATATATTTTTTTGTTTTTAATTGGTTGAAAAGTGTTTAAATGTTCTTTACTTAACCACTAAAAGGAGATCCTAAAAAAAATAATGAGGAGGAAGAAGACAAGCTTCTAAACAGCGTATTTGTAGCCTTTTGAAGATTGATTACTAAAAGCCCTGCTTTTTTAAGAGCCTTTTCCTATACGAGTTGATAAAAAAGGTTTCCTTTAAAATTGATCTAACTACTTTAAGAGTTTGAATATTTTTAAGCAAATAACTACCAATCATTGAATTAAAGAGCGCCAGCCGCTGTTGAGTCGATAATTCCTCCTAAGTGAGAAGTGATATTTAGACAGGTGATTTGATCCGGTTGGTCTTTTTCCTCTGAGAGATCAATGACTGTGATGCCTCCATTTCCTTGTTTGATCATCCAAATTTCTGATGGCATTAAACCTAAAAGATGACAAAGAATGGTTTTATTAACTGCATCATGAGCAACAACCAATGCAGTTTCATCAGTTTTTAGATCTTTGCAAATCTCACTCCAACCAGTAATAGATCTTAAGGAGACTTCTTTGATATTTTCTCCCTCTGGCATTTGAACTTTTTCAGGTGAGAACTTCCACTCTTTTAGAAGATCTGGCCAGTCGGCTCTAATCTCTGACTCCAACTTTCCTTCCCATTTGCCGTGACCGATCTCTTTGAGGTTATCTTTGAGAGAAATCCCGATCCCAGAATGTTCGTTTAGAATTATTTGAGCTGTTTCTTTTGGCCTGGAGAGAGAACTGCTAAACGCTTTTTGAATAAGATTATTTTTTAAAAATTCACTTGCAGCTTTTGCTTGGGCTTTCCCATTTGCATTTAAGGGGATATCAATTTGTCCTTGGAACCGTCCCTGTTTATTCCAATCTGTTTCACCATGCCTGACTAAAATAATTCTTTTTTTACTAATTTTTTTTGGAATACTAGGGTTCAAATGAGCGATGTTATTGAGACATTGAATTTGAACTTGTCTATCTTCCCAATTATTAAAAGCAATATTACAAATTGAGATTGAGGTATTGTCTAACTTCAACCTTCTAAATCCTTGTGATGGCTCATTAATTAATTTCAGTATCAAGCATCTAAGGATTGCATTATGAGCAACTATCAAAATATTTTTATTAGAGCCAGCATGAGCATTAAATAAGAATTTTAAGAAATTTTCAGCTTGATATAAGAGTTCTTTGATTGGTTGAAATTTTGTACCATCGTTTCTATTGATGGTTAGTTCTTTTGGCTCTTTTTGCCAAATGGCAAGCTCTTCTGGAAAGTGATTTTTTATTTCATTTTTTGTTAAACCACTCCAAGGCCCAAGGTCAACCTCCAAAAGCTCATCGGTATAAGTTGCTTGAAGGTCGCTTTGATGTTGTTTGATAATGATTTTTGTGGTTTCTGAGGCTCTTTGCAAAGGGGAACTATAAATTGCATCTATTGGAATAGAAGAGATTGTTTTCCCAGCCGCTTCAGCTTGCAATTGTCCTTCTTTCGTTAATGTTGAGAGGTCGTTTCTTCCTTGAATACGACCTTCCTTGTTAAAACTACTCAATCCATGACGGACAAAAATTAGACGCAATGTCATTAAATAAAGTGTCTTCTAGATAATTATGGTATTAGCCATGAGGGCAATCTAATGTTCTTTTAGTAAAGATAGAAGTCTTTCTCCATGTCAGTCTTAACAAGTTGATTTTATGAGACAAGCTAAAACGAGTTGGAAATGGGCTATTGCTCTCTTTTCATTGCTTTTAACTGTTCTGATATGGCGCCAAGGGTTGCAAGAAAGTTTTGCACGTCCCTCAGTGGCTCCAAAGATTTCATTGATGCAAAATGAGATGGCAGTTTCAGCTTCATCATCAATACCTGAAGCAATAAAAGATGTATTTTTAGGATCAGAACCTCAAGAAAAACTATATCAAGCTCTTAAAAAGATTCCTTTGGAAGAACTTGAGGATAGACAGAGACTGTTATTAGCAGTTCTGGAAGAGCCTAAGGGCGAGCAAAAATTATTCTTGAATAAAAACTTTAAGGATAAAAACT
>QCHR01000031.1 GCA_003277985.1 Prochlorococcus sp. AG-402-G06
CAATATATAAAAATAAATAAATTTAATAATGGTATCCATGAATATAATAATAAATTAATTATTAATGTAGATTTCAAAAAAAGAAATGCTAAAAATACCAAGATGAATGATTGAATAAAAGTTTGTAATTGAAAAGACCATTCTTCTAGAGTATAAAAAATAGGCTTAAGATTCATATTTTTTATATTAGAAGAATTATATGAAAAAAGATTTGGTGAATTAGCAATTGATAAACTAATTGTATTCCAAATAACCAAGCCAAATCCTAAATAAATAAAATAAGACTTAAAGTCTTGTACTGAAAAAACTGTTCCATAAACAATTCCTAAAGTTGCGATAGATAGTAAATTAGAAAAACCTAACCAAAAACTTCCAAGAGTAGTTCTAGCAAATCTTGCTCTTGATCTTGAGGTGGCTGTAAACCACCATGCTTTTCTAGTTTTAAAAGCAAATTTGAAATTATCCACTAACATTTTGACGGTAATAGTCATGTGTATGATAATAATTCAATGCAGCATCTAAAGGGCCATCATATGCAATTGTTCCATGACTAAAAACAATACCTCTATTACAAAACTGTTTCAAAAGTTCTTCGGAATGACTAGCCAAAAATAACGTTGCGGCGGATTCCATAAATTGTTGCATCCTCTCTTCCGCTCTATCACAAAAATCTGCATCACCAGTACCAAAACCCTCATCTATTGCCAAACAATCATGAGGACTTGAAGTAAGAATTGAAAATATCAATCTTGCAGACATGCCCTCACTATAAGTTTTTATAGGTAAAGAAATATATGAACCGAGCCCAGAAAATTCTATGATTTCATTTAAGAAAGATTCAAAGCCTTTTAGGCTATGATTTTTAAGTAAATAATGTGCTTTACAAGCATCTATTCCAGACAGCTCTGAACTAGTCAAAAAAGTTTTTTGAAGCATAGGATACACTTCAACTAATAAATTAATATTTCCAGTAGTAGGTAGATAAATTCCTGAAATCAACCTTAAAAAACTACTTTTGCCGGACCCATTATGTCCGATCAAACCTACTCTTTCACCTTTCATAATTGTCAAATTAATATTATTTAAAGCGATAATATTAGTTCTATTTCTTGATTGATCTAAAGCACCACCTGTAATATTGATAACCTTCTTTGCAAATTTTTTTGTTAAAGATCTATTTTCTGAATGATATATAGGGATAGAGAGAGAAACATTTTTAATTTCTATAGCGGGTTTTGTAAGAATATCTATTGAAATATTAGACAATGAAAAAATAACATCATTGACCTGATCAATAGAGACTTTATTATCTGTGATATTATTAAAAAAGTTAGAGACCCTTATAAATGGTTTGCCCGACTGCCAAGGAGATATTGAATCAGGTTGATATAAATTTATCAAAGTAATACTCTTACTAATTTGATTAGTAAATAGTTCAGCAGCTAAAATTTTATTTTGCATTATGCTTATATCTTTTTCTGCTTGAAAAGAATTACTTGAATCAGATTCATTAGTCAAAGCAACCAAGTCATTTACGATATCCGAAATTTGATAGTCTTTGCTATTAACCATTTTCATCCAATAATTTAAACCATCAAAATCTGCTTTTCTATTAAATAGATTTAAATAAAACTTGTTAATCTTGTAATCAATAGATTTATCATATCCAATATATTTTGTATACTCATCCTGTATAGAAAAATGCTTAGATATTTCTTTTATCGTGATTGATTCATTAGAACGTGAAAGCCAATAATTTATACCCAAAGGATCTCCTGGTCTACCAAAATAAGCTAAATATAATTTTTGTAAATCTTTCGAAACAATATTAATCATTTAGATAAATCAATAGTTAAATTTATACTTCTACTTGCTTTTGAGCTGGTTTAAACATAAACATAGAGTAAATCACATTCCTTCTCATATTGATCATCATATCTAAAAACATATCGTACCCCTCATTTTTGTATTCTATTAAAGGATCTTTTTGTCCATAGCCTCTTAATCCAACTGATTCTCTTAGTGAATCCATAGACTGCAAATGCTCTCTCCAAAGATTATCTAATTGTTGAAGAATAAAGAACCTCTCAGCCTGCCTCATTATTCCTGGATGGGTTTGTTCTACTTGAGCCTCCTTCATATCGTAAGCATTTCTTAACTGCTCTTTAAGAAAATCTTTTAATTCATTTTTATTTAATCCTAGTAAATTGTCTGACTTAAGATCCTCCAATAAATAGATAAATTCTTTTACTTTAGACACTAAGTTCGTCAAATCCCATTCCTCGGGTGGCAAGTCTTCATTAACATACGCTTCAACTATTTCTTCCATCGTTCTTTGGCCATATCCAATAACTTGAAGCTTCAATTCTCTACCATCTAATACTCTTCTTCTTTCGGAATAAACAGCTTTTCTCTGATTATTCATTACTTCATCATATTCAAAAATTTGTTTTCTAATATCATAATAATAAGTTTCAACTTTTTTTTGAGCACCTTCTAAAGAACGTGTAAGCATTCCAGATTCAATAGGCATATCTTCTTCAACACGAAACGCATTCATAAGACCTGCTACCCTATCCCCTCCAAATATTCTTAAAAGATTATCTTCTAAGGACAAAAAGAAACGTGTACTTCCTAAGTCTCCTTGTCTGCCAGCTCTGCCTCTTAATTGATTATCAACTCTCCTTGATTCATGACGTTCAGTACCAATTACGTGAAGTCCACCAACTTCGCGAACATTCGCTTCTTCTTGACTTAATACCTCTTCATATTCTTTCTTTATGAGTTGAATTGCATTTCTTAATTCCTCAATATTTTGATCCTGCGTGGGTGTTTTTTCTGCGGCCGTAGCAATGTAATCATCTAATTCTATCGAACTTAAAGCTCTATCACCCCATTCCCTTACCAGTTTTGAAGCTAAAGAAGCTAGTTTTTGATCAGTATCCTCAGTCAATAAAACAGGAAATATATTTTGAAAGGATGTTGACTGGAGTTTTTTTGAAGTTTGAGAATTTGAACTTTGATCTTCCTTAAAACCAACCGACTTAGAATTTCTCTGGATAGGTAGTGGAGGTTTATGTCCTTCCTCAGGTTTGACTAAACGAGCACTAAGAATTTCTTTGATTTTCAATCTAGCCATATAGTCGCTATTTCCACCAAGAATGATATCCGTTCCTCTCCCAGCCATATTGGTAGCTATTGTGACAGCGCCTGCTCGTCCAGCTTGAGCAACTATTTCAGCTTCTCTTTCAACATTTTCAGGTTTTGCATTTAATAAGTTATGTGGTATTTGCTGTTCTGATAAAAGAGTACTCAACAACTCACTCTTCTCAACACTGGTAGTACCAACAAGAACTGGTCGTCCTTTTTTATGAATTCCAGCAGTTTCTTTCGCAACAGCTCTCCATTTTGCTGATTCAGTTTTAAACACTTGATCCACCCAATCCTCTCTGGAAACTTTGCGATTAGTAGGAATAACAGTGGTCTGTAATTTATATGTTTTTTCGAATTCAACTTCTTCAGTTTTTGCTGTTCCTGTCATTCCTGACAATCTTGGATAAAGAAGAAAGAAATTTTGATAGGTAATTGAAGCCAAGGTCTGAGTTTCAGGCTGAATAGGAAGATTTTCTTTTGCTTCAATTGCTTGATGCTGACCATCACTCCACCTTCTTCCAGGCATGACTCTGCCAGTGAATTCATCCACAATTACTGCTTCTTTATCTCTGACTATATAGTTGACATCTTTCACAAAAAGCTCTTTAGCCTTTAATGCATTAGTTACATAATGTGCCCAAGGATCTTTTGGATCAAATAAGTCTTTAACACTGAGGAGTTCTTCGGTTTTAGCAAAACCCTCATCGGTAAGGATGCAACTCCTTTGTTTCTCATCCACTTCATAATCCCCATCGGGATCAATGCCATCTTTACTTGTATCCAAAGCCCTATGCAAATTAGCAACAACTTCTGCCGCTTTTTGATATTTTTCTTGAGGTCTTTCTACTTGTCCAGAAATAATTAGGGGTGTTCGTGCTTCATCTATCAAAATCGAATCAACTTCATCAATGACACAAAATTGAAAGTCTCTTTGAACAATTTCAGATTGATCAGCTGCCATATTATCTCGCAAATAATCAAATCCAAGCTCTGAATTAGTTGCATAGGTAATATCACATTCGTAATTCTTCTTCCTTTCCTGAGGTGACATCGATTGTTGAACCAAACCAACACTTAAACCTAGAAAACGATGAATTTGACCCATCCATTCCGCATCTCTTCTGGCTAGATAATCATTGACAGTAACCACATGGACTCCTCTACCCGTGAGAGCATTCAAATAACTTGGTAAGGTTGCAACTAACGTTTTACCTTCTCCAGTTTTCATTTCGGCTATCTGCCCTTCATGGAGAACCATTCCTCCAATCAACTGCACATCGAAGTGCCTCATTCCCAATACTCTTTTTGAAGCTTCTCTAACTATCGCGAAAGCTTCGGGGAGTAACTCATCAAGAAAAATAAGTTGTTCTTGAAATGTAGGTATTTTTTCTAGGCGAGTTCTGAATTCATTAGTACGAAGTCTCAACTGATCATCACTTAGACCAACCAAGTCCTCTTCAAAAATATTCACATCCGAAACAATCGGATTAAAACGTTTAAGCTTTCGTGTATTTGGATCACCTAATAATTTTCCGAGCATTCAAAAAATTAAAATAAACTCTACATTAAACTATTTAGTCTGAGATTGGGAAGGTTTGATTAATTCTTATAAGTCTTAAAAAGCCTCTAATGAAAAATATAAAATGAATAATCACTTCATAGAATTTATTGAGAGCTCTATAAAGTATAATCTTTGAAGAGAACAAATTGGCACTTTGGGGAACGAGAAAAAAGCCCTTATCACTGGAATAACTGGTCAAGATGGTAGTTATCTTGCTGAACTACTTTTAAAGAAAAATTATGATGTTCACGGAATCATAAGACGCTCTAGTAATACAAATACTTCTAGATTAGACCATTTAATTGATAAAGAAAACAAGCTAACTCTTCATTATGGTGATCTAAGTCAAAGCACTAATATTGTTAGAATAATTAGAGAAGTTGAGCCTGATGAAATATATAATTTAGGTGCTCAAAGTCATGTTGCAGTTAGTTTTGAATCTCCAGAATATACAGCGCAAACTGATGCACTAGGAGCCCTGCGAATTCTTGAAGCAGTTCGCATACTTGGCATGACAAAAACTACACGTATATATCAGGCAAGCACATCGGAACTTTATGGATTAGTACAAGAAGTACCTCAAACAGAAACAACCCCTTTTCATCCCAGAAGTCCATATGGGGTCGCTAAATTATATGCCTATTGGATAACAATTAATTATAGAGAGTCCTACGGAATGTTCGCATGCAATGGGATTTTATTTAATCACGAGTCTCCTAGAAGAGGAGATAACTTTGTAACCAAAAAGATTACAAAGGGTTTATCGAGAATAAAGTTTAAATTACAGGATTATTTATATATGGGAAATATCAATTCGCTTCGTGATTGGGGCCATGCAAGAGATTACGTCGAAATGCAATGGAGAATTCTTCAACATGAATCACCTGATGATTATGTCATTGCTACAGGTAAACAAACTTCTGTAAGAGAATTTATTGAATTAACAGCTATAGCACTTGGCTGGGGTGGAATTGAGTGGAATGGAGAAGGACCAGACGAAATCGGTAAACGAAAAGATAATGGGGATACAGTTATTAAAATAGATCCTAAGTTCTACAGACCTGCGGAGGTTGAAACTCTATTAGGGGATCCTTCAAAAGCAAAACAAAAATTAGGATGGGAACCACAAACATCTTTAAAAGATCTTATTCAAGAAATGGTCAAAGAAGATCTTATACAAGCTAAGAAAGAATCATATTTCAAAGATAACAAATAAAAAATTTAACGATGATTTTATTTAAATTTAAGAAGTTAAGATTTTAGTATTCATAATCAATCGATGATAGAAAATGGTCAAGAAATTATTTAAGTATATAGGTTGAACTTTTTAAATCGCACTCATGATTTCAAGACTTAGTTATTCGTTAAGCCAACTAAATAACCAAAAAGAATCAAGAAAAAGGTCTTAATGGGATTTCCTGAATAAAATGAAGTTACTTATAAGGTCTTTGTGGGAGCCTCTATGGTACAATCCTTCAGTTATTTTAAGCTTTATAGTCCACTATGGCAAAAATTAATTTAGACGGAACCGAATACGATTACGATACGCTTAGTGATGAGTCTAAGGCTCAGGTTGCTAGTCTTCAATTTGTTAGGAATGAATTAAACCGACTCCAAGGTCAGGTCGCTGTATGCAAAACTGCAGAAGCAGCATATATTCAGGCTTTTAAACAATCACTAGAACAATAATTTATTAACTCATTCAAGTTAATAAATTATCTAAATATATTCAAATGGAAGTTCTTAAAAACTTTACTGCGGAATCATTAGTAATTTTACAAAAATATAATCAGCTTATACCTTTAATAAAATCGATAAAAAAGACAGAAGATATAGACTCTATTAATATTGAAGAAAAGGAAATTAATGTTTTACTTCAAAATTTTTGTAATGAAAGACAAATACAATCTGAAGAAGAACTATTAAAATGGTTAGAAGATAACAAATTGAGTAAGAAAGTACTTATCGAGAAAATTTCAATTCCGTTAAGAACGATAACCTATGCTAAAAGAAATTTTAATAATAAGATTAATTCTTATTTTTTAAAAAAGAAAGACGTCCTTGACCAGTTTACCTATAGTCTTATTAGGGTAAAAAGTAAAAATAAAGCAAATGAAATATTTTTCAGAATTCAAGATGAAGAAGAATCGTTTTCTGATTTAGCTTTTCAGTATTCTGAAGGTTTTGAAAAGAAAATGAATGGATTAGTTGGTCCAGCAACAGTAGCAAATGCACACCCAACAATAGCAGCCATACTAAAATCAAGCTCAGAAGGTGATTTACATCCTCCAGTTCAAATTGATCAATGGTTTATAATTATTAGGCTAGAAAGTTTTCATCCAGCAATTCTTGACGAAATTATGGAGCAAAAGATGGCACTTGAGATGTACGAACAATCATTGGAAGGTCAGGCACGAGACTTAATAGAAAAAATCTTTAAAGACAAATCCAACTCTGTTAATTAAAAATATAGCATGTCAAATAAATCCGAATTTGATATTGGCCAAGTCAGTGCTTTCAATAGTATTGATGATTCTGTTATTAGTGATCTATATAAAAATTCAGAAAAAATTGTATTCGAGATGGGAAGTCCGATTACATTTAAAAATGAAATATCTAATAAAATTTATATTATCACTTCAGGCCAGGCTAGGGTTTTATATAACGTCAAAGGGAAAAGATCTAAGAGATCAACATTCAGAAAAATAGGGCAAGGAGAGATAATAGGTTTAGCTTCCTTACTTAGCATTTCTGGATGTGAAGATATGATAGCTGCCAGCAACATGGAGTTAATAGCATTTTCTGATGAATCAATATTGAATCTTTATTTTAAAGATATTAATTTCAGAAACTGGTGTAATTCAAATATTCAAACACAAGAAATTCAAACAATTGCTGAAAAGATAATTGATAATATACCTAACTCAAATAAAACTATTCAAGAAATATTTTCATCGTTATCTAATAACTCAAAGCTTGTAATAAAAAATGATAATAGTATGTTTATGAATGATGAAAAATATATTTATATTGCCTCTAGCGGAAATATAGAGAATATTTCTATTGGCGATGAATTAAAGAATAAAACTATAATAAAGACAAGAAAAAATTTGCCCGCTAGAATTATTGGTATAGATAAAAAAACATATAAAGAGATTATTGATGACAACTTAATTATTAATAAAAATCAAGTAATCAAAGAGAATACTATTACTGAACAAATAAAAAAAGAATACACTTCAACCACATTTCCTGAAAAGACTTCAATTGATTTTGGTCAATATACTAATGAGAAAAAGTTTAATTTAATTGAAGCAAAAGGTATAGCACAAGAAACAGTTTCGACTTTACAAATGCTTTTCATAGAGATGGATTTACCATTTCGAAAAGATACAGCAGAAAGAACTATAAGAGATTCAATTAAAGATAATAAGGCTCCTTCTTTTCAAGTGATTGGAGGAATACTTAATTCAATGGGATTACATCCTACTGGAGTAAATATTCCATTTCAAATTAGTCATAGAATAGTTACTCCTGCAATTATTCCTTGGAAAGAAAGTTATGCATTACTTAAAGAATGTAATCAAAAAGAATTAACTGTAGCCTCTCCACGTGATGGCTGGGTTAAAATTAGTATAGATAAGTTAGAAGAATATTTTCCAGATGGATTTATTTCTATTATTAATGCAGAGAAAACGAACTGCAGTCCAAATCAGAAATTTAATATAAATTGGTTCATACCCTCTTTAAATAAAAATAAAGGCGTTCTAATTCAAGTATTCATTGCATCATTCATTGTTCAACTGTTTGGGCTGGCTAATCCCTTATTAATACAAGTAATTATAGATAAAGTTATTGCTCAAAGAAGCTTAGATACACTTCAAATACTTGGAATTGCATTAGTTGTTGTAACAATATTAGGAGGCTTTATTGGAAGTCTAAGAACATTTTTATTTGCAGAAACTACAAATAGGATAGATACAAGGTTAGGAGCAGAGGTTATTGATCATTTATTAAGGGTTCCTTTAAACTACTTTGACAAAAGACCAGTAGGTGAATTGAGTAGTCGAATTAGTGAATTAGAGACAATTCGCAATTTCTTAACGGGTCAAGCAGTGACAACAATTCTTGACGCAATGTTCTCAGTAATTTACATAATAGTGATGATATTTTATAGCTGGTTATTAGCCTTAATAGCTCTTTTAGTGGTTCCAATCCAAATTCTACTTACATTACTTGGAGCACCATTATTTAGAAAACAAATTAGAAATGTTGCAGAGGAAAACGCTAAGACACAAAGTCATCTTGTTGAAGTACTTACGGGAGTTCAAACAGTAAAAGCTCAAAATATAGAAATAGTGAGTAGATGGAAATGGCAAGATCTATATAGCAAATACATATCTAAATCTTTTGAGAAAACGATAACTGGAACAGCTTTAAATGAAACAAGCAATGTTCTTCAACAGCTTTCACAACTCCTTGTCTTGTGGGTAGGTGCTACTTTGGTTTTACAAGGAAAATTAAGTTTAGGACAATTAATAGCATTTAGAATTATCTCTGGTTATGTCACACAACCTTTATTACGGCTAAGTACCATATGGCAAAGTATTCAACAATTAAAGGTTTCTTTTGAGAGGCTAGCGGATATCATTGATACTCCTGAAGAGTCAAGTGAGGAAGATAAACTCAATATCCCACTTCCTAAAATCTCAGGTAAGGTCAGCTTCCAAAACATAAGCTTTAGTTTTCTTAAAGGGTCGGAAAATGTATTGTCAAATGTCAACTTAGATGTGCAAGCTGGTAAATTTGTAGGGGTTGTAGGTCAAAGTGGAAGTGGAAAAAGTACATTAATGAAATTAATACCAAGGCTATATTCTCCAGACAAAGGCAAAATACTTATTGATGGGTATGACATAAGTAAAGTAGAACTTTATTCTTTAAGAAGACAAATTGGGATAGTTCCACAAGAACCATTACTTTTTTCAGGAAAAATAAGTGAAAATATTTCTATTGCAGATCCTGATGCATCAAGTGAGGACATTGTAAGAGCTGCAAAAAGTGCTAATGCTCATGATTTTATTATGACACTTCCAAATGGGTACAGTACAAAAGTAGGAGAACGTGGATCAGGGTTATCTGGAGGACAGAAACAAAGAATAGCAATAGCTAGAACATTACTTAATAAGCCCAAAATGCTTATATTAGATGAAGCAACTAGTGCTCTTGATTATGATACAGAAAGAAAAGTATGTGATAATATTGCAAAAGATTATACGAATTCAACAATATTTTTTATTACTCATAGATTAAGTACTATAAAAAATGCTGATATTATTGTTTATCTCAACGATGGTGTAATTTCAGAGATAGGAACTCACAATGAACTCATTGATATTAAAGGAAGATATTATGCGCTTTATAA
>QCHR01000032.1 GCA_003277985.1 Prochlorococcus sp. AG-402-G06
TCGCCTCAAAGGCAGTAATGGAAGCGCAGGGATCAGTCCTAACAAATAAATATGCTGAAGGTCTACCCAACAAACGTTATTACGGAGGATGTGAGCATATCGATGAAATAGAACAGCTAGCAATAGATAGAGCAAAAAACCTTTTTGATGCCAACTGGGCAAATGTCCAACCACATAGCGGCGCACAAGCTAATTTTGCAGTTTTCTTAAGCCTCCTAAAGCCTGGTGAAACAATCATGGGAATGGATCTGTCTCATGGAGGACATCTCACACATGGTTCACCTGTAAATGTAAGTGGCAAGTGGTTTAAGACATGTCACTACGAGGTTGATAAAACAACCGAAATGCTTGATATGGATGCAATTAGAAAAAAAGCAATTGAAAATCAACCTAAACTCATTATTTGTGGATTCTCTGCGTATCCCAGGGAAATTGACTTCCAGGCTTTTAGATCAATAGCTGATGAGGTAAATGCTTATTTGTTAGCTGATATTGCACATATAGCTGGTTTAGTAGCAAGTGGACTTCACCCAAGTCCAATCCCTTATTGTGATGTAGTGACAACAACCACTCATAAAACACTTAGAGGTCCAAGAGGTGGACTAATTCTCTCTAAAAATGAAGAGCTAGGGAAAAAACTTGATAAAGCAGTATTTCCAGGTACCCAAGGGGGCCCTTTAGAACATGTAATCGCTGCTAAGGCTGTGGCATTTAAAGAAGCTTCTCAAGCCGAATTCAAGCTTTATTGCCAAAAGGTTATCTCTAATGCGCAAGCTCTTTCTAATCAACTTCAAAAAAGAGGTATTTCAATCGTAAGCAAAGGAACTGATAATCATATAATTCTTCTTGATCTAAGAAGCATTGGTATGACAGGTAAAACCGCGGATCAATTAGTAAGTGATATCAAAATAACAGCGAACAAAAATACTGTCCCTTTTGACCCTGAGTCTCCATTTGTCACGAGTGGGCTCAGGCTAGGTTCAGCAGCTCTTACAACCAGAGGTTTTGATGATCAAGCCTTTGAAGATGTTGGTAATATCATCGCAGACAGACTACTCAACCCAAACGATGAAGAGATAAAGGAAAAATCAATCAAAAAAGTATCTGATCTTTGCAAAAAGTTTCCTTTATATAGTGAAAAAATCTAAAAAAATTAGTATCAACAAAAAAAATAAATTTGGAGCAGAGATTTTATGCATTGGGAGCGAAATACTCTTAGGAAATATTGTAAATACCAATTCTCAATGGATAGCCGAGCAATTAGCAATTTTAGGAATACCTCATTTCAGGCAAACAGTTATTGGAGATAACCCTGCAAGATTAAAAGAAGCAATAATTGAAGCATCAAATAGATCTGAAATTCTAATAACAACTGGTGGGCTTGGACCAACTCCAGATGATATAACAACGAAGGTCATTGCTGATACTTTTGAAACGCCTCTAGAGCAAAAAAATGATATTTTGATTGACTTAAAAAACAAGTTAAAAAATAAGCACAGTAAATTATCCGAAAGTCAAAAGAAGCAATCCTTTATACCAAAAGGGGCTAAAATTATAAACAATTACTCAGGTACAGCGCCAGGTATATTTTGGACTCCAAAGAAAAATTTTACAATACTCACTTTCCCTGGGGTTCCGAGTGAATTAAAAGATATGTGGGTTAAAGAAGCATCAGATTTATTAATTAATAATAATTTATCAAAAGAAATTATCTCTAGCAGAGTTTTACATTTTGCGGGTATTAGTGAATCTTCACTAGCAGATAAAATTCCACATTTACTTAAAGCAAAAAACCCTACTGTTGCAACCTATGCGAGTACTGGGGAAGTAAAGGTACGCATCACAGCCAAAGGAGATAATTTAAAAGAAACTAATAGATATATTAAACCTATTGAAAAAGAATTAACTCAAATAGCTGGATTAAAATGCTTTGGTGTAGACAATGAAACTCTTGAAGAATTAGTATTTAAATTATTACTAAAAAGAAAAGAAACACTTGCTGTTGCAGAGTCATGCACTGGAGGTGGAATAGGTTCTAAGCTTACAAAGATTCCCGGATCTTCAAAAATTTTTCATGGGGGCGTTATCGCATATAACGACTCAATTAAGCAACGTATATTAGGTGTTCCTAAGGAAATAATTAATACCTATGGTGCAGTCTCAAAGCAAGTAGTCGAATCAATGGCGAAAGGTGTCCAAAAGAAATTCAAAGTTAACTGGGCTCTATCTGTCAGCGGAATTGCAGGGCCGACGGGAGGAAGCAAATTAAAACCCGTTGGATTAGTAAATTTTTGTATTAAGGGGCCTAAGACCCTACTGACATGGGAGGAGAGATTTGGGTCTAATAAGACAAGAGAAGATATTCAAAAATTAAGCGTTTTAAATGCGCTTGATAGATTACGTTTATCTATAATCAAGGATGAATAAGTCCTAATTGTTGGATTGGAAAGTTGAGTTCTGGAACCCTCTACGACAAAGTTTGGAACTTGCACCAGGTAAAAGAATTACCTGGTGGATCAACACAACTTTTTGTTGGTCTTCATTTGATTCACGAAGTTACAAGTCCACAAGCTTTTTCTGCTCTTCGTGAAAAAAATTTGGGAGTCAAATTCCCAAATCTAACAGTAGCGACAGTTGACCATATAGTTCCAACATCAAATCAGCAGCGTCCTTTTAGTGATCCTCTCGCTGAGGAAATGCTGTCTACATTAGAAAAAAACTGCAAAAATCATGGAATAAAATTTCATGGAATTGGAAGCAATTCTCAAGGGATAGTTCATGTTATAGCTCCAGAATTAGGATTAACCCAACCTGGAATGACAGTTGCATGCGGAGATTCACATACCTCTACCCATGGAGCATTTGGAGCAATTGCATTTGGTATTGGTACAAGCCAAGTACGTGATGTTTTAGCTAGTCAAAGCTTGGCAATGAAAAAATTAAAAGTAAGAAGAATATGGGTAGAGGGTTCGCTTGGAGAGGGAGTCTATGCCAAAGACTTAATTCTTCATATCATTCGTTTGCTTGGAGTCAAAGGAGGAGTTGGATTTGCCTATGAATTTGCTGGACCTGCAATAGAAAAACTTTCAATGGAGGGAAGAATGACAATATGCAATATGGCTATAGAAGGAGGGGCAAGATGTGGATATATCAATCCAGATAAAACTACTTTTGAATATCTTAGAGGAAGAGAATTTTCTCCCAAAGGTCAAGCATGGGATAAAGCTATTAATTGGTGGAAAAGTTTAGTTAGTGATTCAGAAGCTAAATTCGATGATGAGATTCAATTAGATGGATCATCAATAGAACCGACAGTCACTTGGGGTATAACACCTGGTCAAGGTATTTCAATCAAAGAAAAAATTCCAAATCCTGAGATGCTTCCAGAGAATGAGCAACAAATAGCGAAAGATGCATGCAAATATATGAATCTTGAACCAGACCAACCCATAGAAGGAACATCAATTGATGTTTGCTTTATTGGTAGCTGCACAAATGGGAGATTAAGTGATCTCCAAGAGGCCTCCGAAATTGTTAAAGGTCATACGGTCGCCACTGGGATTAGAGCATTTGTTGTACCTGGTTCGCAAAAGGTTTCCAAAGAGGCCAAGAAAAAAGGAATAGATAAGATATTTCTCACGGCAGGCTTTGAATGGCGAGAGCCAGGCTGTTCAATGTGTCTAGCCATGAATCCAGACAAATTAGAAGGAAGACAAATAAGCGCTAGTTCAAGTAATAGAAATTTCAAAGGGAGGCAAGGATCTGCAAATGGAAGAACCTTATTGATGAGTCCAGCTATGGTTGCTGCTGCAGCGATAAATGGGAAGGTTACTGATGTAAGAAAATTACTCCAAGAGTAAAACTATAAATAAGCTTATATCTATGAAACAGGAATTCCCAAAAGGAGAAATCAAAATAATTAGGGGGCGTAGCTTCGTAATTAAAGGAGATGATATTGATACTGACAGAATTATTCCTGCCAGATTCCTCAAATGTGTAAGTTTTTCAGCATTAGGAGAACAAGTCTTTGCAGATGACAGAGAAGAACTCAAAGGCAATCATCCCTTTGATCTCGATCAGAATAAAGGAGCCAATATTCTTGTTGTTAATGATAATTTTGGCTGTGGTTCAAGTCGAGAACACGCTCCACAGGCTCTTATGAGATGGGGGATAAGATTAATTGTGGGAGAAAGCTTTGCTGAAATTTTCTTTGGGAATTGTCTTGCACTTGGCATACCTTGCATAACGACTTCAAAACAAGAAATCAATAAATTACAAAATTTAGTTAACAAGAACCCCTGTCAAATTTGGGATTTTAATCTAAAGGAACTTTCAATTTCTAATCAAAAAGAAATTCTCAAACTAAATCTTGAAGAAGGAGCCCATAAAATGCTTTTTTCAGGGAAATGGGATGCAACATCTCAACTATTAGATGAAGAGGAAAGAATTCAAAGTACATTCAAAAATCTACCTTATTTGAATAATTTCAAATAATAGATCTAAAAAACTGCTTTAGCAGAATCAGCAAAATTAAATCCATTTATACGAAAATATATTCCTCCTAATTCATTATTAGGATGATAGTAAATTCCAAATTCATATGCTCTCTTATGCCATAAAAGACCTAACTTTGTATCATAATATTCTCCATAATTTTTTGAACTTTTATCTATATTTAGATTAGAACTAATATCAAAAATCATAGGTCCATATATTTGTTGCATAAAACTTATATCTAGAGTTTTCAAATCAACTGCATTGTCAAACTTAAATGGACTATCTCCAGATTTAATTTTGAAACCAGGCATAACAGAAAGTTTTGTATAGTCCATAAAATTTCTCTGCAATTTTCCTAATCTAATTTCAGGACCAAAACTTAGTTTTAAGAATCCCTGATCACTGCTATCTTCGTATTTAAAATATGCAGAGTTGATATTAGTTCTGAAAACTAATTCTGGGATTATTGAAACAGGTGCTAAAAGAAAATCATCTTTTTGGTAAATGCTTTTTGGATTATCCTTCCATATTTGATATTCAGTATATAAAGAAGCAAAAATGCTAGAACGCCAAAGATTAATCATTTGACTTTTTTCAAGTTTTTCTGCCTCGTATTTTGCCGTCCCAATTCGAATATTTAAGCTATTCTTCAAATCACCAGTTTCAAAATACTTAGTCTTTTCAATAAATCCTCCATATGCAGATTTAATCTCCGTCTCACCAATTGTTCCATTCCAGGCTCTGGACCTATAAGTAGTAAAAATATTAAAAGTTGAATCTTGTAGAATAGGTAATTTTAAATACTTTTTAAAAGACGTGGAATGTCTTAATCCACTAGTAATTCTGGTTGTATTAAATGTACTTAAATCATTTACACTATCGAGCCTCCAATCTTTATAGTCTCCTTTAAGTACTATATTCAAACCAAAAAGATCAGAAAGATTAATATTTTTATTATCTTTATTTTTACTATCACTATAACTATTTGTTTTTCCTATTATGGCCCTATTAATTAAAAACTGTGGCTGAAATTCAAGATTTAAATTATTATTAATTTTAGTTTTATCGCTTCTCCTTATAACTGTTAAGCCATCACGATCTTTGCTATCGAACATTAACTCAAATTTATTTTTATTTTTTTTCTTATCCCCAAAAATTCTTTTTCCTAAGAAAATCTTAGTTCTACTTTCAAGAATTAAATTGGTTTTAGAAGACGTAATAAGTAATTTTCCATCTTCATATTCTTCTGCTATAACATCAATTCCTTCAAAAGAAATTTGATGAGGATCGAATGGATCATTAGTAAAATTAATTCTATTAGACGTCCAACCATTTTCTATAATTTTTATTGAATCTGCTTTAAATCTCCAATTATTGATTGAACCTGATGACTTATCAGATCTAGTTATCTTATTTTGCGGGAATTTAATATTTCCAAAAGAAAACTCGATACCATCGTCGTAAGTATTTTCATTTTGAAACCTATTTTTTAATACTATTTGTTCTGAAACAGAATCAATTTTTAAATCATTTAATACATTTTTTAAATCTAATATTCCATATGCATTTCGAATAATTCCTTCTTTCTCTAATAAATTAAATTCAAATTCTTCCCCTTTAAAATATTGACCTCCTTTTTTAAATCTAATATTACCCTTAGCAGATAAAATACCAGTTGATTTTTCATAACTTAAGAAGTCAGATCTTAGTATTCCATTATTAATGGTAGCCTTTACGTTGCCCTCAGCCAGATAAATATTTTGATCATAATCATATTGCTTATCAGAAAATATCTTTAATGTTAAAAAAATATTTTCTTTCTTTTCTACTTTTAATTTTTCTGTAGGCCCATGTTTAGAGTTAACATTTAAATTACCAACCGCAAAATCATAGTGTTTATCTATTTCTAAATTCTCAAGAAAATTCTGCTTTCCTATCGCAATTTCAAATAAAGACAGTAAAGTCCCCAACCCTAGAACTCCAAGGTTAAAAAACAGTAGATATTTTTCTTTCGCCGCCAAATAAGTTAAGCCGACGAAAGGATGATACTTAATAACGCAATTACAGGAGCTGTTTTAGTCCAGTAATTAGCGTGTCATTTTTAATCCTGAGGACTTTCCAAGTCTTTTCTATTGGGTGTCCTTGTTGGATCACTTGCCAAGAAACCAAATAAAAAGATCCCGACAAAGAAAAAGACGACCGTATAGACGGAAATCTTGAGGGCAAGCATAAATCCGAATCAACTAAGTAGAGATTCAACCTATCCTATGAAGTCAATAACTCCAAAGAAAAAAGAAAAGGTGTTACAGACTTTTGGAAATAAAGAAGAATTTGATCCCTGAGTAAAGCTACAAAAGCTAATGAAAACGAAAGATGTCGATCAAAAGACCAATTTTTTTCTGATTCATATTCCTAAAATCCCTAATTTTTTCATTTTTTCTCGTTTTGGATCTTATTTCAGGGAATATTTCTCAAATATTGTATTTTTTTGGGTCATTCCATCACAAGTTTCTACAGTCTCTTCTTCTTTTGGACAACTTCTCATACAATATCTTGACTCACACAAATCTGAGCTTAGAGAAACGACATGGGACAAAAAACAGCACTTGGATCATTGCTTAAATCCATTGGCAATTCAGGACAAGGTAAGGTTGTACCAGGTTGGGGAGCAGTCCCTGTAATGGCCTTTATAGGGGTTTTATTACTGGTTTTTCTAGTGATTATGCTCCAAATTTATAACCAATCACTGCTTTTACAAGGTTTTTCCGTCGACTGGAATGGCTGAATTGATTAAATTCTGAATATTTGAGATTCGCCCATGAATATTTTTGGGGTTGGCTTGCCCGAAATAGCAGTTATTGCTGGATTGGCACTTGTTATTTTTGGTCCAAAGCGACTTCCTGAACTTGGGCGAACTATTGGCAAAACCCTCAAAGGTCTTCAAAGCGCCTCTACAGAATTTGAACGTGAAATCAAAAACGCGATGTCAGAAGACGAGTCTTCAAATGAAAACAAAGTGGACAAAGAAAATTAATTTCTCCAAAACTAATTAGATATATCTCACTACTAGAATCACTAATGATTCTTATTGATTGGTATGTTGTCCGGTGATTTTAAATTATTAGTTGGCTTAGGCAATCCTGGGACCAAGTACAACAAAACTCGTCATAATGTTGGATTTATGGTTTTAGAAGAAATAGCTAAGCAGAATAATTGTAGTTTTCGTGAAAACAAGAAGCTTTTGGGGAGAACTTGCGAATATTTCTCAGGTAAATATAAAACAAGACTTTTAATGCCCAATACTTATATGAATGAAAGTGGAAAATCCGTGAGATCGGCACAAGATTGGATTAACTTTGAAAATCATCAATTATTAGTCCTAGTAGATGATATGGACTTACCTCTGGGGAAGATAAGAGTAAGATCAAAAGGGGGTTCAGGAGGTCATAATGGTTTAAAAAGCATTATCAACCATCTAGGTACTAAAGAATTTAAGAGATTAAAAATTGGAATTGGGGCCCCAAGCGACGTTCAAAAAGATAGAAAATCTAAAACTGTTTCTCATGTTTTAGGTAGATTTTCAAAAGAAGAATTAATGATATTAAATTTGATCATTAAGGAAATTATTAGTTGTATTGAATCAATTACATCTGATAATTGGGAAAAAATAACTACTCGATTAAATTCTTACAAGCCTGAAAATTCGCAACATTTGGGAAATGTATAACCAACCATCAACTACGGCATATCTTCAGATTCATAAGCAATGCTTTAATCAAAAAAAAGTTGAGGGTATAGTACGCGCAGGGGATTTTGAATGGAATTTTATTTGGGCTTTTAACCAGGGACAACTTTTTGTAGAGCCACCACTAGGTAGAGCGCTAATAAAAGATGCCTTAGAGCGCTATTTAGTCAAAGCAGATTATAAACTTGAGTCTGGAGGGGATTACATGTTTACAGTTAGGGCCAAATTTTAATATCAACTTTATCTGGCCAAACAAATGTATATCTTAAAAAATCTTCCAATAAGATCAAGGCAACTAATGCATCAAGATTTTCAGGCGGAAAAAGAACTTCTTTAGGAATCCAACGAATAAAACAATTTGGTGGCCAAATTTCCCAATATCTATATCTTGCTCTTAAAGTTGATCCTTTTTCATTAATATAATTAATATTAAAAATATTTTTTTGTTTTAATTGATTTTCTATATACTTAGAATTAGTCCCGTCACCAATTATTATTTTATCGATAATATGATTTTCATTCCAGAACAAAACTAAATCAGAAAATTTTTTCGTTGAAACTATACATGCTTCAATAACTTTTCCAGATTTTATATCAGCCAATAACAAGCCGCATTTTTTCGAGCCTGGATCAATAGAGATATAATGACTCATTTAGTTTTGTTTCTTAACACTTTTTCTAAAGATTCTAATTCCAATGATATTGAGACTTTATCTGCACTTTGACTATTATCAAGTGCCCTAGCGATAAGAAGGAAATCCCCATTTTTTCTGCCAACTAGATTTTTTCCTAAATTATTAATTTGATTAGCATTAATTTTCAACTCAGAACTTAATGATCCTCGTCGACGAACCTCAGCCAAAGTTGAAGCTAGTAAAAGATTAATCTTTTTTCTAATGGATTCTGAATCAGACGTTGATAAAGATATCTTTTCTAAAGCAATAACTTCACCTTGCCTTGTAATAATTTTATTTAATGTGACTTCAGGGAATGCATAAACATAATTTTCACCTCTTAGTATATTTCCTGCTGATTTAATCCTCACCACCCAACTTCTACTATCATCTATTGTATTTTCAAGCTTTTCAATATCATCCTTACGAACTAATAATATTCTTCGATATTTAGATTGATTACTCTTTAACAGATTAAAAGCGTTATAATTCGCTTGCTGCAATATACTTTCTATAATTTTTTTTATATCATTCTTTTTATCTGATTTAATAGTCTTAGTAACTAAAGTTTGACCACTACTTATTACTACATTTCCGCTTCTGAGGGCATATAGGTTTTTTTCTAATTTTTTTAATTCTTTCTCACTCTCTGTAATTTTTTCTCGAATATCCCCTAACTGAAATAATCCAACTCTTAAATCCCTATCAAATGCAACCATCGTTGCAAATGAAAAGGCGCTTATGATACTTCCAGTAAAAACAGTTATTAAAACTGCTGTACTTTTTGGCCTTAATTTAAAAATACTTAGACGCGCTTTACCAACTCTCGTACCTAAACGATCTCCTAAAGTAGAAAGTATTCCACCTAGAATTAATAGTAAAAGAATTTTCAGCCAGACAGTCACAGAAAGAAAGAAGAAAAATTAATCAAACTTTCTAAACCTTAGTATGCAATGGCCTTC
>QCHR01000033.1 GCA_003277985.1 Prochlorococcus sp. AG-402-G06
GTTTTCTGCTGTTGGTTTGAAATCAAATATTCAGACATTAACCGTCTGAACATTTGGTTATTTTTTTTTATGGCTAGACGTTTTCTCCTCGAATTTGAAAAACCTCTTGTTGAATTAGAGAATCAGATTGATCAAATCAGAGAATTAGCTAGAGATTCAGAGGTTGATGTAAGTCAGCAACTTCTGCAATTAGAAACACTTGCAGCTAGAAGGCGAGAAGAAATATTTAATGCACTTACTCCTTCTCAAAAGATTCAGGTAGCTAGACACCCTCAAAGGCCTAGCACTCTTGATTACATTCAGATGTTTTGTGATGATTGGGTTGAATTACATGGAGACAGGAACGGAACTGATGATCAAGCTCTTATTGGAGGGTTAGCTCGAATAGGTGAAAAATCTGTCCTTCTAATTGGACAACAAAAAGGTAGAGATACAAAAGAGAATGTTGCAAGAAACTTTGGCATGGCAAAGCCAGGAGGGTACAGAAAGGCTTTGAGGCTAATGGATCATGCTGATCGATTTAGTTTGCCAATAATTTCTTTTATAGATACTCCTGGGGCTTATGCAGGGCTCATAGCAGAAGAGCAAGGGCAGGGGGAAGCAATCGCCGTGAATTTGCGCGAAATGTTTAGGCTAAAAGTTCCAATAATTGCAACTGTAATTGGAGAAGGAGGCTCTGGGGGCGCTCTGGGAATAGGTGTCGCAGACAGGCTGCTAATGTTTGAACATAGTGTTTATACTGTTGCAAGTCCCGAAGCGTGTGCTTCGATTTTATGGCGGGATGCTGGCAAGGCTCCGGAAGCAGCATCTTCATTAAAAATTACTGGGCCTGATCTTATGAAATTAGGAATTGTTGACGAGGTACTTAAAGAGCCATCTGGAGGGAATAACTGGGCCCCGCTTCAAGCCGGAGATACTTTGAAAAATGCTCTTGAGAAGCATTTGTTTGAATTGTTGGCTTTATCGCCTGATGAATTGAGAGACAATAGATATTCAAAATTTAGAAAAATGGGAAAATATTTGGAATCTCAATCTATCGAAACTGAAATTTCAGTTTAAAGTTTGAATATTTGCTTCTAACTTTCTTGTCAACAGTATTAATTACGGGCGCTTCTAGAGGAATTGGGAGAGCAACTGCTAAAGCTTTTGCCAATTCTGGATGGGATTTATTGCTTCTAGCCAGGTCTGAAGATGATCTAGAGAGACTTGTCGAAGAAATAGATAATAAAAAAGTTAAGGTCTTCTATAAATCTATTGATCTTAGTAATCCCAAAAATATATCTGAGGGAATAGTTGAATTGATGAATAATGGTTTGATTCCCTCTGTTCTAATAAATAATGCTGGAGTTGCATGGACTGGAGATCTTTTATCCATGCCACTTGAAAAATGGGAATGGATCATTCAAATGAATCTCACAAGTATCTTTCAGGTTTGCTCTGAGGTGGTCCCTTTGATGAGAAAAAAGGGAGGACTAGTTATCAACGTTAGTAGTCACGCTTCTCGCAATGTTTTTCCACAATGGGGCGCCTATTGTGTTTCCAAAGCAGCTTTAGCAAGTTTTACCAAATGCTTAGCAGAGGAAGAACGCAAGAATTTCATACGAGCATGCACCCTTACTCTTGGATCAGTAAATTCATCTCTTTGGGATTCTGATAGCGTTGGGATGCAATTTGATAGAGATTCAATGCTTTCAGTTGATCAAGTTGCATTTGAACTTTTACATCTTGCTAGTCAACCAACTAATCAAATTATTGAGGATTTGACTCTGATGCCTTCAGCAGGAGCATTTTAATCTTCGAGAAATTATATCTAAGCTCCTTGATTAATTTTGTTCTCTTACTTCTCGAACGAGAGATGCAACTTTCCTAATATCTTTAATGCCTGGAGATATCTCTAATCTACTAGAGGCATCAATCCCATCAGGTCTAAGTTTAGAAAAAATTTCAGGAATTATTTCAGCAGATATTCCACCAGCTAAGATCCAAGGAGCTTTAAAAGTTTTATTAATTAATAATTCTATTGGGACTCTATTACCAGTTCCTCCAAGTGACTTATCATCCCAGGCATCTATGAGAATGGCATCGACATTCTTCTCGTATGGACTTATTTTTTCTAAATCATTAATAGATTTTAACCTGAAGGCTTTCCATAATTTAATAGCTGGAAACTTCTTCTTTAATTCACGACAATAATCAACTGATTCGTCCCCATGTAATTGGATTGCTGATGGTGGTGTTGATCTGTTATTTATACATTTGACCTCTTCTAATGTTTCATTTGCGATTACTAATACTTTCTCAATACTTGAAGAAACTTTTTCTACTTCATTAAAAATTTTTATACATTCTTCTTCTGGTACAAAACGAGGTGAATTTTTAACACCAATAACTCCAATAGCATTTATTTTGAATTCTGCGATGGATCGTGCTTGAGAAGTTTTTGTTAGTCCACAAATTTTTATTGCTGTTGACCTTTTCGAAGTAGATTTTCTGATCATTAGCAAAACTTTTATTAGGATTGATTTAAATAGATTTTATTGAGAGCTTGGAGGAATTTAAGTTTGGGTAGTTGGGAGGTTATGAAAATCAGAGGTATCCCTTTGAGGATCCATCCAAGTTGGTTTTTGGTTTTCTTATATTTTACTTTGTCAGCCAAAGATCAGTTTGAGACGCTTTTGGATGGTCAAGCATCTATTTGGAATGGATGGGTGATTGGTGCTTTTACCTCGTCTCTTTTATTTTTATCTGTTTTATTGCATGAATTGGCTCATTCTTTTGTAGCAATGGGAGAAGGTCTAAAAGTTAGAGACATAACACTTTTTTTTCTTGGAGGTATGGCAAATCTTGAAAAGGAATGTCCAACTTCAAAAGGAAGTTTAAAAATTGCAATTTCAGGTCCCTTTGTTAGTCTTTTATTAGCTTTTTTAATGATTTTATTAAGTAAGAATTTATCAGTATCAAATTTGATTCTCTCTAATTTATTTAAACAGGTTGGTAGTCTCAATCTTTTGATAGGGGTATTTAATTTGCTTCCGATAATGCCTCTTGATGGTGGAGTAATATTAAAATCTTTGATTTGGTACTTTACAGGGAGTAAAATAGTAGGGATTAAAGTTGCTATAGTCTCCGCAAAATTAATTTCTTTTCTAGCTATTTTTGTTGGTATTTTAAGTTTAATTAGGGGTGATATATATATCGCCGTTTGCTTTTCTATTATTGGTTTATTTATTTTTTCATCATCTAAATCACAGAGCCAAATTATTCAAATACAAAAGATTTTATCTGAATTATATGTAAAACAGGTTTGTAGTCGTTCTTATAGGGTTCTAGACGATGATTTACCTGTAAAAGTTTTAACTAAATATAATTCATATAATAATAATAATATCTTTAATGAAGAATGGATTCTTCTTTGCAGAGAGGGGCGATGGGTTGGTTATCTTAATGAAAAAATCTTGAAGGATATTCCTGTTCAAAACTGGGATAAAAAGTTTCTTTATGAGTTTTCATTACCTTTAACTGAATTACCATCAATAACTGAAAAAGAATCATTATGGAAGGCAATAATAAAAATTGAAAAAACAAAAGAGGGTAGGCTACTTGTTTTATCATTTGCGGGCCTTCCTCTTGGGACTTTAGATAGAGTAGATATAGGGAATGCAGTACTTAAAAAAATAGGATTAAATCTTCCAGATAAATTAATTAAAATTGCAAGAAAAGAGAATATTTATCCATTAGGATTAAATCTATTCAATATTGCAAAATCAATGGTTTCGAGTGATTTAGAAGAGGATCAATGATGATTTATTTTTTTGAATTTATCTATAGCTAAACGTTTTATTATCTCTTTATCTTTTTCATCTAAAGTATAATTACATAACTTTAGATTGGGCCATGTTTTTCCTAACGATTCTTTTAGAAAAGTTATAACTTTGCCTTTCTCTTTGATTTTATTTTTTATCTTTGGAGGATCTGTATTAAAAACTTTTTTCCATAATTTTTTTGACGGTTCCATTAGGATTTCTCCATGCTGAAGCAAGTGTCCCTTTTTCCAGTACTGTGCACTTCCAATATGCTTGTTTTTATCTTTATCAACTAAGTCAGCCAATGTTGAAGTTGAAAAACAATTACTATTGGATATATTCACAGGTTGATTCCCAAAAAATAGATCCACACCAGCTTTTTTAAAACCATCTTTTAGCCATTTAGTTGTCTTTAAATATGATTCTTTTTTATTCCTTGGTGGATATTTCCATATAAGAGCGTAAGTGAGTCCTCTGCTATGAAGAACAGCTTTCCCTCCACTAGGTCTTCTCACTATTTTTAATTGTTCATTTTTTAAAAGATCAATCCATTTTTTTGGCAGTTTTTTTTGATTTTTTCCAATTGATAACCAGTTGTCATCCCACGTATAAAATCGTAATGCCATGTTAAAATTTTTGTCCATAAATGACTTCTCTAATAGGAAGAGATCAATTGCCATTTGTTCTGGCCCACTTAATTCGAGAGGATTTATATAAAGTACTTCTTCTAGATTGCTCATTTTAATTTTTAGTGATTCATTATAAAAGATTTAGTTAATAGATATTCTCCTTTATTTATTTTTTTGGATTTATAAATGCACTTGAAGAATTTAAAGAATTGATTCCGTTCTTAATTAAGTTACCATGAAAAAAAATCGAGACATCTTTATTTAATTTGGGACAACCTCAACCAGTTGAAGAGCCATTCCGAAGGAAGCGTTCAAAAAAAATTAGCAGGAGTAATTCTTCGCTTAATAATAAAATCGATGCTTTTACTCAGGTTTCTGAATTTCAGAAAGAAGAAGTTAGGCGAGAGCTTTTATATAGCTATGTGGGATTAATTTTGAAGCTTGGATTATTTATTGTATTTTCAACCAGCCTCGTAAACTTAGGACTTGCTTCTCATCAACGCGTGAATAGAAATCTTGAGTTGTCATATTTATTAGAAAAAGAATCAAAAAAACTTCACAAGTTAAGACTTCGTTTTGATGAAATTTTTACTAATGGTGGAGAACAAAGTTTTTTTAAGGATCAAGATCAGTGGATTACACCAAATAGTGTCAGAGTTATTTGGCGTTGATTAACTTTGCTTCTCTTAGGTTTAGATTTGTGTTTGAAAATTGAGTAAAAATAGTTTTTACTAAAGAATATGGCTCTAGTTCAAGCGGCACCAGGAACTGTCTTAATTACTGGAACAACATCAGGAGTTGGGTTGTATGCAACAAAGTCTTTGGTAGAGAGGGGTTGGAAAGTTATTACGGCAAATAGATGTTCTGTGAGAGCCGAGGCTTCTGCATCAGCAGTCGGATTACCTACTAATAGTCCAAGACAACTTAAACATATCCAAATGGATCTTGGAGACTTAGATAGCGTACGCAATGGGGCTAAAAGTCTTCTAGAAGATTTGGAAAACCCCTTGGATGCTTTGGTTTGTAATGCTGCTGTATATCTTCCTCGTCTAAAAAAACCATTGAGATCTCCACAAGGATATGAAATTTCAATGGCAACAAATCATTTTGGACATTTTTTATTAATTCAGTTGCTTCTCGAAAAACTCAGTAAGTCTTCAAGACCTGCTTGGAAGGGAAGGTCATGGGGGGTGGAATCAGCTCGGGTAGTTATTTTAGGAACTGTAACTGCTAACAACAAAGAACTTGGAGGGAAAATACCAATACCAGCTCCTGCTGATTTAGGAAATCTATCTGGTTTTGAAGAAGGTTTTTGCGACCCCATATCAATGGCTAGTGGTAAACGTTTTAAGCCAGGCAAAGCTTATAAAGACAGTAAGTTATGCAATATGATTACAACCCAAGAATTACATAGGCGATTTAATTCTTCTCCAATTCTTTTTAGTTCTCTTTATCCAGGATGTGTAGCGAACACAAAATTATTTAGAAACACTCCTAAACTATTTCAGTGGTTGTTTCCATGGTTTCAGAAATTAATAACTGGAGGTTTTGTAAGTGAGGCTCTTGCTGGCGACAGAGTAGCCCAAGTCGTTTCAGATCCCCAATTTGCTATTTCTGGCGTTCATTGGAGCTGGGGTAATAGGCAACGAAAGGACAGACAACAATTTTCACAAGAATTGTCAGATCGAGTAACAGATCCAGTGACTTCTAGAAAAGTTTGGGAGTTGTCTATGGAATTAGTTGGTCTGAAATAAACCTTGAACTAGTTATTTAGTCAAATCCAAGAAGATCAAATATTTCGCGGTCTTTTAGAGGTTCAGCCTCTAATGGTTCAACATTATCTATCATTTTTTGGGCTAACGAAAGATATTCATTTTGTACTTCCACTACGCCTTCTTCTTCTGAATCCATCTCGAAAATTGTGCACTTTTTAAGTCTTGATCTGCGGATGGCATCTACATTACGGAAATGAGCCATGGTTTTAAGACCTGTTCTTTCATTGAATTTCTCTATCTGATCTAATTCAGCAGAGCGGTTTGCTATTACACCTCCTAGACGAACTTTATAATTTTTTGCCTTAGCATTTATTGCTGCGACGATGCGATTCATTGCAAAAATAGAATCAAAATCATTTGCAGTAACAATTAGACAATAATTTGCGTGTTGTAGTGGTGCGGCAAAACCACCGCATACAACGTCACCAAGCACATCAAATATAACTACATCAGTATCTTCTAAAAGATGATGCTCTTTTAATAGTTTGACCGTTTGACCTGTTACATAGCCACCACAGCCTGTCCCTGCTGGCGGTCCACCGCTTTCAACGCACATTACGCCATTGAAACCTTTAAACATAAAGTCTTCTGGCCTGAGTTCTTCGCTATGAAAATCTACTTCTTCAAGGATATCTATGACGGTAGGCACCATCTTGTGGGTAAGGGTAAAAGTGCTGTCATGTTTTGGATCACAACCAATTTGAAGCACTTTCTTCCCAAGTTTTGAAAATGCAGCTGATAAATTTGAAGAAGTAGTTGACTTGCCAATACCTCCTTTGCCATATACAGCAATAACAAGAGCTCCTTCCTGGATTTGCGCTTTTGGGTCTTGTTTTACCTGAACACTACCTTCACCGTCCTCCTTACGAGTTATTGTCGAAGTCATTAATCTTTTTCTTTCGAAAGTCCTTACTTATATTCTTGCAGCCAAATATCTCTTTAGGAAATGTTTAGCGAATTCGATACATTTCACATTAAAAATATATCTTCAAATGGGAACATATATATATTAAGCGTCAAAGGTACGTATTTTTACTCATGTCTTTAGCTTGCGTAGTGGGTAGTAAATTACCCCTTAAAGGCTTTGTAGGCTAAAGGGATCGCTATTTAAGGCAAGAGTGAAAGTCACCGTAGTCAGACATTAAGTAACTAAAAAGTAACTAAATGCGAAAGAGATTAAGTGTTTGTTGACGGTTTACCCTTTTTAGATGCAGTTTGAATATATACATGTATTAAATCTCTATGAGCGGTGCAACGCTCCTCAAAGAATCTGGTCCAAAAGAAGTCTTTTGTGGCCTAACTTCTATAGTTTGGCTTCATAGAAGAATGCCTGATGCTTTCTTCCTTGTTGTGGGTTCTAGAACCTGTGCTCATTTAATTCAAAGTGCAGCTGGCGTAATGATCTTTGCCGAACCGCGATTTGGTACGGCTATTTTAGAAGAAAGAGATTTAGCTGGATTAGCTGATGCTCATGATGAATTGAACCGAGTAGTTAAAAATCTTTTAGCTAGACGTCCCGAAATAAAAACTCTTTTTCTTGTTGGTTCTTGCCCGAGCGAAGTAATAAAAATAGATCTCTCAAGGGTTGCAGAAAACCTGAATATTGAACTAAAAGGTCAAGTAACAGTATTGAATTATTCGGGAAGTGGAATAGAAACAACTTTTACTCAGGGCGAAGACGGAGCATTAAAGGCTTTGATTCCATTAATGCCTAGGAGTGATCAAAAAAAATTACTTTTAGTTGGAACTCTTGCTAATGCTGTGGAGGATCGATTAATAAGTATTTTTAAGCGGCTTGGGATTGATAACGTAGAAAGTTTTCCACCTAGGCAGTCAACAGAATTACCTTCTATTGGTTCAGAAACAAAAGTCCTTCTTACTCAACCCTATTTAACTGATACCGCAAGAGAGCTAAAAAATAAAGGTGCTGAAATAATTGAAGCTCCCTTCCCACTAGGTGTTACTGGAAGCACCTTGTGGATTCAGGCAGCTGCAAATTCATTTGGCATCGATAAATCAATTGTTGATTCAATATTAAATCCATTGATATCAAGAGCAAAGCAAGCTTTAGCTCCTCATGTTGAGAAACTTTCTGGTAAGAAACTGTTTCTTTTACCCGAATCTCAATTAGAAATTCCTCTCGCCAGATTCCTAAGTAATGAGTGTGGAATGGAGATTGTTGAAATAGGAACGCCTTATTTAAATAGAGATTTAATGAAAGCAGAAATAAACTTGCTACCTCCTGATTGTCGTATCGTCGAAGGTCAACACGTAGAGAAACAATTAGACAGAGTAAGAGATAGTTCTCCAGATCTTGTCGTTTGTGGAATGGGACTAGCTAATCCACTTGAGGCAGAGGGTATATCAACCAAATGGTCAATTGAAATGGTTTTTAGCCCAATTCACGGGATTGATCAAGCTTCTGATTTAGCAGAATTATTTTCAAGGCCACTTCGCAGGCATGAAATTTTAAATCCTAAAACTCTTACATCACATTAATCTCATGGAATTAACTCTCTGGACATACGAAGGACCTCCTCATATCGGAGCGATGAGGATAGCTACGTCTATGAAAAAATTACATTATGTTTTACATGCTCCTCAAGGGGATACTTACGCTGACCTTCTTTTCACGATGATTGAACGTCGAGGAAGCAGACCACCTGTAACTTATACAACTTTTCAAGCTAGAGATTTAGGGGGTGATACAGCAGAACTTGTAAAAGGACATATAAAGGAAGCTGTAGACAGGTTTAAGCCAGAGACTCTTTTGGTTGGCGAAAGTTGTACAGCTGAATTAATTCAAGATCAGCCTGGATCACTAGCAAAAGGTATGGGGTTTGATATCCCAATTGTCAGCCTCGAATTACCTGCATATAGCAAAAAGGAAAACTGGGGAGGATCTGAGACTTTTTATCAAATCGTAAGAACTTTACTCAAAGATCACTCGAATGAATCCAAACATACTTGGCAGGAAGAAAAAAGAAGACCGAGAGTAAATCTACTTGGCCCAACTTTGCTTGGCTTTAGATGTCGAGATGATGTTTTGGAAATACAAAAATTACTTGGTCAGTACGGGATAGATGTCAATGTTGTAGCGCCCTTGGGAGCATCACCTGCAGATATAATGCGAATCCCTAATGCTGATGTGAATGTTTGCCTCTATCCAGAAATAGCGGAATCAACTTGTATTTGGCTTGAAAGAAATTTAAATATTCCTTTTACAACAACAGTTCCTCTTGGCGTCGGGGCAACCCAGGATTTCCTTAAAGAATTACACGAAGTTTTAGAGATGGAAATCCCGCAATCAGTAAACGAATCTAATAATTCAAAATTAACATGGTACTCGAATTCAGTGGATTCGAATTATTTAACAGGAAAAAGAGTCTTTATTTTTGGGGACGGAACACACGCTCTTGCTGCAGCAAGAAT
>QCHR01000034.1 GCA_003277985.1 Prochlorococcus sp. AG-402-G06
GAAGTAATAAACTTCCAAGTCTTACTTGATTGCTGAAATGCAAACCTGAAGTCTTAATACTTTTTTTTCTTGAACTTAATAAGAAAACCTCTCTTTGCATTCCGAAAGTAGTTATCAACCAAAAAGGCCAATAAATTAATCCTAGATTTGAGTTGACAGCGGCAAGAGCTAGAAAAATACAGGTTAATACGTAGCAAACAGAAACCGTTTTTATTGATTTTTTTCCAAGACTGAGTGCACTACTATTTAGCCCAATTAATTTGTCCTCAATCTCATCTGCCATTGCATAAACAGTATCAAAGCCGAAAGTCCAAAAAACAGTTGCAAGCCAACAAAATATTAATGATACTCCTCCTGCTAAAGAAGATTCACTTGCAGCCCAGGGGATTAGAACTGAAAATCCCCAGCAAATAGAAAGAATAAGTTGGGGATATTTAAACCATCTTTTTGCTGAAGGATATAAAAGAATAAAAGGTAATGATAACGATGCAAGTAGAAGGCATAAATCTCTACTCTCTTGTGGGATTGAAAGAACTATCAAAAGGCTAAAAAATAACATTAAGATTAGTAGTGCCGATGCAGCCTTTAGGGATACTTTGCCATTTGCTAATGGTCTCTCTTTTGTTCGTCTTATTTTTTTGTCAAACTTTCTATCCCAAATATCATTAGCGATACATCCGGCACCGCTTACAAATAATCCACCTAAAGTTATTATTCCCAAAACTAATACAGAAGGAGGGGCATTTGGAGTTAACCAAAGAGACCAGCCTGCAGGGATGAGTAATATCAATCTTCCGCTGGGTTTGTTCCATCTAAGAAGCTGAAAATAAGATCCTATTTTTTGGGCAATAAGATTATTCACGAAATTCAAATTGATAATGATTTATGAGGCCTTCTCAATGGGATGCTGAGGATGTCAGAGTATTGAGGTTCAGCCTACTCAATTATGTTAGGTGACTCAATAAATAATTCCTTTGAAAGGAATTCTATTGAATTGGATCTTGGCGAAAATCAAGATTCTGAATTATGCCGTGTTGCAACAATTGATATTGGCACCAACTCAACACATTTGTTAATTGCAAAGCTTGAGAGAAAATTAAATACTTTTAGTATTGAACTTGCAGAGAAATCAACAACACGACTTGGAGAAAGAGATCCTCAAACGGGAGATCTTACTACCATTGCTATGGATAGGGCTTTCTCAACATTAAAGAGGTTCAAAGATTTATCAGAAAGTTATAAAGTTGAGAGTCTTATTATTGCCGCTACAAGTGCGGTTAGAGAAGCACCAAATGGCAAAAACTTTATTTCTGAAATAAAAAAGAAAATAGGCTTAGATGTTGAATTGATAAGCGGAGCAGAAGAAGCAAGATTGATTTATCTAGGCGTACTTTCAGGGATGCAATTTGGAAATAAACCTCATCTCGTCCTAGATATTGGAGGGGGTTCAACAGAATTAATCCTTGCTGATAGTTCTGCGGCACGAGCATTAACAAGTACAAAGATTGGTGCAGTAAGATTACAAAGAGAATTTGTTAAAAAAGATCCAATATCTTCTGAGACTGAGTTGTTTCTAAGGTCATTTATCAGAGGCTCTATGGAGTCTGCAATAGATAAAGTATCTAAGAGGATTGAAGTAGGCGAAACCCCAGTTTTAGTCGCAACTAGTGGAACTGCTATGGCTATCGGTTCATTGATATCTACTAAAGAAAATCATATTCAATCAAAGTTACAAGGATATAAAATTCAAAAAAATAATTTAGATATAATTGTTAGTCAGTTAATAAAAATGACACCTTCCGAACGAAGTGAATTATCCTCATTAAGTGAAAGAAGGTCTGAAATTATTGTCCCTGGGGCTTTGATTTTACAAACTATTATGACGATGGTAAATGTTAATGAAATTATTTTAAGTGAAAGAGCACTTCGGGAAGGATTAGTTGTTGATTGGATGTGTCGAAACAATTATTTAAAAGATCAGTTGAGCTTTCAAGGATCAATAAGAGAAAGAACTGTTATTCATCAATCGAAAAGATTTGGTGTTAATTCAAAACGATCAAAAATGGTATCAGAATTTGCCCTTACTTTTTATGATCAGACTAGGGGTATTTTGCATAGTGATAATGGTGCAGGTAGAGAGCTTTTGTGGGCAGCAGCTAAACTTCACGCCTGTGGAAAACATATTAATATAAGTGCATATCATAAGCATTCTTGGTATTTAATTAAACATGGAGAGCTCTTAGGATATTCCCAAAGTGAGCATTTGATGGTCGCTGCTATTGCTAGGTATCACAGGAAAAGTTTCCCAAAGAAAAGACATGAATCGTGGCAGTTATTGGTTGATGAAAGTCAAAGAAGCTTGGTTTCTGAAATGTCTTTACTTCTTCGCCTATCATGCTCTTTGGATAGAAGACCAGAACCTTTGATATCAAAGATAGTTATTAAAGCTAATAATAAAAAACTTAATATAGAGCTTATTCCTAATGATTTAGGCCGAAATTTAGATCTTGAGAAATGGAGCTTAACTAAGACAATTTCACTAATTAGGAAAAATAAGGATGTTGATATAAATATAATTTAAGAAAATATATTTTTGTTTAATAAAAAAATATCACCTCGTTGCGGATTCATCGAATCATTTTGAACTCCTTGAATATATTTTAAGAGCATAATTGAAGAAATTAATCCTAGAGCACCAGATAAAATTACCATGCTTAGGGTATTGAAATTTTTATTTTTTCTAGTATTTTTTTTCTTAATGACAGGGCTAGGTTTAGACTTATTGCCTTTATTCTCATTAAGTTCTTCAAGAATAAAACTTGTATCTAAGTTTAATTTCTCCGCTATTCTTCGAACCATTGCTCTAATAAAAACTTTTTCAGGAAGTGCGCTTTCATCTCCTGATTCAAGTGCAATTAATTGTTCTTTTCCAATTCTGAGTGAGGAGGATAGATCCTCTACTGAAAGATTTCTGCTTTGTCTTGCTTCCCTAAGGAATTCACCAACATTTCGTAATGCAGACTTCTTGTTTGCGACATGAATACTATCGCTTTTTCTTTCTTCACTTTTTTCCAATACAAAACCTTTTTGGTATTAAGATTATTCTAAAGGCTCTGTAAAGTCATTTGTCTCTAAAAGATAATTTATCTTTGGCTTTAATGTTTGTTAAAAAATAGTCATTAATTTTTCTCTTTAACTCGACCTAAATAAATGTGAATGATTAGGATTATAAAGCTTGGATCTATTATTTCCGATTTTTAATGTTGGACTAATTATATATAATGTTGTTCTTATTAAATTTTGTTTTCTAGATGTTTCTGCCATATCACTCAAAGGTATAACTTTTATCCATTCGTCTGGCCAAGTTACTCTATATGCAATTGCTACAGGAGTATTCGCAGGATAATACTCTATAAGTATGGATTGGACTTCTTCCACATGTCTTGCACTTAGGTAAAGACATAAAGAAGATTGAATAGATGCTAACTTTTGAAGACTTTCCTTCTCTGGTTTACCTGTCCTGCCATCAGCTCTGCTAAGTATTATTGTTTGAGTTAAATTTGGAATTGTTAGCTCAAAACCTAAAGTTGCGGCTGTCGCTTGATAGGCACTTACTCCAGGAACTACTTCTACCTCAATTCCTTCATCATTTAATTTACATATTTGTTCTGATATGGCTCCATATAAGCAAGGATCACCATCATGGAGACGAACAATCTTTTTGCCTTCCTTGTACTTTGTAATTAATATCAAAAGGATTTCTTCTAGAGTTAATGAACTTGTTTTTATCTTTTCACAATTATCTTTAACAAGTTTTGTTATTTCTATAGGGATGAGAGAGTCTGTCCAAAGAAGAACATCGGCTGATTTTAGTCTTTGTTGAGCTCTTATTGTCATTAAGTCTAAAGCGCCTGGACCTGCTCCTACAATTGAAATCGGATTCATTGATTTCTCCCCTTAATTAAGGAAGGATCTGGGAGTGCTTTTTTAGATAAATAAATTCTCTTTAGTCCTAATAAACCTGCAATAATTAAAAACAAGCTAATTAATTGTGCTATTCGTAGTCCTCCATAACAAAAAGGTGGAATTCCACCCAAGCAGAGCGGATCAGTTCTTAAGGCTTCTATCCACAACCTGCCTAAGCTGTAAGTGATTAAATACAAGCAACTTAAACTACCAGGTGGTAGTTTAAGTTCTTTTTTATTTGCCTTTTTAAAAAGAAAAATCAGTATGCCAAAAACAAAAATATTCCATATTGATTCATAAAGAAAGGTAGGGTGAAAATAATCTTCCGTTAAGAATATTTCTGGTCTAAATCTATAAGGTATGAATAATTTCCAGGGTAAATTTGTAGGTATTCCAAAAGCCTCGTTATTAAAAAAGTTTCCCCATCTACCTATTGCTTGGCCTAATGCAACTGAGGGGACCAAAACATCTATAACATCCCAAAAAGGTTCTTTTCTCCATCGGCAAAAAAACATAATGGATAAAGTACCCATTATCAGTGCTCCATGAATTGCAATTCCTCCCCCCCAAATTTCTATGGCACTTGGGAGAGGAATATTTAAGTTCAGGAAATTAATAGAACTCCAGAAGTTTTTTCCAGTGTAATTTCTCCATTCAAATGCAACATAATAAATTCTTGCACCAATAACAGATGCCAAAACTAAAATAGGAAGTAAATCGTTAATAAGGCTTTTTTTTAGTCCTTTTTTTGAGGCCAAATCACCTGATAAGTTAAGACCTACTAAAACTGAAATAGCTATTAGCAATCCATACCACCTTAATGAAAAGGGCCCCAGTTGAATCAACTCAGGCCCAGGTGATCTAAGCGCTAAAAAAATATATTCCATTAACTATTTGAATTTATATTCCTTCGGCAGCTTGAACCTTTTCAACTTGTTTCTTTTTGAGAACCAGCATTATTTGTGATAAACCAACTCCTATAAAGAAAATTATCATTCCAATAACTCTTGCTTTGCTTTGTAAAACAATTTCTTTGTCAAGTTGACCAAAGCCTCCAACATTAGGATCTTCAGTTAATTTTGTACCTTTCTCAATAGTTTCACCTTCTTTAATTAATAATGAAGTCCCAGCAGGAAGATTTTCAGTAAAACTCTCTCCTTCTTCATTCGTTAGATTAATTTTCTGTGTTCCATCTTCGTTGGTTTCTATAGAAGTGATTGTCCCAGTATTTGATGCTGTAAACAAATTGTTATTGCTCTTTTCACCAGTTGGATAAACTTGACCTCTTCCTCTATTACCTCCTACGTGAATTGAATACTTCCCGAAATTATAATTTTTGTCTTTTCTTGGATCAGGTGATAATACAGGGAAGACAATCTCTCTGTTTTGATCACCAGGTAAAGGGCCTACTAATATAATATTTTCTTGTTCCTCGCTGTATTGAGTGAAGTAAACACCTTGTGTTTCCTCTTTTATTTCATCAGACCATCTTTCTTGGGGAGCAAGCTTAAATCCATCTGGAAGCATTACAACCGCTCCAACTTGGAGAGGAACTTTGCTCCCATCAGCGCCAATCTCTTGCAAGTCCTTTTTATAAGGTATTTCAACGACAGTTTTGAAAACACTATCAGCAGCAACTGCCTGAGGCACTTCAGCTCTTGTTGGCATGCTTGCTACATGACAATTAGCGCAAACAATTTTTCCTGTTGCCTCTCTAGGATTCTCAAATTTTTGTTGAGCCCAAAATGGATATGCCCAAGTTGGTTGAGGAACTATAAATATTGAAAATCCGATAAAAGCTGAAAAAAGAAAAAGTTTTAATGAATGACTCATGGTTTTAGAACTGGTATTGAAGTTTTTTGTCATTTATTTCTTATCCCCACCAAGGCTCAGTACCAGTTCTGAAATCAGTTTCTGTCCACTGACTTACTAGTACTTGATCATCCTCAACTGATACATGAGCTATCGCTAGTGATAGAGGGGCTGGACCTCTTACAACTTTTCCTGTGGAATCGTATTGACTTCCATGACATGGACACATGTATTTATTTGCTCCGCTATTCCATGGGACTACACAACCAAGATGAGTACAAATGGCATTAATTCCGTAACTAGTAATTGCATCTTCACCCTCAACTATTAGATAAGTTGGATCACCTTTAAGTCCTTGGACCAAACTTCTATCACCAACTGGATGGCTTGATAGCCAACTACTAGCACTTACATTGTTACCTAACTCATCTTTAGCATTTGTTCCTCCACCACCTCCGCCGGCCCTATATGGAGTGAAGTATTGGGCTACTGGATATAACGCTCCTAAAGCAACCCCCGTAACAGTTCCAAAGGTAAGCAGATTCATGAACTGCCTTCTACCCATTGAGGGCACATCTGCAGTTGTCATTTGTGTCATTACAGACGTTCACCTATAAATAGATATTAGACCAGAATGGACACATAAAGGGTTATTAATCTCTGCCAAGACTAGGTTTTGAAATGAGTTTTGAATTTAATTCGACAAATTCTGGTCATTACTCTTCTTCAATCCCATTGGAAGCAGAAGAAGTAATGGAGTGCTTAAGAAGACGCTGGGGCGTAACATATGATTTGAGATTGTTAATAAAAAGAGACCGGATTTATTTGCAAATGATGTGGGGATTTTTAGAACAACAGTCTTTCCCTATGGATGAAGAGACATTTAAAGTAAATTTAAATCGAACGTTAGAAATAATTAACCGTGCCGGACAATCAAATTTGGTTAGAAATTGGCTGGAAAATGTTCAGGCTAAACCAAGACTAGGTAAAGCAATTACATTGCCTTTGCCTATGGATCAAAGGATGGACGAATTTGTCCTTTGAGATTTGTTGTTAAGGCCACTAACCCAACGCCAACAAAAAACAAAAAAGTTATAGATGATGATAAAAGAAGCATAGTTATGGGATCAGTTGATGGTGTTAAAACAGCTCCTGCAATAGCTGAGGACATTACTACTAATCTCCATGCAGAAAGCATTTTTTCCCAAGAAATTATCTCAAAGAAACCTAAAATCAGTTGAAGTATTGGTAATTGAAAAGCTAAACCAGTTGAAAGCATAAGTAGAAGGACAAAATCTAAATATTTTTCTATTGACCATAGTGGTTCAACCACATCGGCACCATAATTAATTAAAAATCCCAAGGCTGCAGGTATTAAAGCCTTCCAGGCAAAGAAAATTCCTAAGAAAAATAAAATTGCTGAACCTGCAACTGATGGTGCTATCAAAAGTTTCTCTTTTTTAGTTAGGCCTGGAAGGATGAACTTTAAAAATTGGTAAAGTATGAAAGGAAGAGAAAGAGTAAGTCCTCCATAACCTGCAACTTTTATTGAAGTAAATAAAAATTCACCAGGTGCTACTTGTAAAAATTGTATTTTTCCTGCTGGCAGCTCTAATGCTTGTACAAGCTTCCTAACAAATAACAAGCAAAAACCTGATGAAAAAATAACTACGATAAGGCTTCTTAGGATCCTTTGACGAAGTTCTTCAAGATGATCCACTAAAGGCATCTCAAAAGATTGAGATGTCTCATTTGAATTAGCTTTTTCCTTTATCCTTATAGGAGGAGGAGCTTTTAAAATATTTTTGTTTTTGTTGGAGCTATTCAGGTTCCTTTAGCTTAATGTTCTTATTTTAGTGGGAAATAGAGTTTTAAGAAGTAACTAAGAAATTTGGTAGCTATTTTATTTAGAGCTGGATAGATAGCTTATGAATGATGCGTCTATTAGGGATAGATTTTTTACTTGTTTTGTGTTGGGTCAGGCAAAATAAAAGGAGGACAATCATTTAGTGAAGATTCACCATAACTAGCATATTCTTTATAACCACCCATTTTCCCGTTGGTTTTCATTAATGCGCTTGTAAATGCTAATAAAAGAAAGACTGTAGGAGCCCCAATGATTAAAGCAGCACCAAATAAATACCCTATTAAAAACTCTGGGAAAGTGTGATTACCAAGAAACTCATGCGTGCCTAGCAAAAAGTCAATCATTTTAAACTATCTATTTAAGATGATATTAAGTCATTGAAGTTCACTTCTGGTGGAAATATTTCGCGGCTCTATCAGCTTTTCCCCAAAGGATCTTCCCACCCCTATGACTAACAGTTCCAGGTAAGGATCCTGTTATCCTTTGCAGATTCTCAATTGGAACCATAATTATTGGTGTAAGCTTGTTACCTTTCGCACGGCTAAAGAAAGAAGCAAGATCAGCAGCTAATTCAATATCTTTGTCATCAAAAAGTCCATTAGATGATTTAAGTACAACATGGCTTCCAGGTGTTTCTTGCGCATGAAACCAAAGATCTCCTTTTTTCCCTTTCCTTAGACTAATAAATTCGTTTTGCCTGTTATTAGAACCTATTTGAATCTTTAGTCCGCTAGGACTCAGGATCTCTTTTATTGTTGAAGCCTGTTCCTTTTTTCTATTTGATTTAAACTTTGACGAATTTTTTCTAATGCAAATATATTCTTCTACCTCTTCTTTAAGTTCAATAATTGAATCTAGTTTATTTATATTGTTCTCACTATCCTCATACATTAATGAATCAAGAAACAACTCACAATATTCGATTTCTGATATTTTCTTCTTGTGAAATTTGACTCTATTTAGAATTGAATCTCTAGATCTTTTTTTTCTTTTCGCTTCTTTGAACAGATTCTGAGCCTCATTTATTTGCTTCTTCGTTGGAGATTTTAAAGTTAAAATATTATTAGCTTTTCTTTGCATTTTTATATATTCAGAAATATTTTTAATTA
>QCHR01000035.1 GCA_003277985.1 Prochlorococcus sp. AG-402-G06
CGATAAGTGATGATTCTATCGACGGTGGCAGTGGCACAGATACAGTTACCCTCTCGGGCAGTTTCTCTAACTACTCCTTCTCACGTAGCACGGACACACTACAAATAGAAGATCAAAGAACAACTGGAATAACTGATGGTACCGATACTCTCAAAAATATCGAATACATTCAGTTCTCTGATCAAACTGTAGAAGAATCAAAAGTAGACGTTGTAAAGACATATAGCGGTAATTTCAGTGATTACAAGTTCTACAACAAAGGTAATGGTAGATATGAAATCAAAACTAATTCAGGTTATGACGACATAACAGGACTTCCATTATTAACATTTACAGGAGAAGCATCAACAAGTTCCTTTCGTGAAACTAGCGCCATCCTTGATATCAAAGGAACCTTTGATCAAGTCACTGGTTTAAATACAGATGATGCAAAAATGTTCCGCCTTTATAACGCTGCCTTTAAACGCTTACCTGACTCTGATGGTTTGAAGTATTGGATTGGTAAATATAGCTCTGGAGAAAATGATGATCGAGCTGTTGCATCTTCTTTCCTTGTCTCTGATGAATTTAAAGAACGGTATGGAGAGGATGTAACTAATGCAAAATATGTAGAGACTCTTTATGTGAATGTTTTAGGCAGAGACTATGACCAATCAGGTTATAACTATTGGTTAGGCAACTTAAATAGTGGTTTAGAAACTCGATATGAACTTCTATTGGGTTTTGCAGAATCAGCAGAAAATAAAACACTCTTTACTGAGATGACAGGGTTTAGCTGAAAAGTGCTTACCATCTAAAATAGATAAATGAACTCAACAAGTTAGCTATACCCTTTTGGATTTTTCATTTGCCAATTCCATCCATCTAAACAAATCTGTTCTAACGATCTCATTGGAGACCAATCTAGTAATTTCTTGGCTTTTGAAATATCTGCATAACATATAGGTACATCACCATCTCTTCTCCTTTGAATTGAGTAAGGAATTTTACAACCAGTAGATAACTCAAATTGGCTAATAATCTGAAATACAGAATATCCAATACCAGAACCTAAGTTAATAAATTCTAAACATGAATCATTAGAATTTAAATAATCAATTGAGGATAGATGCCCCTCAGCTAAATCAATAATATGAATGTAATCACGAATACCTGAACCATCTTTTGTTTCCCAATCATCTCCAAAGATTTGCAAATGTTTTCGTCTTCCAATTGCTACCTGAGTTAAAAAAGGAAAAAGATTATTTGGAATACCAATAGGATCTTCACCAATGACACCAGATGGATGCGCACCAACAGGATTAAAATAACGTAAAGAACATATTTTCCATAAGTTCATACTAGAATGATATAAATCAGAAAACATATTTTCAATTGCAACTTTAGTTTTGCCATAGGGATTTATTGGAGAGATTTTCTGATCTTCTGTCATAGGAACTGAGTCACTTAAACCATAAATAGTGGCACTGCTACTAAAAACTAAGGAGTAACATTCATATTCTTTCATCGTAAGTAAAAGGTTAAGTGTGCCAATTACATTGACATCCCAATAATGAAGTGGGTTAATCAAAGATTCAGATACAGATTTTAAACCAGCTAAATGTATAACGATATCTATGGGTTTTTTTTCCTTAATAGAATCATTAAAAACCTTATCTAATAATTTTTTGTCTCTAATGTCACAATTGATAGTTTCTAATTTATACTTTAAATCTTTATTATTCAAATAAGACTTTATTCGATTAATCACATTAGTTGAGCTATTAACAAAAGAGTCTAATATTAAAACATCAAATCCTCTTTCTAACAACAATAAAGCTATATGGGAACCTATGAATCCTGAACCACCAGTTAAAAGAACCCTCATAATAGCCTGTGTCTAAAATTAATAAACAAAACGTCATCCGACGTCAGCTTAAAAAACAGAAAGGATTTTTCTCGTTAATTATAATTCACAGATTAGCATCTAATTCAAACCTATTCGAATCAGATGCTAATATTTTTTATAAAAACCTGGTTGTGTATTTCCAGGTTTGATGAAACAGAAACTTTTTATTCGGTGTTTAATAAGACGAATAAAAAAAGTAGAAAATATAAATCAAAGACTTTACTCATTATAATGAGTTCACAGATTCTATTTAATCACAAAACTATATAAATGAAAAAAGACAATCTAAAGAGAATCATCAAACAGTTTGAAACTTTGATAGAAGAGTTAAAGAGTGAGGTCTATTCCGATAAAGAATCATATGTTCATCCCTGGGATGAACATATGAAAAATACACCTAGAATAATCAATACAGAAGACGATGATGGATACACAGATTAATCTGATTACATTGACATGCAGAAAATAAAATAAATCTAAAGAAGCATTCAACTTCGTGCTTTTAGTAAATTTACCTATTGCTAGAAAACAACATTGTAAGCAAATTGTAAAAAAATACGTTTTAAATGGCTTCTTTACCTCAACTTGTAAAAGCCACCCCTCAGGGAGGTACTATTCACGAATATCAACTGTCAGGAGGTAAAACCTCTTTCATGAGATATCTAGGTTGCTACCTTGGGACGTGTAAGTTCTGCAATGATATAGAAGAAGCAACTGATTTTGTTTCAAGCATAGAGCTCTCTCCAAAAAATCATTGAGCAATAGATTTCTAGAAGCAAATGAAGGCTTATACGAATTGACTTCTACAGTGAAAAAACGTTGAAGTTGTTTTATGTAAATTTAATCGATACTCGAAGGCGTTAGGTGCTATTTTTTTTGAGTCTTTAAGCATATATGGAGAATAATCTTTTAGTGAGCCAAATTTCATCTCACTAAAAGATCAGCTCAATTATGAAAGAAGAAAAAGGAAAAAATAATAAATCATTTGAATATGAGACTAACAATCTCATTAGATCTAATTTTAATGAGAAAGAGAGTGTAAAAGAGCTTGAGAATATTGCTCCAAAGCCTTCCAATCAATTAACCAATGGTCTTTTAGGTTGGTATTCTGTCTCGAGCAGTGAATCAATAAAGGAGGGAAAATTAAATCACTTCACGATTTATAATGAACCACTTGTTTTGTATCGTGATAGAGAAGGGATTGTTAGATGTGTAAAAGATGTATGTCCACATAGAGGTGCTTCATTCTTAGGTGGTGAAGTTATAAACGGCCAACTTGTCTGCCCTTATCATGGTGCGAGGTTTTCATCTCAAGGTAGTTGCACAAATCTAGATAGAATAACTTGTCAGCATATCATTGATTCAAATTACGATAATTACGCAAAAAGCATAAAGCTTTTTCAATATCCTTGTGTAGAAAAAGAAGGTTATATTTATATTTATTATACCGGCAAACCTCTTGCAAACATAGAAGACTTTCAAATAAAATCTTCAATCAATAGTCTTCTACCTGATTCGTATGGTTTTCCATCTTTAGAATATGAATACGAAGAAGTCTATGTAGATTTCAAGGCAGACTGGGCAAGAATTATAGAAAATCATCTAGACATACTACATGTATTCTGGATGCACGGAGATACTATCCCAGACAAGAATGTAAACAGAGAAACTATAACTAGTTTCAATCAGAAAATAAAAAGAGATAATAGGCAAATAGAAAGTATCTATTCATATAAAACTAATGGTCAAGATGAATTTATAAGAATAAAATTCGTACCTCCTGGCAGAATTTTTATATATAAAGGCTCACCTGAAAGTACAAGATATATACAAGTTCTTGATCATATTCCACTAGGAAATAATAAAGCAAGAGTAATAGTAAGACATTACAGGAAATTCCTTAAAAATAAACTATTCACAAACTTAGTGTTGTTTAGTCATCTACAACGAAGAACATTTTATAAGATTTTTACAGAGGATTATTTAGTCTTAAAGACCCAAACGTTTAATGATCAGATGGGTTATATACAGAAAGATAATGTAAAATTATTAGGTGAAGATAAAATGGTTCAATATTACTGGGATTGGCTCCAAAATGCATTAAATAAAGAAAAGCCATGGGACCTACATCCAACAAACTCCTTGACTAACTCCGTTCATGAGGATAGAGGGATGCAATATCCACCAGAGAATCCTAATATGGCAATAAGTAATAATAGGAAGATAATTATTAAACTTTTAACTAGATTATTGTTCCCAATAAGTTTTATTATATTATTAATATAATAAAACTTATTATCAATTAGGGAAATTATATAAATGAGAGATGAATATCGAAAAAACCTAATAGAGTGGGCTTGCTTAAAAAACATAAATGTATATATTGATAAAAATAAAATCCTATCAAATATAAATATTAATCTACATTATGGAGAAAATGTTCTGATATTAGGACCAAATGGATCTGGGAAATCAACTTTCCTAAAGTTATTTAATAGGTCAGTTTATCCAATCACTTCGAATCATAGTACATTTAAGTTGTTTAACAAAGAAAATATAAATATTTGGGATTTAAGGAAAAAAATTGGATTTCTATTTAAAGAAATGGAGCAGAGAGTAAATAATGGAGTGAAGCTATATGATGTAATCAGTTCTGGATTTTCAGGAACATTTAATTCTAGATATTCAATATTACTTTCTGAAAAAGAAAAAATCAAAATCAATAATCTAATAAATGAATGGGAGCTAAATAATATTATTAATAATGAGTTTCAATCATTATCTGATGGTCAAAAAAGAAGAGCATTAATTGCAAGAGCACTTGTTTATGAGCCTAATATACTAGTCCTGGATGAGCCATTTTGTAATTTAGATATAAAATCAAACTTTATTTTGATTCAAAATCTAAATAAGTTAATCAACAAATCAGTAAATATAATTTATGTTACTCATAATCTAGAATCTATTTTACCTACAACCAATAGAGTTATTCTAATAAAAGAAGGGAGAATATTAAATGATGGAAGCCCATATGAATTAATTAATACAAAAATACTTAGTAATCTGTACAATTTATCAATAAAAGTTATAAAGCAAGAGGGATACTGGAGAATGCTCCCAACGAATAACTAAATGACCACAAGAATAAAGGCGATTATCAATATAAAAGTAAAGAGAAAATACTTATTATTTAATGAAAAACTTTTAAAAATACTTGTTTTATTTCTTACTCGTCTACCAACCCCAAAAGGGGTACCACATGAATTGCATACCAATCTTCCAGATAGTGCGCGGTCCGCTCTCAGATTAGAGCTTCCACAAGCTAAGCATTTATTTGCAATCATTAGAATTTAATTAATTCAAGACTTCATCAAGGAATGATAATGGTGCACTCATTTTACTTGCGTACCCTAAAAGACTTTCGGAAATATATTCATACAACACTTCGTCTTTTTCGTTTATTAGTATTGTTGCTCCCCTCTGTGTTAGGAATTTAGAATCAGGAACATAAGTATTCCAATTAGAAAGAATTTCAACCATATTAATGAGTCTCCTTGTAGCAAGTTCAAAAGGGCGTAAATTTTGTTTTTTAGAAAAAATGTTAAACATTTTTCCTTTCAATAAAGAGATTCCACCTATATTTATATCCTCATCAAAAGCAAACAGACTCTTTGAATCTTTATCCCCCAAATAACCTCTAAGAACCTCCTTAATCGTACCTCTCGAACTTATACCCGCGCACATGACCAATAAATTAATTATGGCAGGCATTGAAGAGACAAAACCTGCATTCAGATTAAGTTTCTTGTGAAGGTCCGCATCCTTTACGGCAAAAACTCTTTGAATATCAATATTATTGAATTGACAAAAAATTTCTTTAGATTTTTCACTCCCTATACCTATCAATACTAAATCAATTGAGTACTTCTTAAGCTTCTTTGAATGGGCTGATAATTGTTGAGAGTATTCAAAACTATCAAAATCAGCAAAAGAACCAAGCAAAACTATAAGGCTTTTTCTTTGATCAAGAAGAAACTCTTTCCCAAAAAACTCATTAATGACATTTCTATAATTCATCATTTATTTACATTTGTCTTCAAAATAACAAACTCAGACAGTCAATCATGAGCTTTGACTATACGTAGAGGTGACCATCATAGTGTCTATAAGGACTTTGAGGATTAAATCTTCTCATAACACGAAGATCTTATTTAGTAGCAGATGTTCGTGAAATATGTACAAAACCTACAATTTCAATAAGCAATGTGAAGGGATATGGAACTTAAAGACCTATAAATATATCCTCTTACTGTTCTTTGTTTATTTCTCGTGCAGACCTACGGGAATCCTAGCGTTACCTATGACTGGTACGCGGGTAATTCAGGGACGGCCAATCGCTCCGGAAAATTCATCGCTGCGCATGCTGCCCATGCTGGTTTGATGATGTTCTGGGCAGGTGCGTTCACTTTATTTGAGCTAGCTCGTTATGACTCATCCGTTGCGATGGGTAATCAAAACTTGATCTGCTTGCCTCACCTTGCACAACTTGGAATAGGTGGAATCGAAAACGGAGTAATAACTGAGCCTTACGGTTGCACAGTTATTGCTGTACTTCACCTAATTTTCTCTGGTGTTCTTGGTGCTGGTGGAATTCTTCACTCCACAAGATATGACGGTGATTTAGGAAACTATCCTGATGGAAGTCGTCCTAAAAAGTTTGACTTCGAGTGGGACGATCCAGACAAACTTACATTTATTCTTGGTCACCACCTTATTTTCCTAGGTTTGGCAAACATTCAATTCGTTGAATGGGCTCAATATCATGGTATTTGGGATACTGCTTTAGGAGCTACTCGTACAGTTTCTTACAACCTAGATTTAGGAATGATATGGAATCACCAAGCTGATTTCCTTCAAATCACCAGCTTGGAAGATGTTATGGGCGGTCACGCTTTCCTAGCATTTTTCCAAATAATTGGTGGTGCATTCCACATCATCACTAAGCAATTCGGTGAGTACACAGAATTCAAAGGTAAAGGACTTCTTTCAGCAGAGGCTGTTCTTTCATACTCACTAGCTGGTGTTGGCTATTGTGCACTTGTTGCTGCTTTCTGGAGTTCAACAAACACAACTGTTTACTCAACAGAATTCTTTGGAGATGTACTTCAACTCAAGTTTGATTTCGCTCCTTATTTTGTTGATACCGACGCATCACTTGCAACTGGCGCTCATACAGCAAGAGCTTGGTTAGCAAATGTTCACTTCTATCTTGGCTTCTTCTTCATTCAGGGACATCTCTGGCATGCATTAAGGGCTATGGGATTTGACTTCAGACGCGTAGGTAAAGCGTTCGACAATATGGAAAACGCAAAAATCACTAACGGTTAATTATTAATTTAATTTATTAGTATCATTAGTGCATTAAAAAAGGCCCGCTTGCGGGCCTTTTTTAATGCATTCCTGCAGTAGAAATAAACACAAACCTAATAACACTAATGTCACAATTGACTAACTAAATCTCAAAAAGTAGAAAAAAAAATGCCAGTTGATGTGACTTTTTATACATAGAACAGCTAAAAGTCTCAAGAGCTTGTTGCTATTGAGAATCGGTTGCAAAAAGCTTCTGATTTTGTGTAAATTAGAAATCCACAATCCTACTCTTGGTTTTAATGAGCTTTAGAACCTTCGTAGAAACACCCTCGTCAGCCGTTCGAATGGCAACAGGGCAATCAGTACTAATAGATCCTTCCTCAAGAAGAGGTGATACTTGTTTGGAAGTTTTGGATGGTATTGCTCGTGTTTATTGTCCTTGTGAAGAAACAGAAGGAATGACATTGGCTTTCTTACAGTCAGGCGATCAATTAAGAACAGACCGGCTTTGCAGTGAAGGTGTATGTGTAGAAGCTTTAACCCCTCTTTGCTTTGTAAGTGATGCTGAAACATCAGTAGAGGCTGGAACCTATGACGCTGTAAACGAATGGACTCTTCAGCTTCTTAGAATAAGGCATTTGGGTAATGCCGAACAAAGACTACAAGCTTTATTTGCTTTATTAGTTAACCGACTTGGAAGAAGATGTGGTGATTGGTGCCAATTACCATTCAGACTTACTCATGAAAGAATTGGAGAGTTAATTGGATCGACAAGGGTTACTTCTACTCGTTTAATTTCAAGATTGAGAACAGCAGATTTGCTAAAAGCACCCTCAGGTGATCCAACTCTAAGTCTCTCGCCAGAGTTTATAGAATCATCACCATTAACACCGTAATAAATAATGAATCAATATTTATTTTCCTATTCCGAGTCTATTGTTTTTTCGCTCTGCAAAGAGATAGAGTTTATAAAAACAAGATCAAAAAACATCAAT
>QCHR01000036.1 GCA_003277985.1 Prochlorococcus sp. AG-402-G06
AGTAAAATTTTATTCCGATGAAATGACAGAAACCAAAAAGATCATTTATTTAGAACGAAAATTTCAAGAATTAGATGAATTTATTGAAAATATTTCAGAAGTGGCATAGGACTGGATTTATTTTCATCTAAAATACATTTCTTCTGTTCTAGGTGATTGGGCTTCTAAAGCACAAATCCCAAACTGTAAGCATTCCTGTTCCTTATCTTTTCGTTGTTTTTCCGCCTGAATATTAGTAAGGAATAATGCTTGGATGTTGCGAATTAAAGGTTTGAATGGATTAATTGACATAATTCATCTCCCTAAATAACCATTACATATTTACCCTGATCGGGCAGTAAAGAGTTAGAGCGTAAACCCTAAAGTATTTATACGCCTTTACAGGGTGTGAAGAGGCCGTTTTAAGTATCAAATGATGTGCCTAGATTTAACAATATCTAAAGTTACCGAATGATCAAAACAATAATAAGAGCAATGTATTCTGCTTTTATTTCTATTGTCTTAATCTCAATTATTCTGGCTGGCTGGACTGTTTTTGCTTTTATTTCTCAACCCACAAAATCTGGTGAAATAATCAATGTGATACAAGATATGTATGAAAGTCAGAAGTCAGTAATCATAGACGTTGTTGACCTTTCTAAACTACTAATAAAGTTTAAAAGTGGAAATATAGCTAGTGAAGATAATAATCTTTTAACAGAATCAGAATTGATGACAGATCAAGAACAGAAGCCTAAATTAAATGAGTCATCATTTATGGAGGGCAATGGTGATAATCCTCTCGGTATAGTAATTGAACCATCTTTACCTGAAGTAAGAGAAGAATATTTGCCTGAAATTGCTCTAGAACCATTAGATAATGAACAGAGTAAGATCTCTATGAATGAAATGGAAATAGAAATGGACATGAATTAAGTCAGTCAAACGAACTTCCTGAAAAGGCTTTAATATTAGTTTGCTTCCAATCTTTCTTATGAATAAAGTCCTACCTTTAGTATTTGCCCTTTCTTTTACGACTGCCCCTGTCTTGGCATGGGGTGAAGGTGGATGCTCTTTATCTAATAAGAACAATCCAAGTCAAGATGAGACAGTTGAGCAAGTTAATAGTTCTGATTCTTCCAAAAGGTAATTGCAAGAAAATGAATGTCACATTGCTAACTCGTATTGTTTCTTTCTCACTTGGTCTTCTTTTGATTGTATGTCCTGCAGATCTTAATGCAGATGAAATAGATTCATCGCTCATAGAATCAGACCCTACTGAAATCGTGCAAGCTCCTAGCCAAATGACAGAAAAGGAAATAAACGATCTTTTTGGTGAAGATCCCTATTTAGGCCAAACTTCATATCTTCAGTCTCCGGATGGATTTAGTCAAAGAGAAAAATCAAAATAATAGAACTTTTATTATTGAGAAAAGCAAAAGTAAAGCGTTGAGAAAAATATGCCTCGTATATATAAAACAATTTCTTTCAAGCAGAGCAATAGTTGATCCTTGGACAATTCTCTATATGTATTGAATGAGTTTTTCGTGACTGTATAAATACTTGAGTGTTCCTCCCCATAGATTTCTTAAACCAATATGAGTAGAAATTAAGCAGGTTGTTTAGATGTCTAATCATGCCATTCTCAAAGCAATTATTTGAAAATTTTTCTGGGGTTTCTATTCAAGCAAAAGAAATGTCGGAGTTGTTTTCTAATTACAAGCCAAAATATGATGATGATGTTATGGAGTGCTTGCAATTTGGTATCTGTTCTACGCCTACAGCCCCTCCAAAAGAAATACCATATTTTCACTTTTGAATAACAACTTTCCTTATATAACTTTTCACTATTTACTAGTACTTAATTAAGCTAATTACCCAAGCTTAGCCAGCGCAAAATTATTAAGATCAAAACAGTCGTAACTAAAGGGAATGCTGGATAACGAGTTTTGAAATTAGCCGGAGGCCAGGGAGACCAAGAGATAAGTCTTCCTTTGGGCTCTTTAATTATCTTTTTTTTTTCTGAAGTCTTTGAAATCTTAGGGATAAATCCAAGTTGTTTGTTTTTTTTTGCTTCTGCCATAGTTATTTCATTTAAGTGAAATACTAAAAGGTCAATTTGCAGAGTGTGACTTTGGGAACAACTATACTGAACTTATTTTTTGTTTTTTTTAAGATGATCTGTACACACACTTATCCAGAACTTGAATAGAATTTTTAAAGTTGTTTTGTGCACTCTTCACTAAAGAAGCCTTGGCTCTAAGAATCTCTCGTGCAATGTTCAATGAGAGAAAAAGTATTGAGAGCTTTAATGCTTATCAATGTATTCGAAGTTATCTAGTTGACTTGTCAATGCAAGAGTTAATTGAACTCGCTAAAGACTATGGAATTGAAGTAGGTAAAGTTTTTCTTTGAATAAATAATTGGAGGTTAACCCTACACGCGGTTGATAATTTCACTTTTCAGAATGTCTAAGAGATAAATCAGTTACAAAGATTTTGTTAAATGAGTAGGCACAACGTTAGGGTAAAAGCTAAGTACCCGCATAACTTCATAAAGAATGTAGCCAAAACTAAAGTTGACGATCGACATGAAAATCTTAATATGTTCACCAAAGTTGTAAAGGAAAAGCAGGCTTTAAGAGAGAGGTATATTAAGTTGATGAATGATGCTGAAAAAGCCGTTGGCAGGAAAGAAGCTATTTACCTTTTTAGAGATGCTGAAATTATTTGGCAAAAAATTTATAGTTGAATTGTACATATTTTTAACTTTCGACGTTTAAATTTATTTTAGTATTCGATTGTATAAAAAAATTAAATTTCAAAATCTAATAAATTTTGAAAATGTAAGTTTTATTGTAGATCTTCATTATATTCAGTCATTAAATCAATGAGTTCATCAACGATCTCATCTTCATCTTGTCCAATGATAGTTTTGGTCCCAAGGTCAAAGGTAGATTTTAAATCAGAAAGTAATTCTCTATCTTCCTGGTTTAGAGGTTTTATTTTATCGAAGTTATGCATTAAATATAAACAGAAGGATCAAAGTTGATTTCAAGTTGATTAATGTTATTTGAAAATTGATCTAGCCCCCACAACTCCCCTCTATCGGAAGCTTCAACTATTGATGCATAGAATTCAGGTATATGTGATGACATGGTTTAAATGGATATGGGTGAAATGCCCGCCGAAAGTTGGTGGAAATTAATAACTCCAAAAGAAATTAGAGCGGGAATGAACCAACTAAATGGAAGAAAAATTCTGATTTTAGATTTAGTTTCTTCAGACATGAAACAAGTTCATTTACTTAATCATGTGTCAATTAATCCAATAACGAGAGAATGATTGGTTCGGTTATCTATATAAAAAAGCCTTCCAAAGAATCTTTTTATGTTTGTTGTTCCTTCAGAAGATGATTAACCTTTATTTTTAAATCCATTGCTCTAACTTCGTGGATTTTTATTCTGTTGTTGATTCATGAGGAACAGCTGTAATGGGAAATCCCACCGGCTCCAAAGAATTTCTTGGGCTTGAGTCTGTCATATTTTTTCTGTACCTCTAATGATTGTTCCTCATAAGGCTTCTCTAAAACAGCTTGTAGTTCTTTGATGAGACCATAGTCGCCTTTCTCTGCCATTTCGTATGCTGGTGTGATGAGCCATTCCCGCCATGTGTATTTTGGATTAATGCGTTTCATTTTTGCTGATATTTCATTTTGGTCACCTTTGTTAATTACTTGCTCCCGCCATCTTTGTAGCCAATTGATCCATTTGGTCTCAATCTCTTCTGAAATTGGTAGATAGAAACTATCTTTTAAGACCTTAAGGTTTTTTGGAATACTTGAAAGTTTTCGGAAAAAGATTGTGTAGTCGACCTTTGTGTGAACCATGAGGTTTAGCATTTCATTTACTAGAGATGCGTCATAGGTGACTAGGCCTATTTTCTTTGTCCACATGTCCTCCATTTTATGATTCATCAATGAAGTAAATCCATCGAGGATGCTATCTAGTCTCTCCAGTGCCTCTGCGTTGCCGGTAAGCAGAGGTCGAAGCGCCCCCACAAACATTTGAAAATTTGCTTCGGCAGCAACTTGTTGATTAAAGAATGCAAAATGTTCACCACCTCCAGTCCAAGGTTGAAATCTGGGATCGAAGAGTTCGCAAAATCCAAATGGACCGTAATCGAGGGTGAAACCTCCTGCAGCACAGTTGTCACTGTTGAAATTACCTTGGCAGTAGCCAACCCGCATCCATTTGGCTACTAATGATGTGAGTCTTTCACGGAATGAATTTGCGAGCTCAATGACTTGATTGCTAAAGCTAAGGGTCGGATCAATTTCTTCCTTGTAATTTCTTACGATTAAGTGTTTCACAATCATCTCGAGCTCTTTCATTGCATCTTGATGCTCATTGTTGCGTACTCGACGTGCAAAGAGTTCTATCTGACCTACACGTAAAAATGATGGTGCGACTCGTGTTGAGATTGCAGCTGGTGTTTCTACCAATATATCTGGATCGATTGAATAGGAGTCTTTTGTATACCAAGGCCTTCGGACTGTTTCAGATTTAGATACATATAGTGTGAGAGAGCGTGAAGTTGGTACTCTGAGTGACTGCATATATTCCTGCGCTAAAAACTCACGAACACTTGAACGAAGCACTGCTCGTCCATCTGCTCCTCTGCAGTATGGTGTAGGCCCTCCTCCTTTAAGTTGCATCTCCCATCTTTTGCCATTAAAGAGACCTTCAAATACTGAAATGGCTCTCCCATCTCCATAGCCGTTACCTGTCCCGAATGGACACTGCTGTGTATATTCAGTTCCATAGATAGATAGTGCGTAACCAGTAGCCCAGCCAACTGGTCGCATCGGTGTTGTTGCAACACTTATGTCGCCAGAGAAGAGACGAAGAAAAAGTTCATCTAGAGCAAGTTCCTGACTCAAGCCTAACTCGTTAAATAATATTTTACTGTGGGCGACATATTTTGGTTTTGGAATTGCTGTTGGAGTGACAGGTACATAGTGACCAGAAAAGACTTCTCTTGTTAGATGATCGTCACCATCATCAGTTGCCTGTGGATCAGGTTCGAGAGAATCCATGAATGAGTAGTCAGCTTGTCTTGCAAACTCCGAGAAAGTTCTAGTTGTCTGCATAGCTTTAGTACTGCTCATTTAGATCTTTTTGTAGTTAGTTAAGTCTTTAATTTGATGATTCTTTCATTTATATTTCTAGCATAGATTCGAAGCTTTAATGTTCTTAAATTTTGTTTTGAACTAGCCGATAAGTCTAAAAATGGAGAGTCAAATATTTTTGATTCAGGTGTATCGTTGAGAAAGTTTCATGACATTAAACTACAGGCCTAATTCAATTCCATGTAAAAAATTAATTCGTATCAGCTACATTTTTAAAGAACTCACAATAAACCATTAAATCCGACTCTTTTTCTGTTTTGAGATTTAGGTCTGAAATTGCTTTAGCAGTTTCAACTCTGTAAGCATACCAATCTAGGCAAAGATCTCTTTGTCTTTGAGTATCTGAGATTACATTTGGTTTTAAGGAACTGACTCGAGAGGTGTTCTTGGTACAGCCACTTATAAATAAAGCAAATACAACAAGAGAAAGAAAGTGTTTCATCTTTTAATTAACTTTGTAAGTAACTCGTGATGACGGTTGAATCATAAATATGTCCAGCCTCCTCAATCAAAGGTCTTACTTCAGGATTGGAAAACATTGCGATTGATTTACCTTCTTCAGCTTGCTCTATAACAAGGGCACTACTTGGATCCCCTTTCTTTATCCCTCTATAAAGACAAACAATTTTTTCTTCTTTCATAAGTTGTTTGTTTTCGACACTGTCATATACCGCTGCCCATTCTTCAAAAGGAACAGAAATCTTAAAGCTGAATACGGTTGTTTCAAGAGCCACTTATTTGATCAAATTATTAGTAGTAAAAAAGAGCATTGCATATTTTTATATAAAATTCTGTCTCATTAATCATATCTTCAGCTTCTTCTAAAACAATTATGATTTTTTACTGTCTTCACTATTAATTTTCTATATGGCTGATTATCTAAAAAGACCTCCTTTTTTCTTTGGAGTCTTTGCCTGAAGCTGTTCTTCTACGACTATCATTGCTTTCTTATGAGCAATTTTAGCCTCAACCATAGTTGTGATTGAGATCAAAAATAAGCCTCCTATTCCAATTAATTGTTCGGTTATTGTTGGCTCTGTTTCACCATTTAATATGGCTCCTAGAACGAACCAAGTTGTAGCTGCGCCGCCAGTTACAAAGTAAGGAATCCAGCGACGTTGGTAAAGGTATCCAGCACCTAAGCCAGGAAGGAAATTTAATGTTGTAGCCACCCATCCACTGGATGCCGCAAGGATTTGTTCCTTAGAGGGATTATCCATGAAAATCTCTAAAATCAAATTATGTCGATATCAATTGTTGTCTGTGGACTTAACTTGCTGTTGTGAGTTACACCACACAATTAGAATTTAGTTTCGATTTTCTTTTAAGCGGATGACCAGACTCGAACTGGCGACATTCAGCTTGGGAAGCTGACGTTCTACCACTGAACTACACCCGCAGATCTTTAAGTTAGCTAAGTTAAGTGGCCTATACCTATCTTTAGACACTTTCTGAAATGAGAGTCTAGTCAGTTCTTTGAATGCCCATATTTCTGTTTTTTCTGTCATTTTCTATTTCTTTCTTGATCATTTCATAAAGGACCAATTCTTCTGGATCTTCAGAACCAAGTCCATACCCCATCGTTGCAGCAATATAAATTTTGTGTTGCCTATGAGAACTAAGACTCATTAGCTTTTAAACACTAATCAATGTTACGGAATGAATCATATTATCTAAGTAGATAACTGCAAATGTAATTTTAATAATTCATATGGATCTTGATGTTGATCAATTTCTTATTAAGCAGAAATGATTTCTTTTTTTCTTGATCTCTTTAAAACTGAGTAAAAAGCTAAAACACTTATCGTCCCAGATGGACCTATAAATACATGCCATATTTGTTCTCCTGAACTTGAAAGTAGAATCCCAAAACATGTTGTAAAGATTACTCCCGTGATTGGATAAACAAAGAAGACCCAATCTTTAAATCGTCTCCACCATTGCGATATAAGTAGAATACTTATTAATACTTGAATTAAAAGAGTTGTTGACTTGCCTAGAAACCAATAAGAAGAAATCGCGGCAATTATTAATAAAATATTGCTAGTTATAATCGACTTGCTTTTCGCTACTGAAATAGTAAAGAACGATAATCCAATAGAAAGAAATGAATAAAACAGCCAATTATATATTGATGAGTGATCTACATATATCCAATCCGTAGTCGTATGATCGAACATCTCAAACATTGAGGCAAGACCTAATGAGATAAAGGCAAAAGGCGGTAGCAGAGGAAATCTAATTTGCTTGAATTTATTTATTGACTTAATTCCAATAAGTATGGGGATTAGAACTGCTTGTAGATGTACTAATAACAATAATGCTCTGAAGGTCAATTAAATTAATTTGGAGCTAATACAAAATTAGCAACATCAATGAAATCTTCCTAATCCAACAACTAATATTTTATAAAGAAACTTACCAGAGGTTTAAACCGGGTTTGTTTTTTAACAGAGAACACCCTAGGACGGACTAGTCGAATATCTGTACGCTGACCGCACATTGGAAAAATAAGTAAATTAAATATGTCTATTCAAGCCAATACTAAGATAAAAGCAACAAGTAAATCAGTAAGAAGATATGTTCTTGATTCCTCCAGACTCACTTTCAAGATTATTGGTTGTAATGGCTGCATCAGTTCTTGAGATGATGAATTGTTTTGGGGTTTTAGATCCTTTAATAAAAAACTTTATCCAAGTTGCTGTCGTTATTGGACCATTGAGTTTTGTGGGTGTTGTTGTGATACTTAGGAAAATTGAAAACGATCATCCAGAACGCATACGTTGGAAATAATGAGAAAAGAACTTGAATTCAACTATGATTCGAATTATCCAGAAAACTTTTGGCCGAAAATATTAACTCTTATCTGTATGGGGCTTTTATTTATTGCCTAATGACTTCGCAAAATGCTGATTTAACTCT
>QCHR01000037.1 GCA_003277985.1 Prochlorococcus sp. AG-402-G06
GCAGTAATAGTGTTGTCGTTAATTGCTTCAGTGAATCTGAACAGACCAGTTGAATTGTTATCAACAATAATGAAGTAAGTTTCTAAGGCATCTAAAGTCCATACTGCTGCGTCCTCAAGTGCGGTTGCAGCCGCAGTAACTGAATCGGCCTGACCTGATGTAGCTCTGGTAACTAGATAAACATGGTTAGCAGCAATAGTAGTAGCAACTGTACCGGTTGTTAGTGAACCAGTTATGGCAGTGTTTGTACCATTCAGAGAATTAACATTCAGCTTATCTATAACACCGGATCCAGTATTAACAAAACCAGTAATACTATCGGCACTTGCTGTTGCACTATAAGCTGAAGTGAGAACGATGTCAGACTTAGCTCCAAGAACAATAGTGTCACCGTAGGCTGAACCAGTTATAGAAGAACCTGTTGCAGCTGCCGTTACATGGAATCCATGAGAACCAGTTGAAGTGTAACCAGAGAGGTCAACATCATTAATACCAGTTTGGACTAGAGGATCGTTAACTCCTCCAAGCTTAGTAACTTGGTCAACTGAACTAGAAAGATCGATAGTACCTGTACCGGAATTCATTGTTCCAGTAAGTGCCAAACTATCATCTCCAGTTTCTGCTGTACCGTTCGCACCAAGTGCCAAAACTTTAACGTTAGACATTGCCATGGTGATGGCATCAACTGCTGCTACTGCGGTACCACCAGTAATTGTTGCTCCTGCTGCGGTGGTAAATCCAGAGCCAATAGTAAGAGTTCCAGATAAACCAGAAGCATTTACAGCATCCAGTGATGTTGCATCAGCTCCTGTCAGAGTTGCACTACCTGCACCAGATAAAGTGATCGTATCAAGTGATGTCGAATCGAAATCGGTAACAGTTGCAGTTTCACCGCTACCAGAGGTAATAGTAAATGTCTCGAGACTGTTGGTAGTTCCTAAATCACCAATAGTGACGCTTCCTCCTTCTGTAGTAATAGCAACAGTTGTAAGTGAAGTAGCAGCAACAGTACCAAGAGTAATGTCACCATCGTCTGATGTATTAACAATGTCACCACCCAAATTAAGAGTGGTAGTCGAACCAAGAGTTAGTAGGCCATCTTCTGCGGTTCCAAGATTATCTGCCGCAAGGTTGATATTGTCAGCTCCAGCTTGAATAGTGAATGTTTCAAAACCGTTGAATGTGTATGCATCTAGTGCGTCATCATTGGTTAAGTTTCCACCATCAGTAGATAAAACATGAGTATCAGTAGTACCACCAGTCTTAGCTGTTACTGAGAAAGTCTTACCGTCAGCTCCAAAATCACCTTGAAGATAAGTAGTTACTCCTGAAGGCATTGAAGTGATAGTGACGTCATCAGCCAAATCACCATTAGTTGCACCGGTGATTCTCAAACTTGTCAGCCCTGAAACATCTCTCAAGTTCATTGTGAGAGTGCCAGTCATATCAAGGTCGGTGATATCGAATGTCTCAATACCAGTTAAGTCAATTAAGCCCCAAGTTCCTGTTGTAACTTCCCCTGTAGCGATGGTATCTGTTCCAGCCGTGTCAACGAATTTAAGCAATCCGTTAGCCAAATCAGCAGGATCAATAGTAACTGTCGAAGCAACAGTGGTTGCTCCAGTAGTAACAGTGGCTCCGTTAGAAGTGTCCCAACTTTGTGAAGCTACATTTAATGATCCATCGTAAGTAGATGTTAAAGAAGCAACTGAAGTTGCACCATCTAGCGTAAAGGTGGAATGCGTGCCAGCTGATGATGTTTCACCACCACCAGAAAGATTGATTGTAGTAACACTACCTGCTACTGCAAGTGCGTCAGCAGCATAATCACCATTTGAGTCAGTACCTGTATGAGCTAAATCTAGTGTTGTCGCATTGGTAGAAAGTGAACCTTGGGATGCAGTAGCTGTATCCATCTGGACAGTAAGAGTACCGCCAGCAGTAGTTTTATCGACAGTTAAGGTTTTGGTGTTGTCAATATCATCTGTCTTAATGGTGACACCAGTATCTAAAATCTTTGTAAGAGTTGCTGAATTAGTGCTGTTAGTAACATCAATAACTGTATAGCCAGTAAACTTCTCTAAAGAGTTAGAAGTTGCGTTTCCAGATGTAAACCCAATCGTTTCAACATTAGTTACAGCAGCAGGGACACCAGCCGAACTACCAGTGAAATGTAGGGTATCTGCAGTTCCTAGAGAACCATCAATAGTATCTCCAGTACCCAAATCTGTGCCTACATAAATTGTATTGGTACCAGTTCCCAACGTGAGAGTTACGTCATCAGCCGCAGTATCCATGAAGTCTGCAGCCGTTGTACCAAGAGTTAAGTTCCCGGTGAAAGCTGAAGCATCAATAGTTGTAACCGTTGTATCAGCAGTAGATGAGTCATAACTCTCAATAGTGTTGATAGTTAAATTACTAGCACCAGTAATGTTAATTGTTGCAGTGCTAGCAGCATCTACATCCTCAATAGTTGTACCTACCGTGGTAGTGACATTAGGGTTAGAAGCTTTTATCTCTAGAATTTCAACTTTCTCAGCAACAGAACTTACAGTAGTTGTGTTAACAGTAAGTACACCAAATAGGTTGACGTGAGCTGTAGCTGCAGAAGATGCAACGGATTCGAATGTAACTTGATCGCTGGACCCAGTAGGGGAGTCCATGTCAAGAGTAATTTGGTTTTGGTTAGGAGTATGAGTATCACTTCTAGCTCCTGAAGCCTTAACAGTTTGACCTGCAATGAGGTCACTAACAGCTAGGTTTAAGTCTTCACCAGCAGCATCAGCAGTAGTCGTGGCGGCATTGTCTAATTCACCTTGAATTGTTGTGATGCCTGAAATAGTGTTTGCATCAATACTTCTGGTTACGTTTGCTGTACCGTTACCAGCCATAGCAACTGTGGCGGTCAAAGTCTCGAAATTGGTTACAACGTCAGTTGAAGTCGCAGCTCCGTTCAAGAAGTTTGTAGCAGTAAGATCCTGTGCTCCTAAAACAAGAGTATCGGTACCAGCTCCACCGTTGAAGTTAACCTTTGCTGAAGCAATTGTTTGAGATATCTGAGTTGCACCAATCTTCAATGTGTCATCACCAGTTCCTAAGGTGATAGTTTCAAAATTTGTTCCAGTAACAGTTAAAGCACCAGTTGCAGTGGCAGCATTAATTGTTGTTCCTGCGCCAGCAACTGCAGTTACTCCTGTACCAAGAGTAAACGGAGCAGAACCGTTGATATTTATAGTTGTTAGATCTCCAACGGCACTTGAATTATCATCCTCAATCAAAGTCACGCCATTAGCTGTAGACCCTGAGGAAGTAAAGGTCATTATTCCAAATTCAGTACCGTCCTCTTCTCCTACCTCAAGTAGAGAAACGACAGAACCACCTTTCAGCGTTGCCGAGAAAGTAGATGCAGTTCCAGCTAGACCATCTTTATAGCCGGCTCTAAATGTGATATCAGAACCATCAATTGTTGCTGCAGCTAAAGTCTGGACATTAGCGAAATCTACTGTTCCAGTTGAATTATAAGAACTAACATCAGTTACACCAGTAGCACTAAGTAAGTTCATGGTGAAAGCAGCTCCACCAATGTTTTGAACTTGGATGGTTTCTACTGCTTCTAGTACAACAGGTTGGAGAGTATCTGCTGTTGCATCAGCTTCTGAATTTCTGAATACAAGCTTATCTCCAGTACCTGCTCCACCCTTTGTTTCGTCGCCAGCTTCGAAAGTTAAATGTGTTCCTGTAAAAGTATCGTTCTTAGCGGTTCCAGTGAACTTATCTCCAGCAGAAGCAGTTGTGTAAGAGAAAGAAGAGCCAACTGAATTAAGAGCTGCAACTGTTGCAATAGAAGTCGCAACGTCTGCAGAGGAAGGTGCATTAGTAGCTGTAGCACTAGTAATGAAAGTTACGCCCTCTGCGAAGCCGTCTCCAGAAACCCAAGGGTCAGTAGTAGTAGGCTGATATGCAATTAGAGCATCTGCGTCAGTCCTTAAAGATGCGGTATATGAAGTAGCAGCAGAAGTTTTATTGTTTAGTGCGGTTAAGTCAGTAGCTGAGGAACCATTATTCACTGCCCATATAAGGTCATTAGCTATTGAAGCAAGAGCTAATGTTCCATTATTGATTTGAGTTTCCCAGTAGATAAGTCCAGCGGCATCACCATCTCTTCCAAAAAGGTTTTGATAAATTTGGTTTATCTGAGAAGCGACAGATTTACTTCCATACGTGGCTTGGAATTCATTCTGCGCATGCATGTGAGCAGCGAAAGCTTTAGTAGTGGTGCCTTCAGCTACCCAGTAATCAATACCAGATGGGTCGGCAGCACGCCCGAAGTAAGCGACGTAGAGCTGTTGGAGTTGAGATGCAGTTGCCATTCTGAATCGTGTCTAGTTAATAACGGGTGTAACGGAGTTGAGAGCTCTGCCGAGAAACCTATTGTTTAGGGACTGGCATCTCATTAAGAAAGGAAGCCTAAAAAGACTCTTTTCATAAGTTCGGCCTAATATAAAGCATAGATGGCTTTGAGCAATGGTATTCAGGGTAAATTTGACTGATTCAACAGAATACAAACATTAGAAATCACATAAAAGACATGCAAATCCAACAAAAAGTCAATGGAGAGAAATACTAAATATCAAAAGAATACATGACGCGATTTAACATCTCATGGCATCAAAAAGACAGTGATAGAAAGGGATTAAGCTTATTAAATGAGAAACAAAATTATTTCTTTTTCTTATACACACCAAAAAAAAACTCACAGTGACATTGGGCAGCTTAAAAAGTGACACAACTAAGAAAAAAAAAAGTAGAAAAATATTGCTGTTAGGGGATCCAGATATGATTAAAATGAAGATTCGAGTTGTTTAATAGAAACTTTTCTTTCAAATCGAATTATCTAAAGTTCAAGTAAAAGGAGGATATCGATATGCAAAGAGCGCTCATTATTGGATGTACAGGACAAGATGGTTCCTTTCTAACAAAATCACTTCTAAAAAAAGGCTTCGAGGTTGTTGGAACAACAAGAAATGCCAATAAATATATTGAGAATCACAACCTTCTTGGAATATCTAAAGATATTGATTTGAGAACATTAGACATTAGTGATTTTGAATCGTTAAAAGCTTTGATATCGGAAATTGCACCCGAACAAATTTATTATTTAGCGGCACAATCATCTGTTGGAGAATCATTTAAGTACCCAGAAGAGACAATAAAAAGTATTTCTATGGGTACAGCTACCCTATTGGAAGCTTATAAGAATTCAGGAATTGATAGTCGACTATTTTTCGCTGGTAGTGGCGAAATGTTTGGAGCAACAAAAGGGAAAGCAGAATTAAACCATCCTTTACAGCCAAAAAACCCTTATGCAATTGCAAAAATTACAAGTCTACAGCTAGTAGACTTGTACAGAAAACTCTATGGAATTGAAGCTTGCACGGGGATACTCTTCAATCATGAGTCAGAACTTCGAACTAATAATTTTGTAACTCAGAAAATAATTAATGGCGCTGTCCATGCCTCTACTAATAAAAATCACAAAATACTCTTAGGGAATATAGATATAGAGCGAGATTGGGGTTTTGCCAAAGAATACGTTGAAGCAATGCAAATAATGCTAAGTAGTAAGATTTTAAAAAATCGTATAATTTGTAGCGGCTTCAAGTTATCCT
>QCHR01000038.1 GCA_003277985.1 Prochlorococcus sp. AG-402-G06
TCCATTGATCACAACGATTTAGGACTATTAGGATAGGTTTGTTAAGTCTTAATAGATTTTCAATTGAATTCAACTCGATTCGATTTATGTCGCTATCAATTACAAATAGAATTAAATCGGTATCTAAGACATGATTAAAATTTATTTCTTCTTTATTAGTACTGTTTATTTCATCTATACCTGGGAAGTCTATTAGTTCAACCCTATTTAAACTTTTAAATCTTTCGTACCATGTATAAGATTTAGTCGTCTTTGTATTTCCATTTAGTATATCGATTGGAAATATTTGCTTTTCAATTAATGCATTTAATAAGCTTGATTTACCAACTCCAACCCGGCCATATACTGAAATCTGTAGTTCTTTTTTTTCTAATTTTTTTATTTGAAAATCTAGTTGATTTAAAACGTTCTCAAATTTAGTTCTCTCATAATTAGTAAGATTTAAATTTTTCTTCCATTTATTAAGGAAAAAGGGACATTGTGCCGAAATATCGCTCTTATTAATCATTTTTTAGATTTCCCCCACCAACCAGCTAGTACTGCTAAGACCGCTTCTGCTCCTATTAATCCAACAAATCCACCAAATTCGTCTACAACGACTCTAACCCCTTTTTTGTCGTCATTAAATCCAAGAAGTAATCTGTCTACTCTAATCATTTCGGGAACAAACTCTACATTTTCGCTTAGCTCGTAGGGAGTCAGATGGGAGTCTCCTCGAAGTAAAGAAGTTAATAGCTTTTCACGATTAGCAACACCAACGACCTTGTCTACTTCTTCTCCTAACACTACCCACCAAGTTGAATTATTATCTAATAAATTTGATTTAACAGATTGAAGAGAAACTCTTCCTGGAAGTGTAGGTGCAGCAACTCTTGGAGTCATAAGATCTTTAGCAGTAAGATCATTTAACTGAAAAACTTTGGATATCATTGCAGCTTCGTCTGCTTCAATTTGACCAATTTGAGAGCCAATTTTAGCCATCTGTCTAATTTCTTCTTCGTCGGTAGTTAGTTCACTCTTGGCAGTGATTATTGGCAACAGACGTTCTAAAAATATTAATAATGGTCTCATAATTATACTTAAGAAATCCAGAATAGGAGCGCTAGTTAAACTGATTTGCAATGCAAGTCTTGTCCCAAGAGCTTTGGGTACAATTTCCCCTAAAAGTAAAACAAGAATGGTCAGGCCAATTGAAAAAATTGGCATTAGATATCCGATTCGATTTTGGAAAATGAAACTTGCGTAGCTACCAACCATCAGACTTCCAAAAATATTAAAACTGTTATTAGCAATTGTTACGACAGTTAAAGTCCTTCCAAGTCTATGTCGTAATTTTTCTAATCTTCTAGCCCCTAATATTTTTGGATTTCTTCTTGCTAGCTCATGTACATGTAATGGATTAACAGCTAATAGAGCTGCCTCTACTCCTGAGCACATTGCGGAACCAATTAAAACAACCGCAACAAGAGCAGTTAAGAGCAGAATGTCTTGGGTCATCCCCCTGGAGATTTTATAAAGAGTAAGGATCTTTTGCTTTTATTTTTCCACTAAGTTAGTTCTCTTGCCATCCTTAAGAGTAAATAGGATTATTTTTGTGGCTGATTCAAGTATTTTTCGTCGCCGTAGAGACATATTTTTGTCACATTTAGGTTCTCATGCGGCTGTTATACCAGCGGCACAATTAGTTACTCATCATGCAGACTGTGAGTATCCATTTCGTCAAAACAGTGATTTTTGGTACTTAACTGGTTTTGATGAGCCAAATGCAGTTGCCTTGTTTTTGCCTCACAAACCTAAGGGAGAACAATATGTATTATTCGTCTTACCCAAAGAGTCTGGCGCAGAAGTTTGGACTGGCTTTAGATGGGGAACACAAGGGGTTTTAGACAATTTTGAAGTTGATATTTCTCATCCTTTGAATGAATTACCAAATCTTTTGCCACATTATTTAAAAGGAGCAGAGGGGATTGCTTTTCGAGTTGGGAAACATCCACATTTGGAGCCTTTGGTTTTGAAAACTTGGTCTGAGCATTTACAAAAACTTCCTAGAAGTGGCTTAGCTCCATTGTCGATGATTGCTCCTTGCCCAATACTTCATGATCAAAGACTTCGTAAGGATGATTTTGAGATAGAACGTATGCGTATTGCATCAAAAATTTCTGCAGAGGGCCATGAAATAGTTAGAGAATTTGCCCGCCCAGGGATGAATGAGAGAGATTTACAAGCTCAGATAGAAAAATACTTTCTTGAAAAAGGGACAAGAGGACCTGCTTATGGCTCAATAATTGCTTCAGGAGACAATGCATGTGTACTTCATTACACAGCAAATAATTCACTCATAAGAGATGGAGATCTTATTTTGATAGATGCCGGGTGCTCTTTGGATGACTATTATAATGGCGACATTACAAGAACCTTTCCTGCTAATGGGAAATTTTCTGGAGAACAAAAAGCTTTATATGAAATTACTCTCAAAGCTCAAGAAGCTGCAATTCAATGTGTTCGCCCAGGAGATAACGCTGAGAATGTTCATATGACAGCCTTGAAGCATCTTATTGAGGGTTTAGTTGATATTGGCCTGCTAGTTGGTGAAGTGGATTCGATAATTGAACAAGAAGCTTACTCTCATTTGTATATGCATCGAACCGGGCATTGGTTAGGTCTAGATGTTCATGATGTAGGAGCCTATCGACTTGGTGATTATCATCTGAAGCTTGAATCTGGAATGGTTTTAACAGTCGAACCTGGTATCTACATTAGTGACCGTTTAGCAGTACCAGAGGGCCAGCCTGAGATAGATGAAAGGTGGAAGGGTATCGGGATTCGCATCGAAGATGATGTTTTAGTAACAGAAGATTCTGTAGAAGTATTGAGTCGAAGCGCGACTAAGAATGTTATTGATTTGGAAAATTGATTGATTTTATTTAAAAAATTTCTAAAGAAATCTGTTTAATTTAATTGTTCATGATGAATGGATCTCCACAAATATTGCTACTTTCACAATCCCATCATTATCAAATAGTAGAAAACTTTTTGAATTCCTACTCTAGTAATTCAAATAGGTCCTAGTCCCTGTTAAGTTAGTATTTTGTTAGCTAGTTGAAAACTTAGAAATGATGGTTTCTGAAGAGGCTGGTACTGTTCAAGAAGATGTAACAAGTACTGAGACAAGCACACAATCTGAAAATCAAGGGAAAGTTAGTTCTGAAGAGACAAAATCAGGTCGACCAAGCGCACTTGGAGGTGCTGCAGCATTAGCAACTGCAACGATAGATGCTGATGGAGTGCCTTCTGGGCATACACCAAAGGCAGATGAAGGAAGGTTCTTACTGAAAATTCTTTGGTTGCCAGACAACGTAGCTTTGGCCGTTGATCAAATTGTTGGAGGAGGACCTAGCCCACTGACAGCCTATTTCTTTTGGCCAAGAGAGGATGCATGGGAAACATTAAAGTCTCAATTAGAAGAAAAAAGTTGGATTACTGATAATGAAAGAGTGGAAGTACTAAATAAAGCGACAGAGGTTATTAATTATTGGCAAGAGGAAGGAAAAGGAAAGACTTTAGAACAAGCCAAAGTTAAATTCCCTGATGTAACTTTCTGCGGTACGGCATAAAAATACATGAACAAGATTTTTGTTCGTGAAAAAAGATTTTATTACCTTTAGTCAGCTTTTGAGGCATTAAACCATGCTTTTGCTTTATTTAATGCCTCTTGAGCTTTCATTTTTTCAGGGGAGTTTCCCTTATCCTGAGTTTGACTTAATTGATTTTTAGCTTGTTCTAATTCAGCTTCAGCCTTAGCAGAGTCAATATTTTTTCCCATTTCAGCATTATTTACTAAAACGGTAACTTCATTGGATTCCACTTCTGCGAAGCCTCCGCTTAGTGCTATTGAATTCCAATTACCGTTTTTTAAAACCCTTAATACACCAAAATCAATAGCAGTTACCATTGAAATGTGACCAGGTAATACTCCCAAAAGCCCTGTAGTGCTTGGAAGTATTATTTCATCAGCAGTATCGTCAAATACGCTCTGATCAGGAGCAAGAACTCGTAGAGTTAAAGACATTTCTTAAGGATTTAGAAAAAACGTTGACTGAAGGAGATTGAGTAGGAAAAAAGATTTTTAAGCTTTTGATTCAGATTCAATTTTTTCTGCTTTAGCCTTTACTTCCTCAATGCTTCCAACAAGATAGAAAGCTTGCTCAGGTAGATGGTCTAGTTCTCCTGCAAGAATCATGTTGAAACCTTTGATTGTGTCTTCTAATTTCACATATTTACCAGACATACCTGTGAATATTTCAGCCACAAAGAATGGCTGAGATAGGAATTTCTCAATTTTGCGAGCACGATCTACTGTCTTTCTATCTTCTTCTGATAATTCGTCTAATCCTAAAATAGCAATGATATCCTGCAATTCTTTGTATCTTTGAAGTGTTGACTGAACAGCTCTGGCAGTGCGGTAATGCTCATCACCCACAACAGATGGCTGCAACATGGTGCTAGTTGAGTCAAGTGGATCAACAGCAGGATAAATCCCTTTGGCTGCAAGAGCTCTTGCTAGAACAGTAGTTGCATCTAAATGAGCAAAAGTAGTAGCAGGTGCAGGGTCTGTTAAGTCGTCAGCAGGTACATAAACAGCCTGAATTGAAGTAATGGATCCCTCAAGAGTTGAGGTAATTCTCTCTTGAAGCTCTCCTACATCAGTTCCTAATGTCGGTTGATATCCAACGGCTGATGGCATACGACCTAGCAATGCAGATACTTCTGATCCAGCCTGAACAAATCTGAAAATATTATCAATAAACAAAAGAACATCTTGCTTGTTTACATCACGAAAATGCTCGGCCATAGTCAAAGCTGAAAGGCCCACTCTCATCCTTGCGCCTGGTGGCTCATTCATTTGACCAAAACATAAGGCTACTTTTGACTTGGTTAAATCTTCTGAATTGATAACTCCAGATTCTTTAAATTCTTCGTATAAATCATTACCTTCTCTTGTTCTTTCTCCAACTCCACCAAAAACTGAAACACCTCCGTGTTCTTTAGCAATATTGTTAATAAGCTCTTGAATTAAAACTGTTTTCCCTACGCCCGCTCCTCCAAATAACCCAACTTTTCCACCCTGACGATATGGAGCAAGCAAATCAATAACTTTAATACCAGTCTCAAATACTTTTGGTTTGGTTTCTAAGTCTGTAA
>QCHR01000039.1 GCA_003277985.1 Prochlorococcus sp. AG-402-G06
TTTATTTGGAACAGTCTTAACAATGTATCTAGGCATAGGAGCATGCTTACCTATTGATAAATCTCTTACTCTAGGGTTGTTCTAGAAGTTTTCCTCCAAGTCAAGCATCAAGACATCATCTGGTTCAGCTCTTAATAAATGATGCAATAATAAGAAACCAACAATAGTCCAAGTTTGATAAGTTCTAGATTGTTGGCCTACCCATGTACCAGTTGGTCCGTCAAAATATTCTGCCCATTTTTGTCTTGGGAGTTGATTCAATTGACTCCAATAACATTCTTCAATAAGAGCCCTCATTTGTCCCATGAGTAAAACATCAGCTTTTGGGTAACGTTTTTCATGAAGCAGTATTGAAGCACCAAAAAACCATAAAAGGCTAGGCCAGTGCCCACCATTGTGATAACTCCATGGCCAGTTTTTGGGATCTGAGCCTGTTTTGTTTTGCCATTCCTCAATATCCATCGGTGGATGACAAATTCTCATTGGCATTTGAGCCATGAGGTGTTCGCGATTGTGAAGGACCAGACGAAATAATGCTCTCTGCTGGGGTGCTGTTAATACCCCAAACATGCATGCTAAGGAATTTCCCAGGCTATAAAAACGAAAATCTGGTCTACCAGTTCTTATATTGCCAATAAGGTATCCGCCTCTATTCTCGAGCCAATCTTGAAGCCAGGAAGGGACGACTTGGGGTTGGACATTGAATTCATTTTGGTGTTGATCCTCGCCGTATTGCTCAGTAGGTCTTCTCCTAAGAACTTGCATCGTTTTGCTTGTTACCCAATAGTGCTTCAAAAGAAATTGTCGAAGATCATGCACCCACTGACGTGTCAAAACAAGTCTTTGGTCAAGCAATCGACTTTTTTGATGTTTTCTGCTTAATTCCATTAGCTGAATGCAGCTTTTTAGACAGGCATGCAGCAAAACCTCTACCTCAAGAGGAGCCCCCCAAACATCCATAGGTCGATCGATCATGAATGAACAATCTGGTACGAATAAAACTGGATTACCCTCAAAAGTTGGATGCAAAACTAAATCAAGGAGAAGTTGAACACCTCTCTGAACTTGCTGACTTGTCCCAAAACTTTGATCACCACTTTTTCTCACATATAGCCAACAAAGTACTGGCCACCAAAGGCTTGCATCTGCAGAGGTGATTCTTCCAATAGATCTCTGACCATAATCTGCTATTAATTTTCCTTTTTCTTCGACAAAACTTGTTGGGAAAACTCCTCGAGTTTGATAGGTAGTACTTTGCAAATTTAGGCTTACTGTCAAGAATTTCTTGACTATGTCAAATCGTTTTTGAGTTAGTAGATAAATCATTACTGGGACGTTGTCCCTTAAAAAGATCTCTCCATAATTGAGAGCATCGTTTTTTGTTGGATGCTCTAAGGCCGCGACACTCCCTGCGATATCTCCAGAGATTTCAATCAGAGTTTTTTCAAAATGTTCTTTAGCTCTTGCGACAACTTTGTCTTCATTAGAGTTGGGACGAACCCTTTGGTGCTGTTGACTAAAACGTGCGGGCATTAAGATAATCTGTTGCCATCGCTAAAAGCTAGTTATGGCTTACTCCTTTGATCTTGATAGTAAGAGGTAAAACATTTCATTTGCAACTTTGTTGCAACTAAGTACTCCGAGGGTCTACAATATTCTTCTGCGCAAAAGTCAATCTGGAGCGTACTCATTTAGCAAAATTACGAAAGTTTTTAGTTAAGTGGGAGTTTTACAACATTCGAAGACTAAACCCTTCTGTGATGTAAGCTGAACAACGGTCGCAAGGCCAAAATGTTTTGGCTTTTTTGGCCAAAACAGAACCTAGACAACTTAAAAGTTTAGGAACTGACGCTTTTATCGCGTCTGGTTCATTATTGAATCGGATGTATTGCGATAAAGGTGTGAGGTCCCGTCAAAAGAAATTAGTTGACTACTTTTGTAGCAATTATAAATTCGAGTTTCACGGCTCTAATTTATTTTGTTATTAGAGAAAGCAACGACGGATCTGAGATCCGGGAAAGTCACGAAGATAAAACTAAGTGCACTCTTAAGAACCCTTATGAAAATAAGGTGGCAACAATCACTAAACAGTACGCCAGTGCTGTTATTTGTGGGAGAAGCAAATCAGACTGAGTAGAATTAATTTTTACAATAGGGCCTGACTACAACGGAGAGTTTGATCCTGGCTCAGGATGAACGCTGGCGGCGTGCTTAACACATGCAAGTCGAACGAACCTTCGGGTTAGTGGCGGACGGGTGAGTAACGCGTGGGAATCTGCCCTCAGGAGGGGGATAACGGTTGGAAACGACCGCTAATACCCCATATGCCGAGAGGTGAAATGAATTTCGCCTGAGGATGAGCCCGCGTCTGATTAGCTTGTTGGTGAGGTAATGGCTCACCAAGGCATCGATCAGTAGCTGGTCTGAGAGGATGATCAGCCACACTGGGACTGAGACACGGCCCAGACTCCTACGGGAGGCAGCAGTGGGGAATTTTCCGCAATGGGCGAAAGCCTGACGGAGCAACGCCGCGTGAGGGACGAAGGCCTCTGGGCTGTAAACCTCTTTTCTCAAGGAAGAAGATATGACGGTACTTGAGGAATAAGCCACGGCTAATTCCGTGCCAGCAGCCGCGGTAATACGGGAGTGGCAAGCGTTATCCGGAATTATTGGGCGTAAAGCGTCCGCAGGCGGCCTTTCAAGTCTGCTGTTAAAGCGTGGAGCTTAACTCCATCATGGCAGTGGAAACTGATTGGCTTGAGTATGGTAGGGGCAGAGGGAATTCCCGGTGTAGCGGTGAAATGCGTAGATATCGGGAAGAACACCAGTGGCGAAGGCGCTCTGCTGGGCCATTACTGACGCTCATGGACGAAAGCCAGGGGAGCGAAAGGGATTAGATACCCCTGTAGTCCTGGCCGTAAACGATGAACACTAGGTGTCGGGGGAATCGACCCCTTCGGTGTCGTAGCTAACGCGTTAAGTGTTCCGCCTGGGGAGTACGCACGCAAGTGTGAAACTCAAAGGAATTGACGGGGGCCCGCACAAGCGGTGGAGTATGTGGTTTAATTCGATGCAACGCGAAGAACCTTACCAGGGCTTGACATCCTGCGAACCTTTAAGAAATTAGAGGGTGCCTTCGGGAACGCAGTGACAGGTGGTGCATGGCTGTCGTCAGCTCGTGTCGTGAGATGTTGGGTTAAGTCCCGCAACGAGCGCAACCCACGTTTTTAGTTGCCAGCATTTAGTTGGGCACTCTAGAAAGACCGCCGGTGATAAACCGGAGGAAGGTGTGGATGACGTCAAGTCATCATGCCCCTTACGTCCTGGGCTACACACGTACTACAATGCTACGGACAAAGGGCAGCAAACTCGCGAGAGCTAGCAAATCCCATAAACCGTGGCTCAGTTCAGATCGTAGGCTGCAACTCGCCTACGTGAAGTAGGAATCGCTAGTAATCGCAGGTCAGCATACTGCGGTGAATACGTTCCCGGGCCTTGTACACACCGCCCGTCACACCATGGAAGTTGGCCACGCCCGAAGTCGTTACTTTAACCCTTGTGGAGAAGGACGCCGAAGGTGGGGCTGATGACTGGGGTGAAGTCGTAACAAGGTAGCCGTACCGGAAGGTGCGGCTGGATCACCTCCTAACAGGGAGACAAATAATCGATTGTGATGTCTAAGTGTTTATCTTAGGCCGCAATCCTGTCACCTTAAGGTCGATCGGTACCTCAGGTATTTTATTAATTTTATAATTAATACTTTATTTCAGTTCCTAAACTTGTCTAGGTCACACCCAACAAGGGTTTCTCCTGGGCCATTAGCTCAGGTGGTTAGAGCGCACCCCTGATAAGGGTGAGGTCCCTGGTTCAAGTCCAGGATGGCCCATTCGTTGTTGGGGGTATAGCTCAGTTGGTAGAGCGCCTGCTTTGCAAGCAGGATGTCAGCGGTTCGAGTCCGCTTACCTCCACTGAAACCTACCCTGGTAACTAAATTCCGGAGAAAAGTTGTTGACGTGACTTAGAATTGTCTATTTGAAAAGACCCTAGCTTCTTATCATCTTTTTATAGTTGATAACATGCTGGGCTCGCATGGATTTATTCCATGAGAATTCAGTAGAACCTTGAAAACTGCATAGATTAGTAAGAATAAAGCATCTCATGGATGCATAATTCTGGTTTGATTTTTAGCTTAAAAACTAAATTACCAATTACCAGAATTCATGTTTAATTCTTGAGTAAAAGCCGAGCACAATTTATTTGTGATTGTATTAAGGTCAAGCTACAAAGGGCTCATGGCGGATACCTTGGCACACAGAGGCGATGAAGGACGTGGTTACCTGCGATATGTCTCGGGGAGCTGGATACACGCTTTGATCCGGGAATTTCCGAATGGGGCAACCCTTAGAACGGCCAGCTGAATATATAGGCTGGCACGAGCCAACCCAGCGAACTGAAACATCTTAGTAGCTGGAGGAAAGGAAAGTAAATAACGACTCCCTAAGTAGCGGCGAGCGAACGGGGAATAGCCCAAACCGATAGTTTCGACTATCGGGGTTGTGGGACAGAAATGTGGACTAACAAACCTAGAAGAAGCGCTTGAATGGCGCGCCATAGAGGGTGAAAGCCCCGTAATCGAAAGGAGAGTTGGCCTATCTGTATCCCGAGTAGCACGGAGCACGTGGAATTCCGTGTGAATCTACGAGGACCACCTCGTAAGGCTAAGTACTCCTGTGTGACCGATAGTGAAACAGTACCGTGAGGGAAAGGTGAAAAGAACCCCGGGAGGGGAGTGAAATAGAACATGAAACCATGAGCCTACAAGCAATGGGAGCCCGACTTATCGGGTGACCGTGTGCCTGTTGAAGAATGAGCCGGCGACTTATAGGCACTGGCGGGTTAAACCGAAAATGGTGGAGCCATAGCGAAAGCGAGTCTGAATAGGGCGTTTTGTCAGTGTTTATAGACCCGAACCCTGGTGATCTAACCATGGCC
>QCHR01000040.1 GCA_003277985.1 Prochlorococcus sp. AG-402-G06
AGTCATATGGATATCAAATAAAAGAGATTCGGATAAGACAACATTATCCTAATGATTTAATAACTAAAGAAAGTGAAAAAGAAATATGGGAAAAGCACCCAAGTAGAACAGATAAGAATGGAATCACAAATTGTCCTTTTTGCAAGGTGCCTTCTCCTAAGGGAGAAATTAAATTATGGGGTAAATGCAGTTTTTGTAGAAGAAAAGAATTGAGAGGTGACTAAACGATTTTTATTTATGCTTGAAGTAATAAAATCCCCATTTGTCCATTTGCTAAGGTTTGGTATTTTGCTTTTTTGAAGCCTACAGAGAGTGCTAAATGAATTTGTTTTTCGCCTGAGGGAAAGTTAACTAAGCTTTTTTTTATATATGAATATTCTTTTCCCAAACCGAAAAGAGATGCAATTGGAACGACATAAAGACTTAAATAAATTTTTTGAAATAGCCCTTGTATAGAAAATCCTTCAAAAGATCTAAAATCCAATATTCCAGCTCTTCCTCCTGGTTTCAAAATCCTAAAAGCCTCTCTAAGACCTTCATAAGAGCTTGAAAGATTCCTTAATCCATAGGCCATTACAAGACCATCAAACTGGTTTGAGGTGAGATTTGTCTCTAAAGCATCCCCATTTATCCATTCAATTGAAGAATATTTGAATTTAGATTTCTTTCTGGCAACTAATAATGCTTCAGAAGCAGAATCTATTCCAGTAATATTTTCAGAACTCTTCATATATCTAGCCAAAAGTATTGACATATCACCAGTTCCACAACAAAGATCAATCCATTTTTCTCCAAAAGTTGGATTAAGAATATACAAAATTTTTCTTTTCCAAAACCTATGCAATCCGAAGCTAAACATATCATTTAAAAAATCATACTTCGAAGAAATTGAATTAAACATCTCCTCTATAGCTTTAGTATTTCCAGGCCTCATGTAAATACAGAAAAAAACTTAAATAGCAAAATAATTTTAATGAGTAAAAAGTTTATTTTACATCCTTTGACGAGAATATTTATCATTCAATTGGTCTTATTGGTAAATTTTCCTTAATCAAATATTCTTTTATTTCTCCGATAGTTAATTGTCCATCATGCAATAATGAAGCCAACAGAGCAGCTGAAGATTTACCCAGTGTAAAAGCCTCCTTTATGTGTTTCAAGGAACCAGCTCCACCTGAGGCTATTACTGGTATTGGAACCTTCTCAGAAATACATTTAGTCAGCTCTATGTCATAACCATTTTGAGTCCCATCACCGTCCATGGAGGTTAAAAGGATTTCGCCTGCTCCCAGCTTAAATACTTTTTCTGCCCATTCAATCGCATCTAAACCTGTATTATTCCGTCCACCACTCACATAAACGTCCCACTTATTGGGAATATTTGGGTTCTTTTTAGCATCTATTGCGACCACAATACATTGAGATCCAAAACGATTTGCTCCTTGGGAAATCAAATACGGGTCTTTAACAGCACTGGAATTTAAACTTACCTTGTCAGCTCCTGCTCGTAGCAATTCATTTATTCCATTCAATGAACTTATCCCGCCTCCAACAGTAAAAGGAATGGTTACTGCTTCGGATGTCCGTCTAACCATATCAACCAAAGTAGATCTTTTCTCGTGGGTGGCTGTTATGTCTAGAAAGACCAGTTCATCAGCTCCAGCCTTGCTATATCTACATCCCAACTCAACTGGATCGCCTGCATCGCGCAATCCAACAAAGTTAACACCTTTCACTACTCTTCCATTTGAAACATCAAGACAAGGAATCAATCTTAAAGCAACCATGATTTTTAAACAGAGAAACTGTTAAGGTTGCTCAAACTTAAGCATTTTGCTGCCATGGCCAAGCCAGCCTCATTAACTAGGATAGGTACAAAAATAAAGATTAATATTGAACAAGTTCGTGATCGCATACCTTCTGATCTGATCAAACAACTATCTGAAGATCCAAGAGGAACCGTAATGGATTACAAAATGACTGATGGTAGAGGGATTGGTTTGGTACTCAAACTTAAAGACGGTAGCCAAAATTGGTTCTTTGAAGATGAAGTTTCTTAACCCCGAGATTACAAAGTGAGTGACGCAAGACAACTCCTTGGAATAAAAGGAGGTTCTGAAACAAAAAACATTTGGAAGCTTCGTTTGCAATTAATGAAGCCAATCACATGGATTCCATTGCTATGGGGAGTCATATGTGGAGCCGCAGCCAGTGGTAATTACCACTGGGAATTAAGCAATTTACTTGCTTCAATAAGTTGCATGATTATGAGTGGGCCTCTTCTAACTGGATATACCCAAACAATAAATGATTACTTTGACAGAGAGATTGACGCCATAAATGAACCTAATAGACCTATACCTTCGGGAGCAATATCCCTTTTTCAGGTCAAATGTCAAATCTGGGTCTTACTAATAGCTGGTCTTGGGGTTGCCTATTTATTAGATTTATGGGCACATCACACAATCCCTTCAGTCCTTCTTTTGGCCCTGGGAGGATCATTTGTAAGCTTTATTTACTCAGCACCACCTTTAAAACTTAAACAAAATGGTTGGCTTGGAAACTATGCACTTGGGGCAAGCTATATAGCTCTGCCTTGGTGGGCTGGACAGGCGCTATTTGGACATTTAACCTGGACGACTGCCCTTCTTACCCTTGCCTATAGCTTGTCAGGCCTAGGAATTGCCGTGATAAATGATTTTAAAAGCGTTGAAGGAGATAGAAGCCTTGGACTTGAATCACTCCCTGTTGTTTTTGGCATTAAAAATGCAAGTCGTATTAGCGCCGGAATGATAGATATTTTTCAAATAGCAATGGTCGTTGTTTTAATAGCTATAGGGCAACATTTTGCATCTGTAATTCTGGTTTTACTGATAATTCCTCAAATAACCTTTCAAGACATTTGGCTACTACGAGATCCATTAAGTTTTGACGTCAAATACCAAGCTAGCGCACAACCATTTCTGATTTTAGGAATGCTTGTAACTGCTATTGCTATTGGGCATAGCTCCTTAATTATTTTATAAAATTAGTTCTAAAGTCTACAAATTAGGATCATTATTATTTTAGGTTAAAGTCAGCTAGTTTATTATTTTTTTCTTTACAATTTATTTAAAGTCGCTAAATAAAAGCCATCACCACCGCCTTCATCGCCAGGCCAAATCTGTTTTTCATACTCTAAGAAAAACTCAGACTTTAACATAAGAAACTTTTTGATCTGATTGAAATTTTCATCAGGATGAATAGTACAAGTTGAATAAACTAATTTACCTCCACTTTTTAATAATGGAGCTAGAGAATTTAGTAGCTGACTTTGAATAAAAACAAGCTCCTGAATATTATCTTGATTCATTCTCCATCTAGCATCAGGATGTCTAGCAAGAGTACCTAATCCAGAGCATGGAGCATCAATTAGTATACGGTCAAAGAAGCCTGTCCATTCTGGTTTTTTTACTAATAACTCATTAGAATCAGCAACTAATAATTGCAAGCATTTGGTTCCAAGTCTCTCCGAGTTAGCTAATATTTTTTTAGATCTTCGAGATGAGCGATCAACAGACCAAATCTCTCCCTTATTATTAATTAATTCAGCAATATGTGTTGATTTACCCCCTGGAGCAGCACAAGCATCAAGAATCTTTTCTCCAGGCAAAGGCTCTAATGATGGGGCAATTAGCTGTGAAGATCTATCTTGAACACTCCATTTACCTTCTTCATAACCGGGCCATTTCCTTGGTTCACCATCACCAGCTCGAACTTCCAATCCGTAAGGACAGTTTGGAATTAATTTATTTTGAATACCGCAGTCATCAAAAATTTCTTTTATTTCTTTTACATCTGCTCGTAATTTATTCACTCTAATGTCAATGGGACTAATGATGTTGAATGATTGGGCAACCTTAGTGGCATCTTCGACTCCCTTCCAAAAAATCAATTCATCTGCCAACCACAGAGGGATAGACTCGTTTCTTGCTAATACTAAGCTCGGATTATTTGATTTTGGCAATAAAAAACCTTCCTCTTTTTTTCTGAGAGCAGATCGCAAGATTCCATTAACAACTGGGGCAAGCTTTTTTAGATCATGAATTTTTGCAAGTTCGACAGTTGTGTTAATTGCAGCAGCTGGAGGTATTCGCTTCATTTTCAAAATTTGATAAAGCCCAAGATGCAATAGCCATCTCAATAAAGGAGGTTGTTTTTTTGCGGGCACTTTCCCTAAGTAATCAATCCAACTGTCCAAAAAAAATCTTTGGCGAATTGCACCATAAGAAAGTTCAGTTATCAAGGCTTTATCTATTGACTTAAAAGAATAGAGATTAAAAATTCTTTCCAAAGCAACATCAGCAAATGCCCCACCTCCTACTGCTTGGATAACCTCCCAAGCAGCTTTTCTAGCATCTAAGCCTTTTATGGATGAAAGATTCTTACTCAAAAGCAATAAAAGCAATCATGTAAAACTTCAGTTTTCATTAAAACGTTTTAGCAATCATAGCTCGAAACCGATAAAAAGTCTTTTACTGCAATGACTTTCAAAGAAATAACCGAGCTTAGGCCAAATAAAAAGGTGTAACATAAGATACTTTTAGACACCCTCTGAAGAAGTTAAATTTGATACATATTCTTTAATGTGTGAGGACACAATGAAGCTTTTTCAACGCTTATTAGTAGCTCCTGCTGCATTGGGCCTAATGGCTCCTGTTACAGCTAATGC
>QCHR01000041.1 GCA_003277985.1 Prochlorococcus sp. AG-402-G06
TGGGATCGATCTCTAAGCAATGTTTAAACTTTTGCTTAGCTTCTATAAGATTATTCATTTCAAAAAGTATTTCTCCAAGATTAAAATATGAATCAGCATTATTTGGCTTAAGCTCTATTGCTTTGCGAGTAGCGATTGCGGCTTCCTGTAATTTTCCAAGCTCTTTCATTATGCTTCCAAAGTTGATAAGTGCTCCTACAAAATCTGGCTTAAGCTCTACTGCTTTGTGAGTAGCGATCGCAGCTTCTTGTAATTTTCCAAGCTCTTTCATTATCTTTCCTAGATTGGCATATGCTATTGAGTAATTTGGTTGAAGTTTTATTGCTTGAAGAGTAGCTATTTCGGCTTTTTCTAATTGACCAAGATCTGACAAAATTACTCCTAGATTGTTATAAGCATTTGCGAAATTAGGTTTGATTTCTATTGCTCTACTTGTAGCGATCGCAGCTTCTTGTAATTTGCCAATATCTTTCATAATCTTTCCAAGATTATAATATGCTTCTGCGTAGTCGGGTTTAATTGAAATTGCTTTGCGAATTGATTTCTCTGCTTCTTGTAATTGATTAAGCTCTATCAAAATACTTCCTAAACTGTAATGAGCTTCTGCAAAGTTTGGCTTGATAGAAATTGCTTTACGTGTTGATATTTCTGCGTCTTTAAAATTACCAAGATCCTTTAAAATATTTCCCAGATTATAATTATATATTTCAGATTCAGGTCTAATTTTAAGAGCTTTAGAAGTTTGTAATGCGGCTTCCCTTAATTCTCCACGACTTTTTAAAATTACACCATAATTTGAAAAAATTCTATGATCCTTTATACCTTTTTGAATAAAATATTGATAATACTTTTCTGCTTCTGAAATTTCTCCTCGAGTATGTAATTTAAATGCTTTTTTAACGAGCTCTTCATTTGATTGATTAGAATATTGTTTAGTGTTAATAGAAATATTATCATTGATATCTTCTAATGGAAAAGGAACTTTAAAGGTTTTTACTGCAGATTTTATTGTTCTTTTATCTCTATTGCTTTGAGTCACTTTTATTCTTTTAAGTAACTTTATCATTATAGCAAGCTTAGAGCATGATATACCTTTATTGTGCAATTTCAAATATTGTTAGCCTAACTTTTTACTGGATTTTTCTGATTTCAAACCTGAATAATACTTTACAAGAATTAGTAATTATTAATTTAAAAGTGTATATAAATATTTTGAGAAATACTTTGATTCATTTCATAATACTTTTACACCAATCTATATTATTTAAATACCAATTAACAGTTAAATTCATAGCTAAATTGAAATCAGTATATTCAATATTTCCAATTTCATTAATAAGTTTTTTATTATCTATACCATACTTTCGATCATGACCTTGGCGATCTTGAATAAAAGTTTTTAATCGAATATGTGGAGCATTTGACTTGATTTTTTCGTCTAGTAGTTCGCAAATTAATTCTACTATTTCATTGTTAGTTTTTTGTTGTTCTCCACCTATACAATAAGTCTCCCCTATACGCCCTTTAAGAATTACTCTTAATAAAAAGCGAGTATGATCCTCTACAAAAATCCAATCTCTAATATTTAAACCATCACCATATATTTTAATTGGGTTATTACTTATTCCATTAAATATAGTTAGTGGTATTAATTTTTCAGGGAATTGCCACGGTCCAAAATTATTACTTGCATTAGTTATTATAATAGGTATACCGTATGTATAATACCAAGCTCTTACAAGGTGATCGCTTGCAGCTTTAGTCGCTGAGTAGGGGCTTCTAGGATCGTAACGACTACACTCCGAGAACAAATCATTCGACTGCAGACTTCCAAAAACCTCATCAGTGCTAACATGTAAAAGTCTAAATTGACTTTTCCTTTCTGATGAAATTTTTGACCAATGATATCTAATAGCTTCTAATAAATTATAAGTGCCAATAATATTGCTCTGAATGAAATTTGTAGGATTTGATATTGACTTGTCAACATGACTCTCAGCCGCTAGATGAAAAACCAAGTCAGGGTCACTCAAAGAAATTGCTTCTTTTATATCATCTAAATTAACTAAATCAGCATGTATAAAATGATATCTTTTATGTGATATACCTTTTTCAGATAACAAACTTTGGATTGAATCTAAATTACTTGCATAACCCAACTTGTCTATATTAAATATTTCAAAGTTTGTATTTTTAAGTAGCATTCTTATCAATGAGCCGCCGATAAAGCCACCACCACCAGTTACTAATACCTTTCTTATTGGGAATGGATAATCAATCATAATATAATAGTTGGTTTCTTGAAGTCTTCTGACAATTAATTACTCATTTATCCTAATATTTTTTAATCAATCTTGTTTCTATTTAATAATTTTAAAAGATATTCTCCATAACCACTTTGCATTAATGTTTTTGAAGCTTTAAATAATTGGTCATCATTAATCCATCCTTTTCTCCAGGCCACCTCCTCTGGGCAGCCAATTTTTTGCCCTTGCCGATTTTGAAGAGTATGAATATAAGAAGCAGCCTCTTGTAGGGAATCAAATGTACCAGTGTCAAGCCAAGCCATTCCTCTACCCATTCTTTCAACTCTTAGGAGGCCATCATTTAGATACCCTTGATTAATAGAAGTTATTTCTAATTCACCTCTAGACGATGGCTTAATCTCTTTAGTTCTTGAGATTACTGAATTATCATAAAAATATAATCCTGTAACGGCCAGATTGCTAAATATTTTTTTTAGGTTTTTCATCAATTTTTATTGGATATCCATTGCTGTCGATTTGTACAACTCCATATTGTTTAGGGTCGCTTACCGGATAGGCAAATATCGTGCTTCCTTCCTTCCTAGAGTCTGCAGAATTTAGTAGTGAAACTAAATTACTGCCGTGAAATAAGTTGTCACCAAGTACCATAGCAACAGGAGATTCGTCTATAAACTTTTCTCCAATTAAAAATGCCTGAGCTATACCTTCTGGCCTTTGTTGAGCCTCATAGCTAAATTGAATACCAAACTGACTTCCATTCCCAAGCAATCTTTTAAACCCATCTAATTGTTCAGGAGATGAAATAATGAGAATATCTCTTATGCCGCATAACATTAATGTAGTTAGAGGGTAATAAATCATTGGCTTATCGTAAACAGGCATTAGTTGTTTACTTAAAGCATATGTAATAGGCCGGAGCCTTTTCCCTATACCGCCTGCAAGGATTATTCCTTTACGTGATCCAGCAGAGCTCATATAAATCTTAATTCACAATTTTAATTTTAATATCCTATCAATAACAAACGATTTTATTTCTAACCTTTCTATGATTGATGTAATGATTTGGAATGATAAACACATATATATATATATCAAGAAGATGAATTTGATCTGATTTAATCCAAAGTTGTTTTTAAACCTATTAGTATTAAATTGAGATTAATTATAATTTAATTAACTTTTCTAAATCTTCTATACTTATCAATATGTTCAATTGTAAATATTATTATAGTTAAATATATTGTAATAAAATTCTTTTAATTTTTTAAAGAGCTCAAATCTAATTTCAGATCAATAAAGTAATATTTCAAGGTATAAAAAGTCTTATCGACAATTCTTATATGATCTTTCCCCATTTCATTTGTGAGCCCTATGCAAACAGAAATTGATCATAAAATTCAATTTTATAGTCAAAAAGATAAATAGATATCAATTCCATCAATGGCTGTGTAAAGGAAATTCCTTTAGTCATTAGATCTAATAAACTTCTTCTAGAAAGTGAAAAATTTTTATAAATATATCAAATACGACAAGTAAAAGCAGGTAATATGTAGTAAACTCTTTAAGATTAGTGAATACGATGATAATCTTGATTAGTTTCTCTTTGACTCTACTAGTAAAGACGAAGACAGAAACAAATGATTTTTTATTCAAAGACTATCTTTGAAGCAATTAAAAATGATTAATACCGGTTT
>QCHR01000042.1 GCA_003277985.1 Prochlorococcus sp. AG-402-G06
TTCAAGAATGCTATATCTTTCATTTTTAGAGGGTAATTCCAGCATGAAAATTTCATCAAATCTTCCTTTCCTAAGTAGTTCAGCTGGAAGCTTATCTATTCCATTCGCAGTTGCAACTAAAAAAACAGAAGAAGTTTTCTCTGACATCCATGTGAGAATATTTGCAAGCACTCTTTGACTAGTTCCTCCGTCACTTCTACCATCTCCACCAAAAGCTTTATCAATTTCGTCAATCCATAAAATACACGGTGCCATGGCTTCTGCTCTCTGAATGGTCTCTCTTGTCCTTGCTTCACTGGCTCCAACCAAGCCAGCAAATAATCTACCTACATCAAGTCTTAACAAGGGCATAGACCAGCTATTTGCTATTGCTTTAGCTACTAGAGTTTTGCCTGTTCCTTGAGGGCCAACTAGTAAAACCCCTTTAGGTAAAGGTAATCCAAAATCTTTTGCTTCTTCGGAGAATGCTTGTTTTCTTTGTTTCAACCAATCTTTCAATATTTGTAAACCACCAACATCCTTTGGCGACTTGTTCGTTTTGCAATATTCCAGTACTTCGCTACGAGCAATAGATTGGCGTTTCTCTTCAAGTACTTCTATTAGATCTTCTTTTCCAATTTGACCTCTTTGCGCAAGAGCTCTAGCGGCTACTTTACGAATCCTCGATTCACTTAAACCCCCACATGCATTTGTAAGTTCCTTTAGAACGTTCTCGTCTAATTGAGAATTACTAGCTTCAGCAATATTTGATAGAAGTGTCTTGATTTCATTTTCTTTAGGTAGGGGAAGATCAAGAATCGTTAGATCTTCTTCTAAATCATTTGAGGGACTCCATAATCCAGAGCTGATAATTATTGAATGAGGCTTTGATCGAAGATTAATAGTTAAATTTTTTAGCATTCTTAGAATGCCTGGATCTTCACAGAAATGGTGAAAATCTTTTAACAATAAGATTGTTGGAGAACTAGCATCCAGTTTTTTAAGCCATTCAAGGGCGGCCATCGGCTGCCTAGAGCCAAGATTATTGGAATTGAGAACGTTACTAATTCCATCTATATAATCCCATTTTGCGAGTCTTCTTGGAGCAAGCCTTTTAGTCGCGTTTTTTAAAAGAGTTTCAACTCTTTCTTCTTCATTACTTCTTATCCAAATAATAGGAGTTCTCGCTCGAATTAGTAGATCAAGTTGTTCGTCCCAATTAGACATCATTTATGGATTTGTTTCTACCTTAGGCTGAATTTAAATGATAAGTTCCTCTTAGATTATTTATTACTTTTAGGTTCAAAAGGTAATCTTTCTGAATCTCCTATTACTTCTGATGCAACAGAAACAGATGGTTTATCTTGCTGTTTAAGTTGATCGTCAAGTATTTTTTGCAAATTGTCTGGTAGGGCTTCTCTACTGAGCAGAAATGTTTGTAATCCTTGAAAAATATTTGCAATGACCATATAAAGCAATACACCAGCGGGCAAAGGAAAGAATAAGAACATTCCAGTAATCATTACCGGTGTAATTTTATTTGCAGTTGATTGTTGTTTGTTTACTGGCATTCCTCTTCCAGAAAGCACCTGAGAAATAACGAGTGTTAAGCCAAAACCTGCCACCAGAATGGCAATATCCCAATGAATTGCCCCGTCTACATAAAAGCCAACATTTCCTAATGCTTTTATAAACAAGAAGCCGCTTTTAGCAGCTAATCCGGGGATCTTTGCCTCTATAGTCGCATCTCCAGGATTAAGTGCATTTACAGTCCCATCAGATGAGACTTTCACAATATCTTCCCCTTTTGTGACTTTCCAAGAAGGAGAAAACTTCGATCCATTTTCATATTTCTTTAATTCATTGACATATGAATCTCCACTCAAAGTTTGCAAATTGATTTTGACAGAATCACCAGAACCAATTTTTGTGCCTCCAGGAAGAGCAGCAATAACAGGAAAATGATTTTTTTCAGTTATGAATATGGAATGTTTGGCTGTCTTGAAAGGTTTGGGCTCGACTGCTGCAATTTGGTCTGATGGCAAAACTTTGATATTGACAAGATAAGGTACATCAGCAAAGGGTGAACCTCGCAAAGTTGCAAATAAAGCAAATAAAATTGGCATCTGGACAAGAAGAGGTAGGCAACCAGCGAGAGGACTACCGAACTCACCCATTAATTTCCCTAATTCTTCCTGTTGTTTTTGTGGATTGCTTGCAAAGCGGCTTTTGATCTCAGCCTGTCTTTTTTGCATGACAGGTTGCGCTATCTTCATTCTCCTTGCGCTTCTAATGGAGCCAGCGCTGAGAGGGAAAAGAGCTAAGCGGATAACTATAGTTAATGCGACAATCGCTAGTCCATAACTTGGTACTAATCCGTAGAAAAAATCTAGGATCGGGATAAGTAGATTGTCAGAGATGTACCCGATCACGGTTTTTAAGTTAGAAAGTTTGAGGTTGTTAGGCCAGTTTGCCTTAGAAGATGTGTTCTTGTCTCACATATTTGTGAGGGCTCATTAGTTTGAAAAACCTTGAACATCTTTGTCGAGCTTTTTGGAGGGGGATTTTTCTATCTTTTCAAGAATGTATGATTCTGTTTCTCGGAAGTTTGGAAGTGATCTCATTTCGAGGCGAGCACCGTCTTTTAAGACTAGAACCATATCACCGTAGGATCCCAAACCTCTAGGGATAGCTCTTATCTCAGCTATTTGACTATACACAACTTGTGTTTTATCCCTTCCTAGCCAGCCACCAGTCACAGATATTCTACGAGTAGTTATTTTGTATCTAACCCACAAGGCTCTAACCAAGGCTCCAAAAGTAAAAGGTAAACCTATAAGTGTTATCCCAGCCATTAAATTTATTATGAGGTCACCACTGGCAGGACCACCTTCGTAAAAAATGTCTTCATTTGGAGTAATAGTCATTTTGTTATTCCAGCCTTAATGAGTAGTTTGTCACATTCTTTAAGCAAATCGCTCTCAGAATTTTTCATGCAAGAGGGTTTTAAGGAAATAAAAGCCCATACTTCTTTGACAGTATCTATATTAGAAAGCCTGTAAGACAGATGTTGGTGGAATAACCGCCGAAGCTTATTTCTCGTAACTGATTTTTTGCTTACTTTATTACTTATTGATAGAGCACATTTTATCGAGGGCCTGAGGTTTGAGTTGATTCCTTTCCCTTGAAGTTTTGAATTTCCATTTGTAACTCTAAGAACCATTGAAGGAGCATAGAACCTTGAGCCTTCCTTATATATGAAGTCAAAACATCTATGACCTTTAAGTCTCATATGTTTTGGTAAAACCATTGGAAGAAACTTTTGTTACCGGTATCTCTAAAAGTAATTGTTTAGACAGTTAAACGAGCTCTTCCACGTTTCCTTCGAACTCTTATAACTCTTCTTCCAGTATGAGATCTCATTCTCACTCTGAATCCAGAGACTCTTTTCCTTTTTCTGCTAGTTCCTCCAAAGGTCCTTTTAGTCATTTCTATTTATGCTCGTATTGGATTTAGATATAAAGGTTAATTTATCAGTTCACTGTACATCTATGTTCCAAGTTCCCAAATATGTTGAGATATCCATTTCTCCAACATTTTGAGAAAAAGCTTGGAACTGGAACATTCCTCTTTTTCTGGGATTAAAAACTTTCATTACTACTGCATAGTTATCTTTGTTTAGAGGTATTGGTTTCTCTGGAACTACTTCAATAATAGTTTGTTTATCATTAACTTTTATAAGCGATGGAATAGTCTCTAAACATTTAGTCCTACTTGTATATCCTCCAAAGTTCGCCCTACAAAGACTTAATTTTTCAGACTTGATTTTTGCATCGAAATAATCAGGCACTTTAAGAACTAATTTTGCAATATCTTCTTTTCTTTCCTTCCCTCTAAGGAAAAAGTAATAGGAAGCTCTTTCAAGTCTTTCAGATGCAGACTGATAATATCTAAGTTGTTTATAGTCTGGATCTCGATC
>QCHR01000043.1 GCA_003277985.1 Prochlorococcus sp. AG-402-G06
TTTTGGCTTTTCATTCTTGCTCTGATATTTGGGCATGTGGAGGATCTGTGATATCTGCACAAGCTGTTGTGAACTTACCATCCATACCAAATCATTTACAGCAAGAATTGTTATTTCAAGTATTGGAAGGTATTAATTCTGCTTTAAATATTCAGGGGGCAAAACTTATAGGTGGGCATACATTAGAATCAAGAAAGACATCTGAAGAGCCTTTTTCTTTCGGGATTGAAAGCTCACTGACTGTAAATGGAATTGTTGATGATAAACAATATTTTTGGTCTAAGAGAGGAATGAAAAAGGGAGATCAAATTCTAATTAGTCGTTCTTTAGGTACTGGTATTATTTTTTCTGCGTTTATGAACGGCCATGTAAAACCTTACATACTTGATTCTGTTTTAAAAGAAATGAATAAAAGTCAGCATGAGATTGTTAATTATATGAATCATTTAACTAATATAAATCCACACCAAAAAATTGTTAATGCATGTACTGATATAACTGGCTTTGGTTTGCTTGGTCATTTATCTGAAATGTTAGAGGCTACAAATAGAGATCAATTAAAGATCAATTTAGAACCTCTAAAAATCATTCTTGAGTTAGATAAAATTCCAGTATATGATGGTGTAAAAGAACTTTTAGATCAAGGTTTCGAGAGTACTTTGGCCCCTTCAAATAAAATTTTTCTAAAAAATATTGATGGAGATAAAGCCTTAAGATTTGAGTTGGTATCTAATAATTTTGTTTCAAATAGCTCGTTTTACAAAACTATGCTAAAAATTTTAGTAGATCCACAAACATGCGGACCTTTGGTTGTTAGTTGTTCATCCCTTTATTCAGAAAAACTTATAAAGGAAGGACCTTGGGTTAAAATTGGCTTTATTTCTTAATAAATACTTATTAACTTTTTCAGGAAATAATTTTTTCATCAATCAACTTCATTCTTTGTCGTTTAATTTCTATTCCTATTTCTGGTCCAGGTGCCCAACCTTTAGCTATTAAATCATCTCCTTTTATTGGAGACTGTACATACCTCCAGTTATATAGCCAAGATGATAAATATTCTTTTAAAGGATTTTCTCTACATATTTCAAGTATGAAAGAAGATTCATTAGCATTTAATTCCTCTAGAATATTTGTCCACTTAGATGGAGACCAATTTTTATATAAATTATTAGCCATTATATTTTCTAGATATTTTTTTAATTGACAAGCTCCATTTATTATTTCTTTTTGTTGTTGTGTTAAGTGTAATCTTTTAGCTAGAGAGATAGGGTCTTTAGATTCATAAACTAATGCAGTAAGAGGTTCAATATTTGAATTCTTAGCATTCAATATTTTTTCGATGAGTCTAGGATCATTTTGTAATTTCGAATCTACTATTTTTAAGCCTCCCCAGTCTTGTAGATTTTTCAATGCATTCTTCCAATAGTTATTTTTTAAAAGCAATTCGAGTTCCATTTTTAATCTTATTGATAATGCTGAAGGGGCTAAATCAGCATTATCTCCAATATGCCAATCCCAAGGCCAAAGATTGATTGTATCTTTTATTTGTTTTAAGGCTTGATTTGATAGATGAAAATCCAACTTTGCAGAATAGCGAGAAGCTCTAATGACTCTGGTTGGGTCTTCTAAAACACTTGATTCATGCAAAAAGTCGATTTTCATATTGTCAATTGCTTCTGATCCTGAAAATAAATCTATTAGTTTATTATCTTTGAGTTTAATTGCCATTGCATTTATATTAAAATCTCTTCTTATTAGATCTTTCTGGATTGTTGATGATTTGACTATTGGATTTTCTCCAGGAATTGGGTAAGTCTCCTCACGAGCAGATGCAATATCAACTTTAAATCCATTAATTATTACTTCTGCGGTTTTATAGGTTGTGTTATCGCGTATGACTTTTACTCTTTCTTCTCCAAGAACTTTTTGCAATTCTTTTACATAGGTTGTTGTTTCCCCTTCAATTATTATATCTAGATCATTGAAGATAATTGAATAATCGTGGTTTTTAGATTTTGTTATTAAGTCTCTTACAATGCCTCCAACTATTGCAATAGAAGTTATATTAACTGAGATAGCTGCATCTAAAAGAATAGTTAGAATTCCACTAGGTAATTCTTTTATTTCTTTTTCAATTGTAGATTTATCAAATAATTTCATGAGAAATATTATTGTTGTTAAATAATAATTTTTTAGATTAAATTTTACTCATCTATTAATTTCAATGGAGCTAGTCTTGGGTCTAATATTTTTGGTCCCATCCCTGAGAATTTTATAGCTAGAGAGATTTTTTCTCCTGAACCAAAAACATGTGTGACTTTACCTTCTCCAAATGACGAATGTTCAACTCTATCGTTAACCGACCATCTTTTACCCGGGGAAGGACCAGAATATGTTTTTCTCACTGCATTTTCAGCTTCATTAGGTAAAGTCTTTTTATTGATTTGACGATCGATTCTAGTAAGTCTATCTAGATTTTTTTCTCTTCTCAATGTAGCCCCACCAGATAATGGGATATCCCCTTTAACAAGCTCTTCAGGTATCTCGGAGAGGAATATAGATGCTATTGCAGGTTCTCTCATGCCTCCCCACATTCTTCGCTCAGATGCATGGAAGAGGAATAGTTTTTCTTTCGCTCTAGTGAGACCTACATAACAAAGTCGCCTTTCTTCCTCAAGTGAAGATGGATCATCAAGTGATCTGTAGCTTGGAAATAAGCCTTGCTCCATTCCAACCAGACAAACAACAGGAAATTCCAAACCTTTACTGCTGTGAAGAGTCATCAATGTGACTCGATTTGACGCGGTGTCTTTATTGTCTGCATCGCTTGATAAAGCAGCAGTTGATAAGAAACCTTCTAAATTAGCATCTTCACTTTCTTCCTGATATTGCAAAGCTGCATTAACTAATTCTTGAAGATTGCGTCTTCTTTCTTCTGCCTCATCAGTTCCTGTCGCTATTAATTCGCTTAGGTAGCCACTTTTTTCTAAAACTAATTGAACTAACTCTGCAGGGCTTGAAGAAAGCAGATGACTTTGTAATTCATTGATAAGCTCACTAAAACTTAAAAGACCTTTGGCTGATCTTCCAGCGAGAGATCTTACAGCTTCTGGGTCATTTACAACTTCCCAAAGAGGAATTTTTAATTGGCTAGCAGCATCACTCAATCTTTGAACTGTTGTTTTACCAATCCCTCTTTTAGGAACGTTTAAAACTCTTAGCAGGCTGACACTGTCAGATGGATTAATTAAAAGTCTTAAATAAGCTAGTAGATCTTTAATTTCTCTTCTGTCATAAAAACGCAATCCTCCAACCACAATGTATGGAATACTCCAGCGGACTAATGAATCCTCAATTGCTCTTGATTGAGCATTTGTTCTATAGAGAATAGCCATATCTCCCCAATTTAATTCTGGATTTGAGGCATCTAAAATTCGAAGCCTATGAATAACTGCCTCTGCCTCTGCTATCTCATCGTCACACCTAGTTAATTTAATAGCTTCACCTTCTCCTCTGGTTGCTCTGAGAACTTTATCTATTCTTTCCTTATTGTTAGAAATTAGTGAATTTGCTGCTTCGAGGATGGTAGAGGTGGAACGATAATTTTCTTCAAGTTTTACTAGAGTTGAATCATTTGTATTGTCTTTGCTTTTATTCCCAAAGTCCTCTTGAAAACCCA
>QCHR01000044.1 GCA_003277985.1 Prochlorococcus sp. AG-402-G06
TCAACCAAAGGTAAGTTTAGAATATTCAAATAGAAAATATTTTTTAGAATATCTTTATTCAAGACTCATAGGAATAAATACAGCCCTAATTATATCGATAGATTTAATAGCACTTAAGTAGTTAAGCAAGGGGATATTGAGGTAAACTATTAAGAAAGAAACATAATCAAGTCTCCGTGAAATAATTTATGTCGCTAAAGAAAGAATCAAATAATTATAACCAACAATTAACCATTGGTAAGGGATCGAAAATGAAGGTTTTGGGATGCTGAATCCTCCATAAATCCATCACCTCCGGGTTACTTTTCTGTAATGATTGAACTGTATTGAATAAATCTTTAATCCAACTTACCGAATCATCTCACACCAAAAATTTCTCTAATAACCTGATTAGTGATTAAAAATCAACTCAAAGACAATAAGAGTCATGGATGAGATACAAAGGTGTTTTGCTTTATCTGGTGAAATCTACATTTTTAAACTCATGATTCAATAGAAAATTTTATAGAGTTAAAAATATTATCTATAAAAAATGCCAGAGCTATCCAAAGTCGTTTCATCTAGTGACTTTAATGATTGGTTTTCATTGAACGACACTGTTATGGGAGGTTCTAGCATGGCAGTTTGTAGAGCCACCTCAAAAGGACTTTCTCTAGAGGGTGTTGTGGTTGAGGAAAAAGGGGGTTTTGTAAGTTGCAAATCTCCAATATTTTCACCTCTTCTAAATTTATCTAATTATCAAGGTTTTGAATTAAAAATTGATGGTAGAGGTCGAACTTTAAAATTTGGGGTGTCATGTAAATATGGTATTTTTGGCTTAAGTGAATATTTATTAGATAAATCACCTGGTGGGCTCAGATGGGTAACAGAAATAGAAACAAAAAGATTTGGGGCAACAATTATCAAAATTCCTTTTGAAAATCTTGAACCAACTGTTCTTGCCAAAAAGATTTCTTTACCAATTAAATTCAAATGCGATTCTATAAGCCAATTTCAATTACTCCACTCCAAATTCGGTAGACCAGGAGAACTTAATCCCGGATTTAAGCCTGGCAAAATAAATATTGTATTACAATCTATTAGTGTTTATTAACACTATTAGAAAAATAAACATATTTAACTGTTCATATTTTTCAGGTAATTAAAAACCTTGATTAGTAAAAGTATTTCTCAAAGAATAGAACAGTAAAACAAGTTAAATCTATGTAAAAAAATTATTATTGTATATAATCCAATAAATTATAAAACTCCCATTTTGGGAAATTATCTCAAATATTTAACTACAATAATATGAAGATCCAAGACTTACCACCGATATGTGGATCTGAATTTGCAATTAATAAATTAGTAAATAAGGAAAGAGAAAGTAGACAATTCAAAGAAAAGTCAAGGTTAGAGCATGTCAAGTCAGGGTTTGCCTGTGCCCTCCATATGCATCAACCAACAATTCCAGCAGGTAAGAATGGAGAGCTCATTTCACATTTGCAATATATGTTTGAAAACACTTCAGAGGGAGATAATCACAATGCCGAACCATTTGCACAATGCTATAAACGTCTAGCACAAATCATTCCAAGCCTAATAGATGAAGGATATGATCCCAAAATAATGATTGATTACTCGGGTAATCTTCTTTGGGGAATCGAACAAATGGGTCGAGAGGATATTCTCGCATCGTTAAAATTCCTCACGTGTGATCAGAAAGTTCAACCACATGTTGAATGGCTAGGGACCTTTTGGAGTCATGCAGTAGCCTCTTCAACTCCACCCTCTGACTTTAAATTACAGATAACAGCCTGGCAGCATCACTTCTCGTCATTATTCGGAGAAAATGCTTTGCGTCGAGTGAATGGATTCTCTCTTCCTGAGATGCATCTTCCAAACCAACCTGATGTTCTTTTTCAATTAATCAAATCTCTTAAAGAATGTGGATATCGTTGGGTAATGGTTCAAGAACATAGCGTTCAAAATCTAGATGGCTCCAGTCTGAGAGACGATCAGAAATATATTCCCAATATGCTCAAAGCGCAAGGAAGTAATGGAGAGACTATCTCTATTCTTTCACTAATAAAAACTCAAGGTTCAGATACAAAACTTGTTGGACAAATGCAACCTTATTACGAGGCAATAGAGCTAAACAAACAAAATTTAGGTCAACATATTATCCCTACACTGGTTTCCCAAATTGCTGATGGAGAAAATGGCGGAGTAATGATGAACGAATTTCCTCATGCTTATATTCAGGCTTATAAAAGAATTGGTCCAAAAACAAATTTAAGTCCCACAATTGCTATGAACGGATCTGAATACCTCGACTTCCTAGAGACTTTAAATATAGATGAAGATAATTATCCATTGATACAAGGAGTCGATCAAGAAAAAATATGGGGGAAAATTTCTGGGCCAGTAACTCCCACTTCGGTTAAAAAAGCAATTAATGAATTAAAAAAGGAAGATCAGTCCTTTTCTTTGAGTGGAGCAAGCTGGACTAACGACTTGAGTTGGGAAGATGGATATGAAAATGTTTTAGAACCAATTTCAAAACTTAGTTCATATTTCCACGAAACATTTGACCATTTATTATTACAAAATCCATCATTAACAAATAACCATAGCTATCAAGAAGCACTCTTATATCTTTTACTATTAGAAACTAGCTGCTTCCGTTATTGGGGACAGGGGAAATGGACTGAATATGCTAAAACGATCTTCAAAAAGGGTGAAGAGGTGATTAGAAACTTTGAAATTTCAGAACAAAGAAGTTAATCAATTTTGTGAAGGCATCAAGCAAGAAAAAGAAATAACTAGCATAAAATAAATTTTTGCGTTAATCTCACCAACCAAAGCTTTAATGAAATGACAAGTACAAGTTTTGACAAAAATGGACTAGATAAAACAGGTATTCATTGGATGCAATATCTTTCAATGACATCAATGTCATTGCTTATATTTCTTATCGCACTAGACAAAGCAGTTCCTAGCTTTCATCATTTTGTCTTACTTTCAATGGCCAAAGCAGGAATTATTTGTAATGGGATAGGATAACAAAGCACTTTGACCCATCCACTGATCTAGTCAAAGAAAGAATATTAAAATATGAAAAACAAAAACAATCCAGACAACGATGGCTACGACCCATCAGAGGAATACTTCAACAAAAAGAAAGCTGACTCATATGAAAATGAAACTGAAGAATATTTCCCTCAAGAGACCTCTACCCCCCCCCATTATTAAAGAAACCAAGGAAGGCCTTCAAGTAATCAAAAATTAACTAGTGATAATTATCTATGTGAAATGTAAGTACCTTCTGGGTAGAGCCTTGAGATTGCATTAAATCGCTTTGAGATTTGTCGTTCTTTGTCAATGCTGACTTTACGATTAAGGACCAAAAGGTTGTGAACCATCCATAGAAAAAAGCCAATAAGCCAATACCAAGATATGGGATGAGCCAAAATTTTTACATGTCATCTATTTTAAAGATGGCAATTTTGAAAG
>QCHR01000045.1 GCA_003277985.1 Prochlorococcus sp. AG-402-G06
TGATGGTGGAATGCAAAGGAAATGGAAAATAAAGAGAGTTTCCAAAAGAATTTGTCAAATGGATCAATTAAGCAATCAATTTATTGGATTCGAGTACCAAGTCAGAAATGGAAAAGTTCTTTCAAAAAACGAGAAAATTGGGAAGAGACATGAATTAATAATTAAAAGGACTTTTCTCTTTAAGCCATAGATCGTTTTGAACAAATTAGAATAAAATAATTCAATCTAATGGAAGATGAGTTGCACCTAGATGACTGAACAAATTGAAGTGCTTGGACAATTTGATGTCAGAAGAGATGATGCCGCTACTGAAAGTGAAACGGAACTTACTGGTCAAATATCAATTGATAAAGCGAGAATAACCAATACATTTGGAGGAGATCAATTAAACGCTGCTTTGGACGCAGTAAATAATAAAAAAACTTATGTCAGAGGTTATGAGAATCAAGCTAAAAAGTTTTATATCAGTAGAAAAGACTGTCCTGTAAGAAATTTTTGTGAGGACTTGGCAGGGCCAAATAAAAGAGCAGAAGCAATACAAATGTTTGATGCACTGTTCTGGGGGTCATGGATTGCTTGTAAAGAGATGCCAGAGCAAGCAAAAGAATGGCTAGATGCGAGAGTGAGTGACTATAAAGATGGAACCAAGATGGACCTTATATGTGATTGTCGAAAATTTAGAGGTAATGATGCTGATAAGACTCAGGCAAGCGAAATGACTAGAGCCGAATATCCATTTGATTGTCATGGTTATACCCTTAAAAAATACATTGAAGAAGAGGCAAATAAATAATTGATGTTCAGTAATTTATTTGCTTCTTAAACAATTCGATTTTTTAAGTTTCAATGCTTTGCTTGATTCTAATTAAATAAATTTAACCAAAACTATTATCTTGTTTTTGGAGAGCTTGCTCTAATGTCATAATCCTTCCGCCAATACCATTCAGAGAAAGTTCTCCACTCTCCCCTTAAGTCAATGCTCTAAGAAAACCACATTCCACCATTTTTGCTTGCTTCCAAGAAATACTTGTTTTGCTCGGCAATATCCTCAATCAGCTTTTTGGACTTGTGCGACTCAACTGTTTGATTGTTATGGGTGTTTGTAGTCACAGGCCATAGCCTTGACAACAATGATCTTGTTCTTGCTCTAGCAAATGAAACCATCGATCAATAGTTCTATAGATTAGTGGAAGCTGATTAGCTTCCTATATTTTTTATAGCCTTAAACTGGAGATAATATATTGCATTTGTTATGAGATAAAGATCCGTTGTCATATCCATTGATTGGCTTGAGGATTTATAAATATATAATTGAAGTTTGATAAAAATCTTGGACTAACTATTTATTAATTGTTTTAGGTAGATCAAAAGCAGATGAAACACCGACAAAAAGAACTCTTGAGTGTTTTAGTTTTCCTTGTTGTACATAAACCAGTATTGGTAATGGATGTATATGTAAGTGATTCTTTAATCAGACTTGAATATTGACTTTTAAAGTCTTAGTTCTTTTTTGTATCTTGAATATGATGGTTTTTATTGCTAGGTCCTCTCTTTGATTGAATTAAAGGAGTACTTCTAGAATTTCTTGAGACTTTGTAGCTTCAAGTGTTATGTGAGCAGCACTTGATAAAGCTATCGCTCAAAGCAAAAGGGGTTTAGAGAGATTCAGTAGTTAGAATTTTTAAAGTTTAAGGTTAGTGCGTTTGGATAGGCCGCTAACCAAAGGTGTTAATTCTCTTGGTTAATTTGTAACTGATATGGTTCCTTTTTTTAACTTTGCTTTGAACAAGAAGATGAGTTGAGAAAGATCAGCTAGAAAGGGTTAATGAAATTCTTTTTACCTATTTACCAGGACCTTAATGATTACTTTGCTGTAAGAACTAAAACTATATCTCGTATAGCTATGGCTGACATTATGGACAATAGTATGCTGATCAGATGGTATAGCAAAATTTTTGATAGTTATTTACTCTTAAAAGACTTGAAAGGTTTTGGATATTTTGAATCTGATTACTCACATGGATATGTACAGGCCACCTTTCGATTTAACAAGCTTGCATTGGAGGTAATACGTTTTCAATTAGACCTGCGTGGACTTAATAGAAGAAACACCAGAGAAATTTCTATTATTGAAGAAGCTATGAAATGCTAGTTATGTCTATGATCGTACTACTCTATTAGGATTGAAAGTATTAAATATTCTGATATGCCAGAGGAACCTTAAGAGATGTCCATCTCTACAGAAAAACTATAAAAAGAATGCAATGCTAACTATTGTTAGCATTTTTTTTATGAATACCCTCATTATTTCGACCTTTAGCTGTACTTTTGAAGAATTTGAAAAGGAAATTACTGAGAATTTTTTTGGTTGCTTGGTTAAGGATTATGTAAGTGATTATGAGTTTGTAAAAGTAAACGACCATAAAGCTCATACGTTAATTCATATCACCGATATGGATAAATTTGGTGCCTCATTAGAAAGTGATGAAGCTAAAGAGTTCGACAAAAGAAATAACTGCAAAGATATTGTTTATAATCTTGATCTTATTGAATAAGTAAATTCTCTTGAGTTTAAAGAGATCGTTTCTACTAGAAAAAACTAATGAAAACAATAAAAATCCTTTTCCCGTTTATGGCTGCACTTGGGGTTTTCTTTTTGGCGAGTAATTCGGAGATGCAGAAAAAAATGAATCAAAATTACTCAACCGAAAACGAAATAATATCCATTCCTGTTGAGGGATACAAACCGAATGAATGAATTCCAAAATAGCCATATACAATTTAGGGAAGATGAGCTCTTCCCTTTGTGATTGAAACTAACGATTTAGAAGTAAAGTTCAAACTTTGTAAAAGTTTTATAGTCAAAGAAGTTATCGCATTAGATCCACTAGCAAGGAGGCAATGGCTTTTTACTTACAAAGGGATTATTCAATACGCTGATTCTCATGGAAGCGAACTTTCTAAAGAACAGATCGTAGGAGCAGATATCTATAGAGACCTTATTAAGCAAGTAGAAGAATTAATTAAAGAAGAAGATTTTGAAGGGCAAAATTACAATGTCTATAAAAGCCGTGATCC
>QCHR01000046.1 GCA_003277985.1 Prochlorococcus sp. AG-402-G06
AGACTTTCCCAGTAACTTCTTCATTAGAAGAAATAAGAAAAAATTTAACTATCCTAACGAATCCACCAAGAAAAAAGTCTAAAGAAGAAATAATTAATCAAGCTATAACTCTTCATTCAGAAGGGAAGACATATGAAGCAGCAAAATATTATCAATACTGTATTAATAAAGGCTTTAATGATCAAATAGTGCTTTCGAATTATGGACTAATATTAAGAGATCTCGGAAAGCTAAAAGAAGCTGAATTATTAACTAGAAAGGCAATAGAGATACAACCTAATTTCTTTGAAGCATATTCAAATCTAGGTACCATTTTGAAAGATCTTGGTAATTTAAAAGAAGCAGAATTATTTACTCGAAAAGCTATTGAACTTAAACCTAATCTCGCAGAAAATCACTATAATCTAGGAAATATCCTGAAAGATCTTTGTAATTTAAAAGAAGCAGAATTATATACTCGGAAGGCTATTGAGCTTCGACCTGATTACGTAGATGCATATTTAAACCTTGGAGTAATTTTACTAGATATAGGAAATTTAAAAGAAGCAGAATTAATTGCTAAGAAAGCTATTGAAATTAAACCTGATTTCGCTGATGCACATTTAAATCTTGGAAGCATCTTTAAAGAACTCGGTAAATTAGAAGAAGCAAAAGACGAATTTAAAAAGTGTATTGAACTTGAACCTAATAAAAATAGCCATATTGCAAATTTGTTGGAAATCTTGTCCACCCTTTGTTCCTGGGATGAGATAGAAAAATTTTTACCTTGTTTAGAAAGTGTAGGTTTACAAGGAAATCCAGTGGTTCCTATAAATTTAATGTATTTGGAAGACAATCCAGAGAATCATTTGAAGAGAACAATAAAATATAATCAAGCCAATCAAGAAAGTAAAAGAAAATTTTTAGCTAATCATAATTCATATGATAATAGTAAAATAAATATAGGTTACTTTTCATCTGATTTTAGGTATCATGCTGTCTCAATATTAATAACAAGAATATTAGAATTACATGATAAGTCGAGATTCAATATATATGCATATAGTCTTAGTAAAGATAATGATAGTTATACACAAAGGGTAAAAAATGCAGTATACTGCTTTCGAGATGTGAGTCCTCTAAGTGATGACGAGATAGTTAATATTGTAAGAAAAGACAAAATAGATATAGCAATTGATCTTAATGGTTTAACGAAGTTAAATAGAAGGAATATTTTTAATCATCGTCTAGCAGCTAAGCAAATAAACTATCTTGGCTACCCAGGTACAATGGGATCAAAATCATTTGATTATATAATTGCCGATAAAATAGCAATCCCAGAAGAAAATAGAAAATTTTATACTGAAAAGGTTTTATATCTTCCAAACAGTTTTTTACCTAATGATGATACAAAACAAATATCACCTCGCAAATTTAGAAAAGAAGATTTAGGTCTACCAACCAATGGATTTATATTCACATGTTTTAATCATACTAATAAAATTACCAGAAAGGAATTTAATATATGGATGAATTTATTACAAAAGGTAAAAGGGAGTGTTCTATGGATATTAAAGCCTCATCCACTAGCAATAAATAACATTTATCAAGAATTAAGCAAAAAAGGATTAGATAGAGAGAGGGTAGTATTTGCTGAAAGAATGAAATTAGATGAACATTTATCTAGGCATTCGTGTGGTGATTTATTTCTAGATACTTTCAATTACAATGCTGGAACGACTGCTAGTGATTGTCTTTGGGCTGGCTTACCACTAATAACACTATCTGGTAGAAGTTTCTGTGCTAGAGCAGGAGCTAGCATTTTAAATGCTTGTAATCTAAACGAATTAATTACACATAATGAATTTGAGTATGAATTACTAGCATACGAACTTGCAACAAATAAAGAAAGACTAGATAAAATCAGTAAGAAATTAAAGGAAAAATCATCTCCTTTTTTTAATACTAGTAAATACACCAAAAACTTAGAAAATATATATATTAAAATAGTTAATCAATAGCTCATTAAACAGATAAAACTTTTATTCAATAGTTTTATCTGTTTAATAAGCTATAGAGAATTAGCATCTCTAAAATAATTACATGTTTTCTCAATTCCATCCATAAAATCTATTTCTGGTTTCCATTTTAGCTGTCTCCAGGCTAAATCAATCAGAGGTTTTCTTCTATAAGGATCATCCAAAGGCATCTCTAAATACTCAAATATTTCATCATTGTTAAACTGCTTACTAATTATTTTCGCAACCTTAGAAATATTAATTTCATTAGGATTACCAATATTAACAGGCGCGCTATATGAACTATTCATAAGTCTTATTAAACCCTCAATTAAATCATCTACATAACAGAAGCTTCTAGTTTGAGATCCATCACCATAAATTGTCAAGGGTTTTTTATTAATTGATTGTGTAATAAAATTGCTAATAACTCTACCATCATTTTTCAACATCCTTGGTCCATAAGTATTAAATATTCTTGCAATTCTAATTTGTGTATTATTCATTCTCATATAGTCATTACATAAAGTTTCTGCAATACGTTTGCCCTCGTCGTAGCAGCTTCTAATTCCAGTAGTATTAACACATCCTTTATAACTTTCTGGTTGGGGATGCACTTCTGGATTCCCGTATACCTCACTTGAACTAGCTAATAATAATCTCGCTTCAACTCTTCTAGCTAATCCCAACATATTATATGTTCCAAGAAAACTTGTTTTTGAAGTTTTTATTGGATTAAATTGATAATGAATGGGCGAGGCTGGGCAAGCCAGGTGCCAAATTCTATCAACTTCTAGGAGAATAGGATTAGTAACATCGTGTCTAATTAATTCAAAACAAGGATTACCAATCCAATGTTCAACATTCCTTTTTGTTCCTGTATAGAAATTGTCAAGACATATCACTTCTTCACCTGCCTTCATAAGGTGATCAATCAGGTGAGAACCTAAAAAACCAGCCCCTCCAGTAACCAAATTACGAATAGAAGAAGAGGCTTTCATGAATTTTTCTCATTAATATACTTATAAATTTAATTTTAA
>QCHR01000047.1 GCA_003277985.1 Prochlorococcus sp. AG-402-G06
AAGAGATCTTGGTAAATCAAAAGAAGCAGAGTTTTCATACCGCAAAGCAATTGAAATTAAGCCTGATTACGCAGATTCACATTACAATCTGGGAATCAACTTAAGAGATCTTGGTAAATTAAAAGAAGCAGAAATTAGCACCCGAAAAGCGATTAAACTGAACCCTGATTACGTAAATGCTTATTTTAGTTTGGGAGGAATATTAAGGAACCTTGGGAAACCTGAGGAAGCAATGATACATGCTACTAAGGCAGTTGAATTAAAACCAGAAGAGGAAACATACGTTATTGATTTAGCCCGACAATTATTAAATCAAAACAAATATGAATTAGCATTAAAATATTTAAGTACAAATAATTCGCATTTTTGTCAAGCCTTATATCTTGGTTGCTTATTATGTCTTGATAGAGAAGAAGATTTCAACAAAAAATACAAAGAAATAACTGAAAATAAGATTTGCAATGCTGATATTGGAGGTGTAATAGAGCATGCCAACATTATTTACGGAAAGCAATACGACTCGCCTTTCTGTAATGAAGCAATTAAGTATGTCTTAATAGAAAAGATCGATGAGAAATCATTCTCTCAAACTCATTTAAATGAACTAATTGTATATAATAAAATAAGCGAAAAGGAAAATAAAGTTCAACCCCTTCTTGATAATGGTATACAAACTTCAGGGAATTTATTTTCACTTAACTATCCATTTATCAACGCAATAAAAAATGCTTTAGAGATAAAGATTGAAGGGTACAAAAGAAAATTCAAAAATAGTGGGCAAGGTTTCATAAATAATTGGCCTGAAAAATATGAACTTCGATCATGGATGATTAGCATGAAAACTGGTGGATTTCTTAGGAGCCACAATCACGAATATGGATGGATTACTGGTAGTTTTTACCTTCAAATTCCCAAATACAAAGATGATAATAATGATTCAGGCAACATAGCTTTTAGCTATCAAGGTCCTAGATATCCTATTAAAGACAAGAATTTTAATTCAACTATTAAGAAGATAGAAACCAGAGATATTTGTATATTCCCGTCTTCTTTATTTCACTATACAATTCCATTTGAAAGCACCGAAGAACGGATATGTTTTGTTTTTGATTTAGTACAGAAATAAATATATTCAACTTTCTTCTTATAATTAATCAATTCAATTAAGTCTTTATATAAGAAATATTTTCAGGAGATAAAACACAAATCAACTTAAGAAACTGGGAAAAATTTTTAGCAACGTAATAAACGCTTATCTCGTTGTATTTGGTTCAGACAAATAGATGACTGCTTGGGATAAAAACACTTCTAGTGAACTAATGGCACAGATATTTAATATGACTGTTTCTCTTGTTGGTTAGGAGCGAGCCAAAAAAAATTGCTGCGGAAAGGAATGAACTGATAAAAGAGAAAACGCCAAAATTTACCCCACATTTTTCCCACTTAGGGAAATAGATCAATTAGGTATTTAGAAAACTATCACAAAGGTAGGGATGTGAGCATTAAAACTTTTTTGGAATGGTGCATATGAGAAGGAAAGTGGTTAGGGAAGCATGACAACACATTAAAACTTTAGAGAGATCCAATAGAAGAGTTTTCGCATACCTTTGATTATGTATTAGAAGACATAACAAATTGGATAACTTCTATCAATTAGTTGATTTGGGAAATAATTCTTTTATCAGCAAACTCTGAGAACTCAAATAAAAGCCTGATATATTAACGTCAAATTAGGCTTGATAAATTTGGAATCATATACAAAAAAAGCTCAATCGCTCTTTAAGCAAAATAAATTTCAAGAAACAATTGATACTTGTAATCAAATATTAACTACTGATAGAAATTCAATAGAAGCTATAAAATTAATCGCAAAATCTTTTTTATCAATAAGAAAGACAGATGATGCTCGTTTATATTTTGATAAAGCACTGACTCTTAAACCTGATGACTATGAAGTAATTAAAGATTTAGGCAATACCTATCAAGCTACTGGAGATATTAATACTGCTAAAAACTTTTACCAAAAAGCAATCGCAATTAATGGAAATTATGCTCCAGCACTAACAAATCTTGGGAATATTGAACTAACTACAGGTAATAAGCAAGATGCATTATCTTTACTCATCAAAGCGACTGAATCTGACCCTAAACTAGCTACTGCGTGGAGTAATTTAGCTAATGGTTATTTTCAACTAGGTAAAATACATGATGCTAAAAATTCTTGCCTCAAATCAATAAAGCTTAATCCAAATATCTTCAACTCTCATTTCCTTCTTGCCACTATCTTAATGGGGCAAAAGAAACTACAAGAAGCAGAAATAGCTCTTTGCAAAACTATTGAACTTAAACCTGATTTCTCTAAAGCTCATTTCCTTCTTGGCACGATCTTAATGGGGCAAATGAAACTAAAAGAAGCAGAGTCATCTTTACGCAAAGCAATTGAAATTAATCCTAATTACGCTGAGGCGCTTTCAAATTTGGGAAGCATCTTGAAAGATCTTGGCAAATTAGAAGAAGCAGAATCATCTCTTCGAAAAGCAGTTGAATTGAAGCCTAATTACACAGAAGCTCATTTCAATTTGGGAATAATCCTGAATTATCAAGGCAAATTACAAGAAGCTGAAAAATCCTATCTAAAAGCAATTGAAATAAAACCTGATTTCGCTAATGCTCATTTCAATCGGGGAATCATATTGAGTGATATTGGCAAATTTGAAGAGGCTGAATTGTCATACCGCAAAGCCATGGAACTTAATCCTAATTGGCAAACATATTTGTTCTAT
>QCHR01000048.1 GCA_003277985.1 Prochlorococcus sp. AG-402-G06
ATTTTATGCTGATTGGTGCGAGGCCTGTAAGGAAATGGCTCCAGATATGGTAGAAGCAGAAAAAATAAATTCAAATAAGATAGATATAGTTTTGCTTAATGTTGATAATTCTAAGTGGTTTGATTTGATTGATAAATATGATGTAAATGGTATTCCTCAGTTAACTTTTTTTGACGATAAAGGTGAATTTAAGGGCTCTTCATTGGGAGTTAGGAAATATAGTGAACTGAATAAAATCTTTCTTTCTTTAATCAATAATTCTGAATTACCATCTTTTACTAATTTATCAAATTCAAGTAATTTAATTACTAAAAATAATTCAAAACAATTAAATAATACTATTAGATCAGAGGGCCCTAGAAATCATAGCTAGTCTAGCCAATTTAAAGCGGATGAAACTACGGGGTATTCTTGTGAAAAAATACTTTTACATTCTTGTGCAATATTCATATGCTCTTTTTGCGTCCCATGACCAGTTCTTAGATTTATGTAATGAATCCACGATCGACATGATCCAGTCATATAAATTCTGGTTGGAGTAGCAAGTGGTAGAACAAATCTTGCACATTCTTTGGCTATTCCGGCTTCTAACATCTCTTCATAAAGTTTTTTATTTTGATCAAATTGACGTTTGATTTTTTTGTTGAACGTATTAATAATTTCTTCCGGTAAGTCTAAGATAGAATTTTGCCTATTTTTATTATCTTGCCTTCTTAATTCGGGTATAGGAATTTCTCCTAATTGCCTGCTATCCGCATAGCGTTGTGAGAACTCTTGAAAAGTAAATGATCGATGTCTTAATATTTGGGCCGCAAGTCCTCGAGTAGTTTCTATTTGCAAAGTCATATAAGCTTGCTCGAATACACTCCAATGTTCATTCTTAATGCAATATGCAATTAATTTAGTAAAGTCATCATTGTCTTGATTTTTTGGGTTACTTACCCTGGCAATGTATGCCATGCTCTTTTCAGCGTTTGGTGTAGATGTGATTAATTGAACGCTACTCATATTTAGACTTTTGCCAGGGTTACTCTTTCTTGTTGATATTGATATTTTCCTTTTCTATCACTGTAAGTTGTTTCACAAGGATCTCCTTCAAAGAAGAGTAATTGACAAATTCCTTCATCAGCATAAATCCTGCAATCTGCTCCAGAGCTATTACTGAATTCAAGGGTTAGATGACCTTCCCAGCTTGCTTCAGCAGGTGTTGTATTTACAATTATTCCTAAACGGGCGTAGGTGCTTTTCCCAAGGCAAATAACAGTAATATTTGGCGGGACCTTCATTTTTTCTAATGCAACACCAAGGCCGTAAGAGTGTGCAGGTAAAATGAAGTATTTACCATCGTCGTCTTCCTTCAAATCTGTAGGTTCTAAATTGGCAGGATTAAATTTTTTCGGATTCATTACTGTTCCGGGGACATGCCTAAAAATCAAAAACTCTTTAGAAGAAAGCCGCAAATCATAGCCATATGATGAGCAGCCAAAGCTTAAAACAGGGGATTTTTCTGATTCCGGTTCAAGATGTCTTATTAGCTTTTCTTGAAAAGGTTCAAGCATTCCTAATGAAGCCTGTTCAGAAATCCAAAGATCGTTTTTTAACATTTAATTGCAGCGTAATTCAGTGATTTGATCAGCCATTTCCATTATTTTAGGAGGTATTGATGGTCCTGTAAGAATAATATCTGTGAAGGTTGGTCGATTATTGATCATGGAAATTAAATCATTTTCTTCAATGAAACCAAGGCTAATAGCCATTCCTATTTCATCAAGAACAATTTTGTCTAATTTTTTTTCAATCAAACATGTTTTACAAAAATCCCAAAGTTCTTTTATTGCTTTTTCTTCAAATTTTCTTTTGAAAGACAAATTTTCTTCCGATAATTGTTCAGGAATGCAAGTTTCAATAGCTGGCCTTACCCATTCCAGTCGGCCACAAAGATTGATGGCTCTATTTGGTCCTTGATTGACTCCACCTCTCAAGAATTGAGCTATTAAAACCTTGCTTCCCAATCCTGCAGATCGCAATGCTTCACTTAGGACGACGGAAAAGCTACCTCGAAAAGTAGAGGTGTGGATTTGAAACTGCCCTTGTGTCGAAACTAGTTGTAAAGGTTTTCTAAGAAGAGTAGGCCTAGGAGAAGTCTCCTCACTCGGCGATGAACTCCTCTGTTGAGCATTAATGCTAACTCGTGCATTCATCTCAATTTCTATCAGGATGACCTGTCAATAATCTAGCGGTATTAAATTTCTAATCAACCAAATCAACACTATCTGTGGTGTATGAAAAGAAAATGCTTGGTTTTCAAAATATGTAAGACCTCAAAAAACTATCTAAGACAAAAAGTTGAAATGTAGTTTTTAATAGTCTTTTTCCATACCAGCTTTATCTTTGGAGCGTGCAAAAGATAGAATTTCAAATTAATTGGAAGTTCGGATTGGGGGACTTAGCTTCAAAAAAGTCGCCATGGCTACATATCGTTCTTTCTCTACTTATTAATCTTCTCTGAACAATAAATTAAACATGGTCACCTCGTATCGTGGCTTTACTCGTTTCAACCAACAAAAAAATAGCCAGATGGTTGGAAATTCATCATCTCCTTTGCCGACAAACAAAACTCTCTTGGATGTAATTAAATCTCTTGAGGGAGTTTCTACTGAAATAGTAGACAGGTCAAAGACAATTTTTTTTCCT
>QCHR01000049.1 GCA_003277985.1 Prochlorococcus sp. AG-402-G06
ACTGCCAGAATATTTAATGAACATTCAATTTATGAAAGACAAATTACAATAGAAGAAGGAGAATTAATATAAAACTCTCTCAAATTTCTGATGGAATATTATAGCTTTTAGAATTATAGATCATGCATCTAAGACCTATCAATAATATCCAACCTAAGATATTTATTCTACTATCAAATAGTGGCATATCTGTTGCATGAAAACAAATAAGAATTAAAGTAGAGGTCCACCAAGCTCGATCAACTATTATATTTTTTTGAAGATTTAGATTGTTAAATATTCTATAAAAGTACGAAGTTATTAACAAGCCAAACACAAATACATTGATCAACAAAGAGACTAATAAGCCATGGCTAATTGCTAATTCTAAAGGCAAATTATGGGAGTGACCATGAGATAAGCCTGTCCTTAATGGATAAAGAATTGAAAAAGCTGCTGCCCCCCAACCCAACCATGGTTTTTCAAAAATTAAATTCAGGCCTATTTCCCATTGACCAACACGTGTTGCTTCAAAAGGTCTACTATTAGAAAATTGCATATCATTTAGTCGCATCCAAATAGATTCAGGAACAATACTCCTTGCAACTTGTTGAACACCAAAATCAAAAACTGGTAAAACCGCAATAATCACTGGAAGAGAGAAAATAAGCATTAAAGGTATTAACCAACTCCATGATGCTGAACCAAAAACTAACGGTAAACCTAGAAAAATTGCACCCCATGCGTTTCTAGAATCAGTCAAAATCATTGCTGCAACAAAAGCAATTAAAAGAGCACAGGGAATAACTCGGTTTCTTCCAAAAATAAAAGGATTCAGAACGGAAGCCAAACATAATGGCCAGACGCCCGATAACCATGCGGCAGTGATATTTGCGTAATCGAATAAGCCAGACAATCTTCCTAAAGGCTCTCCTCCTGGAGAAATAAACCAAATTATTAAACCATCAAAAATCTGCCAAGGTCCCTCCCATCCCAGCCATAACTGACCAAAGCCTGTTATTAAAACTGGAAGACTTCCTAATACAAGCCAAGAAGCACATTTTGTTCTTCTTTCAGGAGTTAACAAATATGGTTGCAAACCCCAAAAACACCAAAAGAATGGCAACCAATTAAAAAGACCAACCCAAGCCAGCCAACCGGTATGAGAACGAATACAGCCAATTAACATCAAAAAAGTGGCAATCAGTAACGGATAATTCCAATATTCCCTCAAATAGAGATGGCTTCTTTTAAGACTTCCTTCAAGTAGAGCTACAAGCAAAAATATATAAGAAATGAACGCGCTTGACGGCAAACAAAATACACTTAACTGAAAACAACTCCAACCTATTTTGTCGGAAAAATTATTTTTGCAATTTTGAAAATCAGCATTATTAATCATGTAAATACAGCCGTTCTACCTCTGTAAACAATAACTTGTCTTCTTAAATGCAATCTTAAAGCTCTTGCCAAAGCGACTCTTTCCAAATCTCTACCCTTTCTGACTAAATCTGATACTTCATCACGATGACTCACATTAGATATGGTCTGCTCAATTATGGGGCCAGCATCTAGATCTCTCGTGACATAATGCGCTGTTGCACCAATTAATTTTACCCCTCTTTCCCAAGCTTGATGATATGGTTGTGCACCTTTAAAAGCAGGAAGAAAAGAATGATGAATATTGATTAGATGAGGAAACTTCTCTAAAAATGAACTACTTAAAATTTGCATATATTTAGCCAAAACTCCCAAATCAATGTTGTACTCATTTAGTAAATCTAAAATTTTTCTTTCGGAATCTACTTTATTATTTTTATCTACTTCTATAAGCTTAAAAGGAATCGAAAAACTTGAGCAAATGGCCTCTAAATCTGAGTGATTTGAGATAACTAAAGGAACATTCATACATAATTCGCCGGCCTTAACTCTCCATAAAAGATCAACTAAACAATGATTCTGCTTACTTACAAATATTGCAACATTGGGAAAATCATCGGAAAAGCTCAAAACAGCTTTCCCATTCAATCGCTGCTCAAGTAAAGTCACCTCAGACTTAATTTCATTTTTATCAAGCAAAAATCCTTCTAAATCCCACTCAATTCGACTAAGAAACAATTTTGCACCTGCATCTGTATGGTGATCAGCATGTCTAATATTGCCATTTTTACTTGCTATCCAACTGGCTAAATCACTTACAAGTCCTGGCTTATCAGGACAAATGAACTGCAAAATAACTGTTTTAATGCTCACTAAAGCTATATCCTTAAACTATTCCCTTTTTTAGACCACTCATTGAAAATTAACAAGCAAACTTCATAGCATCTGTGCAAATGAACAGCAAAAAAGCAGAAAAAAAGCAAACTGAAATCTCTATTGTAGGAAGTGGAATCGCAGGAATCACTACAGCTTTTCACCTAGGTAAAAAAGGTTATAAAGTAAATTTAATTGACCAAGCACTCAACTCAGAAATAAATAATTTAATT
>QCHR01000050.1 GCA_003277985.1 Prochlorococcus sp. AG-402-G06
AAAATGAACAAAAAATGTATCAATTCAAAAAGATTTATTAATTGGCCAAGGATTATAAATGGACTAACAATTTCTAGGATATTACTTGGATTACCAATAATTATTTCATTGAGGAATGGTGATAATGATGTTTTTATTTTTCTAATCCTAATAGCGGGCCTTACTGATTTTCTTGACGGCTATTTTGCACGTAAATATAATCATAAATCAGTTTTTGGCGCGAAGTTAGACCCTCTAGCAGATAAAATCCTTCTCATAGGTCCAATGATTTGGTTGGTCCATGAAAATTTAGTACCCTTATGGTCTATCTGGTTAATAATTTCGAGAGAACTCATAATAACTAGTTGGCGATCTGATAAAACTTCAGGTGGACCAGCCTCAACTCAAGGTAAATATAAAACTACTTTTCAATTTACTAGTATAATCCTACTATTATGGCCAAAAACTTGGGGTACAATTCATACAATTTATGTTATTAATAAAATAGGTTATATCTCATTCTGGATAGCATTTTTTCTTACATTAAGTTCTGCTATAAAATATTTATTCAATCAAAAAGAAGTTCATCAGAATTAAAGTCTACTTTTTCATGATTAGCTAATAGATAATCATTCTTATAGCTATCAATTAACCCCTCTAACAAATCGAATTTGGGTTCCCAAGATAAATCTTTTTTTATTTTGGAGGTGTCAGTAAAGAAATTAGTTAACCTTAAAGGAAAAAGTTTTCTTGCTTTGGGATCAAGTTTTGAAGGGTCAAAAGAACGTAAATTAAAATCATTAACTTTATTTCCTGTAGCTAAAATTGCTGTTTCAATTAAGCCTTTAAATGTTATTGCTTTGCATCCTGAACAATTATAAATTTGATTAATTGCTTTATCTGTTTCCAGAGATTTTGAAATAGCCTCGGCCAAATCAGAGACATGTCCTAATTGCGTGATGGTTTGACCATCAAGAGGAACAGGAATAGATCGGCGATGAATTATACGATCAAAAAACCATTTTTCAATGGGGTTATAGTTACCTGGGCCATAAATATATGTAGGACGAAAACTCGTAAAAGGAATCCCTTCGGCCTTGAGCCAAGACTCTGTTTTTGCTTTACCAATATGACGGCTTTCAAGATCTATTGGACTATCTTCACTAACTGGGAATAATTGTGTGTTGTCATATACGCCTGCTGAACTTATGTAGATAAATCTAAAACTTGGAAGACCTGAAAATTTAAGAAGTCTTTGAGTATCTTCCAACTTACGTCCAGAGCTATCAACAATAAGATCAAATGAATGGTCAGATATTTTTTTTAGGTCCTCATCATTTAACCTGTCTCCCTTTAAATGCTTTATATTTTGTGGTACTGGTAGATTTCCACGTGTAAAAACATATATCTCATGCCCTTTTGATAGCAATTTCGAGACAAGAGCTTTTCCTACAAATCTTGTTCCGCCGTAAAAAAGAACTTTCAAGACCCTTTATTAAAAAAATTATATTAAAGCCTATAGATAATCTCCCAGAGCTACATAAATGATGTTAGATGAATAGTAATAATTTTTTTCTTGATGGAAATCATACCTGCAATAGATCTACTGAATGGTAAATGTGTTCGACTAAATCAAGGAAATTACAATGAAGTTACTAAGTTCAATAGTGATCCAGTAAAACAAGCTCAAATTTGGGAAAGCCAGGGCGCAAAACGATTACATCTTGTAGATCTTGATGGTGCTAAGACTGGTGAACCAATAAATGATCTAACAATAAAAGAGATAAAAAAATCCATTACAATACCCATTCAACTTGGTGGTGGAATTAGGAGTATTGATCGTGCAAAAGAATTATTCGGCATCGGAATAGACAGAATTATTTTAGGAACAATTGCGATAGAGAACCCTGAATTAGTTAAAGATCTATCAAGAGAATATCCAAAAAGAGTTGCAGTTGGTATTGATGCTAAAGAGGGAATGGTAGCCACTCGAGGTTGGCTAAAACAAAGCAAAATATCTTCCCTAAACTTAGCAAAACAACTTAACGAACTTGAATTAGCCGCAATCATTTCAACTGACATTGCAACTGATGGCACTCTAAAAGGACCTAATGTTCAAGCCTTGAGAGATATAGCTGAGATAAGTATGAATCCAGTAATAGCCTCAGGAGGGATAGGTTCAATAGCTGATTTAATTTCCCTAACAGATCTCGAGAATGAAGGTATTGAAGGAATAATTGTAGGCAGAGCCCTTTATGACGGCTCAATAGATTTAAAAGAAGCGATATTAACTCTGAAAAATCTTCTTATTCAAGATTCCATTAATAAAAAAAATAAATTTCTTGTCTAACTTTTTATGGTTACACTGGTCTTTTAAATTTATGAGACAGGGCTGGAAGTATTTTTAAATCAAGTTATCTTAAAAAGGATAGGTTCTAGAAATCAAATTGATCGAAGAAAGGGAAAAA
>QCHR01000051.1 GCA_003277985.1 Prochlorococcus sp. AG-402-G06
GTTCTTTAAATGAACTTGGTACTATATTGTTGAATTTTTGATGAATAATCTTTGATAAGTTATAAGTATTTTTTGCTTTAGTTTTTGCAAGTCCAAGTTGTTTTATGTAAGTATATATTTTCTTCTCACCTAATTTATACATTTTCTCGGCTGAGGGAGCAACCTTGAAAAGTTCTATAGTTAATTCATTGACTTTCTTGTCCGTTGATTGTGCACTTAATACAACGGCTACGAGAAGCGTGAAACTATTTTGATGATATAAGGGTATCGGTGTCTCTGGATATATTTCTTCAAGTCTCTTAATTATTATTTTCACCCTTTCATCTTTTTTCATTGCAGTATAAATTTCATCGTTTTTAAAGTTACCTAATTAAAAACCTTTGCTATGAAGCTAAAGACTTTGACTAAAACATGTAGGTATCATTTTATACTCTTCTCTGTGATTTTTGCTAGTGTAGTTATTCTTTTGACGTTAGTTTGTTTTTAGTGGATTTTTAGAGCATAGAATATAGAAAAATAGTTTTGGTTGATACTGAGCTAGAAGTTCATAATTTATGTCATCAGTATAAGACTGATATTAATAATTGGGTTCTAAAAGATATTACTTTTTCTCTAAGACCTGGAGAACTAGTGGGTTTGCTAGGTCCTTCGGGTTGTGGGAAAACCACCCTTCTAAGATTAATTGCAGGTTTTGAAAAGCCTAAACGTGGATTAATAAAAAAAAATGGGCAAATAATCTCAGATAATCATTACCTTCTCTCTCCTGAGCGAAGGCAAATAGGGATGGTTTTCCAAGATTATGCTTTGTTCCCTCATTTAAATGTTTGGGATAATGTTTGCTTTGGTATAAACAAGAAAGAACAATCTATAAAGAGAGCAAACTGGCTATTAAAGCTATTGGATATTTATGAATTTAAAAATAGGTATCCTCACGAACTTTCAGGTGGACAGAGTCAAAGAGTTGCACTAGCACGTTCCCTGGCCCCTGGTAATTCTTTGGTTTTACTTGATGAACCTTTTTGTTCTTTAGATGTAGAAGTTAGATCTAGATTACGGTCCGAACTGTCTTCTGTTTTAAAGTCTTGTTCGGCGTCTGCACTTTTGGTGACTCACGATCCTCACGAAGCATTAGCTATTTGTGATCGTGTAGCTGTATTAAGAAGAGGTCAAATTCAGCAATACTCAACTCCTGTTGAGATGGTCTCAAATCCATCAAATGATTTTGTAGGTCAATTTGTATTGCAAAAGAATATTTTGCCTATTCGATATATCAATGATTCCTATTCTACATGTATTGGTAAATTGAATTTTCCTGATGATATATTAATATCATCAAAATCCGTTTGTATGTTTGATAAGAACTCAATTAAAATTCAAGCATCTCAAAATGGTTCTTTCACAGTTATTTCAAAGGAATATCGTATCAATCATTATATCTATACTGTAATTAGTGATGGTTTAAAGTTAAGATCAGAAATGACATTGGATTCACATTTATCTATTGGAGATAAATGCAGAGTTGAAACAATTCATGAAAAAAGCTTTTTGGTTCTGCCGGAAAATATTAAATCTAATTTCTAAATAGTTTTAATGCTTGATTGAATTGTATTTAAATTTTCTGTCGCAATTGAGATTCATTATCAAATAAATAAATTTTAAACTTTATATTTTCGACAACAATTTGATACAAAAAGAGTTATCATTTGATAGAACAAAAAATTAGTTTTTGCGTTCTCTGACCTAGCTTTTTTTTGTTATGAATTCAGCTACTTCCAGTTCAATAGGTCTTACCGTGGGTCCTTCAGGGCGTGCGATAGCTCAGCCTATGGACATTGATCTTCTTGAGGCTCTTTATCAACACACTTCTCTTGAAAGGGTTTCAAGTGCACAATATTTAGCTATGTCACTATGGTTTCTAGAAAGAGAATTAAGAGGATTTGCTTCATTTTTCAAGAAAGAGTCATTGTCTGAGCAAGAGCATGGATATAACTTCGCGAAATATATGATTGCTCGGGGGCAAACTGTTGAGCTTGAAGAAGTAACTAAACCAATTCAAGAATGGAAGGCAGTTAAAGATTTAGTTACTTTGTCTTTCCAAATGGAGGCTGACGTAACAACCTCTGTTCAACAACTTTATTCATTGGCAGAGAGATCTAATGATACCCGTACTACGGTATTTCTAGATCCTGTTATTGACGAGCAAATTAAATCAGAAGATGAAATGGCTTATTTACTTGGTAAAGTCAAATTTGCCGATAAT
>QCHR01000052.1 GCA_003277985.1 Prochlorococcus sp. AG-402-G06
CTTCATAAAAAATTCACAAAAAACTTTGAGTTCTGGAATAGCAGTAATTTCTGTTGGGGTGAAGAAAACATAAATATTGGTTTCCCCTACAACGAGCATATTAGTAAACAAGATTTAGAATTCCATACATCTTCTCCTCTAAGAAGATTTTATACAGCTCCTTACTTGTACAAATTTGATTCTAATCCTAAATGGATTGAGAATTTTTTTAACCAACATATTAATGTTTCAGGAATCAAAGAAGATGAACAACAGAGTGATTTTTATATTCCTATTACATTCTGCTTAAACGGCATTGAGAAGCCTGGCTTTTACGTTGATCATCATGCCGCTCATGCTTTCTATGCAGCATTTTATAGTAATGGAAAAGCAATAATCGCAACTCACGATGGTTGCCTTCCTAATACCTGTTTTAATAACAATAAATTGCCAGAAAGGGGGTTTAATTCCGGTGGTATATATATATTTCGTAAGGACATAGGATTAACTCCTATTTTGAGTCATAATTTTGCTTTGGGCTATATTTATGACTCTGTCGCAGGAAACTTTAAAATTGATGCTGGAAAACTTATGGGCTTGGCCTCATATGGTAGGTTCCAAAAAAAAATAAATAATCTTGTTGATAGTTATATAGATGGCCTATTTGGTAATGATTTTTCACAACAAAAAAACCTTGATTACGCCAAAAAAATTCTGCTAACTAGTTTAAATGATCAAAAACTTAGAGCTAGTAAAACAACAAAGTTTCATTTTAATTTCGAAACTCAGGATCCAAACTTTGCAATTCAATCTGCCGCTAATGTGCAACATTTCGTGCAAAGGATCTATGTCGAGTTAATTAGTGATGTTTGTGAAAACATACATGAAGTCGACAATACCTTTAAAGATGTATACATGACAGGGGGATTCTCCCTTAATTGCCCAACGAATTCATCTCTAATAGCTACTAGTCCAATTTTGAATTATAAACCTTTACCTGGTGTAGGAGATACAGGTCTATCTTTAGGTGCTGCGGTTGCATTGCATTATCTAATTGGAGCAGACGTATCTCTAAATCATTCAGCTGATTTGCTTTCTCCAGCCTTTCCACCGTCATCTTTGAATGCCTTTTCTGGAAAACAGAATTTAATAGATCTGCAAATTATCAATTTTAATCCCACAACTATCTCTAGCTTTGTGGCAAAAGAGCTTGTCCAAGGAAAAATATTTTGTCTCCATATCGGAAGATCCGAAGTAGGTCCAAGGGCTTTAGGACACAGATCAATAATTGCATGGGCAGGTATTGAAAATATCCGTGATGTTATTAATGACAGAAAAGGTAGAGAAAAATGGCGCCCTCTTGCTCCCATCTGTGCTGTAGAGGATTTTTCTACCTATTTTACTGGCGACATTGAAGATTCCCGATTTATGTTGACGATTTCAAAATCCAAAACCTCTAGGATACCTGCAGTTACGCATGTGGACAATACGGCTCGGGTACAAGTTATTGATCAGAGTGAACGTTTTCTATACTCTGTATTGACAGAGTTACGTAATTTAAAAGTTGATCCTGTCATTGTTAACACTTCTTTTAATTGTGCAGGAGAGCCTGTGGTTGAAACTTTTAAAGATGCAGCTAAATCTTTTATCGATATGGGCTTTGACTACTTAATTTCTGAGAAAGATATTTTTATTAAGAACATTTAGTCAATTCCTAATAAGCAAGCTTCTTAAACATCATATTTACGAGCAAGGTCAGAAAACTCTTGATGAGTCACTTCATCCAGATAAATCGTAAATGATGGATCAGTCGTGGTCTTCCTCTGATATGTAAAAGAACTCATTCTATGACTTAAGTCTTATATTTTTATTTAGTGAGACTCATTTGATAGGTGATGTAAAAAAACATTCCAAGTATTGCAATATTTTCTATAGCATATGTGATTGCAATATCCATTATTTACCACTTTTATAATTTTTTTCATTCGGATCTATTCCACTTTCACCAAAGCTATAAGAGGGGGATGTATCTTGGTTTTTGACTTTTACACCAGCAATATTCGCTTTTGAGGCTGCTTTTAATTCATCACCTGAAAACTGATAACCAAATTCAGAGGCGATTTCTGCAATTTCATTTGCGGTAGCAGCAACTCTTATGGCGTTGAGTAATTCCTTATTTTTTTGAAGATCTGAGAGAAAAGCCTTTAGTTGATCTATTGCCATGGACTCATTATGTCTGATA
>QCHR01000053.1 GCA_003277985.1 Prochlorococcus sp. AG-402-G06
CGAATGCCGTGATCTTTGCTTTCACGCACAGGAGCATAGATTCACCATTAACCAACTACAAGAAACTCTCAAATCTAATGAATTAAGATTTCTAGGGTTCTTGCTTCAAAAACCAGTTAAATCTCTCTATACAAAATATTACCCAAAAGATAAAAAACAAATCAATTTACAAAACTGGGCAAGATTTGAAGAAAAGCATCCAAATACTTTCAGAAGTATGTATCAATTCTGGGTATCTAAAATGAATACCTGATTATTCATGGAACATCGTGGCAGTAATAATTCATTAATCTGATAGGGAAACTTCCCTACCACTTCCATACCGTTTTTATAGATACTCAATTTGTGCCTTAATGAACTAAAAAACCTGAAAAGGCAACTATATTTTGATTTAGGTATTAAAAAAGCACCTATAAGGTGCTTATTAATGGTGCCAGGACCCAGATTTGAACTGGGGACACGGCGATTTTCAGTCGCCTGCTCTACCAACTGAGCTATCCCGGCTTACCCCCCTAATAATCTACCAATTCGTAAGTACCTTATTGAAAAATAAATTGAAATCTCCTTAATTTCCTTTGTCCAAATGTGAGGGCCATTTGAAAATCATTATGAAGACAGCGTTCTGCTTATTTACTTGAAGGCAGATTTCAGAGCGCAGGAATAGCTCTAATCATCCTAACCAATGTTTTATGAGCATCTGAACAATCTTGAAGAATATGATCGAATTTTATTTCTATTTTCAGGTCATCAACTTGAAGCTGAATTGATAGTGGAGAAAGACTTATCATTTTCGCTGATTTAAAAGTTTTAATTTTGCCATAATATTTTGCATAAGCATTGACTGCATCCTTATGATCTTTATTCATGTGATCACATATTCTTTTGCTTGATTCTTGGGTTATCTGTTCAGAATTCATGAATATTCTTCTGTTAGTTACTTTAGAAATTTACTTATACGTTAGTTCGATTTTAAGAAATTAAGATTAAAAATTTCATAAAGAATTTAATGCGTTGTTCATAATAATCCTTGCAAAGCAATACTCGCCACTCCAGCTGCTGGAGGCCTGTTGCAAATTTTTATTGGTATACCAATTTCTCTTTCTCTTATTTTTTTCCAAGTAATGTTTTTTGCACCTCCTCCAATAGTTATTATTTGCTCAGGTAAATCAGCTCCTAGTTCATGAAGCTTTTGCCAGCCTTTTGCTTCTATTTTTGCTAACCCTTCAAATAATGCATGAAGATAAAGAGAATCGCTGACTGGTCTGGGTTCAAGTATGGGTTCTATATTTGGATCGTCTATTGGAAATCTTTCTCCTTTTTTTGATAGTGGAAGAAGATTTAAACCTGTTGATTTATTAGGATTGATTTGTTTGCTTAATTCTTCAATATATTCATGGTTAAAGAATTTTAGCAGTATTGCAGCCCCTGCATTTGATGCTCCACCAGATAGCCAATTCCCTAATAATTTGTGATTTGAGATGCCCTTCCCTGGCAGGGTATTGTTAACAAACTTTTTAACAACTATTGTGCTCCCAAGAATCGTTATTCCATCATTTTTATTAGGGAAAGTGGCTAGAACTCCCGCATTAGAATCTGTAGTTCCTGCTATTATTTTAAGATTCTTTGGTAAATCTAATTCATTTGCTTTTTTAATACATACAGTTCCCATTATCTGACCTGAAGGAATTATTTTAGGAAGACATTTCAACCATTTTAAATTTTGAAAATTTTCTGGCCAAGAATTATTTGATATTTCCCAACCCATCCTAATATTGTTTCCTTCTTCACCATACTCCCAATTATTTATTAGCCATCCACTAATCCAATCTGCTTGGTGTCTTAAGATTATTTCATTACCGTATAGAGCTAAAAGTCTTAGAGCTCTCGCAACACTTCCACTTATGCTTGAGCCGGCACATTCTCTTGTAAATAACTTTTTTATATCGTTTGAATATTCCGAGAAGGATAAGAAATAAGGTAAAGCTTTTCCAATAGGTTCTCCATTTACCTTGCATGCTAAAAGCGTTCCAGATGTACCTGCTACTGAACATGAAACCAATTTTTCTTTTAGATCTTTAGGGATTTCTTGTATTAGATTCTTGAGGCTATTTACCCAGTCTGATGAT
>QCHR01000054.1 GCA_003277985.1 Prochlorococcus sp. AG-402-G06
CATTATTGTTCATACATATCAACTGCTCAAAGAAATGGCGATAAAGTTATATTGGTATCTAGTGGTGCTGTAGGACTTGGATGTCATAAAATGAGCTTCAAAACAAGACCTAAAGAAATAATCTCTCTTCAAGCTTCTGCCGCAATAGGTCAACTTCATTTAATGGCTTTATATGAAAAGGCTATGAGCAGTTATGGATTCAAAGTTGCACAAATATTATTAACCAGGTCAGAATTGGGCTCAAGAAATAGTTATAAATCTGCTTCGCAGACATTAAAAAGATTGATTGAATGGGATGTCATACCAATAGTAAATGAAAATGATATAACCTCTGATGAAGAGCTAAAGTATGGCGATAACGATACTTTATCTGCATTAGTTGCAACAGCAATATCTGCTGATCAATTAATATTGTTAACTGATATCGACCATCTATACTCTTCTGATCCAAAAACCGACAGCAAAGCAAAGCCCATCAGAGATATTAATAATTCAAAAGAATTAAACACTTTAGAACTTGCAAATGAACAAACTTCTTGGGGAACTGGAGGAATAAAAACCAAATTAACTGCTGCAAAGATCGCCACTGAAAGCGGAATAAAAGTGCAATTAGCAGATGGCAGATCTCCTAAAAGATTAGGAGAATTACTTGATGGAAAAAAAATAGGAACTGTTTTCCATCCTCATCCAAACCCTATCGGGAATAGAAAAAGTTGGTTGGCACATGCAATCAAACCAGTTGGAGAAATACAGTTAGATGATGGTGCTAGTGAAGCTATCAAAAACAAAGGTGCTTCCCTTTTGTTGGTTGGCGTGAAAAAAGTAAGTGGGAGTTTTATTGCTAATCAACCTGTAAAGGTTATTAATACTGCTGGAGAAGAAATTGCTAAAGGGATTTGCTCTATGAGCAGTGATGCTATAAAGATAGGAATAAATTCAAGATCCGACACAACAGGATCTCCCCTAGTTATTCATAGAGATGTTTTGGTACTAACAAGTGAATAACTCAGATAAAAATAGTAATTTTCACTTCCCCAATTAAACCAAATTATGCAATTCAATGAAATTGTCGAAAATCTGAAGCAAGGTCAATCTGGTGTAGTTGACTTTAAGATAAAAAACAATCCAGTTATTTTAACCGCAGCTTCTTTAGAAAAAGCCAAAAAAAATGACATAAGTTTTCTAGACAATAAAAGTCAATTAAATCTTAGAAATCTCATCAAAAGCTCAAAAGCATCTGCTCTATTATTGCCAGCCAATGATAATTATGTTGTTGAAATGGCAAAGAAGATTCCAGTTGATTGGATACTACTTAAAGAGCCCAAGATTGCTTTTGCTGAAACATTAGAGTTTCTTTATCCTTCTAATATAGAAAATGAAGGTATACATAAAAGTGCTGTAATTGGAGAGAATGTAAAAATTAGTCCAGGCGTTTCAATCGGAGCTAATGCATATATTGGAGATAATACTGAAATTGGTGTTGGAACTATTGTTCATGCAGGCGTTGTTGTCTATAAAAATGTAAGTATTGGTGCCAAAAATTTAATTCACGCAAATAGTGTTATTCATTCTGGATCTAAGCTTGGTGACGAATGTGTAATTAATGCTAATGCCGTTATTGGAGGTGAAGGTTTTGGATTCGTGCCCACATCACATGGATGGAGAAAAATGCCTCAAGTGGGAATAGTCATATTAAAAAACAAAGTAGAAGTTGGTAGTGGATCTACCATTGATAGGCCTTCAGTCGGAGAGACAATAATTGGTGAAGATACAAAAATTGATAACCTAGTTCAAATTGGTCATGGAGTAACTACCGGTAAAGGTTGTGCTATGGCTGCTCAAGTTGGTATTGCTGGAGGTGCACAGATTGGAGACGGAGTTATTCTAGCGGGACAAGTTGGTGTCAGTAATAGAGTCAAAATTGGCGATAGAGTGATAGCCAGTTCCAAAACAGGAATCGTATCTAATATTGAGGCAGGAAAGGTGGTTAGCGGCTTCCCTGCTATTCCCAACAAACTATGGTTGAGATGCTCTGCTAATTTCAAAAAACTACCTGAGATAGC
>QCHR01000055.1 GCA_003277985.1 Prochlorococcus sp. AG-402-G06
TATTAGCTACTTGAAAGTGTCTGGCCTGTAGTTATAAAGAATAGAACTTTAAAAGTTTTATGTCTTTCATTTCGCGTTTGATTAACAAAAGGATCTCTAACTTAATTAGTAGATTTTATGTTTCGACTAGAGTTGTTGAACAGTTTGAAAACGACTACCCACTGGATGGCATGGGGGATCATCATAGGTTCTTGCTTTAAGAAATCACTATGTTTAGTAGAATCGAAGGTGTGTTAGAAAGTGATGCAAGATTTGGATCAGTCGGAGCAACTGGTCTTTAAGTCAATAAAAAAATCAACAATTAAAGCAATACAATGGGTTTATGAAATACAACTGGAAAGATCTTTTAGTAGATGCTGCGATTGTTGCCGTTGTTTTTGGGGTGTTGACTTTGATTATTGGATCATTTCCTGCAACCTTCAGCAAGTTTCTTCCTTTTCTTAAATAAGCATGGATATCAACTATCACTTGCTTATTGATATTGTTCTCGTCTTAGGGGCCCTATCTTTTGTCTTAATTGCAAGGAAATTCAAAAAAGAATGATTCCAATCCTCGCTTCCTCTACAGAAACAAACCTACTTATCTATATCGGAGGTGGTGGGTTCGTTCTATTGTGAAGTTTCTTCTTGGTCGAATATCACTTTCATATTTTCAAAAACACCATTAATCAGAAACGGCAAAAAAGAAAAAGATTAATGAGCCTAAATTTCTTAAAGTTAAACCTGGAGATATTCTTGTTGGAGAAGAAGAGATTGCGAAAGTTCCCTCATTTGTTGGAGGTGCAAGAGATCTAGATGCTCCTAAAGTTAATCAAGTCGCAAACTTTGATTCAGGTGAAATAAGATTTGTTAATGGTGAGGAAGTGAAACAAATTCTGTCTAAGCGTGAATAACGGCTAAAAATAATGTTTTAAGCTATCTTTTCCAAATGCCTTTAAATAAGCCTATTCCTGATTCTGTTATTAATTACTGGAAAAACGTATTAAATAATTTTCGGTCGATATTCAGTGATCTTAAAAAAGCCAACTAATTATGGATCCAATACAAGTCTTAGGCCAAAAGGATGTTAGGAGAGAGCTTCAAGTTAAAGATGAAAATACGGCAGGACAATTGTTAGTTAAAAATGCACATTCACGAGAACGATATATAAGGGGGATGTCTAGGACTGCGAAAAAGCATTATATCAACAGGAAGGATTGTCCTGTTAAAAATCATTTTCTTGGTCTGCCAAAGTGGAGCAGAGAGGATGCTGTAAAAGCTTTTGATACTTATCTATGGTCCCAACATCAAAAAGATGCAATAGAGAAACCCCTCAAGGATTGGTTCAATGCAAGAGTAAAGGAGCTAATGGCGGGTCATAATTTGGACCTTATTGATGATATAGATTGTGTAAAAGGGAATGATGATTCTCATGGTTTTACTTTGAAAAATTACATTGAATATTTAGCTAAAGAAATCTATTGAAGACAGTAAGTACCTACCATCTTTTTAGGTTTTACTAAAAATATGTTATCTATTTCTCGGGTTATAAGTGCTTACTTAAGGTCAAAAGAACTAAACTTATAAGATTCATGATTGGTTTTTTTGAAGCTATTGCCATATAGGCTTGGTTCTTTCAATGAAAAATAATGGGGAAGAACTTTAAAGGATGCTGCTCTATGGGCAATTATTTTTGGAGCACTTTCTTTGCTGGTTTTTTTCAATTACTTTGAAGTGAAAGAGGTTCTGAATCATAAGTTTAACTAATTCTCGATAACCCCACCTTTGAACTGTCACGTGTCTGGGTATTTGTTCTTACTTTTATAGTATCTTTCCACATTCACCTGCGAGTACAAGGTCAAATGGCTCAACGAATTAACGTTGCTTTAAATTCAATCCCATCAGGATGCAGAGATTTAGTTGAATTCGCCTTCTTTTGCGGGGTCGGCTTCACTTTTGGAAGCTTAGGTCTCATATGACTTCAACTACTAAATCAAAATTTGAAGCTAAAATCAAAAAGTTTATTCCTTATTTTGTAGTTGGGAAACTTGCTATTTTTACCGGCTTTCTTTTTTACATGATGC
>QCHR01000056.1 GCA_003277985.1 Prochlorococcus sp. AG-402-G06
TAATAGATACAATCCACAGGTTTTTGTTCATCTTGCCGCGCAAGCTGGTGTTCGTTATTCAATAACAAATCCTGCTGAATATGTGCAAAGTAATTTGGTAGGTTTTGCAAATGTGCTTGAAGGATGTAGGCAGAATAAGACACCTCATTTGATTTATGCATCTAGCAGTTCTGTTTATGGTGGCAATAAAAATCTTCCTTTCTATGAAGAGCAGGCAGTAAATCATCCAGTTAGTTTGTATGCGGCGACTAAAAAATCTAACGAATTAATGGCCCATACCTATAGCCACTTATATGACTTGCCAACAACTGGGCTTCGATTCTTTACCGTTTATGGCCCATGGGGAAGACCCGATATGGCTCCAATGATTTTTGCGAGATCAATTTTAAATAATGAGCCAATCCAAGTATTTAATCACGGTCAAATGCAGAGGGATTTTACATACATCGATGATGTGGTACAGGGGATAATTCGTTGTTGCTTCAAGAAAGCAAGTGTTGATGATGACTTTAATCCTCTTTCTCCAAACCCTTCAACTTCATCTGCACCTTATAGGATTTTTAATATAGGTAATTCACGTCCAACTCAACTCACCTATTTTATAGAGTTATTAGAGAAGAATTTAGGAAAGAAAGCCATAAAGAATTTTCAACCTATGCAGCCAGGTGATGTAGTTTCAACTGCTGCAAGGATGGACTTGCTTCAGACATGGGTAGAATACAAACCTACAACATCAATTGAGAATGGCATTAAATTGTTCTCTGAATGGTACTTAGATTATTTTAAAAATACTTATTGAAGAATGGTTTTGATTTTTCTGATTATGTAATACTTAGGATAGTCCTAATAATTTAATTCTGAAGATAGCAATATTTTTTGATTCCATTGGATTTGAAATTAGAAAAGGGTGATCTTTAATCTTCTCGAGAGCTATTTCAATCTTTTCATCTATTTTTATATCTTTGTTATTTCCTAGCTCACTATTCTTCCAGGCTGCATCAAATGCCATTGCAAAACTATCAGCATTATTATATAAATTTTCACTAGATGCTTCTAAATTCATATGAATAGAATCAAATGGTTAAATCATCTTAACTCCTTAATGGGATATTAAACATGAATAAGTCTTAATAATATAGTTAATCATTATTTATTTTGAGCGGCAAAATTATCGAAGTATGATTGATGCTTTGTAATCTAACTAATGCATTTGGAGATAAATGATATCAAAACCAACATAAATTATAATTCTTGTTTAAAATATATTTGACCAGCATCTAGTGTTTTGCCTGATATTAACGATCTTTTTGTCTTACTTATTATTGTATTCATTTTAATTGTCAACTTCTTTAGAAGAAATCGAAATTAGAACAGTAACACCTTATTTATATTTTACGAAAATAAATTACCAAGTCTTTTAAAAATATCAACTTGAGTTAATGGTATTAAATATTTGGCTTTCCTCCTTTTGTAAACTACGAATCTCTAAGAGTTGTACCAAGTCTCAAAGCTAAAACTCCTGCAAAAATAACCATTAAGAATGATATCCCAGCAAGATCAGGTGTATTTATACCTAGACCTGAGGAGAAATCTACTTTGGATAGATCAAATGTACTTTGAACTCCGAATAAAAAGTTCATGATTTCATTACTACTAATTCCATTTATGCTAACTCAAGATTGAAATGATCTTTTTTTTTTTTGCTTCAAGTATCAACTCTTATGCAGTTTTGTAATAATTAGAACTATTCTACCTACTTACTTATCTTTACCATGACTAAAGGTCTCCTAAAGAAGCTAAGTTCCTTTGCACTTTAATTTAACGGAATTTTTTGCTTTCTATTGGTAAGTTCTTAGTATTGAAAACCTTGGGAAAAAATGCATTGATTTATCTCTATTCAACTTTCAACTCACTTTCGTATCACTTAAATGCCTTTCATTTCAATAGAATAGGTGGGTAAACGAAAAAGATTCTAAGTATTATTCACTCTTGTCTAGAAATTAAAAAAGAACCTTTTGGGAGGGGCTTTAAATATTTAAATTTTTCTATAAGTAA
>QCHR01000057.1 GCA_003277985.1 Prochlorococcus sp. AG-402-G06
TGATTTGGAAGGTAATCAATCTATTAATCAAGATTACATCGTCATTTGTTCTGCATTAAATACTCAAAAACTATTACAACCATTAGGTCATGAAATCCTTTTAGAACCAATATTAGGACAAATTATTGAATTAGAATTAAAAAAAAGAATTTCAAATTGGAAAGAATGGCCTGCAATATTAAATTATCAATCTATAAACTTTATACCCTGTAAACCCAATCGCATAATAATTGGAGCAACTATTGAAAAAGGGACTGAAGCAAGCCTAATAGATAAGCAAAAAATGTTAAATTTAAATAATACTGCTCCAAAATGGATGCAAGAAGCACAAGTTATCCATGAGTGGAGCGGAATAAGAGCAAGACCAATTAATGAACCTGCTCCATTGTTAAAACAATTAGAACCAGGTTTATTAATTAATACAGGTCACTATAGAAATGGTGTATTGTTAGCTCCTGCATGCGCTGAATGGGTTGGACTTCAAATAGAAACCAATAAATATTAATTTCTAAAATCTATTTATTTTGTCTCGGTAAAGTCAGCATCAATCACGTCATCACCATCATCTTTAGTATCAGACTTAGAATCATCAGCAGCTTGAGAAGCAGCATTTGCTTGTTGATATACAGAAGCTCCTAAGGAATACAATTCTTGTTGCAGCTCCTCAACTAAAGATTTCATACCTTCATAATCATCTTTATCAACTGCCTCTTTCAACTTGACGCGTTTCTCTTCAACTTTTGCTTTTGCTGTTTCATCAACTTTGTCACCTAACTCGCCTATTTGTTTTTCAGCCTGATAAACAAGCGTTTCAGCTTGATTTTTAATATCAATTTTTTCACGCTTTTCTTTATCAGCAGAAGCATTCATTTCTGCATCTTTAACCATTTTGTCAACTTCGTTATCCGATAAGGTGGATGCACCTGTAATAGAGATACTTTGCTCTTTACCGCTTCCTTTATCTTTTGCATTGACACTAAGAATTCCATTAGCATCGATATCAAAAGTTACTTCGATTTGAGGCACACCTCGAGGAGCAGGAGGAATTCCATCTAACCGGAATGTTCCTAAACTTTTATTGTCGGAAGCCATCTCACGTTCACCTTGTAAAACGTGAATTTCTACATTCGTTTGGCCATCGACTGCAGTTGAATAAGTCTCAGCTTTTTTAGTTGGAACAGTTGTGTTTCTTGAAATCATTTTTGTCATCACCCCACCCAAAGTTTCAACCCCAAGAGATAAAGGAGTTACATCAAGTAGCAAAATATCTTTAACTTCTCCAGCAAGAACTCCACCTTGAATAGCTGCTCCGACCGCTACTACTTCATCTGGATTAACTGTTTGATTTGGATCCTTAGTAGTTACTCTTTTAACTAACTCTTTAACTGCTGGCATTCTTGTAGATCCACCAACCATAACAATCTCATCTATTTCTCCGGTAGATAATTTTGCATCTTTCAACGCTTGTTCTACAGGGACCCTACAACGATCAATAAGGTTTGAAGCTAGCTCCTCAAACTTTCCTCTTGTCAGAGTCAAATCAAGATGCTTAGGGCCTTCAGGAGTAGCTGTGATAAATGGAAGATTTATTTCACTTTGAGTGGCATTTGATAATTCAATCTTTGCTTTTTCAGCAGCTTCAGTTAAACGTTGCAGAGCTTGCTTATCTTGACGTAAATCAATGCCTTCATTGCCTTTGAATGTAGAAGCCAAATGATCAACGATTACTCGATCGAAATCGTCTCCACCCAAATGTGTATCCCCAGATGTAGAAAGAACTTCGAATACACCATCTCCAACTTCTAAAACAGATACATCAAAAGTACCTCCACCCAAATCAAAAACTAATATCCTTTCATTGCTTTTTTATCCAATCCATAGGCTAAAGCAGCAGCAGTAGGTTCGTTGATAATCCTGAGAACTTCTAAACCTGCAATCTTCCCTGCATCTTTTGTTGCTTGTCTCTGTGAATCATTAAAATAAGCTGGAACAGTAATTACAGCCTGTGTAACTGTT
>QCHR01000058.1 GCA_003277985.1 Prochlorococcus sp. AG-402-G06
ATTTTGCTTGAGGGTGGCAGGGTATTTAAAATTAATAATGAAACAAATTACAATGCTGACTCTATTCATAATTCATATGGATTAGGTCATTGGTTATTAACTAGTGGTTTATCACAAATAAATAAAGATCTACACACAATAGATTATATGATAGGTAAAAAATCGATAAATTCATTTTACCTTTTTATATTATTAGGTAGAAGAAGAGAACTTTTAACAGCAAAAAGATTAATCATCTGGCTATGGGGGCCTCTAGAGGTATTAATAGAGTCTCCAAATAAAAATACTAGCGATAAAAATATAAATCTAATTAACAAATATACTACTGACATAACAATAAAAAACACCTCAACTAATGAGTTATGGAATGTAATTTATAAACGGGTAAAGGAGAGACTTCAAGATGATCTAACAAATTCTACAGACGAACTAGCAGCTCTTTATTCATTAAATAGGTACAAACGGACTAATCTATTGAAAACTCTTCTGCAAGAATTCTCAATTATTATCAACAAACTAGATTCTGAAAATAGTCGAGAAAAAGGAATTGAAGAGAATTTGCATTCAATTACTCCTGAATTACGTGCTAATACATTGCGCAATTTCATAGATTCATATGATCGTCTACAAAAGAATGGCGTTGAAGTTTTTATTTCAGATTTTCTAGTTCATAATGCAGAGCTTGGAATTCTTGATGATGAACTACCTTCAATTACTTTAATAATAGATCCGATTTTAAATAATAAGCCGATTCTCATCGATGGAGAATATTTAGCAATAGAAGACCCTCGATCTATTATTCAATTAGAAACGTTTATTCTAAATTGGATATTCAGGACAGCAGAAATAGTTAGTGAAGAGATTATATCTTCATGTTCTGAATGGCCAGAATTACGTAAATACTTTCTAAATAAAAGATTAGTTTCAACAAGGGAACTAGAGCGTAAAAGAAATCATATCAATACAAATAATCAACTTCAAAATCTATTCAAGAAGCCAGTCAGATTGTACGAAAGCAAAAGATTATATTATACAGTAAAAAACAATAAAATTGAAAAGGTTATCATACTTGAACCTAGAGATGATGAATTAAAGAAATTAGACTGGGCCCAAAGGCAAATAGCATTTATAATAGAATTAAGAGATGCTTTAGCTCCACAAGTACAGGCAATAATTGAATACTTAGGTGATTTAATAGTTATAATTCTCACAAAAGTTGTAGGAAGATCTATTGGATTAATTGGTAGAGGTATCGCTCAAGGCATGGGGAGAAACCTATCCAAAGGATAATTTATTTATTAATAAATATAGCTAGATTAGCTTTAAGACTTTAGAATTTAAAAAATTATTACTTTACATTGATTTTGTTAAGAATATTCTCTTCACTACTTATACTTTTTTTTCTATTTGTTAATCCGGTATACGCTGCTAGAGATACTGATAGTTATGATGGAAATATATACCCAATCTATGCTGGTAACGGATCATTAGTACCACCACCAAGTACATTATCAGAGTCATTAAAGAACGAAAGAACAAGTGTTTTGGTTTTCTACCTAGACGATAGTGCTACTAGCAAACAATATGCACCTGTAGTTTCAGGTATTAAATTGTTGTGGAGTTCATCTGTTGATTTAATTCCTCTATCAATTGATGAAATAGATAATGATGACCAGAAAACTTTTAAGGATCCAGGCTATTACTGGCATGGTAAGATACCTCAAACAGTGATTCTTGACGGAAAAGGTAATGTTCTATTAGACGAAGAAGGGCAAGTATCGTTCGATGAAATTAATGATGCAATAACCAAAGGAACAGGTCTAAAGAAACCTGATTTTGATCTAACAGTAAAAAGCTTTAACGAATATAATAGTGAGCCTTCTAAAGATGGTTATACTAGACCAAGAGGCAGATAAAAATGTAATACAAGCAGTAAAGGATTTTCATTAAATTATCAAATAATATCATTAAAAAATGTTATTAAATTCTCTTTTTCTAATAATCATCACAT